>NZ_BAABIC010000001.1:0-533795 GCF_039542425.1 Pseudonocardia yuanmonensis
GTCCGCCTCGAACGGGCGTGAGCGGCGCAGCACGCGTCGCCTGACCGGTGGCGAACGGCGCTCTCGTTCACATCTACTGAGCGAAAGCGCCGCTCGCTCAGGCGACAGGGGCGGCGCGGAGGCGGGCACCGCTGCGCTGCTCTTCGCACTTCCTCTCCTCGCTTGCGGTTTCGGCGGGCACAATCGGCGCGCTCGCGGAATCAGGGCCGCCGAATTGCCTGCGGCGACACCCTGAACCGTGGTGATCGGCACCCTTTCGGCGCAGCTGCAGAGAGGGGTGGCGGGCGAGCGAGGTGATTACACCTGCCTCCGAGCTCCGACGTCATTCCGCCGAGCCCGCCTGAATCGACTTCGTCGCACGGCAGGCGTGCAGATGCAGAGGGTCGCCGAGCAATTCGGCAGCGTTCACACGGCGTTACCTTCGAGCAATGAGGGCGAAAAGACCCGCTGCGTGACTTGAACGCGAACCGGCGCTCGCGTCGGCACTCGTTCACCGATCCCGCCCGGAGGTCCTCCCGATGACGCTCGCACCCGAGGCCGGCTCCACCTCCGGCCGCGAACTGAAGATCGTCCGTGGGGCGTGTCCCCACGACTGCCCGGACACCTGCGCGATGCTGTTCCACGTCGAGGACGGCCGGCTCGTCGACGTCAAGGGCGACCCGGACCACCCGATGACCAAGGGCGGGCTCTGCGTCAAGCTGAAGAACTTCCCCGAACACCACTACCGGTCCGACCGCGTCCTGCACCCGCTGCGCCGGGTCGGGCCGAAGGGTTCGGGTGACTTCGAGCGGATCACCTGGGACGAGGCGCTGGCCGAGATCAAGCAGCGCTGGACCGACATCATCGCCAAGTACGGCAGCCAGGCGATCATGCCGCACGCCTACCTCGGCCATCAGGGCGTGATCAACGGCCTCACCTCGGGCGACGCCTTCTTCAACCGGCTCGGCGCCACCGTGGCCGAGAAGACCTACTGCGAGTCCGGCTCCTCCACCGCCTGGCACATGACGGTGGGCGGCACGGGCGGGCTGGACATCGAGTCGATGGCGTACTCGAAGTACATCATCGTCTGGGGCATGAACATGACCAGCACGAACCTGCACGGCTGGCCGTTCCTGCTCAAGGCGCGCAAGGACAACGGCGCCAAGATCGTTGTCATCGACCCGGTCCGGACCCGCACCGCCCGGCAGGCGGACTGGCACATCCCGATCCGTCCCGGCACCGACGGCGCGCTGGCCATGGGCATGATCCACGAGATCATCGCAGGGTCTGGTCGACACCGACTACGTCGAGCGGTACACCGTCGGCTTCGACGAGCTGGCCGAGCGGGCCGCCCAGTACCCACCGGAGCGCGTCGAGGAGATCACCGGGATCCCCGCCGACGACGTCCGGACCCTCGCCCGCGAGTACGCCACCACCCGACCCGCGGCGATCCGCCAGGGCGTGGCCATCGAGCGCAGCCGCGGCGGCGGCCAGGCGATCAGGGCCATCACCTCGCTGCCCGCGCTGGTCGGGGCCTGGCGACACGTCGGCGGCGGCACCATGGAGATGCCGATCTGGGAGTTCCCGACCCTGTTCGACAAGATCTGCATGCCGGAGTGGATCCCCGAGGGCACCCGCGTCGTCAACGAGCTGGACCTCGGCATGGCGCTGACCGGGGAGATGGAGCTCGACCCGCCGATCAAGTCGCTGTTCGTCTACAACTCCAACCCCGTCTCGCAGGGCCCCGCCCAGGCCAAGACGATGGCCGGGCTGCTGCGCGAGGACCTGTTCACCGTGGTCAGCGACCACTTCGTCACCGACACCGCGAGGTTCGCCGATCTGGTGCTGCCCGCCACGATGCAGGCCGAGCAGCTGGACATCATGGTCACCTGGGGCCACCTCTACATCTCGCTCAACCAGCCGGCCATCGCGCCGCCGGGCGAGGCCGTGCCGAACTCCGAGCTGTTCCGCAGGCTCGCGAGGACGATGGGCTTCACCGACGACTACTGGGACCGCACCGACGAGCAGATGCTGCGGGACTTCCACGACTGGGAGGCCCCTGCCCTGCAGGGCATCACCTACGACTCGCTCAAGGAGACCGGCTGGGCCCGGCTGAACGTGGGGCTGCCGCACGAGCGGGCCCCGCACGCCGAGGGGAACTTCCCCACGCCGTCGGGCAAGTGCGAGTTCAGGTCCAGCCTCGCCGAGGGCGGCAACTTCGTCGTCCCGGTCTGGCGATCGATGTACGACCGGATGCAGCCCGGCGACCCGCTCGACCCGCTGCCGGACTACGTGCCGCCGTTCGAGTCCCCCGGCTCCAACCCGGAGCTGGCGAAGCGCTACCCGCTCAACATCGTCTCGCCCAAGCCGCACGCGTTCCTCAACAGCCAGTACGCCAACGCCGCGGACAAGCAGGACGTCCAGGGCGACCAGCGCGTCTGGATCCACCCCGAGGACGCGGCCGACCGCGGCATCGCCGAGGGCGAGATCGTCCGGGTCTTCAACGACCGCGGGTCCTTCGCGGGGCCGGCCGTCGTCGCCGACATCGTCATGCAGGGCCTGGTCATGGCCAACGTCGGACACTGGCAGAACAAGGCGTCGGGCAGCACGGTCAACACCATCACCCTCGACCGGCACAACCAGCTGGGCAACGCGGGCGTCTACTCCGACAACCTCGTCGAGGTCGAGAAGGTCGTCGGCTCGGCACTCGCAGCGGAGCCCGTCGCCGGCTCCTGACGGTCTCGGGCCGGTGGATGCTCCCACCAGCCCGCACGTTCCGCCCGTAGGTGACTGCACCGGCCCGCCCTCACGAGGACGCGGGCCGGTGCGGTGACCACGCTCCCGGAGCTCCCGCTGACGCTGCCCTGCCGCACACCCGCCTCCCCGATCGACCCGGCGGCTCCTCGCGGCGGGCGTGCGGAAGGAGCGCTACGTAGGTGTGCGTATGTCGCAGATCGCTGCGCGCCGGGAAGGATCGGTGGCGGGATGACCGTCGGGCATGACGGCAGGGCGTCGCCGGACATCCGTGATGTCGCCCTGTCCCGGGCCGCCTCGAAGGCATCCAGGCCATCGGCGAAGGGGTCCTTCCGAAGACCTCTCCACCGAGCAGGAAAGTGGCACGAGGTGCGCCGAAGGGAGCTGTCATGGGACGCGTCGAGGGGAAGGTCGCACTGATCACCGGGGCCGCCCGCGGGCAGGGCCGGACGCATGCGCTCCGGCTGGCCGAGGAGGGCGCCGACATCATCGCGATCGACCTCTGCAGCCAGCTCGACACCGTGCCGTACGCGCTGGCGAGCGAGGCGGACCTCGAGGAGACTGCGAAGCAGGTCGAGGACCGCGACCGCCGGATCCTCACCCGCCAGGCCGACGTCCGCGACCTCGGGCAGTTGCAGGCCGCGGTCGCGGACGGCGTGTCGGAGTTGGGGCACCTCGACATCGTCTGCGGGAACGCAGGGATTCTCAGCAGCGCCCCGGCCTGGGAGCTCTCCGAGGAGTCCTGGCAGGAGATGATCGACGTCAACCTCACCGGCGTGTGGAAGACGATCAGGGCGACGGTCCCGCAGATGATCGAGCAGGGTACGGGTGGCTCGATCATCCTCACCAGCTCGATCTTCGGCCTCCAGGGGGCGCCCAACGTCGTGCACTACGTCGCGGCCAAGCACGGGGTGACCGGGATGATGCGCGCGCTGGCGATCGAGCTCGCCCCGCACGGGATCCGGGTCAACTCCGTGCACCCCACGACCGTGGACACCGCCATGGTGCAGAACCCGATGACCTACGAGCTGCTCCTCGGCCGCTCGGGCGCCAGCCGCGCCGAGGCGGAGGCCGAGGTGAAGGCCATGAACGCGCTGCCCGTGCCATGGGTCGAGGCGGTCGACATCAGCAACGCGGTGCTCTACCTCGCCTCTGACGAGGCCCGCTACGTCACGGGCACGACGCACATCGTGGACGCGGGCTCGCTCTCCCCCTACAAGATCCCGCACGCATGACGGTCGGCCACCGGACACCTGCCGCCGTCGTCAACGGCATCTAGCTCGGCAGGACCCCGTGAACACGGGTCCTGCCGGTGCGCCGGGCAGCCCGGTTCTGCCCTCACCGCGCAGGAGGCGCGGCTGCGCTCGTCGCCGTCGGTGGGACCAGGACGCCCTGCTGCCAGCGCGTTGAGCGAACGCGGCAGTGCCGTTCCGCCAGCCGGGGCAGGTCATTCCAGTCCACGCCGGACGCTCTGCGCCACACTCGCGTCCGATCGGCCGCTGGTGCAACGACCTCGGCCGGAGGACCCTGCACGAGGTGGAGCCGGCACAGGTGCGGCCCATGCGTTCGCAGCTCCATCCGGACCGAGCGCGCAGGCCGTGGCTCACCCCCGCGCGAGACTTCTGCGGCCCAGCAGGCGGGATTCGCGACGACGTGGCGGTGGCCGGTACGGCAGAAATCCTCTTGGCCGTTGCCCGACCGCGAGCTGTGCACTCCACCCGGCGCCGGCCGGCTCCGCAGCTGAAACGGCTCGACGCCGTCGGGCCGACGATCACCGAACCTCTCGGGAGGACGTCATGTCGGAAAGGGTGCTGGATCCACAGGTGAAGGCGCTCCTGGAACAACTGGCCGAAGCCGGGCAGCCCCCGTTCGAGCACATGACCGTGCCGCAGGCGCGCCGGGCCGCGTGGGCGTTCGCCGACCTGCAGGGCCCGGCGCCCGACGTCGGGGAGGTCCAGCACCGCTTCATCCCGGGACCGACCGCCGATCTCCCGGCCCGGATCTACCGGCCCGCCGGCGACCGGCCCAGGCCCGCCATCGTGTACTTCCACGGCAGCGGTTGGGTCATCCTCAACATCGAAATCTGCGATCCGAGCATGCGCGCACTCGCCAACGACACGGACTGCATCGTCGTCGCCGTGAACTATCAGAAGGCCCCGGAGCACAAGTTCCCGGTGCCGTTCAACGATGCCTGGGCAACGACGTGCTGGGTGGCCGAGCACGCCGAGGAACTCGGGATCGACCCCGCCCGGATCGCCGTCGGCGGGGACAGCGCGGGCGGGAACCTCGCGGCCGCGGTGGCGCTCAAGGCCCGCGACCAGGGCGGTCCACCGCTGGCGTACCAGCTGCTCGTCTACCCCGCCACCGACCATGACGTCGACAAGCCCTCGGCCGTCCAGAACGCCGAGGGCTACCTGCTGCAGCGGGAGTCCATGCGCTGGTTCTGGGGCCACTACCTGGACGGGGCGACCGACGAACCCGACTGGCGGGCCTCGCCGCTGCGCGCCGGGACCCTCGCCGATCTGCCGCCCGCACTCGTCGTCACCGCCGAGTTCGACCCCCTCCGCGACGACGGGCGCCTCTATGCCGACCGGCTCCGGGCCGAAGGCGTGAAGGTGACCTACAGCGAGTACCGGGGCATGATCCACGGCTTCTACTGGATGCAGGGTGTCCTCGACCGCTCGCGGGACCTGCATGCGGAGATCGCGCGAGAGGTCAGGGCAGCACTGCACTCCGCCGACTGACGAGGGCCGTCACGTCCGCGGCTAGGCTCCACCGCTGCCGTACGGCCGGGTGATCACCTCGAGATTGTGGCCCTCGGGGGAGTCGAAGTACGCCCCGCGGCCGCCGTCGTTCGTGTTGTGGCCCGGCGTCCCGTGCCAGGGGTCGGCGTAGATCGGCACCCCCCGGTCCCGCAGCCGCTCGGTCACGGCGTCGAACACGGCTTCGGAGACGAGGAACGCGTAGTGCTGCGGGTGCACCTCGTCGCTGTCCATGTAGTCGAGGCTCGCCCCGTCGGGCAGCGCGACGACGCTGAACGGCCCGAAACGGGTCGGCGCGGGCAGCCCGAGCACCTCGGCGAGGAAGCGCGCACCGGCCTCCTGGTCGCGGGTGGCGACGATGGTGTGGTTGAACGCGACAGCCATGAGCCGATGGTGCAACCTCGATCCGGGTTCAGGTCAAGAGCGCTCGGGGCCTGCGAGCCTTGACACCCGCTGTGTCTCAGCTCACACTCCGCCACATCACCGTCCGGCGCACCTTCTGCCGCACCGGGACGTGACGGCGGAACGTGAACGGCCACACAGCTGGGCCTCGACGATCCGTGGAGTACCGGTGAGAGCTTCCTGGAACCGTACGCCCGGCCCACCCGGGCTACGTCCTTCCCTGCCGGCAGGTCCTGCCGGAGGTGGTACCCGACCAGGAGAATCAACGGGGAGTGAGGCATGTCCAGCGAGCAGCAGAACACTCCGGGAAACGGCGCCGGAACGGGCACCGATTTCGATGCGCTCGTCGTCGGGGCGGGATTCTCGGGGTTGTACATGCTCCACCGCCTGCGCGACACGCTCGGATTGTCGGTGCGCGTGTTCGAAGCGGCGGACGACGTCGGCGGCACCTGGTACTGGAACCGCTACCCCGGCGCGCGGTGTGATTCGGAGAGCTACTTCTACAGTTTCTCCGACCGCTTGTCCGAGGACCTCCTCCAGGAGTGGACCTGGAGCGAGCGCTTCGCCGCCCAGCCGGAGATCCTGCGGTACCTGCAGCACGTCGCCGACCGCTTCGACCTCCGGCGTGACATCCAGTTCGGCACCCGGGTGACGAGCGCCGCCTACGACGAGGCGACCAACCGCTGGGGGATCGGCACCGACGACGGCGGCTGGGTCACGGCGAAGTTCCTCATCACGGCCGTCGGCTGCCTGTCCGCGGTCAACCTGCCCGACTTCGAGGGACGCGAGAGCTTCCGGGGCGAGCAGTACCACACCGCGCGCTGGCCCCGGGAAGGAGTGGACTTCACGGGCAAGCGCGTCGCGGTGATCGGTACCGGGGCGACCGCGGTCCAGGCCATTCCGGAGATCGCCGAGCAGGCCGCGCACGTCTACGTGCTGCAGCGCACCCCGAACTACGACATCGCGGGGCGCAACGGGCCGCTGAGCGACGAGTACGTGCGCGAGACCAAGGCGACCTACAAGGACATCTGGCAGCGGACCCGGGAGACGAGCTTCGGCTTCCCCTACGACGCCCCGGAGCGACCCGCTCTCTCGGTGTCGGAGGAGGAGCGGCAGCGCATCTACGAGACGGCGTGGGCGCAGGGCGGCTTCCGCATCGGCCTCACCTTCAACGACCTCCTGACCGACCCGGCGGCCAACGAGACGGCCTCCGAGTTCGTCCGCAACCAGATCCGCGCACGGGTGCACGACACGGAGGTGGCCGAACTCCTCGCGCCCAAGGACCACCCGTTCTTCACCAAGCGGCCGCCCCTCGAGAACGGCTACTACGAGACGTTCAACCGGGACAACGTGACGCTCGTCGACGTACGGCGCTCACCGATCGAGGAGATCACCCCCACGGGCGTGCGGACGCGGGACGCGGAGTACGAGGTCGACGCCATCGTGTTCGCGACCGGGTTCGACGCCATGACCGGCATGCTCTTCAGGATGGGCATCTCCGGACGGGGCGGTGTCACGTTGCGTGAGAAGTGGGCCCAGGGGCCGCGGACCTACCTCGGCGTCGCGACCCACGGCTTCCCGAACCTGTTCATGATCACCGGACCGCAGAGCCCGTCGGTGCTGAGCAACATGCCGGTGTCCATCGAGCAGCACGTCGACTGGATCGCCGACTGCATCGGGTACATGCGCGAGCACAAGCTCGACAAGATCGAGCCGCTGCCCGAGGCCGAGGACGACTGGGTCGACCACCACAACGAGGTGACCCGGGCGACGCTGCTGCCGATGGCGAACTCCTGGTGGGTCGGCGCGAACATCCCGGGCAAGCCGCGCAGCCTCTACCCGTACGTCGGCGGCGTCGGGAACTACCGGAAGATCTGCGAGGAGGTCGCGGCACACGGCTACGACGGGTTCGGGATGGCCAAGTACGGGAAGAGCTCGGTGACCGGCACACGTCCGGCCAGTCGCTTCCCGGTGAAGACGGCGCGCGCCGTGATCGGCTGAGGCGCTCGCGGACGCCACACCACTCCGTCGGGCGGCGGACTCCGAGCCGGCGGTCCGGTCGCGTCAGGGCGTCCGGTCCAGTACGTAGGACCCCGGGGCCGGTTCCAGCGGCGGGTGGTTCGCGCTGCCGCCCGAGGTCGGTGCCGGACGTTCGGCGCCCGACCTCTCCAGGATCCAGTCCGCCCAGGCCTCCCACCAGGTCCCCTGCCGCTTCTCCGCGGTGGCGCGCCAGTGCTCGGGACCGTCCGAGGGGTCCCCACCGATGAAGTAGCTGGCCTTCGGGTTGCCGGGCGGATTGACCAGGCTCGCGATGTGGCCCGCGTTGCTCAGGACGTAGGTGCTCGGCCCGCTCACCAGCTCCGTCGTCCGGTAGCAGCCGGTCCACGGGGTCAGGTGGTCGTTGAGCGCCCCGGTGACGAACACCGGCACGGTGATCTTGCCGAGGTCGATCGGCGTTCCCAGCACCTCGAGGTGCCCCTCGGCGAGAGTGTTCGACCGGAAGATGTCGAGGAACTCAGAGTGCAGCGCCGCGGGGAGGTTGGTGCCGTCGGCGTTCCAGGCCAGGATGTCGAAGACCGGCGGCCGCTCGCCCATCAACCAGTTGTTGACGACGTAGTTGAACACCAGGTCGTCCGGCCGCATCCAGCTGAACACCGTGCCCAGCGACCGGGCGGTGATCACCCCGCGGCGCTGCGAGTCCGCCCGGGCCATCTCCAGCGCGCGCGGCGCGGAGAAGGCGCCGATCGGCGCCCGGACGCCGAAGTCCAACAGCGTGACCCCGTACGACGCCGAGTGGATCGTGTGCTCGCCCTGCGCGGCGAGATGGCCGAGGACGGTCGACTGGAGGATGCCCCCGGCGCAGAAGCCGAGGGTGTTGACGTCCTCGACGCCGGCGATGTCCTTGACGACCTCGGCGGCGCTCAGGATCCGTCCGGCGTAGGTGTCGATGTCCCAGTCCGCCTGCTCGGCGGTCGGGTTGCGCCAGCTGATCATGAAGACGCGCAGGCCGCGGCTCGCCGCGTACTCCACGAAGCTGCGGCCGGGCCGCAGGTCCAGGAAGTAGAACCGGCCGATGGGCGGCGGGACGATCAGCAGCGGCCGCTCCCGGACGGTCGCGGTGCTCGGTCGGTACTCGATGAGCTCGGCCACCTCGTCCCGGTCGACGACGTCCCCCGGCGTGACGGCCAGGTCCTCGCCCACGACGAAGGCGCTGCGGTCGACCTGCGAGGGCAGGCCACCGTTGTGCCGGACGTCGTGCGCGAACTGGCGTACCCCGCGGACGACGCTCGCCCCCGCGGTGTCGAAGGCCCGCTTCAGCGCCGCGGGGTTCGTCGGCAGCTGGTTGGTCGGCGAGAGCGCGCTGGTCAGCGCGGTCACCGCGAACCGGGCCCGCTCCACGTCGTGCCAGTCCGCGGAACTCCTCTCGTACTCCTCGACCAGCCGGCCGAGCTCCGAGCCCAGGGCGACGTAACTCTGCCCCAACCGACGGAAGAGCGGGTTCTCCGACCACGCCGGGTCGGCGAAGCGCTTGTCCTTCGGGTGCGGCGTGTGATCGTCCGTCCCGCGCGCGATCGACACGAGGTGCCCGACGAGCCGTCCGGCACCCCGGGTGACGGGCCCGGGCTGGGCCAGCGCCGAGGTGATCCCCTTCAGGACCCCGAGGACCGACGGGATGCCGACCGCCTCGCCACCCTCGATCACCTCGATCGCGTCCGCCTCGTTGGAGGGGACGGGATCCGTGGCCTGCCCGCGCGGAGCGGTCCGCTTCTCACCGGTGCGGCCGGGAACGGTCGTGGTCATGAGCGGCTCCCATCCTGACGCGTTGCGCGGTACTCGAACTAGGACGCGGTGCGGGCCGCCGACCGGGCCGCGACGAAGTCCCGGAACACCGGGTAGATCTCCTCGTTCCAGCGGGACCCCGCGAACACCCCGTAGTGCCCGACGCCCGCCTGCAGATGGTGATGGTGGTCCTCGGAGGGGATCCCGGTGCACAGCCCGTGTGCCGCCTCGGTCTGCCCGGGGGAGCACATGTCGTCCTCGGCCCCCTCGACGGTGAGCAGGGCGGTGCTGCGGATGGCGGCCAGGTCGACCCGCTGTCCGCGCCAGAAGAACTCGCCGCGGGGTAGGTCGTGCTCCATGAAGACGTGCTGCAGGGTCTCCAGGTAGAACTCCGCCGCCACGTCCATGACGGCGCCGTACTCGTCGTAGAAGGCGCGGATCCGCGCCGCGGTCGCCCCGTCGCCCGCGACCAGCGCGCGATACAGCTGGACGTGCGAGTTCAGGTGCCGTCGCGTGTTCATCGACATGAACGCCGTCAGCTGCGCGAGCCCCGGGTAGACCCGCCGCCCGGCCCCGGGGTAGCGCCGCGGCACCGTGGAGACGAGGAACCGCTCGTAGAACGACAGCGGACGCCGGTCCGCGAGCTCGTTGATCTTGTTGGGGTTGACCCGGGTGTCGATCGGCCCGGCCATCAGGGTGAGGCTGCGCGGCTGGGCGGGATCCTTCGCCACCGCCAGGACGCCGACGGCCGCGAGCACCAGCGGCGACGGCTGGCACACGGCGAGTGCGTGGTGCCCCGGGCCGAGGTGGCGCATCGCGGCCAGCACGTGGTCGATGTACTCGTCGAGCCCGAAGCGGCCCTCGGCGACCGGGATGTCCCGGGCGTTGTGCCAGTCCAGCACGAAGACGTCGTGGTCGGTCAGCAGCGTGCGAACCGTGGGGCGCAGCAGGGTGGCGAAATGCCCGGAGATCGGTCCGACCAGCAGGATCGGCGTCCTTCCGGTCAGCCCGGGCGTGGCGAAGTGCAGCAGGGTGGCGAACGGGGTCGTCAGCACGGGCCGGACGTCGACCGCGACGGGTTCGCCCCCGACCGTCACCGAGTCGATGCCCCAGTCGGGACGGACGTGTGTGGGCCGACTGGCCGCCACGATCTCGCTGACGGCCTTCAACCTGCGGGTGCCGCCCAGCCTCGCGACCGGTTCGGGCAGGCCGGACAGGGTGTGGTGCAGGAGCGCTGACGACAGCCGGGCCGGCTCGGTCAGCCGCCGGTGCCATTCGTACGCCGGGTAGAGCATTCCGCCCGACCTCCGTTCAAGGTGCGACGTGCGTCACATACGAACGGTAATCGACCGTTGCACAGCCGGCCACCGCTGGTGACATCTGGTTGGTCGAGGCGGTGAACACGCCCGACGGACCCGCCGTGTTGGTGGGGGCGCGGCATCAGCGTTCCGCCCGACCTGAGGGAACAGGGCGCGAAGCGCTCTCTGTACGTAGGTCTGCGTATTGACGACGTCAGAAGCCGGCGGGACGCTGCCCTGCTCGGACCGCCCTGGGCGTCGCGCGGAGGCCGGCATGGTCGCGGAGAGCGGGGATTCGTCCGCCACGCCTGAGCAGTGCGACCCGTGTCGCATCCTCCGACATCAGGGAGCGGTACGAGTCACCCACTCACGGGACGGAGGTCCGTCATGCGCATGCTGCTCGTAGCCCAGCCCGACGTCGACAAGGGAAGTGAGGCCATCGCCAGCGGCAACATGGCCAAGACCGTCCAGTCGGTCATCGAGCTGATCAAGCCCGAGGCGACCTACTTCGCGCCCGTGCGGGGTCAGCGCACCATGATCGCGGTCTTCGACATGGACGACCCGGGCCAGCTTCCGAAGATCACCGAGCCGCTGTTCAAGATGGGTGCGGTGGTCGAGATCGTGCCCGCGATGAACCTGGAGGACCTCCAGCGCGGACTGGCCGCGATCGGCGGCTGACCTGATCAGACGATCGTGTGGTGCGGAAGCCTGCCGTCGGACACGACGGCAGGCTTTCTGCTGGTCGACCTCTGGAGCGGGCGACGGGAACCGAACCCGCGTAGCCAGTTCGGCACGAGCGGTCGGTGATCGGAAGCCGGCAGCGTCCCGGCGGACGTTCGGGTCGTCGCGGATCGACTGCGGCGTGAGCCCGGTGGTGACGTCGTAGGATCGGGGTGGTTGTCGGCTGCACTCACCGAGCTGCTGATCGGGTTGCTCGCAGCAGACGATGCTGCCACCTGTCGGGGTCGGCCTCCAGCGCTGCGCGGTCCCACTTGCCGAGGTCGGCGGCCGCCTCGTAGGTGCTCTGCAGGAACTCCCGCACCACTCGGTCCGGGTCGCCGGCGGTGCGCGCGGCCTCGTAGGGCAGCACGAACTGCTGGAACTCCGAGCTGTAGAACGCGCCCTTCGCGTCGACCGGGTAGCCGGAGAACCCGTCGGGCGCGGGATAGGCGTAGGCGTAGAAGGCGCCCTCCTGGCCACCACCGGGCCAGAACCCGCAGCTGGACAGTTCGTGGGAGTAGCCCTCGACCATCACCCAGTCCCCGCAGTTCGGCGCCCCTCCGGGATGCGGCGGGGCCGGGCGCCCGGAGAACCGGGTGCAGGCCAGGTCCATCGCGCCCCAGAAGAAGTGGACGGGGCTGACCTTGCCCACGAAGCGCGACCGGAACTCGCCGATCAGGCGGTTCGCCTGCAGCAGCTGCCGCCAGAACAGCCCGGCGGCCTCGTGGTCGTAGGACGCGTGCTCGTGGTCGTCGGGAAACGGGATGGCCGGATCCACCTCGTTCGGCACCGGGCGGATCGGCGCCTCGATCCCCAGCCGGCCGAGCACCGCCATCGTCTCGGCGTGGAAGTCGGCGACGGACATCGGACGCAGCGCGAGCCCATCCGTGCCGCCGTCGCTGCTGCGGACCTCGAGCCGATGACCGAGGAAGTCGAACTCGATCTCGAACGCACCCGCGCCGTACGGGATCGCCGACGTCGTCAACCCGCGCGGGCTGACATACAGCGTCACCTGCCACCAGTGGTTGACCAGCGGCGCGTACGCCTTCCGGATCTTGCCCACGATCTGGGTCCACATGTGCAGGGTGTCCCGCGTGTCCGGCCAGTCCGCGACCCGCAGACCGGGCCACGCGCTCCTCTGCTCCACGCCCACGGCGCGCTCCCTCCGTTGTTGTCCTGACTCGTCGAAGCCCGAGGTCAACGTCGGCGCGGCGCGTCAGGAGCGGCTCGGTGGCCGGCTTCACCGCGGCGGGCTCAACCGGGCGGTTCGCCGGTTGGCCCGACGTCAGTCAGGTCGGTAGGTCGGTCCCCACCGTGTCCGCCACCCTGTAGGCGGCATCCCAGGCCGGCCACGCGTCGTCGCGCTGCCCGGTGCGGCAAGATCGGGCTCACCTCGACTCCGCCCCGACGAGCCCATCGCAGTTAGCCGTGATGTCGCTGACGACCAGGTACGTGGTTGCCGACCCTGGTGGCGCGGAGCTGAGGGTCGGGCCGAACGGCACCGAGCAGGCCGAGCCGTGCGGGGTGAGCTGAACGACGCGCGGTGGCGTGCGGTCGAGCCGCCATCCGAGCCCGCGGCAGAACTCCCTCGTCCGGTCCTTCGGTCGCCAGGCTCGCGACGGCAGCGGCTTTCGTACGCCTGACATCCGTCGTGCTCCATCGCAGCCTCCTCGGTCGTGTCACGAGCGGCGTTCCGGAGCCCGAGCAACTCGTCACGCATCCGCGGATCTCATACACCGGCCCCGACAGCGGCGGCCACCGTCCGCGCTCCGCCCGGCACCAGCTAGGGCCATCGGTCTCGCACAGGACGGGACCGTTGCTCCTGCCAACGGTCTCCCGGGCGAGACGCGCCTCGGATGGGTCGGGGCCGGAGAGCCTCCTTGCCCGCGCCTCACCCGTCCGGTGCCCGAGCCCGCTCGCGATCATGCTGACGCCTCCCGCTGAGCGCCACCGGTCGGCCGCCGGATGCGAGCTGAACCAGGTCCTCGACAGCAGTTCCCCCGGTCGTCCTCGAGCCGGAGGCCCGGCCCGGCGAGGGCGAGGCTCATCGCCGGCGTGGGGCGCGGAGCGTGGCCAGGAGGCGCTCGCGCACGTACGGGTCGAGGCCGGCGACCTCGGCGGCGGTCAGCCTGCCGGCCAGGCCGGCCACGGTCCGCCACTGGGCGAGCGCGGCACGGCAGCCCGGGCATCCTTCGAGATGCTCGTCGAAACGCCTGCGCGTCTGCGCGTCGAGGCTGTCGTCGAGGTAGGCGGTCAGGAGTTCGACGAGCTCGATGCAGCGGTCATCGGCGCCCGCCGGCCGCTCGCCGGTCATGGGTTCCTCCGCTCGAAGTAGTGTTCCAGCCGTTCGCGGACGAGCCCGCGAGCGCGGTGCAGCGCCGCGATCTCGTCCGCCGCGTCGAGCCCCAGCGCCGCGCACACCTGCTCCGCGGAGCGGCCTTCGACGTCCCGCTGCACGATCACCTGCCGTAGCTCGGGCGGCATGGCGAGGACGGCCGCGCGCACCTCGGCGAGCGTCGCATCGTCGTCGACCCGCGCGTCGGCCCACTCCCGTGGCGGGGATGCCCAGTGGCCCGGCCAGGCCGGGTCGTCGTCGGGGAGGAACCGGTCCGCGGGGAACGCCGGCTCGCCGGCCACGGGCCCCGGCGGCGCCGGTGGCGGTGGCGGTGCGCCGGGGAGCACGACGACGAGCAGGATCCCCGCGGCGACCCCGATCGCGACGAGCGCCCAGCCCGCCGTGCCGACGCCCGCCCGGTCGCTGAGGAACCCGATCGCGAGCGCGAACGGCACGAACGTCACCCAGGTCAGGGTGCCCACCCCGGAGGCGACCCCGGCCCGGACCGCCGAGGGGACGCCGTCGTGCAGGCGCCGCAGCACGGGGATGCCGCCCGCGACCACGAGTGTGGTCAGCACCACCTGAGCGGCGATCACCACGGGGGCGGAGCGACTCGTCGTGAGGATGAGGCAGCAGGCCACGATCATCAGCGCAAGCAGCACCGCCGCCGGACGCCGGGTCCACCACGGGCGTGCGCCCAGCAGACCGCCCAGGCCGAGCGCAGCCGTCAGCCCGGCCCAGTGCGGCCCGTACACGAACGCCGGCACCGCGAGCGCGACCAGCCAGAGCGGGCCGAACTCGAGCATGCTCTGCATCAACAGGGTTCCGGCGACGGTCACCGCGATCACCAGGCGCAGCCGGCCCGGCTGCAGGATCACCCGGTAGGTGGCACGTACCTGATCCCGCAGCGACGTGGACTCGTCCGCCCCGTCGGCCCGGTGCAGCCGGGGCTCCCGGAACGCGAGCAGCGCCAGGCAGGCCCCGATCAGCAGCGGCACGGTGAGGAAGTACGTCGCGCGCAGCGAGACGACCTCGGCGATCACGCCGCCGGCGAGGGCGCCGACGACGAGCGCGCCGCTCTCGACGAGCCGCAGACGGCCTGTCGTCGCCTCGAAGGCGGTGCTGGCGCCGGTCTCCTCCAGGATCGTGTCGTAGACGATCGCCTCCACGGTGCCCGACTGCATCGCGAAGAACAGCCCCAGGAACACCGCGGCGACCAGGTACGTCGGCACGTTCCGGCTCAGCCCGCCGATGGCGACGCTCGCCGCGGCGGCGACCGAGCCCAGGACGAGCACTCCGCGGCGGCTCCACCGATCCGCCAGCAGGCCGGACGGCACCTCGAACAGCGGCACCACAGCCGCGTACACCGCCGCCATCACGCCCACCCCGGCGGCGTCGAACCCGATGCCGGTCATGAACAACTTCTCGATCGGCACCCAGAGCGCCAGGTTCTGCAGGAACACCGCCGCGAACAACGGCGCCAGCCGACGCCGCCCGGCTGCGGTGAGCACCCGCTGCTCGGTTCTGCTCCTGCCGAGTCGCTCGGCGAGCGGGCCCATCACGTGCCCCCTGTCGTGCCGGCGCCGAGCGACGGCGCTTCACCCCTGGCCCAGGTGCAGAGCAACGGCGAGTGGTCCGTTGCCTGAGGTCTACACGGTGGTGGTGCCGCTGTGCGGAGCGCGGCCATCGTCGGCCTCCCTCTCTGCCGGCTCGGAATGAGCGGACAGACCGAGCGGCGGCGCGGAACTCATCGGTGAAGCCGGATCGCCCGTGGAACCGGCGGGGCCGGGAATGCGGAGTCCTCGGCTGCGGCCGCCGGTTCAGCGGTGCCGGCGGTATGCAGCCCGACGGTCCCGTTGCCGAACTCGGTGCCGGTGACCAGCTCGAGCCGGTAGGACTCGAGAAGGACACGACGCACGATCACTCTGGATCAGTCTGCGTCGCTCGAGGGCCTCGGCGGAGATCCTCTCCCCGCGCGGTTGATCACTCCCGTGCCCGGGCCCTCGACGATCAGGCTGCCCTCGGAGGCGCGCCGCAGATCTCGCCGGAGCCCTATCAGCCATCGTCGGTGAAGGCGCGGGTGTTGGACGGCCTCGTAGTACGGCAAGCGGCCTGTCAGGTCAGGCAGCGCCGGCGTGCATGCGAAACCGTCGCTGCCGCCGGCCCGGGACCTTCAGCACCGCGACGAGGGCCGGGCACAACCCGACGCTGCCACATCCCCGGTGCCCGCCCCAGCCACGGCCCCCCGTCTCCGCGGCGGCGTCTCACGCCGCCACGGCCCACACTGGAGCGACCGAAACAGCTCGGCGCGACCGGGACGCATCCCTCCGTGCGCACTGACCGCACCGCAACCTCAGGGGACGGCGTGGACGACGAGACAACCCGCGCAACTGTCGAGGCCGTCAAGCGGCTCGATGCTGCATGCGACCGCGGCGACATCGACGCCTTCATGGCGGCCATGACCGACGACTGCATCTGGGAGTCCTTCACCCCGGCCCCCGATGGGCAACGCTACGAAGGCCAGGCGGCGGTACGGCAGGCGATGGCGGACTTTTTCGGCACCTCCCCGGTCTTCGACGGCGAGGAGATGCTCGCCTGTGCTGATCGCGTGACAGTGCGCTGGACCTGCCGCTTCGATGGCGGACACGTCCGAGGAGTCGACGTCGTGCGAGTCCGCGACGGGAAGGTCGCCGAGATTCTCTCCTACGTGAAGGGTGACCGTCCGTAGACCCGTGTCGTAGTACGGCAGAGCCGCAGCAGGGCTCGCCGTGCCCGGCGGCGGCCCACTCGTCGCGGCGGCGGCGGATGGTGCGGTCGGAACACCCGGGGTGGCGATGTGCCCGTTGCCGCGACCGTGCACCAGCGCTGCGACATGATCGAAGACGACGCGGGCGCCGATCCGTTGTGGCAGTCCCACGGGGCCCGGGGCGAATCCCGGCCGCTCGTCGACCCCGTCGCGACTGGCTAGGTCGGCGTCGGGCCGGATTTCACATGACCGTCAGCCCGACCCACGTGAGGGGCGGCGAGATCTCGCTGCTGGTCACGAACCTGGGCTGGCGCCCACATGAGCTGGTCGTCGCTGCCCTCGCGCCGGAACACGCTGTGGGGCAACGTCCGAGCGGGGCCGACGGGCGGATCGACGACGGGCAGCCTCGGAGAGGTGTCCGCCAGCTGCGCCGCGGACAGCGGTGACGGCATCGTGCCGGCAACGACGGGATGGACCACCTTGACCCTGCCGCCCGGCCGCTACGAGCTGGTCTGCCACTACCCCGGGCACTACCGCGCGGGGATGTACGCCGAGCTCGACCTCGCCTAGCGTCCTGGGCTAGCGGGACTGTTGCGGGACACCTCTTGGCGGCGGCACGGAGGCCGGCACCGTGCTTGGCCGCCGGTCCGGCGGTCACTCCTGGTAGGAGTCCTGCGCCGCTCAAGCCTCTCGGTGGGGTGAGTAGCCAGTCCTGGTGGCGGTGAGGCGACGAGGCCGGGGCGAGCGTAGCCGGCGCCGGTGCAGACGAGCGCCCGGCGCTCTGTTGCGGATCGAGGTGGTCGGTGCCGGCGTCATCGAGGTGGGTCGTTCGGCCCGGCGATCGGAGCCGCTCGCCTCCTCTGCACCCGGTCAGGGTGGAGGACCGTCGGCCACCGCAGCTCGGCCGGCATGCGGCCGGTGGCCGTGCCGGAGGGGAGGCCGTGGTGACGGTCGAGCAGCTGGACCTGGGCACCGAGGTCGACCGGATCCTTCACCGCCGGCCCGCCGTCGGGTTGGCGGTCGGCGTGGTCCGGCGCGGTGGGCTGGATCTCTTCGCCGGGCGCGGCCTGGCCGACATCGCCTTGCGGACGCCCGTCGTCGAGGACACCGTGTTCCGGGTCGGGTCGCTGAGCAAGACCTTCACCGCGGTCGCGGTGATGCAGCTGCAGGAGCAGGGGTTGCTCGACCTCGACTCGCCGGTGAACGACCACCTCCGGGCCTATCGGCTGATCCCGGCGCGGACGGGCTGGCCGCCGGCCACCGTGCGGCACGTGCTGACCCACACCGCCGGGATCCGGGAGGTGCAGCATCCCTCGGGCATCGCCCGGCAGCTATTCGGCGAGACGGTCCCGGCGGGCCGGCGGGTGCCGTCGCCGGCCGAGTACTACCGGCACGGGCTGCGCGTCGTCGCGGAGCCGGGTTCCCGGTTCCGCTACACCGACCACGGCTTCACCACACTCGGCCAGCTCGTCGAAGACATGACCGGCGAGCCGTTCGACCACTACCTGCGCGAGCACGTTTTCGGCCCGCTCGGCATGACCGACACCGACCTCGGCCGGTCCGCCCGGATCGGCGCACGGCTGGCCACCGGCTACGACCTGACCACCCGCGGCCCCACACCTCATCCCGACTACGAGATCGTGACCACGGGCGCCGCCGCCGCCTACTCGACGCCCCGCGACATCGGCCGCTACCTCGCAGCGCTCCTCGGCGGCGGCGCGAACCAGTACGGCGCAATCCTCGGACCGGGCACCCTCGCCACGATGTTCGCCCCGCAGTTCCGTCCCGATCCCCGGGTCCCGGGTGTGGGCCTGGCGTTCTTCCGCGGCGACGCCGGTGGGCGCCTCGTGCTCGAACACCAGGGCGTGGTGCCCGCCTTCACCTCGCAGATCCACCTGGCCCCCGACGCCGCACTGGGCCTGGTGGCCTTCACCAACGGCACCCGCAACGGCGGGTTCTGGCTGCCGGTGGAGACCACAGCGCTGTTCGGCCGCCTGCTGGGGGTGCCCGACGAGACCAGCCGCACCGACGTGCCGCAGCATCCGGAGGTCTGGCCCGAACTCTGCGGCTGGTACCTCCTGCCCGGCCCGCTCACCGACGTACGAGCCCGCAGCATGCTCGGTGCGGGAGTGGAGGTCCTCGTCCGCCGCGGCCGGCTCGTCTTCCGGTGCCTCGGCCCGGTGCCCGCGCTGGCACGGGGGCTGCCGCTGCGCCCGGACGACCCCACGGACCCGTACGCCTTCCGGGTCGAGGTGCCCGCCTTCGACCTCACCCTGCGCGTGGTGTTCGGCCCCGACCCGGCAACCGGGACGATGGCGGTCCACCTCGACGTCATGCCGCTGTCGGCGCTCAAGCAGCCGGCCGCCACCAACCCCCGCCGCTGGGCGCTCGGCGTCGCCGCCTTCGGCGCCACCGCGCTCGCCCTGCACCGGCACCGCAAGCCCCGTTGACCGCAGCCACCCGGAGCCCTCGGGCGGGGGCCCCACCGGAACGGCGGCCTTCAGCACGACGCCGGCCTGACCGTCGAACGAGCGAGCAGGCGGCCGCCTGGACGTCTGCGTGATCGACTACAGCGTCAGCACAGGGTCGAACAGGAATGCCAAGCATGTCCACGGGCTGGCAGACGATGTCCGAGCCCGCGCAGCAGCGGGGCAGGCCCAGTGCGCCGGCTCCGCTCGCAGAGCCGATGTGCCCGTCGGCTCTGGGGCGCCCGCCCCTGGACCCTGATGGGCCCGCGCAGCACTGTGCCCAGCAATTCAGGGCCGCTAGTACGGCAGCAGAGCGGGTGATGGCCATGGATCGGTTGACCGCACAGGATCTGATGAGCCTTTGGCCGGATGATCTGGGGTGGCCCATGGACATCGGCGCGCTGGCCGTCCTCGACGGCGCCCGGCTGCTGGATGCCGACGGCCACTTCCGGCTGGAGATGGCGCGCGAGGCGATCGCGCAGCATCTTCCCCGGGCACCGAGGTTGCGCCAGGTGCTGTATGTCCCTCGGCCGGGGCTGGGCGGGCCACTGTGGGTCGATGCGCCGTCGTTCGAGCTCGATGAGCACGTACACGTCGCCGCGTTGCCCGCACCGGCCGGCGAGGCGCAACTGCTGGCCGCCGTCGAGCAGCTGTGCTCCCGGCGGCTGGACCGCTCTCGACCGCTGTGGCAGATCTGGTTTCTGCCCGGGCTGCCGCAGCGGCGGGTGGGCATGTACATCAAGCTGCACCACACCGTCGCCGACGGCCGCGCCGGGGTCGCGACCCTCGGCGCCCTCCTCGACCTGGAGCCGGACGCGCCGCTGCCACCCGCCCCGACGTGGACCCCGGCGCCCCTACCGTCGAACCGGGAGCTGCTGCAGGACAGCCTGGAACGCCGGCTGCGGGCGGCTCGGTCCGCGCTGCGCACCCTGGCCCGTCCGCGCGCTACCGCCGCGCGGGTGCGGCGGGCCTGGCAGCCGGCGATGGTCGGCATCCTCGATCAACGAGCGCCGCGGACCAGCCTCAACCGCCGGATCGGCGCACACCGCCGGCTGGCCGTCGTTCGCACCCGGCTCGACCTGGCCAAGCAGATCGCCCACGCGCACGGAGGCAAGGTCAACGACGCGTTGTTGTCGGCCGTCGCCGGTGGGTTGCGGGAGCTGCTGCTGAGTCGCGGTGAACCGGTCGAGGGCGTCGTGCTCAAGGCGTTCGTCCCGGTCTCGCTCCATCATGAGGACGTCGGGCGCGAGCGGGGCAACCAGGACGCGATGCTGATCGCGCCGCTGCCGATCGGCGAGCCCGATGCGGGGCGCCGGCTGCGCCTGATCGCCCGCGAGACCGCCGAGCTCAAGGGGATCACCCACTCGCCCGGCGTCAACGCCTTGCCCATCGGCTGGCTGCAACGCACCGCCTGGCGCCTGGCTCCCCATCAGCGCTACATGAACGTGTCGATCACCAACGTGCCCGGCCCACCCAAGCCGCTGTTCATGGCCGGCGCCCCGCTGCTCGAGGTGGTCCCGATCGTGCCCATCAGCGCCAACCTCACCCTCGGCGTCGGCGCCCTCAGCTACGCGGGGCTGTTCACCGTCATCGCCGTCGCCGACCGGGACGCCTGCCCCGACGTCGAGGTCTTCGCTCACGGCGTGCGCGCCTCGCTGCAGGAACTGCTGGCCGCGTCGATACCAGCCGGGCGGTCGCCCGGCACGCCCGCCTCGGCGGCGCACGACAAGGCGACGGTCATGACACGACCCGAGGAGGATGGGCACTCCCTCCGACCTGGGTGACCTCGAGCTTTCCCAGGAACGCCCGCTGGATTCACCAGTGACGGGCTCGTGTGGCGGTAGTTCATCGCGCCTCGACCGCGACAGCGTGGACGTGAACGCTGATGATTCATGCAGGGTGGGGTGCTGCGAACTGGTGCGGGCTCCCTCGACGCCCGTCGAGGAGTAGACCCGGCCAACGGTGTGAGAGGCCCGGCCCCTCGCATGGGCGCCAGGCACAGCCCACCTCACGCGGATGCGCCGGGCCGAGGGCCAAGTCCGAGGCGTCGTCAAGATGATCGAGCTCGACACGTGATGCACCGACGTGCTCAGCACCAGACGGCCGGTGGTTGCTGGGGTGCTGAGAACTGGCCGTCCTCGGAGTGGTCGGCGTGCCGGTCCTGGTGGCGGTGCAGCAGCCAGATGCCGTAGCCAGCGGCAAGCGCGCCCACTACCAGCTCGATCACAATGGCGACGACGCCCGGACGCGAATTCGCTCCCGGCTCGAAGAAAAACGGGATTTGCATAGCGGCGTTGATGAGCACCAGTGGCCAGATTGTGCCGGTCACCACGACGACGGCCGCAAAGGCGACGCTCATTCCCACCATGTTCAGGGCATAGACCCCGACGAGGACGGGGTCGACGCCTGCGGCAATGATGCCGATATGTGCCGCGCCGTACAGGAATGACGAGATCAGCACGGCACGCGGTCCCGCGCGGCAGAGTGCCGGAGCTTGTTGCGCTTGGCAGCGACCTCCCTCAACAGCCGGTTCTTCACGTCCTCGGCCTCGCGCCACGCCCTCGGCCCGGCGGGGACGGCCTCGCGCAGGTAGTGGCGTCGGCCTGTGACGGGTTCGATCCCGGCATACACGGAGACGCATAGCGACCCGTTGGCGCGGGTCTCGATGGACCCGCGAGCGCGGCTGTCGCCAGCGCCGGAACGTCGCGGCATGGGAGCAGGATGAGCGAGGTTTCGCACCCCGTGTGATCCCCCGCGGCTGCCCTGACCCCGGTTCCCGAGACCGCAACCGCTGGTCGAGCGTGGAACGGGCGACGGGAATCGAACCCGCGTAGCCAGTTCGGAAGGCAACGGATCCACGTCCGCCAACGCGTCTACCAGCACAACAGTCTCCGAAGAGCATGCTCACGTGTCTCTGAGCACCTCTTTGAGCGCAGGTTCGTGCCACATCTGGTTCCACGGAAGTACAACCCTTGAGCGCAAGATCGATCATCGAACTCTGCTGATGACCTTGGCGAAGTCCTCCATCGCTGGTTCGGGGACAGTGATGTAGCCGATCCCCAGTTCGGCCTGGAGCCGTTCTAGGTCTTCCACGAGTTGGGTGGGGGCGCCGACCAGCAGTGTCGGAACGTCAGCGAGTTCCCCCTCGGACCAGGTGACGTCGAAGCGTCGGAGTGCAGCGGCGGCTTCGCGGCGGGATCCGCTGAGCGCCACAGCGTGGATCAACAGGTTCAGCTCGGGAGGTGTTGGGCGGCCGTCTGCGTGTCGCTGGAGGTGCCGGACCCGGTGCGTCAGCTCGCCGTACCGGAGCAGGCGAAGACGCCCCGGGCGGTTGCCCTCAGCGGCGCCGCTGAGGGCGACGGTGTCGGCTTGCCGGGCGGCGAACCGGAGGACACGATCCCCGTTGCCCGCGATGGTCAGCGGCACGCAGGTCTGCCGGGGCCGCGGGAGGTGCTCGGGATCGGCGAGGAGCCGGCGTACCTCGAGCGTCGTCCGCTCGAGATGGTCGACGCGCTCGCGGGCGGTTCCCCAGCGCAGGCCGGCGGCGTCGAACTCGTCCTTGACGTAGCCGGCGCCGAGGGCTGCGTCGAGCCGCCCGTCCGTCAGCTGGTCGGTCGTGGCCAGGTCACGAGCGAGCAAGGCCGGGACGTAGAAGCCGGTGTTCAACACGAACACCGACAGCCGCGGCCGCGTGGTCACGGCCGCTGCCGCCACCAGGGCGGGAAACGGCGCGGGCATGCCGAGGTGATCGGCGACCGAGATCACGTCGTACCCGAGATCCTCGGCCCGACGGCACCGGTCCTGCCACGTGACGCGGTCGGACGGGCTGAGCAGGTTGATTCCGAACCGCAGCCGGCTCACCAGACCGCTCCCCCTTGCTCCTCGATGTAGGTACCGGACTGCCGGCGCGTCCTGACCAGGCCCGCCATGTCGAGCTCACGTAGGGCCTGACGGACGACCGCCCGACCGACACCGTGTTCATCGGCCAGACGTCGTTCGGAGGGCAGTCGCTCCCCGGGCTCGCCGAGCCGGACGCGGGTGCGGAGCCGCTCGAGCAGCTCTGCCGAGTCAGGTTCGGTGGATGGCATAGACGGAGTTCTCCTTGTCGGCGGTGACGAAGACGGTGCCGTCGGCTGTGACCGTTACTCCTCCGGATCGGGGGTAGTGGCCCTCGAGATGGTCGACGGCGAGGCCCTCGGCGAGGGCCCGGTGATCGACGGGACGCCGACCTCGGCGTTGACGGTGTAGTCGACCGCGGGGCGTCCATCGGGATGCCCCTGCACGCGTAAGTGGATCAGGTCGGTACGGCGCTCGCGCAGGCGTTCGGGGGCCAGCCATGGCCGTCCGACGACGTTGTCGACGAGGATCCCGCGGCCGGGTCCGGGGGCGGCGATGAGGGCGAGCACGAGTTCCCGTCCCTCCGCGGAGCGCAGGTCGACGGCGACGGAACGTCTGCCGGTGTTCGGCGACGCCCAGTAGTAGCTCGCCCCGCTCGGCGCGACCGGCCACCGATGCTGGTCACTGCTGCCGCGGAGCGGGTCGATCCGGACGACGTCCGCACCGAGCTGGGCCAGGGTCATGCCGCCTGTCGGCCCGGCGGCGAAGCTCGCGCACTCGACGACGTGCATATCGGGCAGCGGTCGCGTCATCGGGTCCCCCGCTCCGGCCGGAAGCGGACCTCGGCGGCGCCGCCGGGGCCGAAAACGGGGAGAACGGCTTCGCCGACGCGCAGCGTGGTCGGGTCGGCGTCGACGACGTTGGTGACGAGGTGGGGCCCCTCGACCAGCTCGACGACGGCGACCGTGTACGGCGGCTGGGGGGCCGGCGGCGGGAGGTAGGCCTTGTGGAACACGCAGAACGACCAGATCGTCGCCCGCCCGGAAGCGGTCTCCCAGACGAACGGCCCGGCCGTGTGACAGCCGGGGCACACCGAGCGGGGCGGAAACTGCGCCCGCCCGCAGGCGCAGCAGCGGGTGATCCTCAGCTCGCCGTGCCGCAGCCCGTGCAGGTGGCGCTCGAGGCGGGCGGCGGTCGGCTCGGCTGGCACGGTACTCACAGCTCCTTCCCGTACATCACCGAGGTGACGACCGGTGACGAGCAGGCCCACTGGATCAGCGACGCCCCCTCGACTTGCCGCGCGCCGCACTCGCCGCGCAGCTGGCGGACGGCCTCGACACTGAGTCCCCAGCCCTGCATGTAGCTCTCGGAGAGGTGCCCACCGGAGGTGTTGACCGGCAGTGCGCCGCCGAGGCCGATCGGCCGCCCTGGATGAAGTCGCCGGACTCCCCCACCGGGCAGTAGCCGAGCCCTTCCAGGGTGAACAGCACGTTGGGGCTGAAGTTGTCGTAGATCATCAGGGCGTCCACGTCGGCACGGTCGCGGCCCGCGGCGGCGAGGACGCGCCTGCCCACGCAGGACAGCGCGCCCGCCCAGAAGTCGTCCGGTGGGAAGTCGGACTCCACGAGTTGCCCGGCCTGGGCCGCGCCGAGCACGTAGACCGGGGGGCGTGGGTGGTCGGGCGCGGCCTCGGGGACGGTGAGGATCATCGCCGCGCCGCCGTCGTTGATCAGGCAGTAGTCGAGCAGGTGCATCGGCTCGACGACGAACCGGGAGGCGAGGTAGTCCTCCAGCGAGATCGGCTTGCGCATCACGGCGTTGGGGTTGAGGCGCGCGTGGTCGCGGAAGGTCATCGCGATCGTGGCGAGCTGCTCCTCGGAGGTGCCGTACCTCGCCCGGTGGCGTTGCAGCATCATCGCGTAGAACGCGCCGGGCGAGGTCATCCCGTACGGCAGGACCAGCGACGCCGAGGTGCCGTATCCCTCGCCGGCGCCGCCGTAGGTGGCTCGGGCCGAGGCACCGTCGTTGCCGTAGACCAGCGCCACGGTGCGGCACTGCCCCGTGGCCAGTGCAGCAAGGGCGGTGTGCACGGCCACCCCGCTCATCCGGCCCTCGGCGGGCAGATGGGAGACCCAGCGGGGCTGGATGCCGTGATCGGCGGCGATCGCCTCGTAGCTGCTCACCCGGCTGGTGATGAGCCCGTCGACGTCGGCCGCCGTCAGGCCGGCGTCCGCGAGCGCCTCGCGCAGCGCCCAGCCGCCGAGGTCGTCGGCGGACAGACCGGGCAGTCTGCCGAAGGTGGTGGTGCCGACACCGACGACGGCGGCGCGCAGCCCGGCGGTCATGACGGTCCTCCGGTGGTGGGGACCAGGACGGCGCGGCCGACGACGCGGCGCTCGTCGAGGTCGGTGAAGGCGCGCCCGATGTCGTCGAGTGCGTAGCGGGTGACCAGTGGGGTGACCCGCCCGTCGGCGACCATCCCCAGCGCGTCGACGAACGTCGACATCGGTGTCGAGCCCGAGCCGGCGAGGGTCGCGTCCTTCGCGAAGAGGAACGCCGGGTGCAGCCGCAGCGGCTGCGAGCCGACCTGGCCGGTCAGGACGTAGCGGCCACGGTCGGCGAGGCCGCGGAAGGCGTGGGAGAACACGTCCGGGTGCCCCGTGTTGTCCAGCACGACGTCGGCGCCGCGCCCTTCGGTCGCCGCGAGGACGGCCTGCCACGCCGTGCTCCCGGCGATCACGACTTCGTCGGCGCCGAGGTCGCGCAGCCGGTCGGCCTTGCCGGGGTCGCCGGTGAGCGCCACGACCCGGGCCCCGAGCGCGGCCGCGACCTGCACCCCGTGCAGGCCCAGACCCCCGCCCGCCCCGGTGACCAGCACGGACTCGCCCGCGCGAAGCCGGGCGACACCTCGCAGGGCCTGCAGACCGGTTCCCACCGCACACGCGACGACGGCGGCGCTGGTGAGATCGACGTGCTCGGGCACGGGCAGCAGGCTGGACTCGCGCAGGACGACGTACTCGGCGAAGCCGCCGTAGGTGAAGGCGCGCTCCGGGCAGCGCAGCTCGTCGGCGCCGGTGCAGCAGGCGCACCGCCCGCAGGTCGCGAACTGCTTGCCGGCGACCCGGTCACCGGGGGCGAAGCGGGACGTCGCCTCGCCGGTCTCCACGACGAACCCGGCGATCTCGTGGCCGAGCACCGCGGGCAGCGGGATCCGGAGCAGCCCGGCCCGGTCGGCCTGGTCGTGCCCGCACAGCCCGCACGCGGCGACCCGTACGAGGACCTCGCCGGGTCCGGGGCGGGGGCGGGCGATCTCCTCGACGCCCACGACGTCCGGCCCCCCGGTGTGCCTCAGCACGGCGGCGCGCACGCGATCACCTTGCCCGGGTTGAGAATCCCCTGCGGGTCCAGCGCCTGTTTCACCGCGGCGTGCATCGCCAGAACGGGCTCGGGCAGCTCCCTTCGCAGGCCCGCTCGCTTGAGCAGGCCCACGCCGTGCTCGCCGGTCACCGTGCCACCCAGGGCGAGCGCGGCGTCGAGGATTTCGTCGAACGCAATCTCCGCGCGGGCCCGTGCCACCTCGTCTCCGGCCGGAACCACGAGCACCGGGTGCAGGTTGCCGTCTCCGGCGTGGGCCACCGTGGCGATCTGGACCGTGTGTCGCCGCCCGATCATCTGGATCTGGTCGAGCATGGCGGGTACTGCGCTGCGGGGGACGCAGATGTCCTCGGTGAGCACCGGACCCAGCCGTTCCAGCGCCGGGTAGGCCAGCCGTCGGGCGGCGAACAGGGCGTCGGCCTCGGCTGCGTCGGAGGACGCGGCCGCCCAGCTCGCGCCGGCCTCGGTGAAGCAGCGCAGCAGCGCCTCGGCCTCCTGCTCGCCGGCCTCCCCGGGTGCGTCCGTGCGGGCGAGCAGCACGGCGTCGGCCTCGGCGGACACGCCCATGTTCTTCCAGTCGTCGACCGCGACGAGGGTGGCGCGATCGATCAGTTCCAGGGCCGACGGGGTCAATCCGGCCGCGGCGACCCCGGCGACGGCACGCCCTGCCGCGGTGAGGGCCGGGAAGTACCCGGCGACCGTGCGCTCCGGCGGGCGAGCGGGCCGCAGCCGGACGGTGACCTCGGTGATGACCCCGAGCGTGCCCTCCGACCCGACCATCAGACCGGTGAGGTCGTAGCCGGCGACGCCCTTCGCGGTCCGCCGCCCGATCCGGACGAGCTCGCCGGTCCCGGTCACGACCTGCAGCCCCAGGACGTAGTCCCGGGTCACGCCGTACTTCACGCAGCAGAGCCCGCCGGCGTTGGTGGCGACGTTCCCGCCGATCGTCGACCAGGGCGCGCTCGCCGGGTCCGGCGGGTACCACAGGCCGTGCTCCGCACAGGCGGCGCGGAGGTCGTCGTTGACGACCCCGGGCTCGACGACGGCGAGCCGCTCGGCGACGTCGATCTCGCGGATCGTGGCCATCTGCTCGGTGCCCAGGACCACGCAGCCGTCGAGGGCGTTCGCACCGCCGGACAGCCCGGTGCCGGCGCCGCGGGGGACGACCGGGGTGCCGTGGTGCAGGCAGGCGCGGACCACCTGCTGCACCTCCTCCGCGGTGCGCGGGCGTACCACGCAGGCCGGGCGACCGTGCTCGGCCCAGGCCGCCTCGTCGTGCCGGTAGGCGGCGAGCACGTCGGGATCGTCGAGGATCCGGTCCGCCGGCAGCACCCGGTGCAGGGCCTCGACCACCGTGGCGGTCAGCACGGCTCCCCCACCGGGGTGGGCGCGCGGAAGCGGGCGAGCGCATCGGCGAGCGCCGTGCGGTAGCGGACGACGTTGCCCATCTTGACCTCCTCGTAGCCGCGGACGAGGTCCGGCAGGTTCACGATCTCGACGGCGAGTGCGTGGGTGTCGGGGCGGACCGAGCGGGCGAGCTCGTCGAGCACCTCCCGGTACTCGGTGACCAGCGCGCGCTCGGTCCGGCGGACCGTGGCGGCACCGAACGGGTCGAGGACGGTCCCCCGCAGACGCCGCGCGGCCACGAGCGTCCGGAACACGGGCCGGAACCAGGGCCCGAGCTCGAGCTTGCGGCGCATCCCCAACGCCCGCAGGACCGGTGGGTGCAGCCGGTAGGCGATCCGGGCGTCGGCGCCGAACCGGGCCCGGATCTCGCGTTCCTGGGCCGGGTCGAGGGACAGCCGCGCCACCTCGTACTCGTCCTTGTAGGCCATGAGCTTGTGCAGGTGGCGGGCCGCGGCCTCGGTGAGTGCCGAGGAGCCGGGCACGGCGGCGGCCTCCGCACGGCGCAGCCGGGCGAGGTCGGCGGCATAGCGCCGGGCATAGGCGAGGTCCTGGTAGGCGACGAGGTCGGGGACCCGGATGGCCAGCAGCCGGGCGAGCTCGGAGCCCGGCTCGGCGCCGACGCGCTCGATCAGGGACCGGACCTCCGCGGGGGGCTCGGCCGGGAGCTCGGGCTCGCCGCGCAGCGCCCGGACGGTGGCGTCGAACCCGGCGCGGTCGGCGACGAACTGCCTGCCGCGGCGGAAGGCCTGCACGTTGGTGTCGGCCTTCGTGCCGTTGAGGGTGATCGCCTCCTCGATGGCGGCCGCCGGGATCGGCAGTGCGCCGGCCTGCAGGGCGACGCCGGTGAGCAGCAGGTTCGCGTACTGGTCCTGCCCGAAGAGGGTCTCGGAGAGGGCGCGGGCGTCGAGTGCGTGCAGCGTGGCGGGGTCGGTCGCCGCGCCGATGCGGTCGAGCAGCTCGGCCGGGTCGGGGAACCCGACGGTGGTGTCGGTGACCATCGCGCCAGTGGGCACCTGGGCGGTGGAGACGACGGCGACGGTGCGAGCGGCAGCGGCGACCGCCAGCTGTCGGGGGTCCGCGGCGACGAGGATGTCGGCGCCGAGGTAGAGGTCGCACGTCCCCGCGGTCGCCTTGTTGGCGGCGGTGTCGCCGATCCGGACGTCGGAGACGACCGCGCCGCCCTTCTGGGCCAGCCCGGTCTGGTCCAGGGCGCGCACCGGCAGACCGGCGATCGTGGCCGCGGTGCTGAGTATCTGCGCCAGGGTGACCACTCCGGAGCCGCCGACCCCGGGGATCCGGGCGGTGAACCGGTCCGCGGTGACGACCGGCTCGGGTTCGGGCAGCTCGGCTCCGATCGGCGCGGCCCGGCGCGCGGCGCCGGCGGCCCGGCCGGGCAGGACGGTCAGGAAGGACGGGCAGTCACCGTCGAGGCAGGAGAAGTCCTTGTTGCAGGAGGACTGGTCGATCCGGGTCTTGCGGCCGAACTCGGTCGCGACGGGCTGGACGGACAGACAGTTGGACTTCGCCCCGCAGTCCCCACACCCTTCGCAGACCCGCTCGTTGATCACGATCCGCTGCGGCGGCTCCGGTGCGAGGCCTCGCTTGCGCTTGCGGCGCAGCTCCGTGGCGCACTCCTGGTCGTGGATCAGCATGGTGACGCCCTCGGTGCGGGCGAGCGTGTCCTGCGCCTCGGTCAGCCGGTCGCGGGACCAGACCTCCACCCCGGGGGCCAGGCCGGCGCGTCGGTACCGTCGCGGGTCCTCGGTGGTGATGATGATGCGGCGGACGCCCTCGCTGCGCATTGCGTGGGTGATCTGCGGGATCGTCATGCCCCCGGCGGGCTGCTGGCCGCCGGTCATGGCGACGGCGGAGTTGTAGAGCAGCTTGTAGGTGATGTTCACCCCGCCCGCGACCGCGGCGCGGACCGCGAGGCTGCCGGAGTGGTGGAAGGTGCCGTCGCCGATGTTCTGCAGGAGGTGCTGCCGGTTCAGGAACGGCGCCATCCCGACCCACTGGGCGCCCTCACCGCCCATCTGGGTCAGGCCCGTGATCTGGCCGGTGGTGCCGGTGTCCATCATCAGCACGAGGCTGTGGCAGCCGATGCCGGCGCCGACGAGCGAGCCGTCCGGGGTGCGGGTCGACGAGTTGTGCGGGCACCCGGAACAGAAGTACGGGGTCCGGGTGGCCAGCGGGAGGTCGATGCGGTTCCGCGCCGGGCGGCGGGCCTGGGCCCAGGCGTCGACGGAGGGGAAGTCCCCGTGCTCGCGCAGCCGGCGGCCCAGGGCTGTGGCAATGACGTCGGGATCGAGCTCGCCGTCCGCCGGCAGCAGTGCGGTGCCGTCCGGGCCGCGCTTGCCGTGGACGGCCGGGGCGGCCGACGTGCCGTAGAGCAGCGCCTTGAGCGCGGCCTCGACGAAGGACCGCTTCTCCTCCACCACGACGATCTCACGCAGTCCTACGGCGAACCGCCTCACGATCCCCGGCTCCAACGGATGGACCAGACCCAGCTGCAGCAGGCGCACCCCGCGACGGCCGAGCTCGGCGTCGTCGAGGCCGAGCAGGCGCAGCGCTTCGCGCAGGTCGAGGAAGGTCTTCCCGGCGGCGACTATCCCGACCCGGTCGTCCGGGCTGCTGATCGCGATCCGGTTGAGCGAGTTCGCGGCGGCATAGCGGTTGGCCAGCTCCAGGCGAGCGCCGTCTCGGCTGCGCTCGAGGCGGCCCAGGTCGGGTTGCAGCATCCGGGCGGTCAGCTCGTGGACGAAGGGCCGCCCGTCGATCTCGGTGTCCGGGAGCACCGGCACGATCCGCTCCGGGTGCACCTGGGCGGTGCCGGTCCCGTCGGCGACGTTCGTGGCGATCTTGAACCCGACCCACAGCCCGCTGATCCGGGAGAGCGCGACCGCGTGCAGGCCGAGGTCGAGCACCTCCTGCGGATCGGCCGGAGAGAGCACCGGCATGCCGAGGTCGGCGAGCAGCGGCTCCGAGCAGCCCGGCACCGTGGAGGACTTCGCCGCCGGGTCGTCGCCGACGAGGGCCAACGCCCCGCCGGCGCGGCTGGTGCCCATCAACGTGTTGTGTCGCAGCGCGTCCGCGGCTCGGTCCAGGCCCGGCGACTTGCCGTACCAGTAGCCGGTCACGCCGTCGACCCGGCGGTCGGCGGAGCGGGCGGTGAGCTGGGCGCCCTGGACTGCGGTGGCGGCGAGCTCCTCGTTCACCCCGGGCCGGAAGACGACGTCGTGCTCGGCGAGCAGCGCGGCCTGCCTGCCGAGTTCGAGGTCGTATCCGCCCAGCGGCGATCCCTCGTAACCCGAGACGAAGGCAGCGGTGCGCAACCCGGCGCGACGGTCGGCGCGGCGGACGTCGAGCGGCAGCCGGGCGAGGGCCTGGACGCCGGTCAGGTGGACGAGCCCGTCGACGACGCGGTAGCGGTCGTCGAGGGCATGCGGGCGCGTGGCGCGGTCGGTCACGTGGTGGTTCCTTCGTTCGCGGGAGGCGCAGCTCGGCCGACGCGGTCGTCAGGTCCGGGGTCGTCAGGTCCGGGCAGCGGTCGCAACCAGTACTGGCGCGAGCAGGCGGAGCTGGTCGAGGATCTGGCCCGGGACGTCCCCGGCCGCGGCGAGCGGGTGTACGGCGACATGATCGGCACCGGCCGCGAGATGCGCGTGAACCCGGGCGCCGACGGCCTCCGCGTCCCCCCACGCAACCAGGTCGTCGACCAGGCGGTCGCTCCCGTGGCCGGCGAGATCGCTCTCCGGGTGGCCGAGCGCATGCAGGTGCGCGACGTAGTTGCGCAGCCGCAGCCGGGTGGCGACGTGCGCACGCGCGGTCGCGCGTGCGGTGGCCGGATCGGGATCGACCACGACGGCCTGCTCCACGCCGAGGAAGGCCGCCGGGCCGATCCGGTCACGCATCGCGGCGGTGTGCGAGGGCGGCACGAAGAAGGTCAACCCTCCGTCGGCGCGGTCCCGGGCGAGCTCCTGCATCCGCGGGCGGAGCGCGGCCAGCACCCGCGGGACGGCCACGTCCGACACCGGCCCGCGGTAGGGATGGGTGTCGAGCGTGTCGAGGTACTCCCGCAGCGCGGTGAGCGGACGGTGATGGCCCTGACCGCGCCCCGCCTCGGCGTGGCTCGCCCCGAGGCCGAGGACGAACCGGCCGGGGTAGGCCTCACCGAGAGTCTGGGCGGCCGCGTCGGTCGCCGTGGCGTCGCGGCCCCAGATCGTCGCGATTCCCGTGCCGACGACCAACCGGTCGGTGCCCGCGAGCAGCAGGCCCGCGTGGGTGAAGACCTCCTTGTGCGCCGGCGACTCGCCGATCCACAGCGCGCGGTGGCCGAGCTGCTCGATCTCCCGCGCCACACCGAGGGCGTCGGCCGCGGGCAGCTCGGCCAGCGCGGCCAGCCACACCCCGGTCGGACCGACCAGGGCAGCCACCTCGCGCCCGGCGGTCACGACGGCACCGGCCCGAACTCGGGAAGCGCGCCACCGTCCCCGAGCTCACGGAACGACACCACGACGGCGCCGCCGATCTGTGGGTCGTCGGCTCCGCTCCAGGTCGTCGTCAGCCGCGGACCGCTGTCGAGCCGCACCTGCACGACGACGTAGGGCACGGCGTCCCCGGCGAAGTACGACCTGTGGAACCGCACCCAGGAGTTCACCCGGCCGGTGCCGGGATCGGTCACCCAGCCGACGTCGGTTCCGAAGTCTCGCGGGCAGACCGGTCCGGGCGGCCAGAACGCGTGCCCGCACGTGTGGCAGACCGGGATGCGCAGCTCGCCGCGAGCGGCGCCGTCAAGGTGCTCGACGTCCTCGGGATAACGGGCGGGGAGGGGTCGGGAGCTGCTCACGAGGAGATCACCGGTCCTTCTCGAAGATCACGGAATCGCCGAACGGGGTCGCCCACTGGACGACCTCGCACCGCTCGACCTGACGTTCCCCGGCCTCACCACGGATCTGGCGAACCGCCTCGACCATGTGTCCCCAGCCGCAGAGGTGGGCCTCGGCGAGCAGCCCGCCCGCGGTGTTGACCGGCAGTTCGCCATCGAGCTCGATGCGCCCGCCCTGGATCCAGTCCAGAGCCTCGCCCTCGCCCGTGAAACCGAAGCGCTCCAGCACGAACACCACGTTCGGGGAGAAGGCGTCGTAGAGGGTCAGCACGTCGACGTCGTCGGGCCCGGAGAGGCCGGCCATGCCGTAGACGGGGTTGTCGGCGGGGGTGACCGGGTGGCGTGCGTCGCCCTGGGAGAAGACGCCGAGACCGGGCGGGGCGAAGATGAACTCGTCGTGCCCGGCGTGCAGGCCCTGCATCCCGCCGATGATCACCGCCGGGTGGCGCAGGTCGCGCGCGCGTTCCACGGTGGTCACGAGCAGCGCGCCGCCGCCGTCGCTGAGCAGCGCGAAGTCAGGGCGGCGCAGCGGCTCGACGATGAACGGCTGTGCCCGGTAGTCCTCGAGCTCCAGTGGCTTGGTCATCTGGGCGTGTGGGTTGAGCCGAGCGTGGCGGCGGGCGGCGAGCGGGACGGCGGCGATCAGTTCGGGGTCGGCGCCGTAGCGGGCGCAGTACCTGCTGAAGGCCATCGCAGCGCCCCCGCCCGGGGCGGTCATCCCGTACTGCGGGAACTCGCCGTGTGAACCTCCGCCCTGCCGCAGGCCCTCCACGTCCCCGGAGCCCCCGACGATGCCCAGGCCGGAGAACGACACGCCGCCCACGCACGCGGCGACCTCGGCGGTGCCCAGCGCGACCGCCTGCACCGCGGCCTGCAGCGCCGGCCCCACGAAGCGGCCGTGGCTCCAGGTCTGCATGGCCGCGCGCAGCCGCAGGCCGAACGCCTCGGCCATCCGGTCGTAGTCCACGGCGAGGGGGAACCCGACGTTGGTGAACAGCCCGTCGACGTCGTCGCGGTGCAGCCCGGCGTCGTCGAGTGCCAGCCGCAACGCCTCCGCCGAGAAGTCGAGGGCGCTGCGCGGGGAGACCCGGGCGACCTCGGTCCGGCCGATACCGACGACAGCGACCTGCCGCAGCGGTCCGAGCGGCATAACGCGCTCCTTTCGAACGAGGGTGGTCAGAGCAGGGCGTGCGCGTTGGCCGGGCTGCCGACCCCGCGCGGGAGCGGCAGCACCCCGGATACCAGCAGGAACTCATGGCTGCTCCGCTCGCGGCACCGTTCCGCGAGGTCGGCCAGGTGCCACAGCTCGCCCAGCGGCATGCCCTGCAACGCGATCAGCCGCCGGTGCAGGAACCCCTTGGCCCGGTCCACCGGGAACACCTCGACGCCGACGTTGTCCATTGCGACCGCGGCGAACTCGTGGTCCCACAGGTAACCGGCCATGTCCTTCGTGGACTCCAGCCCGGGGCAGGCGAAGCCCGAGCCGATGGTGCCCCGCAGCCGGGCGCGATGCTCGGCGGGCAGCGCCCGGTACCACTCGGTCCAGCCGGTACGCACGACCAGCACGTCGCCGGAGGCGAACGTGGTCCCCTGCGCCCCGGCGACCTCGTCGAGCAGCGCACTGGTGATCTCGACCGGTTCGTCGGCCGCGAGCGGGGTACCACGGGCAGCCAGATGGCCGGCGACGTCGATCAGCACGCCACGGCCCCCGAAGCCGTGCTCGGCCCACCGGTCGATGCCGAGGACGTCGGAGGTGGCGAGGTCGTGCTCGGTGCGGCCGCCCCAGTACCCGTGCCGGCCCGCGTTGATGTGCCGCAGCCCGTCCCACTGCGAGGAACCCTGCAGGTAGAACTCGTCGAGCCGGTCGTCGTGCCCCGCTGCGGTGTCCTCGACGACGTGGCGGTAGCAGCTCCGCTCGTCGAACAACCCCGGATCGGGCTCGTCGAGCGGCAGGGTGAGCGAGACCATCTCCCCGCTACGGACGGTACGCGCGGCGGCGAGGCGCTGCTCGGGACCGATCAGGTTGAGGGTGCCGATCTCGTCCGCGCGGCCCCACACGTCCCAGGCGTGGTGCTCGTCGCGGTCGGGCAACGTCGGCAGGTCGGCGAAGGCGGGTGCCCGTCGGGTGGTCTCGGTTGTGTCCAGGGCCGTGGTCGTCGCGCCGCTCATCAGGCCCCCTCGAGCATCTCGCGCAGCCTGAGCTTGGACACCTTGCCGGTGTCGGTCTGCGGGACCGCGGCGGCGTCGAGCACGACGAAGCGGCTGGGCACCTTGTAGCTGGCCGCCCGCGAGCGGACGTAGCTGGTCAGCCGGTCCGGCAGGTCGGGGCCCGCCTCCGCGGCCCCGTCCGGCACCACCACGCAGGCCATCTCCTGGTCGCCGTCCGGTGTCGTCAGGCCGATCACGTAGGCCTGGTCGACCTCGGCGTGCTCGGACAGGATGCCCTCGACCTCGACCGGGGCCACGTTGATGCCCTTGATCTTGAGCATTTCCTTCCAGCGTCCCCCGAAGACCAGGCGGCCGTCGACGTCGATGAGACCCAGGTCGCCGGTGCGGAACCAGCCGTCCGCGGAGCGGGTGCCGACGTCGAGGGCGTCGCCACCGAGGTATCCGTCGATCACGCAGCCGCTGATCTCGATCTCGCCGCTGGTGCCCGGCGGGCACTCCGTCCCCGACGCGTCGACGATCCGGATCTGCTGGGTGGGCAGGACCCGGCCCTGGGTGTGCAGCCGCACGTCCAGGGGGTCGTGGGCGTCGGTCATCGTGACGAAGCCGTAGGACTCGGTCAGCCCGTAGGCGCTGCACGCCTCGCTGATGCCGAGGCCCTCGACGGCCAGCCGCTTGTCCTCGGCGTTGAACCCGACCGGGCCGGTGCGCAGCGAGGAGATGTCGCGGCTGCCGAAGCTCGGTGCCGCGAGCAGGGCCCGTACAGCCGTCGCCAGGCCGTAGGAGACCGTGCACCGCTCCCGCTCGATGAACTCCAGAGCCGCGTCACCCTCGACCTTCTCCTGGATACACAGCGTGGTGGCGTGGGCCAACGCGACGGGCAGCGCATTGCACGCGCCGTAACCGAAGAACAGCGGCATCGCGAACCACAACCGGTCACCCGGCCGCAGGTGCATGCACTCACCCATGGCACGACCGTTGCGCAGCAGCTTGCCGTGCTCGAGCGGGACCGGCTTGGGCAGCGCGGTGCTCCCGCTGGTGTAGAGGATCAACGCCACGTCGTCGGCGGTGGCCACCGGCGGGGGCGGCGACGCCGGCTCCAGGCCCCGCGGGAACGGCTCGGCGGCGGGCCAGAGGACCGCCCCCAGATAGTCCCCGCCGCGGGCGGCGGCGAACGTCTCGCCGTGGCCGGCTGCGGCGAGCTCGGCGAGCATGTCCTTGCCGAACACCTCCGCGTCGGTCACCACGACCCGCAGATCGGCCGTGCCGATGAGGTGCGCGAGCTCGCTGGAGCGGTACCAGGTGTTGATCGGCACGGCCACGAGCCCGGCACGCTGCGCGCCCAGCATGGTGACCAACCACCTGATCCCGTTGGGGAGCAGGATGCCGACGCGCTGGCCCGGCTCCAGCCCGGCCGCGGCGAAGGCGCCCGCGAGATCGTCGACCCGCCCGGCCAGCTCGGTGAACGTGAGGCGCCCTTCGGGCGCGACAACCGCCTCACGGTCGCCGTGCCGGGCGCTCAGCTCTGCCACCGCGGCCGGGAAGGTGTCGAGAGGGATGGTGGTGGGCGCGCCCGCGCCCGCCGCGGTGACCGACGCGGTGCTCACGTCCGTCCTCCTGTCGTCTCGATGTGATGGGGAGTGACGACCACGTCCGCGCGCACGAGGGTCCCGGTCGCCGGGTCGGCGCACTCGACGAGGTCGATGCCGTCGCGGTGGTGGCACCACTGACCGCGCTCGGCCAGCCGCGCCGCGACGGGGCTGCGGCGGACCGCCAGCTCGCCCTCCCGTGACCAGGCGCGGCGCTCGGCCCGCTGCCGGGCCCGTTCAGTCTCGGTCGCGGTGGGGTCGGGCCTGCCCGTCGGGTCGAGCACGACGCCGTACGAGGTCCGGGCCGCTGCGACGGTGACCGCGCCGGCGGCGACGTCGTCGGCGACCCGCGCGGGATCGCGCTCCAGCGGGTCCCCGTAGCCTCCGCCGCCGCCCACGTGCAGGTGCACGACGTCACCGGGAGCGACCGGCAGCCCGAACTGCTTGCCCTCCAGCTGCCGGGCGGGTGCGGCGAGCTCGTCCAGGGAACCGGGGATCACGCCGGCGTCGAGGGCGGCGTCGGCCCGGGCCCCGCTGACGAGGGCGGCGCCGCTGCTCGAACCCGGGTAGCCGCCGAAGACGCCGGTGGGCGGGACCTGCCAGCACGCCGCCATGACCGCTTCCTGACCGCCCGTGGTGTACCAGGGCACGAAGGCGAGATCGATGCCGGTGCCACCGCGGGTGCGACCCGGCCCACCGGAGTCGGGGTTGAGACGGCGCCACAGGTAGAGCACCGGGTAGGCGAGCTCGTTGACCTCGATGTCCGGGATGCTGTTCTGGGGCTGGGCGAGCACGCCGCTGACGTCCATGCCGTCGGCCACCGCCTGGGCCCCGGCGCCGCTGCCACCGCCGTTCATGTCGGGGAAGGGCACAGCCGGCCCTCCTCGTCCGGGGCATAGAAGAAGCTGGCGCTCCACGAGTCCTGCCACGGCGCCATCACGTGGTCGCGGACGAACGCGTTGTCGCTGGCGGCCTGCAGGTCGGCGAGCAGCCGGGTCACGAGCTTGCCGATCCGGAAGCCGGTCTCGATGTGGCCGGCGCCCATCGGCGCGGGCATGCGTGCGTCGCAGATGGTGCCCGGTGCGGTGACCACCTCGATGGGGCGAAGGGTTCCCTGGTTGATCGGCAGGTCGGGCAGCAGCGTGATCAGCAGCGGCGACACGACAGCACCGAGGGTGGTCGCCGCACTGACGTTGATGAAGCCGTCGGTCTGCGGCGCCGACTCGGTCAGGTCGAAGCGCAGCGCATCGTCGGACACGGTCAGTGTGCAGCGCACCGGGTAGAGCGCGTCGGTGTGCCCGTTGTGCTCGGCGAACTCCTCGGCGGTGTAGGTGCCGTTGGGCAGGTCCACGATGCGCCTGCGGACCGCCTGCTCCGCCAGGTCCTTGGCAGCCTCGATGTAGCAGCGGAAGGTGTCCGGGCCGTAGCGGTCGATCATGGCTCGCAGCCGCTCGTCGCAGCGGTGACAGGCGGCCATGAAGCAACGGATGTCGTTGAGCACCAGATCCGGGACCCCGGATGTTGGTCTCGATCAGCCGCCAGAGGTCCTCGACCGGCTGCCCCTGGTCGACGATCTTGATCCCCGGCAGGCGCAGGCCCTCGCCGTAGGCCTCGGTGCCGATCGGGTTCATGCCGCCGGGTGCGAACCCGCCGAAGTCGTTGACGTGGGCCTCGGCCCAGCACCAGGCCATGAGCTCGTCGCCCGCGAAGATCGGCCGAACCACGCCGACGTCCACCGCGTGTGCGTTGCCGGTGGTGAACGGGTCGTTGCAGACGAACATGTCCCCGGGCCGGATCTGCTCCCGGGGATAGGTCGCGAGGATGTGGCGGACGGCCTGGCGGGCGGCGCCGAGGTACATGGTGATGAAGCCCGCATAGCTGATGATGTCGCCGTCGGCGTCGGCGATGAAGGTCGAGAAGTCGAAGGCCTCGGCGATGGCCGGGCTGCCGGAGGCCCGCATCATCACCGCGCCCATCTCGGCGGCGAGGTTGTCCAGTGCCTTCGACAGGATCTCGACGTCGACGGGGTCGACGGTGCTCCTGGTGGTCATGCGGCGTCCTCGCTCGCGGGTGCGGTCCCGACATCGGTCAGCAGGTAGTTGCCGAGCCCGTCGAGCTGCAGCTCCCATCCTGCGGGCACGGTGACGGTGGTCAGGGGGTGTTCGAGGACGGCCGGGCCCGCGAGCCGACCACCCACCGGGAGCGTGATCGCGTCGTAGACGTCGATCTCGGTCTCCTGGCCACCGAGGTGGACGTGCCGAGTCCCGGCCGCGGCCGGGACGCTGTCGTCGTCGGGACGCGGGGCGATCTCCGCGGCCCGCACCCGGCCGGTAGTGACGACCCGGACGGACATGAGCACGACGGGGCTGCCCACCCAGGCGGTTCCCGCGCCGTACTCGGCCTCGTACAGCTCGGCGAACCGCTCCTGGATGTCGGTGAGGTCCGCGGAGACGCGGCCGGTGTCCGCGGGGGCCCGCCTACGCGGAATCGGCAACCGCAGCTCCCACTGCTGGCCCGCGAACTTGAAGTCCCCCTGCCACTCCACGTCGATCCGGTCCTCCGGATGACCGGCGGCGCGAAGAGCGCCGACCAGCTCCTCGTCCAACTCCCGGAGAGCGGCCACGACGTGATCGGCGCTGCCGGCCTGCCACATCGCCGAGCGCGCCCGGCTGCGGACGTCGTCGCTGGCCAGCAGGCCTCGGGCTGAGAAGACCGCGGCGTCCGCCGGGATCACGACCTGCCGGATGCCCACCGAGCGGGCGATATCGGCGGCGAAGGTGCCCAGAGCACCCCCGAAAGCCACCATCGCGAACCGTCGCGGATCGTGGCCGCGTTCGACGGTGACCGCCCGGACGGCGTTGCTCATGTCCGCGATCACCATCCTGTGCACTGCGGTGGCGGCCCCGACGGCGTCCGTCCCGAGGGGCTTGCCGATCTCGCGTTCGAGGGCCTCACGGGCCGCGTCGACGTCGAGTCCGCGGCGACCACCCAGGAACGCACCGGGGGCGAGCAGCCCCAGCGCCGCCGACGCATCGGTGACCGTGGGGCGGGTCCCGCCCTTGCCGTAGCAGATCGGGCCCGGCTCGGCTCCCGCGCTGTGCGGCCCGGCCTGCGGGACGCCCCGGGCGTCGATCCAGGCGATGCTCCCGCCCCCGGTGCCGATCGGCATCACGTCGATCTTGGGTAGCGCGGTGAGGAACCGCTCCCCCAGCATCACCCGCTGGGTCACCTGCGGTGTGGCGTTCTGCAGCACCGACACGTCGAACGAGGTACCACCCATGTCCGCGGTGACGATGTCGGACAGACCCAGCCGGGTGGCGAGCGACCGCGCCCCGATGACCCCGCCCGCGGGGCCCGAGTCGACGAGGGTGATCGGGCGGGTCCGCGCCTCGTCGGCCGAGACGGTGCCCCCGAAGCCCTGCATGAAGGCGACGGGCACGCGCACCCCGCGCGCGGCGAGCTCCTGCTCGATGCGGCCGGTGTACTCGGCAACCCGGATACCGGTGAAGCAGTTGAGGACCGTCGTCATGGTGCGCTCGTACTCGCGGATCACCGGGTGCAGCCGCGACGAGACGGACACGAACAACTCGGGGTGCTCGGCCTCGACGATCGCCGCGATCATCTCCTCATGGGCCGGGTTCGCGAAGCTCCACAGCAGCGACACCGCGATCGAGTCGACGCCGGCGAGCACCAGCTCGTCGACCGCACGGCGCGCCTCCGCCTCGGTCAGCGGAACGATCGCCCTGCCCTTGCGGTCGACCCGTTCGGCGACCTCCACGACGTGCTTGCGCTCCACCACCTGGGGCAGGCTCATCTGCTTGTGGTGATCACGGTGGGCATTGCGGGCCGAGCGGGCGATCAGGAGGTTGTCCCCGAAGCCCTTGGTCGTGATCAGACCGACCGTCGCGCCACGCAGCTCGGCGATCGAGTTCGTGACCACCGTGGTGCCGTTGACGAACCGGGTCGTCGCCCCGAGCACGTCGGTCAGGGGCCGGTTGATCCGGTCGGCGAGGTTCTCCAACGCGCACAGCAGACCGACAGCAAGATCGGACGGCGTGGTGTCGGCCTTCTCGGAGTAGGAGCGGCCGTCCGAAGCGATCGCAGCGACGTCGGTGAACGTCCCCCCGATGTCGCACCCGATCTGGTATGTCACTGAGGAATTCAACGTCGTTGGTCCTTCCTTGCCGGACAGGTATCGAGCGGCGCCACAGACCTTCGTGCTCGAACCGGTCCGATGTTCTGCCAACCGTAGAGACGACATGCTGTCGAGTCAATCGACCAAATGTTGCTGTAACCCGAGTGGGCCGCCTGCTAGGTCAGGCGCGCAACCAGGTCGCGCACCCCGCGCTCGCCCGGCCGGACGAACGCGTCCAGGACGTCATCGACGCCCCGCCGGCCCAGTGCCAGTCCGGCACGGGTGCGGAACTTGTTCAGCACGTCAGCCGGGACGAGGTCGACGCGCTCGGCGCTCGTCGCCGCCGCGCTCCTCCCATCGGCCAGCACGAGCTCGACCCGCGCGTCCCGCCTGTCGGGGAAGGCCTCGTCGAAGACCGGGTCCACGGTGACCACACTGCGCGCCGCGAGGCCCGCGAGAACGGGGTCAGCGGGGCCCGTGTACCGCCGTGGCTCGAGCCTGCCGTCGACGAGGGCTGCCGCCACGGCGAACTGCAGGCTCATCTGACGGGCGATCGGCGTGGCCAGGCAGGACGGGTTGTCACAGCCCGGATAGCCCGCGGCGGCTGCGGACGTGTGAATGGTGATCGACGTGACCTTGGAGGGATCAATGCCCTGGTCGTGCAGCTGCCGGGCGGCGTCGATGGCCTCCTGGGTCAGCGCGCAGGAGGGATGAGCCTTGAAGAAGGTGCGGTCGACGGCGAGCCGATCGGTCCGGATGTCCGGTTTCACCGTGGCACGAGGCCCTTCCGACAGGCCGCCGAACGCGCGACGCAGCCCGAATGCGCCCTCGATCGCGCTCTCCGCACCGGTCGCGCCTGCTCGGGCGAGCAGGACGGCGGTCAGGCCCGCCCGGGCAGCTGACGCATTCTGGAAGTACACCTCCGTTGTCCCGGCCGGGGCCCACTCGCAGATGCCGGCTGCGGAACTGGCCGCCATGCCGAGCGCGTGCACGGTGGTCGGTGGGTTCACGCCGAAGAGGTACGCCGCCGCCGCGGCCGCCCCGAACGGCCCGAACACTCCGCTCGCGCGCCAGCCGCGGTCGACGAAGTCCCCGGTGAGCGAGGTCGCCGCCACCTGCGCGATCGCCTCGTAGCCGAGCACGACGGCGCGCAGCGTCTCGACCACCGAGGCCCCGACCAGCTCGCCGACGCCGAGCGCGACCGGGACCACCACGGTGCCGGGATGAACCCGGCTCTCGGCGTGCGTGTCTTCGTAGAGCAGCGCATGGCAGCCGACAGCGTTGACGAACACCGCATCCGCCGTCCCGCGCCGCACTCCTCCGGCCGCCCAGACCGCGCTCGCCCCCTCGCCGCCGGCGTCCGCGACGGCTCGCGCCTGGGCGACCCACGGCATGTCCCGGCCACCGTAGACACAGGCCAACGCGTCCAGCACGCAGATGCCGGCTCGCTCCAGGTGCTCGTCCGACAACTCGGACGCGAGGGCCGCGAGCTGCCCGGTGAGGTCGTCGAGGAACATCGTCGTCAGACACCCTCCGGCTCACGGTCGAGCGGCGGCTCGCCCGCGGGCTCGCCCCGGTCGACGACCAGTCCCTGCGGTCGACGGCGCCGCACGAACAGGGCCGCGATCAGGCTGAGGAGAGCGCCGAACATCAGGAAGTAGGCCGGCGCACGGTTGTCGCCGGTGGCCTCGACCAGGAACTGGCTGATGTAGAGCGCGGGGCCGCCGAGCAGCGCGGCCGCCAGCGCGAAGCCCACCGCGAAGACCGTGGCCCGCACCTTCGCCGGGACGACCTCGATGTAGGTGGCGGGGGCGACCGAGGTGTAGAGGGCCGGGACGATGCCCATGGCGACGGTCACCAGTACCACCAGCGGCAAGGTCTTCGCCGAGGAGAGCGCGGCGAACAATGGGTACGCGGTCACCAGCATCACCGCAGACAGCACGAGCAGCATGGGCCAGCGACCCCACCGGTCCGACAACGGCCCGCCGACGGCGACGAGCACGACCGCCACGGCGATGCTCACCACCGTGGCGAGGGTGGCCTGACCCTGGGTGAAGCCCAGCTGAATGATGTAGGACTGGGCGTAGGTGAACGCGACGTAGTAGCCGATCTGCTGGAACGCGGCGACGCCGAAGACCAACACGATCAGCTTCCCGTACCGGGTGAACGACTCCTTGGCCGGGGACTGGGACACCTCGCCGGTGTGCTCCAGTGCCCGGAACTCGGGCGACTCCTCGAGGCGCGCTCGGATGTAGAAGCCGATCAGCCCCAGTGGCAGCGCCAGCAGGAACGGAACCCGCCAGCCCCAGGAAGCCATCGCCTCGGGAGTGAGCACCGCGCTGAGCAGCAGCACGGCCCCCGCAGCCAACAGCAAGCTCGCGATACTGCCGATCTGCACCCGGCTGGTCATCGCGCCGCGTCGGTTCTGCGGCGTGAACTCAGCCGCGAAGGTCATCGCAGTGCCGTATTCGCCGCCGGCGGCCAGACCTTGGAGCAGCCGCATGACCACCAGGAGGATGGGTGCCCAGACCCCGACGGTCTCGGCCGTGGGGAGCAGACCGATGACGGTCGTGGCCCCGGCCATCAGCACGAGTGTGGCGACCAGTGAGGGGCGCCGACCCACCCGGTCGGCGATCGAGCCGAACAGGAGCGACCCGAGCGGCCGGACGACGAACGCGACCCCGAACACGGCGAACGCGGAAAGCAGCGCGACGCCTGGCTGGCTGCCCGGGAAGAAGAGCTTGGAGAGCACCACGGTCAGGAACCCGTAGACCGCGTAGTCGTAGGTCTCGATGGTGTTGCCGATGGCCGCGGCGAAGGTGACACGCCGCATCAGAGCCGGCGGGGGGGCGGCAGGACCAGAGGGGATGGAGGGCACCGAAGGCTCCCGAGTCAGCGTTGACGTGAACGATGCGGAGGCAGGTGACGCCGTCCCTGGCGGCGCGACCATCGACGACTCGGCAGCGTCGATTCGGCAGAGCAGGGACTTCGCCGAATCCACACCCCGGGTCGGCGCCGTCGTCGAGGCGGAAGGGTGACCCAGGTCTCGACAGAGATTAGAGACGACACCCTGTCGAGTCAAGCATCACATTGCCGTCCTAGATCGCTTTCGGCGATTCGAGGCGGAGGGAGTCGAGCCAGAGTTCGGTGACGACGTCGAGGAGCGCCGCGCGGTCGATCTCGAAGACCTTCTGCACGATTGCACGGAAGCAGAGCTGGTCGAGCTGGATCATCAGCAGCTGGACCCGGAGCCGCCGCGCCTCGCGCTCGCTCTCGGGGAACTGGTCGAGGTAGGCATGGAGCTCCCCGGCAAGCTGGTCGAGCTGGTCCTTCCACCGGGCCGCGACGTCGAGATCGCTCGCCATGGCCTCGTGGATCGCGGGCAGGAACGGGGCCTGCTCCTCCCACCAGCTGAGCGCCTGGTCGAGCCAACGACGAAGCGCTGCCGCCGTGCCCTCCACCAAGGCCTGGTCGAGCAGCGCCCAGTACCGACTGCTCTGCTCTTCCCGGACGACCGCGTAGACCTCGTTGAAGACCTCGGCCTTGTTCGTGAAGTGGAGGTAGAAGGTCGCCCGATTGACCTTGGCGGCCTTGGTGATGTCTCCGACGGACGCCTGGCCGTAGCCCTTCTCCTCGAAGACCCGCCTGGCCGCTGCCACGATCCTGCGGCGGGTCATCAACCGCTGCTCCTCCCGGACCGACAGCATGCCGGCCGGATCGTCAGACGGGGAGGAAGCCACGGTCGCGATGATAGAGGCCCCCTCCGCCCGCTGAGACACCGTCGCTGCCCGGCCCCCGACCTCTCTCGGCGACTGACCGAGCATCCCCTGGGCCGGGCACGACAGCCACAATCAGGCTCCGCAGCTCGCCCACGGCCGAGCTCACGTCACGGTTGAGCGGTCCAGGCGCCCGTCAACCTCGATCACCAGAGCATCGCCACTCTGCATGCAGCAGCGCTTCAGGAACGGACGATCGCTCGGATCACCGGAGCGCGCACGAGATCGCCGTCGTCGGGGAAGCCGTTTCGGTGAAGTCGTTTCGGTGAAGCAGGCGGGTGCAGCTCGCGGCTGCTCGTCAACCGACAGCGGCCCCCGACGAGATTGTCTCGGGAGCAGCGCTACATCGACATCATGCAGCAGTACGGCGTCGCGCTCACGCCGAACGAGCTGACCACCATCGGCCTGCGAATCTGCGACGCCTTCGACCAGTGACTCTCCTTCGGCGGGGTCACTCGCCGCGTTCAGCAGGGCGAGCCGCAGCTCGACAACACCCACGCCCAATACCTAGTGGCAGGCGCGGTTGCCGCCTACTGCTCGGAACACACGTCGAAGATCACCGGCTGACATCGGCGGGTCGCGCTGTCCTTCGGGCGATACCCAGCTGGCCGGGCCGCTCGACAACCCCACTTGGACCACCCTGCTCGACGTCCCCCAACGCAGGACCACCCGACCCCGCTGCTGTCCAAGATCATCGCCATCGCCCGTAAGTCAGGGTGCGGCGTTCGGCCGCGAGCTCGCGGCCGCGGAGACGATCAGCATCGCCGACCACCTGTACAGCGCCGTTGGCGTCGTCCCGTGCAGTTCGTGCGCTCCCTCGACGCCCGAGGGCGACGGCAACGCGGTCCACGGTCGGCGTGCGGGTGGGCGTCGACCTCAACCAGCTGCAGCCAGGACGGCTGCTCCTCGGCCAGCACCGTCGACGCCCTCGAGGCCACCCGCCCGATCGCCGTCGCGCCGGCTCAGCGCGGTGCCGCCGTCGTCGGCCGGTCGGCAGCGGCAAGTCCACTCCGCAACGCGGCCCGATGAGCTGAACACCCCGGCGACCCCGCCGCCCTGCAGGGGGTCGTCCTGCGGACGGGACCGCTGCCCGTCGGACTACGGCGGGGCGGCGTTGCCGGCGAGGTCGGCCGCCGCTCGGCATGGTCGGCGTACCAGCCCGCTGCGCGCCGACTTCTCGATCTCTGCAGCTGCCTCCGCGAGCGGCTTACCCATCTGGCCGGTGACGAGCGCGTCGAGCTCGGTGCAGTCCACCGATCTCCCGCGCGAGCGCCCGCAGGAGATCGGCGCGCCGCGGTGGCCGGGTGATTCCCAGGCTCGGGCCGCCGCGCTGATCGCGGCCTCCACCGCGGCGTCGTCCTGCGCGGGGGCCGACGGTCTCGATGAGGATGGTCATGTCTCCACCCGGTCGGGGGTGCGGACCTCTCCGGTGGTGCTGGCGGCGGCGGACCCGACCCGCCGGGCCAGCACGAGGCCGCAGGCCAGGGTGACCGCCAGGATCGCCACGACGTAGACCGAGACGGAGATGGACGTCCCGGTCGCGCCGAGAAGCAGGGTGGCCACCGTCGGGCTGATCGCGCTGCCCAGGACGGTGGCGAGCTGGTAGCCGAGACCCATGCCGGAGAACCGAACCGAGGTGTCGAAGGCGTCGGAGAACAGCGCGGGCAGCACTCCGACTCCTGCGGCGAAGAAGACCCCCCAACCGAGGACGTAGGCGAGCACGACCAGCCCGGTCCGTCCACTCGAGACGGCGCCGAACATCAGCGAGACGGCTGTGGCGGTCCCCGCGGCGCCGATGCCGAGCAGGAGGGTGCGCCCGATCCGGTCGGACAGCCAGCCGGACAGCGGCGTCGTGACGAGCTGGACCGCGGTGGCGACGGTGATAGCGGTCAGCACGGTGCCCGCCGGAACCCCACCCGCGGTGCGGGCGTAGCCGACCATGTAGGTGATGGCAAGGATGCTGGCTGCGCTGAAGCCGGTGAAGGTGCCGGCGACGAGCAGGACCTCGCAGCGGTGATGGCGCAGCAGTGAGACGAACGGCGACCGGACGATCGCGTTGTCCCGCCGGGCCGCTTGGAACGACGGCGTCTCGGTGACCTTCAGCCGGATGACCAGGCCGACAGCGACCAGCACGACCGACGCCAGGAACGGCACGCGCCAGCCCCAGGTGAGCAGCTGCCCCTCCGGCAGTCCGCCGACCAGGGCGAAGGCGGCACTGCCGAGCAGGACACCCACGGACTGACCGGTGTGCGGCAGGCTGGCGAACAACCCGCGGCGGCCCTCGGGGGCGAACTCGAAGGCCATGATGATCGCCCCGCCGTACTCCCCGCCGAAGGCGAAGCCCTGGACCAGCCGGAGGACGAGCAGCAGGATCGGCGCGGCGACGCCGATCTGCGCGTAGCCGGGCAGCAGCCCGATCGCCAGGGTCGCACCGCCCATGAGCAGGACGGTCAGGACGAGCATCCACTTGCGCCCGACGGTGTCGCCGAAATGCCCGATCACGATTCCACCCAGGGGCCGCGCGAGATAGCCGGCGCCGAACGTGAGAAAGGCGGACAGGGCCCCGAGCACCGGCGTCATCTCGGGGAAGAACACGTGCGGGAAGACGAGCGCGGCGGCAGTTCCGTAGATGAAGAAGTCGTAGTACTCGACGGAGGTGCCCGCCGTGCTGGCGCCGACGACCTGCCAGGCGGATCGGGTGGTGGGAGCTGAGCGCATGGTGGAACTCCTTCGTCCAGGGCGGCTCGTGGTGGGGCGGGCGGTACGCACGCTCAGCCCATAAGGTTGTGGCGAGTGCTGCGATGGGCGCATAGAGTCGGCCCTATGGATGAGTCGATCACGATGCGTCGCTTGTCCGTGTTCTGCCTGGTCGTGGACGCGGGCGGGGTGACGCGGGCAGCGGAGCAGTTGCTGGTGGCGCAGCCGAGCGTGTCCGGTCAACTGCGGTCGTTGGAGCGCTCGTTGGGCGCCACTCTGTTCGTCCGGTCCGGTAGCGGCCTCGTGCTGACCGAGGCGGGCGAGCGGGTGTACCAATGGGCCAAGGAAGTGCTGGCGAGCAGCGTCCAGGTCCAGCGGGACGTCGACGACCTGGTCGCCGGGACCGCCGGATCGCTCGTCGCGGCCGCGAGCATGGCCATCGGTACGTACCTGCTACCCCCGGTCATGACCGCGTTGCGGGCCGAGCGGACCGGTGCCGACATCACGGTGCAGATCAGCGAACCGGAGATCGCCCTCCGCGCGACCCAGCGGGGCACCGTCGACCTCGCCGTGACCAGCTGGATCGAGGGCGAGATGCCTGACGCGCTGGTCGGCGAGAAGCTCTGGGAGGAGCCGATCGTGGTGTGCGCCAGCCCGAACGGCCCGCCCCACTCGGACTCGGTGACCCTCGCCGAGCTGGCGGGACTCCCGCTCGTCGGGGTCCCGACCGGCGTCTCCTACCACCGGATGCTGGTGGAGCAGCTCCGCGCGCACGGCGTCCCCGAGCTCCCGGCCGTGATCCGGCTGGGCCACGCCGAGGCCATCAAGGAGGCGGTGGCGGCGAACGGCTGGGTCAGCCTGTCGGTCGGGTACACGATGCACGCGGACCTGGCGTCCGGACGGCTGCGAGCCGTCCGGATCCGGGACGCACACCTGGTCGAGGGCATCGGGCTCTACCACCGCGAGGCGAAGTACTTCTCGCCCCTGCAGTCGGCGGCGATCGAGGCGCTGCGCGAGCTCGGGCGCTCACGATGCGCCGTTACCCCCGGACCGTGATGGCCCGGGCCGGGCAGTCCGCCGCGGCCTCCCGCACGGCGAGGCGGTCGGCCTCGCGCAGACGGCCGGGCCGCAGGAAGGCGATGCCGGTGTCAGTGTGGAGGTCGAACACCTCCGGCGCCGCCACCAGGCAGTTGCCGTAGCCACAGCAGGCGGTCTCGTCGATCTCGACGTCGGTCATGTCTCCTCCTCGAAGCGCAGCGGCAGGTGGGTGAGGCCGAGATGGTTGCCGCCCTGGAGGCTGCTCCAGGCCGGCGGCCCGGCCGCGCGCAACGGCGGCCGCGCCGCCAACTCCTCGAGCAGCAAGACGAACTCAGTGCGCGCCAGCGGCGCACCGATGCACTGGTGGATGCCCCAGCCGAAGGCGAGGTGCCCGCGGGCGTCGCGGTCGGGGTCGAACCGGTCCGGGTCCGGGAAACGCTCCGGATCGCGGTTGGCCGCAGCGAGGGACAGCAGCACCGCATCGCCCTCCGCCACTGCGGTCCCGCCGACCTGCGCGGGGCAGGTGGCCCGCCGGGCGAAGTTCTGCGCGGGGCTGCGGAGGCGCAGCATCTCCTCCACGAACGCCCGGGCGCGCGTGGGATCGGCCCGCAGCGCCGCCTGGGCCTCGGGATGTTCCATCAGCAGCCACGCCAGGGTGGCGGCCGCGTTCATCGTCGTCTCGTGACCCGCGACGGCGAAGGTCGCCAGGATCCCGACCTGCTCGTCCTCCCGGATCGGACGACCCTCGATCTCCGCATGCAGCAGCGAGCCGACGAAGTCGTCCCGAGGTCGGGCACGATGGTCGGCGAGCTCGGCACGCATCAGCTCCCACAGCCGCCGGTGGGACTCCGCGGGATCGACGTCGACGTACCGGCTCCACAGCTCCTCGGTCAGTGCGCGGAACTGCGCCACCGTCTCCCCGGAGAACCCGACCAGCTCGGTCAGCACCTGCAGCGGCAGCGGCAGGGCGACTGCGGAGACGAAGTCCCCTCCTCCCGCCGCGGCGAAATCGTCGACGAGACGGGTCACGACCTCGGCGAGGAAGGGGCGCAGCGCCCGGACCCGTGCAGGGGAGAGGGCCTCGGCCATCAGCGCCCGGTAGGCGGTGTGCAGGGGCGGGTCGAAGTCGATCGGTATCGCCCGCCTGCTCCCGTCGGTGGGGATGCGGTGCCCGGACGCCGAGGAGAACGTGGCCGGATCGCGCAGTGCCGTCCGGACCTCGTCGTATCTCGTGACCAGCCAGAACCCGTCGCGGTCCAGTGCGCGCACCGTGCCGCCGAGGTTCCGTGCGGCGCGATAGCGGTCCCAGACGGCCGGCTCGGTCAGCTCCGGGTCGTAGGGATCGAAGCCGAACCCGGTGGAGTCGGCGACGGTGCTCACGTTCCGGCCTCGCGTGGCCCGACGAACCCGGTCTGCCCCTCCTCCGAGCCCAGCGCCAGCACCGGCCCGTCCAGCTGCTCCTGCCACACCAGCGACTCCATGCCGATGTGCAACGGGTGGTCCTGGACGGTGTAGACGCCGAGCCCTTCGGGGCCCTGGTAGTGGGCGTGCTCGAGCCAGCCCGGCGCCGAGAGCAGCAGGTCGCCTGCCTCCCACTCGATCGTCCGGCCGTCGACGACGCTCTCCCCACGACCCGCGAAGTGGTAGTTGATCGCCACGGAGGAGTGCCGGTGGCCGCGCCCTCGACGGCGCGGAGGCGAACCCGGGGGCATGAAGGATGCGGTGACGAAGAAGCTGTGGGTCGCACCCTGGCGCCGCTGGGTCGCCGGGTTGTAGAGCGCCATGATCGTGCGCTTGCCGTCCCCCGGCTGCCGGGAGAGGTGCTGCCCGACCTCGGCCCACGGCCAGTGCAGCGCCCGGGACTCGACGACCTCGATGTCCACGAGGAACTCGTAGCCGCGCAGCCGCGCGCCCTCGTCGCCGATGGCGATGTCCGGCGCGGTGCCCCGGGTGTAGGTGGCCGGTGCGTCGGAGGTCCTCGGCTTGGGCTCCCACGACTCGGGCAGGTCCTCGGCGTAGTGCACGCCGAGCTTCTCCAGCAGCGGGGCATTGGAGTAGCTCAGCCGGGCCCACACGTCGTCGCCGTCGTTGCGGAACCGAAAGCCCTGCATGGACGGGATGTTGGCGACGTCGAGATGCGCGAGCGCGATCTCGTCGTCCTGCACGGTGATCCGCCCGCTGCCGCGGATGCCGATCTCGACCCGGTGCGCGTTCTCCCGCAGGGGCGCGGTCTCCTCGCCCGGCTTGAGGACCTCGATCGTCACGGACACCCCGGGCGAGAGGCCCAGCCCGGGAGCGGTGGCCGCGGGATGCACGATCCGGCTCGCCCGCCGGCCGTTGGCAGGGCGGGGCGCCGCGGCGAGCCTGTCGATCTCCGACTCGATCAGCGCGCGCGGGATCTTGATCGGGTCCCAGGGCTGCGGCGTAGCGGCGGGCCGGTCGCTCACGTCGACCAGGCGCGCGGCGGTGTCGGGACGGTCGTCGGTGAGGCTCATGAGGAGTTCCCTTCGAGTTGACGGGTGGCCGTCGCCGGGGCGACGGCCGGATGGGGACTGCGCAGCGTGACCACGCACAGCAGGGTCAGCAGCCCGAGGAACACGAGATAGGCCGACACCGCCGTGGCGGCTCCGGTGGCCCCGTACAGGACGGTGGCGACGATCGGGGACAACGCGCCCCCGAGGACGCCGCCGATCGCGTAGGCGACCGACGATCCGCTGTACCGGACCGCGACGGGATAGGCCTCGGTCAGGAAGGCGCCGTAGGGCCCGGTGGCCACCCCGATCCCGATACCGGCGACCGCGCACGCCAGCGTCGACGCCGCGACCGATCCGGTGCCGAGCAGCCAGAAGTACGGGAACGCCCAAACCGTCAGCAGGCCGGAGCCGACGATCAGGAGGGTCCGTCTGCCGTACCGCTCGGCCAGCACCGCCGACACGGTGATGGCGGCGGCCCAGGCCAGCGCCGTGCCGATGGAGATCGCCAGCATGGCCGAGGCGGGCACCAGCTGCTCCGCGGCGACGTAGCTCAGCGTGAAGACAAGCACCACGTTGCCCAGCCCGGAGCCGATTAGGTTGAGCCCCGAGGCCGGCAGCAGCACCCGGGGAGCCCGCAGGACCTCGGCCAGCGGCGCATGGCGGACCTGCTGCGCCGCGCTCACCCGGCGGAACTCCGGGCTCTCGTCCAGCTTCAGCCGCAGGACCAGGCCGAACGCGACCAGCACGGCCGAGGCGAGGAACGGGATCCGCCATCCCCAGGCGGCGAAGCCAGCCTCGGACAGCGCGAGTCGGGTCAGGAGGAACACCAGGCTCGCGAGCACGACCCCGAGCGGCAGACCGAGCTGCGGGAAGGAGCTGTAGACGACGCGGCGGTGCGGTGGGGCGTGTTCGAGGGCGAGCAGCGTGGCGCCGCCCCACTCCCCGCCGACCCCGAGACCCTGGGCGAAGCGGAGGACGACGAGCAGGATAGGTGCGGCGATACCGATCGACGCGTAGGTCGGAAGGATGCCGATCAACGCCGTGCCCACGCCCATGATCAGCAGCGACAGGACGAGCATGCTGCGTCGCCCGATCCGGTCCCCGAAGTGCCCCATCACCGCTCCCCCGAGCGGCCGGGCGACGAACCCGACGGCGTAGGTGGACAGCGCGGCAATGGCCCCGGTGACCGGCGAGGCACCGGGAAAGAACTGCGGCGCGAACACCAGTGCGGCCGCGGTGCCGTAGATGAAGAAGTCGTACCACTCGATGGTGGTTCCGACGAGGCCGGCGAGCGCGACCCGGTGGGCGCTCGGAGAGGTCCGTGTGCCCGCGGTCATCGCGCGCCGAACCGGACGGGCAGCGACGCCAAGGACGGGAAGATGAGGGAGGGGTGGCGCTCGGCCTTTGCCTCGAGGTCGATCGCACCCGCCCGGTCGGCCAGACCGGCGAGCGTCTCGGCGAGTTGGATCCGGGCGAGCGGCGCGCCGAGGCAGTGGTGCAGACCCGTTCCGAAGGCGAGATGGCGAGAGGCGTTCGGCCTGTCCGGGTCCATCCGGTCCGGATCCGGGAAAGCCCGTTCGTCGGTGTTGGCTGCGCCGATCACAACCAGGACCTGCTCGCCGGCGGGGAGCAGGCTGCCGTCGGAGGTCACGACGTCCTCCGCGGGGATGCGGTTCGCCACCTGCACCGGTGCCCGCAGCCGGAGCAGCTCCTCCCGAATGCCGACGCGGGTCGTGGGGTCGCGCCGAGCGGCCTCGAGGAGCTCCGGCCGTGCGGCCAGGTACTCCACCAAGTTGCTGAGGGAGGTGCGCGTCGTCTCGAAGCCCGCGTCGAGCACGGTGTGCATCAGCGAGAGCACCTCGTCACGGCTCAGCCGGCCCTCGGACTCGGCGGTGAGCAGCCGCTCGACCAGCGGAGTGGGCCGGGTGGTGCGGCCGAGGAACCCGTCGAAGTAGTCGAAGTAGAACTGGGAGACCTCGTCGAGCCGGGCCTGCTGGGCGGGCTCCAACGGGAACGGCGAGAAGATCATCAGGAACTCGACCTGGGTGTCCAGCATGAGCGCCCAGTCCTCGTCCGGCATGCCGATGAGCAGCCGCAGCACCCCGCGGGGGATGCGCGCGGCGAACTCCGCGACGGCGTCGAACGGCCGCCCGTCGACCAGGACCCGGTCCAGCTCGGCGGCCACCTCGGCGGCCGCGGCCGTTCGCAGCTCCTCGGAGCGGCGTGCGGTGAACAGCGGCGCGACGATCCCGCGGAGCCGTCGGTGTACCTCGCCGTCCGTCTGCACCATGTTGGCGCGCAGCCGGCGGGCCGCGGGCCCGGCCGGGAACCAGGCGGGGAGGTCCGTGCCGGGCGCCTGCAGCCGCGCGGCGGGATCGCGCAGCACGGTCTCGGCATCGGCGTGGCGCGAGACGATGCGGATGGGGCCGGCCTGCAGGACCGGGAAGTCGTCTCGGAGTGTGCGGTAGACCTCGGTCCGGTCCCCGGCCAGCCAGTCGGGATCGGCGAACGCGGTGAGCGGGTCGGGGGCGGTGGTGGGGGCGGTCGTCATCGTCAGCTCCCTGGGAACCGGTCAGCAGGTGTCGAGCAGGTGTGCGCCCTGGTCGAGCAGGACGCGGACCCGGGGTTCGCCCGCGGGCGAGAGCGGCAGCAGCGGCGGTCGGACGTGGGCGGAGGCGATCCGCCCGTGTCGCTGGAGGACCCACTTGGCCGGGGCCGGGTTGGTCTCCACGAACAGCAGGTCGACGAGCGGATGCAGGCCGTAGTGCAGCTCGCGGGCCCTCTCCTGGTCGCCTGCTTCCCAGGCCTGGTACATCTGCGCGACCGCGATCGGGGCGAGGTTGGCGACGGCACTGATGAATCCCGCCCCGCCCAGGGCGAGCAGCGGCAGCCCGAGCAGCTCGATCCCGGACCAGACGAGCAGCTCTCTGCCGCACAGGTGCAGCACGCGGGAGAAGTGCTCGAAGTCCTTCGTCGTCTCCTTGACCCCGACCAGGTTCTCGTGCTCGCCGAACAGCCGGGCGACCGTCTCCGGCGCGATGTCCACTGCGGTCCGGGAGGGCACGTTGTAGATCACGATTGGCAGGTCCGGGAACTCGCGGGCGATCGTCGCGTACCACGTGACCAGCGCGTCCTGGGTCGGTCGGGCGTAGTACGGGGTGATCACGAGCGCGGCGTCCGCACCCGCGTCCCGGGCCGCCGCGGTGATCTCCAGCGTCTCGTCCAGCTTCGCCGAACCGGTACCGGGCAGGAACGGGACGGCGTCGTCCACCTCCTCGGCCACCGCGCGGATCGCGGCGATCCGCTCCGCGACGGTCTGGGCGCCCGGCTCGCCGGTCGAGCCCCCGATCGAGACGCCGTGCGAGCCGGACTCCAGCTGCCAGCGCACGAGACGGCGCAAGGAGTCGAGGTCGAGGTCCCCGTCCTCGGTGAACGGCGTGATCAACGGGGCGATCGAGCCCCGGATCCGTGCCGGGTCGCTGCGGAACTTCACCGGACACCGCCCACGAGCACTCGCGCCACCGCCAGATCGGACAGACCCATCCCCATCCCCTTGAACACGGTGCAGCGCGGCCGCTCCGGTCGCGTGACCTTGCCGACGACGACGTCGCCGAGCGTGTGCACGGCCGCCCAGTCCTCGCCGTAGAACTCCCGGAGCTCACGCGAGCCGCGCCGGGCGTTGGGCTCGCTGTCGACGACGGTCAGCGCCGACGCTGCGAGCACGTCCGGCTCGAACTCCGCGTTGCCGGGCAGGATCGCGCCGACCGCGTTGAGGTGCGCTCCGGGAGCCAGGTGGCCGGCGCGGAGGAAGGGTTCGGTCGCGCGGGTGATCAGTGTGACGATCGGGCAGTCGGTGGTTGCCGCGGCCACGTCCGGCGCCACGACGGCATCGAGCCCCAGCTGCGCTCGCACCTGGTCGGCCAGCGCCTCTGCCTTCTCCTGCGTGCGGTTCCACACCCGGACCCGGCGCAGCTCCCGAACGGTGGACACGCTCTCCACCTGCCGGAACGCCTGGCGTCCCGCGCCGAGCACGGCGAGCTCGTCGGCGGCGGGATCGGCGAGGAAGCGGGTGGCGATCCCCGAGATCGCCGCGGTGCGCATCGCACCCGCCGCGCCCGCTTCGGCCACACCGAGGGTGTGGCCGTCCGTGGCCGAGAAGAGCGTCATCAGCGCGCTCGCTCCGGCCGGGGTGTTCACCCAGGTCTTGAACAGCGCCAGATCGGACTCCAGATCCACTGCGCCGAGGGCGTGGGCGCTGCCCGCCGTCGGTTCGGCGGGCCAGGTCGCCATCGTCTTGTCGATGTTCCAGGCGCCGCCGTGGGACTCGTGGCCGAGCACCTCGGTCAGCGAGTCGATGACCGCCCGCACCCCGATGCCCGCCCGGACGTCCTGTTCGGACCAGACCCTCATCGTGCTGCTCCCACCTCGGCTGCGACCGGCTCGTCGACGACCCCGTGGCGCAGCACGCCCACCCCGTCGACCTCGACCTCCAGCTGGTCACCTGGTCGCAGGAACCGGGGTGGCCGTCGGCGCAGGCCGATGCCCTTCGGCGTCCCGGTCGCGATGACGTCGCCCGCGCGGAGCGGGGTGAAGGTGCTGACGTAGGCCACCAGCCGTGGGACGCCGAAGACCAGGTTCGCGGTGGTGTCGTCCTGGGCCTGCTCGCCGTTGAGCCGGGTGGTCACCCGCCACGGCCCTCGGCCGATCTCGTCCAGCGTGGTCAGCCAGGGGCCGAGGGCCCCGCTGCCCGCCCAGTTCTTGCCCGCCGTGGCCTGCACCGAGTGCGCCTGCCAGTCCCGGACGCTGTTCTCGGCCATGCAGGTCACGCCGGCGACGTGCGACCAGGCCTGGTCCTCGGCGATCCGTCGCCCCGGTCGACCGATCACGATGGCGGCCTCGCCCTCCCAGTCCAGGCTCTCCTCACCCGCGGGTCGGACGACCGGGGAGCCCGCGCCCACGACGGAGTCCGGGAACCGGGTGAACAACGTGGGCCGTGCCGGCACGTCGCGGCCGGACTCGCGGGCGTGCGCGGCGTAGTTCATGCCGACGCAGAGGATCTTGGCGTGCTCGCCCATCGGCGGCTCCCAGGTGACCTGATCGACGGGGATCCGCTCGTCCCCGGGCTGTGTGCCCATGGGGCCGTTGAGGAGAGCCTCGAACGACGAGACCCGGCGGTCGAGCCGCGTCACGACCTCGCCCTCGACCACGCCGAACGTGCGGGCGCCGGTGGCCAGGCGGAAACGCGCGAGCCTCACGGCGCGCTCACCGGGGCCCGCAGGCCGGCCTTCTCCAGCCGGGGCAGGACGTCGCGGACGAAGTCGGCGATGCCGGCGTCGTAGTCCACCCAGGTCAGCAAGACGCCGTCGATGCCGGCCGCGCTCAGCATCTCGAGCCGCTCGGCGATCGTCTCCGGGGTGCCGACGAGTGGGAACCCGCCCGCTCCCGCGGCGAAACGCTGTCGCATCATCGCCAGGATCTCCGGTGGCATGAGCTGGGTGTTCGCGCCCTGCAGGCGCATCCAGGCGTCGACGCTCTCGGTGTCCTCGAACTCGACCGAGAACCGTCGCAGGTAGGCCTCGGCCGCGGCTGGGTCCTCCCGCTGGACGACCACGGTGTGGGTCCAGACCTGCACCTCGCGGCCGAAGTCCTCCCGGGCCATGCGCTTGTAGTCCGCGACCTGCCTGCGCACCCCGGCCTCGTCCTCGGACTGCACGATCACGAAGCAGAGGTCGGCGTGCTCGGCCGCGAACCGCATGCCCCGAGGCGACCCGCCCGCGTTCATGATCGGAATACGGGACTGCGCCGGCTTGGGCAGCGACACCCCACCGACGACGTCGAAGAATCGGCCATGGAAATCGAACTCCTCGGTCTCCGACCACAGCCGCCGGATCACCTCGAGCCACTCCTGCAGGTGGTCGTAGCGCTCGTCGTGCTCACGCAGCGGCGCGCCGAACATCTCCAGCTCCGGCTTGTTCCACCCGCCGACGACGTTGAGCGCGAAGCGCCCGCCGGAGATGAGGTCCACCGTGGCCGCCTGCTTGGCGGCGACGATCGGATGCACCGTCGGGGCGTGGGAGGTCGCGAAGACCCCGATCCGCTCCGTCGCCGCGGCGATCCCCGCGGCCCAGGTGAACGGGTCCATCACGGATCCCGACGAATGCTGCGGCCGGTTCTCCGGGTAGCCCTTCCACCTCGCGAAGGGGACGACCGCCTCGAATCCCGCTGCGTCCGCCGCGCGGGCGGTCCGCAAGGAGAAGTCCCAGCTCGTGACATGGGCTTCGGGGGCCAGCGTCTGGGAGGCACCACGCCCGTTCGTGCAGAACAACCCCAGTTTGAGGGCGTTGTCGCCCAGCAGCGGATTCATCGGCGAACCTCCTCGTCCGGCATGGCGACGACACTAGGAAGTCCGAGCGCCATCAGTCCAAGACGAACCTACCGAGGAGGCCATAAGCGTTCGCCTATTCCGACGGATCGAGCTGCATCTGTCGTGTGGCCGTGATCCACACCTCGTCCCTTGCGCACGAGCTGGGGCAGCGAGGCGCCGACACGACCTGGACCGCCGCTTCACCGCCCAGACCGGGACAGGCCTGGCGACGTGGCGCCGCCGCGCCTGCGCCCTTCACGTCCTTCCCGAGCTGGCCGCAGGCCGCCCCGTCGCCCAGGTCGCCGCCGACCTCGGCTACGCCGGCCCGGTCGCCTTCACCACGATGTTGACGCAGCTGCTCGGAGCTCACCGACCACCTTCCGCACCCCGTGATGAGCGGGCGACAGCTTCCGGAGCGCGCGGCATGCTCCCGCCCCGCAGCCGAGCCCAGATTCGAAAGCTTCCGGCAGTTCAGCTGCGGAACCGGTGGGTGATGGCCGCGTCCGTCGAGGTGGTGCATGGGACGACAACCGCATGAGCCTGAGACTCCGCAGCCACGACAAGTCCTACGACAAGGCGCACCCCATGAGCACGCACGCCACGAGCACGCACGCGACGGCCAGGCTCGGTCAAGTGACGAGGACCAAACTCCGGTATAGGTGACGTTGGTGCCACGAAATGGTTCCACGACGATCTTCAGGTGATCCTCGCCGAAGCATCGTCGCAGGTCAGCGGTGGAGCGGGCGACGGGAATCGAACCCGCGTAGCCAGTTTGGAAGACTGGGGCTCTACCATTGAGCTACGCCCGCGTGCCCTCGGATCTCTCCGCGGACGGACGCCAGCGTAGCGGATCGATCGCCCCGGCCCGGGCCACCCCGCCCCTCCCCTTACACTCTGGCGTGACGGGGTGTGGCGCAGCTTGGTAGCGCACTCGCTTTGGGAGCGAGGGGCCGTGGGTTCAAATCCCGCCACCCCGACCAGGTCGGGCCACGGGGGACCGTGCGCCGGGTCAGAACCGGTCGAGGTTCATGACCTTGTCCCAGGCCGCCACGAAGTCGCGCACGAACTTCTCGCCGGCGTCGTCGGCGGCGTAGACCTCGGCGAGCGCGCGCAGCTCCGAGTTCGAGCCGAAGACGAGGTCGACGCGGCTGGCGGTCCACCGGGGCTCGCCGGTGGCGCGGTTGCGGCCCTCGTAGGTCTGCCCGGCGCGCGTCGGCGTCCACTCCGTGTCCATGTCGAGCAGGTTGACGAAGAAGTCGGTGGTCAGCGCCCCCGGCCGCGAGGTGAGCACGCCCAGGGGCGAGCGCCGGACGTTGGCGTCGAGCACCCGCAGGCCGCCCACCAGGACGGTCATCTCCGGCGCGCTCAGGGTCAGCAGGTTCGCGCGGTCGACCAGGAGGTGTTCCGGCGGCACCCGGTTGGCCGGGCAGCTGTAGTTGCGGAACCCGTCCGCGATCGGCTCGAGCGCGGCGAACGACTCGACGTCCGTCTGCTCCTGCGACGCGTCCGTGCGGCCCGGGGTGAAGGGGACCTCGACCGCGTACCCGGCCTCGTGGGCGGCCCGCTCAACGGCCGCGCACCCGCCGAGCACGATCAGGTCGGCCAGGGAGATCCTCGTGTCGTCGGTCCGTGAGCCGTTGAACGACTCCCGGATCGCCTCCAGGGCGCCCAGCACGTCGTCCAGGACGTCGGGCTCGTTGACCTCCCACCGCCGCTGCGGCTCGAGCCGGATCCGCGCCCCGTTCGCCCCGCCGCGCTTGTCGCTGCCACGGAAGGTGGACGCGGAGGCCCAGGCGGTGACGACGAGCCGGGACACCGACAGCCCCGACGCCAGGACCTGCCGCTTGAGCTCGGCGACCTCCTCGGGCCCGACGAGAGCGTGGTCCACCTCCGGGACCGGGTCCTGCCAGATCAGCGGCTCGGCCGGGACCAGCGGTCCGCGGTAGCGCCGGATCGGGCCCATGTCGAGGTGCGTGAGCTTGAACCAGGCCCGGGCGAACGCGTCCGCCAGCACGTCCGGGTTCTCCAGGAAGCGTCGTGAGATCGGCTCGTACTTCGGGTCGAACCGCAGCGCCAGGTCCGTCGTCAGGAACGTCGGGACGTGGGTCCTGGAGGGGTCGTGAGCGTCCGGCACGCTGCCGGCGCCGGCTCCGCCGCTCGGGACCCACTGCCACGCGCCGGCCGGGCTCAGGACCGCGTCCCACTCGAAGTCGTACAGGGTCTCCAGGTAGCTGTTGTCCCACTTCGTGGGGGTCGGCGTCCACGTCCCCTCGAGGCCGCTGGTGATCGCGTCCGCACCCTTGCCGGTGCCGAAGCTGCTCCGCCAGCCCAGGCCCTGCTCCTCCAGGGGAGCGGCCTCGGGTTCCGGACCGAGATGGGTCTGCGGGGCGGCGCCGTGGGTCTTGCCGAACGTGTGGCCGCCCACGATCAGCGCGACGGTCTCCTCGTCGTCGAAGCCCATGCGCCGGAACGTCTCCCGGATGTCACGTCCCGAGAGGACCGGGTCCGGCACGCGGTGCGGGCCCTCCGGGTCGACGTAGATCAGGCCCATCTCGGAGGCGGCCAGCGGGCTCTCCAGCTCGCGGACGCGGGTGTGGCGCTCGTCGCGGAGCCAGGCGCGCTCGGGCCCCCAGTAGACGTCCGCCTCGGGCTCCCACACGTCCGCCCGGCCGCCCCCGAAGCCGAACGTCGTGAAGCCCATCGACTCGAGGGCCACGTTGCCCGCGAAGACGATGAGATCGGCCCAGGAGAGCTTGCGGCCGTACTTCTGTTTGACCGGCCACAGCAGCCGCCGCGCCTTGTCCAGGCTCTTGTTGTCCGGCCAGCTGTTCAGCGGGGCGAAGCGCAGCATCCCGGTCCCGGCACCTCCGCGGCCGTCCTGGATGCGGTACGTGCCGGCGGCGTGCCACGCCATGCGGACCATGAGCGGGCCGTAGTGGCCGTGGTCGGCGGGCCACCAGTCCTGCGAGGTGGTCAGGACCTCCTCGATGTCCCGCCGGACCGCCGCCAGGTCGAGGGTCTCGAACTCGGCGGCGTAGTCGAACTCCTCGCCCATGGGGTTCGCGGCGGGGGCGTTCTTGGCGAGGACCTTGAGGTTCAGCCGGTCCGGCCACCACGAGCGGTTGACCTCGCCCTGGGTCGGGTGCGGGGAGGCGCTCTTCCGGTTCCTCCGCTTGACGGCCGTGTCGTAGGTGGCCGACACCTCGTAGGTCGCTGACACGAGATCCCTCGGACGTGATCACGGGCGCGGCCTCCGGCGCACCGGCAGCCGTCCTCGGCGTGGTCTGACGGCCCAGCATGCGCCCGGCGCACCCCGCGGACAAGGGTCTGCACCGATCCCGGCCCGCCCGACACCGTTCGTCAGCGGGACCCCGCCGTTCGTGCCCGATCCGGGCCCGCGCCGGACACTTGCGGTCCGGTCACGGGCGCGGCGAGCATCGGGGGGTGGTCGACGCGCAGGGGCTGGGTCGCGAGCTGCTCGGCGACCCGGCGACGGGCTGGAGCATGGGGCCGCCGGGGGCGATCGCGGAGTTCGCGCGGGATCCCGACGAGCCTGCGGAGACCGGCGCGACCTCGGTCGTCACGCCCCGCGGGGGGATCCTGCTGGACCCGCCGCCGGACGTCGTCCCCGTCGCCTACGAGACGCCCGCGGGCGGCGGCCTGCACTGGACCCAGGCGGTCGCCCTCTGCCTCCCGCACGAGCGGGCCCGGCGCGCCGCCCGGACCTCGATCACCCTGCTGGGGCCCGACGTCGACGCGCTGCGGCCGGGCGACCGCGGGGCCGTGCTCGTCGACCTCGGGCTGGGTACGCCGACCGTCGACGCCTGCGTCCGGACCGAGGACCGCGAGCTGCTGGCCCTGCTCGCCGCGCACGCCGGGCGGCCGCTGTTCGCGACACCCGTCGGCGCCGAGCTCGTGGCCCGCAGCCCGGACCGGGTCTTCCTGACGGCGGTGGGCCGGGTCGAGGTGCACGCCCCGATCCCCCCGCCGGGCGGGCGGTCCCCGCTGGGCCCGCACACCCACCTGCTTCCGCACCTGCTCGGCCGCGGGCCGGCGCCGACCGTGCCGATCCCGGGCGGGCACGTGGCCGTCGCGCACGCCTATCCCGCGCACCCCGCGGCCGACCACCTGGGGCGCCCGCACGCCTTCGAGGCGGACCGGCTCGCCCGCTTCGACGCCCTGCTCGGGCTCGCCGGGGATCCGCGCCTGGCCGCGCTCAAGGACACGGTGCGGACGGCGGTGCGGGCAGGGCGAGAGCCCCTCGACCTGCCGGAGGATCCGGCCGCCCGGGCGGCGGTCGCCGTCGCGCTGCGGCAGCTCGCGCACACCGACGGCCCGACGCCGCCGGCCTGGACGCGCTACCGTGACCTGCCCGCGGACCTGCTCGATCCCGCGGGCGACCCGAACGCCGGGTGAGTCAGGCCGCCTCCGGCGACCGGTCCTCCCAGAACCACTGGGCAGTCATCGGCCTCCGGCAGTCCGGACAACCGATGTCGAAGCCCTCGGACTCGTCGGCGGGAAGCTCGGCGTAGGAACCGCAGTCGGCGCAGCTCCACCACAGGGTGTCGCCCATGGGCCCGAGGGTAATCACATCCGTGTAGTTCGCAAGCGCCGGGCCCCCGCGCGCCCCTCGTCGGCGACACCACCCTCCGACACCGCGGGTCCCAGGCTGTCGAGTCCCAGGATCCGGTCGAGCAGCCGGAGCCGGAACGCCGCGCTCAGCACGAGGAACCAGGCCACCAGGGCGGGCAGCACGACGACGAACACGGGCTTCGCGGGACCGGTGAGCCCGAAGTAGGTGTAGAGCGCCGGTACGAACAGGATCGCCACGAACGCGAGAGCAGCCCGACGACCAGCAGGGCCGGGCGGCGGTCGTCGGTGGGGCGGGTCCACGTGGCGAAGAGCCGGTGGGGTGGGGCGAGGAACAGGATCAGCAGGAACGACGCGAGGCAGATGAAGGTCGACAGCCCGGTCCGGGCGCCGATGGTGGCCGCGGCGACGGGGAAGTCGGTGTCGGTGCCGTCGGCCAGCCCGGTGTGGCTCTCGAACTCGCCGATCACCTGGGCGGGGGTGCGTCCGGAGCTGAAGCCCTTCAGCACGATGTCGGCCACGTCGCGGGTGACCGTGCTGCCGCTGCGCATCGCGACGCCGACCTGGGCGCCCTTGAGGGCGCGGGCGTCGTTCACCCGTCGCCGATCATCGCGACGTAGTGGCCCCTGCCGGCGCAGCGACGCGACGACGCGCTCCTTCTGCTCCGGGGCGAGCTCCAGCTCACGCCCGTCCCGCACCACCACGACCGGCGCGCGGTCGAGCAGCTGCAGCTTCGTTCCCTCGGGGCCGGTCCGCGGATCCTGACACAGGCGCACGACCGGGGCCCGGCACGAGCGGACCTCCGGAGCTAGACGACCACGGGGCTCCGGGTGATCACCAGGCCACGCGGCTCCAGCTCCTCCGTCGTCATCTCGGGAGGGGGACCGGTCCGCCCGGCGGACAGCTCGGCGACGACCGGCGCCACCAGCGTCTCCGTGTAGTGCTCGTACGCGGCCCGGGACTCCCACACCTCGAGGACCTCGAACCCCTCGGCGGCCGGCAGCCCGACGTGGGCCAGGAGCCCGTCGACCACGCCCCCGGTCCGTCGCACCACCTCGGCGTGGACGGCGTCGTACAGCTCGACGGGTGCGGAGACACGGGTCCGGATGGCGACGGTCATGCCGACCTCCTCGATCGGAACGGTGACCGACGAGAATAGTCAGAGAGACTGACCATGTCCAGAGTCGGCGATAGGTGCGTCCCGCCGTGGTGGAACTACGTATCGTGCCCGCCTCCACCCCGGTGCGACGCTGCCGAGCGCGCACGACGACGCCGTCGTCGTGGACCTGGAGGAGCAGCGTCATGGCGATGGACAAGCGGAGCCTGGACGACCCGGACGAGTCCCGGCGGCCGGACAAGACGGTGCTGGACGTGGTCTCCCTGCCCGGGGCCACCGTCGGGCGGATCGCCCTGCAGCCGGGGTGGCGCTGGTCGGAGTGCATCAAGCCGGTCGCCGGCACGAAGAGCTGCCAGACCCCGCACCTGGGCTACGTCATCGCGGGCCGCCTGCACCTGCGCGACGACGAGGGCGGCGAGCTCGACCTCGGACCCGGCGACGCCTACCAGGTCGCGCCCGGCCACGACGCCTGGGTCGTCGGCGACGAGGTCTTCGTGGCGCTCGAGTTCGACAGCAAGACCGCGGAGACCTACGCCACGGGCTGATCCGCGCCCCCTGCCCCGGCCCGCCGCGGGACTTCCCGGCGGGCCGGGCGGACGCACGCCCGGGCGCGGTCCGCCCCCGTCCGGCGTCCGCCCGTGCGGCTGCGGGAACACCGGTCGACACCTCTGTGACGCCGCGTAACGCGACGGATGAACCTTCCGAGTCATCTCCCGGGGCGCGCCGCCGACCCGGTCTCCGGATCGGGCGTCGTGCACGCCGACCCCGCGGCCGGGAGAACCCCTCCCTACCGGCCGCCGGTCCACGCCGGTGGTGCCCGCCGGCGTGGACCACCCGGTCCGACCGTTCGGACCGGGCCCGCTCAGATCTCGTCCACGAGCTCGGCGATGGACGCCACCACCCTGGTGGGCCGGTAGGGGAAGCGGTCGACGGACTCCGCCCGCATGATCCCGGACAGCACCAGCACCGTCCGCATCCCGGCCTCCATGCCGGCCACGACGTCCGTGTCCATCCGGTCGCCGATCATGACCGTCGTCTCGGAGTGCGCCTCGAGCCGGTTCAGCGCCGCGCGCATCATCAGCGGGTTCGGCTTGCCCACGAAGTACGGGTCGACGCCCGTGGCCCGGGTGATCAGCGCCGCGACCGAGCCCGTGGCGGGCAGGCTGCCCTCGTTCGACGGGCCCGTCGGGTCCGGGTTGGTCGCGACGAACCGGGCGCCCCGCTCGACCAGCCGGATCGCCGTCGTCACCGCCTCGAAGCTGTAGGTGCGCGTCTCCCCCAGCACGACATAGTCCGGGTCCGACTCGGTGAGCACGTAGCCGATCTCGTGGAGAGCGGTCGTCAGCCCGGCCTCGCCGACGACGTACGCCGAGCCGCCGGGCCGCTGGTTGTCCAGGAACGCCGCGGTGGCCAGCGCGGAGGTCCAGATGGACTCGACCGGCACCTCGATTCCGGTGTTCCGCAGTCGGAACTGCAGGTCGCGGGGTGTGTAGATGGAGTTGTTGGTGAGGACGAGGAACGGGGTGCCCGTCTCGCGGAGGCGGTTCACGAACGCGTCCGCACCCGGGATGATGTTCCCCTCGTGGACGAGCACGCCGTCCATGTCCGTCATCCAGGCCTCGACGGGCTTGCTGTCCGACACGGCGGCGAGCCTAGTGCCGGGAACGTTCGTGCCCCCCTGTCCGTTGTCGGTGTGCACAACCCGCCTACAAGGAGAACCCGTGGACCTCGTGACCATCGTCCTGCTGCTCGCCGTGGTGGCGGGCGTCGTGTGGCTGGTCCGCAACCGCAACGCCGGCCAGGCCCGCGAGCTCGAGGACGCCAAGGCCGATGCCCGCCGCTGGGTCGAGCGCCTCGGCGGCCAGGTGCTCAACCTCGTCGGCACCAACGAGGCGGCCAAGCAGGCCCTCGCCGACGCGTCCGAGCGCTACAACGCGGCCGGCTCGCAGCTCGAGCAGGCCCGCACCCCCGCCCAGGCCCGGGGCGTGACCGAGACCGCCTACGAAGGCCTCTACTACGTCCGCGCGGCGCGCACAGCCATGGACATCGACCCCGGCCCCGAGCTGCCGCCGCTGCCCGGTCAGGCCCGTGCGGGCCGCGTGACCGAGGAGCGCGAGGTCGACGTCGAGGGCCAGCACTACAGCGCCTCGCCGAACCCGTCGGAGCGCAACGCGCACTACTACCCCGGCGGCAACGTCGCCGGCCGGCCGGTGCCCGCCGGCTGGTACAGCCAGCCCTGGTGGAAGCCGGCCCTGGTCGCCGGCGCCTGGGGTGTCGGCTCGGCCCTGCTGTTCAGCGCGATGTTCTCCGGCATGGCCGGCAGCGCCTACGCCGAGGGCTACTCGGACGCCATGGCCGCCGACATGGCCGCGGGCGGCGACGGGACCGGCGACGCCGGCGACCCCGGTGACGCGGGCGGCGACATGGGCGGCGACGCCGGGGGCGACTTCGGGGGCGACACGGACTTCGGCGGCTTCGACTTCTGATCGTTTGGACTTCTGGACGCGCGGGTAACACCCCGTTAACAGAACGTCCGGCCGGCTCGCCCGGCCCTGCGCCACTGACCGGCCCGGAGTGCTACGACCCGGGCCGGTCGTGTTTTCCGGACCCGTTTCGGGACCTTCTCCCGTATCTCCCGCGGCCGCCGGGCCCTCTCCTGCGTGTCGACGACAGGAGGTCCCCATGGTCGCCCCGACGACACGGACGACGACCGAGACGACGACCCGGACCGGGCACCCGGCCCCGGGTCCGGCGGAGCTGCCGGCGGTCGATGCCGCCGCCCGGCTCTCCCGGCTCGCCGACGGCTACCTGGTCACCGCGGCCCTGAACGTCGCGGCGGAGCTCGGGGTGGCCGACGTGCTGGCCCGTGGGGCGTGCGACGCCGTGCGGCTCGCCGCCGAGGTCGGGGCCCGGCCCGGGCCGCTGCACCGGGTGCTGCGGGTGCTGGTCGCGGAGGGCGTGCTGGCGGAGTTCCCCGACGGCACCTTCACCCTGACGCCGAGCGGGCGGCTGCTGCGCTCGGACGTGCCGGGCTCACTGCGCGGCGCGGTCCGCGCCCGCGGCGGGGTGTACGCCACCGCCGCACCCGCGCTGCCCGACGCGGTGCGGGAGGGCGATGTGGCCTTCGAGCGGGCGCGCGGCGAGCCGTTCTTCGACCACATCGCGTCCCGTCCCGCCGAGCTGGCCGCGTTCCAGGCCGCGATGCAGGACCGGTCGGCCCGGGAGGCCGCCGACGTCGTCGCCGCCTACGACTTCGGCCGCTTCCGCAGGGTGGTCGACGTCGGCGGCGGCACCGGGGTGCTGCTGTCCGCGGTCCTCACCGCCACGCCCGGCCTGGCGGGCGTGCTGCTCGACCGGGCCGAGGTGGTGGCCGAGGCGCGCGTGCCCGAGGGCACCGAGGTCGTGGCCGGTGACTTCTTCGCCGGCGTCCCGGCGGGCGCCGACGCCTACCTGCTGTCCCGGATCCTCCACGACTGGGACGACGCGGACGCGCGCCGCATCCTCGTCCGCTGCCGGGAGGCGATGGGGCCGGACGCGACGTTGCTGGTCGTCGACGCGCTGCTGCCGGAGCGGGCCGCGGACGGGCCCGCGGTGATCCGCATGGACGCGACGATGCTGCTGCTCGCCACGGGGTGCGAGCGGACGGCGCGGCAGTTCGGGGAGCTGTTCGCCTCGGCCGGGCTCGTGCTGCGGCGGGTCGTGCCGACGACCTCGCCGGTGGGCCTGGTCGTCCTCGAGGCCGGCCCCGCGTGACTCACCCCGCCTGACAGGTGGGGCACCGGAACAGGTTGCGGGCCAGGTGCGTGGCCCGCGCGATCGGGGTGCCGCACACCAGGCAGGCCTGCCCCGCCCGGCGGTAGACGTAGACCACGCTCGCGCACACCGAGCCGCGATCGGGCGGGGCCAGCTGCGCGGGATCGTGCTCGGGCCCCAGCGTCTCGATCTTGCCGCGCCGCTCGCCGTCGCGCAGCATCGCGGTGAGGTCCGCCCAGAGGTGCTCCCAGCGCTGCCGGCCCAGCTCGCGGCCGGGCAGCTGCGGAGGCAGGCGGCAGCGGAAGAGCGCCTCGGCCCGGAAGACGTTGCCGACGCCGGCGATCACGCTCTGGTCCATGAGCAGCGTCGCGAGCGGGGCGCGCGAGCGGGAGATGCGCGCCCACGCCTCGTCCGGGTCGGCGTCCGGGCGCAGCGGATCGGCGCCGAGCCGGGAGCGCAGCGCCTTGACCCCGACGTCCGTGAGCAGCTCGCAGGCCGACGGTCCGCTCAGGTCCGCGAAGTGGGTCCCGCCGACCATCCGCATCCGGATCTGCCCGCGGGGAGGGAGCAGGGGAAGCCGACGGTTCGGGAAGCGGCCGTAGAGCCCGAGGTGCACGTGCACGACGAGATCGAGCCCGTAGTGCTGGAACAGGTGCTTGCCGTGCGCGTCGGTCCGCTCGAGGACCCGCCCGTCGACGAGCGCGGCGTCGGCGGCGAAGCGGCCCTGCGGGCTGCTCACCGCGACCGGCGCCTCACCGAACCACCGCTGCTGCAGGCGCGCCATGCGGTGGACGGTGTGGCCTTCGGGCATGTCCCGACCCTGCCCCGCCGGCCGGGATCCCGCGCGTCGAACCGGCGTCCTCGCAGGTCAGGGCGGGCCGTGAGTGCGAACTACCGTTCTACGGGCAGTCGGCGCTCACGGGGTGGACTGGCAGGTGGGGCACCAGAACAGGTTGCGGGCTGCGTGGGTGGCGGTGCGCACCTCGGAGCCGCAGACCAGGCAGGGCAGCCCGGCGCGGCGGTAGACGTACACCTCGCCGCCGTGCCGGTCCTTCCGCGCGGCCTGCCCCCGCCGGCGCGGGTCGTGCTCGGGCCGGACGGTGTCGATCCGGCCGCGGCGCACGCCGTCCCGCATCAGGGCGACGAGGTCCGGGGCCATCGCCTCCCAGGTGCCGCGGTCGAGCGCCCGCCCGGGGATCTGCGGGTCCAGCCCGTGCCGGAAGAGCAGCTCGGCGCGGTAGACGTTGCCGACACCCGCGAGCACCTTCTGGTCCATCAGCAGCGTGGCGAGCGGCGAGGCGGACCGCGAGATCCGCTCCCACACCCGGTCGGGGTCGAAGTCGCGGCGCAGCGGGTCCGGCCCCAGCCGCTCGCGGATCGCCTTCACCTCGGCGCGGGTCAGCAGCTCGCAGGCGGTCGGCCCGCGCAGGTCGGCGAAGTGGGTCTCGCCGACGAACCGCAGCCGCAGCTGGCCGCGCGGCTCCGGGGCGGGCAGCTCGCCGTCGTCGAACGTCCCGTACAGCCCGAGGTGCACGTGCACCACCAGGTCCGGGCCGAAGCGGTGGAACAGGTGCTTGCCGTGCGCCTCGACGCGGGTCATCACCTGGCCGTCGAGCAGCGCGGCGAAGTCGGCGAACCGGCCCTGCGGGCTGCTGACCGCCACCGGCCGCTTCGCGAACAGCGCCTGGTGGCGCCGCGCCAGCCGGTGCAGCGTGTGCCCCTCGGGCATCAGGCCTGCTCGGTGGTGGCGCCCGTCTGCTCGTAGGCGGCGAGCTGGTCGATGCGACGCTGGTGCCGCTCGCCCTGCGAGAAGGGCGTGGCGAGGAAGGCGTCGACGATCGCGAGCGCCTCCTCCTCGCTGTGCTGGCGGGCGCCGATGCCGATGACCTGGGCGTCGTTGTGCTCGCGGGCGAGCGTCGCGGTGTCGACGCTCCACGCCAGCGCGGCGCGGATGCCCTTCACCTTGTTGGCGGCGATCTGCTCGCCGTTGCCCGAGCCGCCGATCACGACGCCGAGGCTGCCGGGGTCGCCGACGACCCGGCGCGCGGTGTCGATGCAGAAGGCGGGGTAGTCGTCGTCCGGGTCGTAGGTCAGGGCGCCGACGTCGACGACGTCGTGCCCCGCACCCTTGAGGTGCTCGGAGAGCCGGGCCTTCAGCTCGAAGCCGGCGTGGTCGCTGCCGAGGTAGACGCGCACGGCGAGAATCCTGCCTCATGAACGGTTCCGCCCGGATCGCCGGGGTGGACGGCGTGCCCGGGGGCTGGGTGGTGGTGCGGCTGCACGGGCGCGCTCCCGGGTGGACGGTGCGGTGGGCCGTGGTGCCGAGCGCCGCCGAGGTGGTCGAGCTGACGGCGGGGTGCACGGCCGTGGGGGTCGACATCCCGCTCGGGCTCCCGGTCGACGGCACACCCCGCGCGTGCGACGTGCTGTGCGCCGCCCGGCTCGGCCGCGCCCGGTCCTCAGTGTTCCCGGCGCCGCCGCGCGAGGTGCTGCTGGAGCCGACGCACGAGGCGGCGGTGCGCCGCGCGCGGGAGCTGACCGGGCGCGGGATCAGCGTCCAGACCTGGAACATCCGCCGGCAGATCCTGTCCTGGGACGCGGTGCACCCGCTGCCGGACACCGTGATCGAGGTGCACCCCGAGCTGGCGGTCCGGGGGCTGGCGCCCGGGACGGAGTTCGCGTCGAAGAAGACGGCCCGGGGTGCGGGCCAGCGCATCGCGGCGCTGGCCCGCTGGGTCGACCCGGCCCGGGCGCTGGCCGACCTCCCCGCGGGCGCCCGGCTCGACGACTGTCTCGACGCCCTGGCCGCCACCTGGTCCGCCGCCCGCTGGGCCGACGGCACCGCCGAGGTCCTGGGCGGCGGGACGGGCGACCGGGGCCGGGTCATGCGGGTCGCGGTCTGAGCAGCCGCCCGTCCCGCGCTGCAGGAACTCGCGACTCGCTGAAGCCCACAGCGCGACTCGCGGAAGCCCACAGCGCGACTCGCGGAAGCTCAGCGCGACTGGCGGGTGGTTCAGGCGGGGACCTTGTCCAGGAAGCCCACCACCAGCGCGATCCGGCCGTCGGGGGCGAGGGTGACGGCGTCGGCGCCGATCACCGGCGGCTCGCCCGCGCCGTCCGGGCCCAGCCCCCACCGGAACCGGACGACGTCGTGGTGGGCGTCGGCCTCCCCCACCGGCCCGAACACGAAGCCGGGGAACTGCGCGTGCACGCCGCCGATGAGCGCGGTGATGGCCTCGTGCCCCGTGACGTCGGCGAGCGGGTCGACGTAGCGGGCGTCCTCGGTGAACACGTCGGCGACGGCCTTGGCTCGGGCCTCGTCGTCCGTGGTGTTCCAGGCGGTCAGGTAGCGGTTCACGATCTCGGTCATGCCACGAGCCTGCTGCCCCGCGCGCCGTCGGTCGACGACCTCGGAGGTAAGGCGGCGGTGGTCCGGTGCGGCGGTAGGGTCCGGTCCGTGCGCGCGGCGGGGATCGTGCTGGCCGGCGGCCGGTCCTCGCGGATGGGCCGGCCCAAGGCGTGGCTCGAGTGGGACGGGACGACGCTGCTCGACCGCGTCTGCGGGGTCGTCGCCGGGGCCGTCGACGGGCCGGTGGTCGTGGTTCGCGCCCCGGGCCAGGAGCTGCCGCCGCTGCCGGCCGGGGTCGAGACGGCCGAGGACCCGGTCGAGGGGCGCGGCCCGCTGCAGGGCATCGCGGTCGGGCTCGCGTCCGTCGCCACCCGCGCCGACGCGGCGTTCGTCGCCTCGGTCGACCTGCCCTTCCTGCACGGGGCCTACGTGCGGCGCGTGCTCGCGCTGCTCGGCGGGCACGCCGTCCTGCTGCCGGTCGCGCGTGGGCACCACCAGCCGCTGGCGGCGGCCTACCGGACCGCCTTGGCCCCCGTCGTCGCCGACCTGATCGACCGGGGGCTCGTCCGCCCGCCGGACCTGTTCGCGGCCGTCGACGTGCACCGCGCCGACGAGGCCGAGCTGCTGGCCGATCCGGCGCTCCGCGACGCCGACCCCGAGCTGCGCGCCCTCGTCAACGTCAACACGCCCGGGGAGTACGCCTCGGCCCGCGGGCAGGGCCGATGACCTGGGTCGAGCTGGGCGACGGCGTGCTGGCCCGCCGGCACGCCGAGCTCGACCTGACCACCGGGCTGGTCCTCGGCGCCGAGCGCGCGCTGGTGATCGACACGCGCGGCGACCACGTGCAGGGCGGGGAGCTGGCCGCGGCGGTGCGGGCGGTCACGGCCCTGCCCGTGACCGTCGTGCTCACCCACGCCCACTTCGACCACTGCTTCGGCACCGCCGCGTTCCTGCCCGCGCCGGTCCTGGCCCACCCGGGCTGCCGGGCCGCGCTGGAGCGCACCGGCGCCGCGCAGCGGGATCACTGGGTCGCGCACTACCGCGCCCACGGCGACACGGGCACGGCGGCGGCGTTGGCGGCGACCGAACCGGTGCCGCCGGATCCCGCGCCCGCGACGCTGGACCTCGGCGGCCGCGAGGTCGCGCTCGTCGCGCCGGGACCGGGGCACACCGACCACGACCTCGCGGTGCACGTCCGCGACGCCGGGGTGCTGTTCGCCGGCGACCTGCTGGAGTCCGGCGCCCCGCCGGACTACGAGGACGCCCACCCGCTCGGCTGGGCCGACGCCGTCGCCGCCCTGCTCGCCCTCGGCGCGGCGGTCCACGTCCCGGGGCACGGCGACCCGATGACCCGCGCGCAGGCCCGGGCCCAGCACGCCGAGCTGGCGGAGGTGGCCGCCCTCGCCCGGGCCGTCGCCGCCGGGGAGCTGACCGAGGTCGAGGCGGAGGCGCGCTCGCCGCACCCCGGGGTGCCCTGGAACCGGGAGCCCTAGGGTCGGACCACGTGAGCTTCTCCGAGCAGTTGCGCGAGGCCGGGCGGGAGACCTGGGAGGCCGCCGTCGGCCACCGGTTCGTCGAGGAGCTGTGGGCGGGCACGATCGCGCCCGACGTGCTGCGCCGCTACCTCGTGCAGGACTACCAGTTCTGCGACGCCTTCCTCGCCCTGATGGGCGCCGCCGTCGCCACCTGCGACGACCCCACCGCCCGCGTGGTGCACGGCCGGCAGGTCGGGCTGGTGGCCGGCGACGAGCACGCCTACTTCCACCGCTCCTTCGACCTCCTCGGCGTCCCCGAGGCCGAGCGGACCGCCCCGGAGCGCACGGCGCCGACCGAGGGTTTCGTCGCCCTGATGGACACCGTCCGGGCCGACGCGAGCTACACCGAGATCGTCACAGTGCTCGTCGTCGCGGAATGGCTCTACCTCGACTGGGCATCCCGGCCGCATGGACCGCCGCCAACCGACCCGATCGCCCGCGGGTGGATCGATCTGCACCGCGGACCCGAGTTCGAGGCCTGGGTCGCCTTCCTGCGGGCGGAGCTGGACCGCACCGCACCGCAGGCCCGGGACCGCCGCCGCGTCGCGCGCCGGTTCGCCGAGGCCGTGGATCTCGAGCTCGCCTTCTTCGAGGCGGCGTACGGCGGCTGAACCCGCCGCACGTGAGGAGGACCCCGTCGCGAGGCTATCCGCACGTAACATTCGGCCCCTAGCGTCACCCGCATGAGTGGCGCCGGGAAACCCCTCCTCGGGGTCGAGGAGGAGTTCCACGTCGTGGACCTCGAGACGCGGCGTGCCGCGCCCGAGGTCGACGCCCTCCTCCCCCAGCTCGACGGGGCCGAGTTCGCCCGGGAGCTGCAGCGCTCGCTCGTGGAGACGAACACCCCGGTCGTCGAGACCCTCGACGAGCTGGGTGCGCACCTGCGGCGGCTGCGGTGGAAGCTGGAGAGCGTCGCCGAGCCGCACGGGCTGGGGATCGTCGCGGCGGGCACCGTCCCGCTCGTCGATCTGACCGGCGAGGACATCTCCGCGGGCGCGCGCTACGAGAAGATGCAGCACGAGTACCAGATGCTCGTGCGCGAGCAGCACATCTGCGGCGCGCAGGTGCACGTCGACGTGCCGGACCGGGACACCGCGGTGCAGGTCGTCCGGCGGGTCGCCCCGTACCTGCACATCCTGCTCGCCCTGTCGGCGAGCTCGCCGTACTGGCGCGGGCACGACACCGGCTACGCCAGCTACCGCAGCATGGTGTGGTCGCGCTGGCCGACGTCGGGGCCGCCGGCGATGGTCGAGACCGCCGCCGAGTACGACGAGATGGTCCGGCAGCTGATCGCGTCGGGAACGATCAGCGACCCCGGGATGCTCTACTTCGACATCCGACCGAGCGCGCACGTGCCGACCGTGGAGCTGCGGGTCTGTGACGCCTGCACGGAGGTCGACGACGTCGTCCTCATCGCCGGGCTCTTCCGCGCCCTGGTGTGCAAGGCCCGCGAGGACCTCGACAAGGGGCTGCCCCTGCCGACCAGCCGGCAGGAGCTGCTGCGCTCGGCGAACTGGCGGGCCGCGCGCAGCGGGCTGGAGGGCGACCTCGTCGACCTGGTCGGGCCGTCGCTGGTCTCCCCTCCGCTGCTGGTCGGGCAGTTCGTGGACATGCTGCGGCCGCAGCTGGAGGCGCTCGGGGACTGGGAGCAGGTCCTCACGCTGTCCCAGGCGACCCTGGAACGCGGCAGCGCCGCGGCCCGGCAACGGCGGATGTTCGGCCGCCGCGGCCGGCTGACGGACGTCGTCGACGCCCTGATCGCCACCACCCAGGGCCGGCTGCTGCCCATCGACCCGCCGGTGGAGGTCCCGCTCGCGCGGGAGCTGCTCTCGCAGTACCGGCCCGGGACCTTCGACGAGGCGGTCAGCGCCGGCGGCACCGTCCTGCCCCAGTACGGCTGGATGTTCCGGGCGCTGGAGCGCCTGGGACCGCGCGGGATGGTCGCCGCGGAGTCCGCGCTGGGGACCGAGCAGCGGGCCCGCGGGGTGACGTTCGGCCCCGAGGACGGCACCGAGGAGCCCCGGCTCTTCCCGCTCGACCTCGTGCCGCGGATCGTGAGCGCCGAGGACTGGCACGTGCTCACCGAGGGGCTGGCGCAGCGGGTCCGGGCGCTGGAGCTCTTCGTCCGGGACGTCTACGGCGAGCGCCGGATCGTGCACGACGGCGTGATCCCGGCCTCCGTGGTCGACGGCGCACCCGGCCGCAACCGGGAGGGCGAGATCGCGCCGGCCGACGTCGTGCGGATCGCCGTGGCCGGGATCGACCTGGTCCGCGACGCGCCCGACCACTGGCTCGTGCTCGAGGACAACCTGCGCGTCCCGTCCGGCATCGGTTACTCGATCATGAGCCGCCGCCTGGTCCGGAGCGTGATGAGCGACCTGGAGCCACCCACGGGCGTCGTCGGGCTGGAGGACGTGCCCGGGCGGCTGCGGGCCGCCCTGCTCTCGGCCACCGACTCCGGCAGCCCGGGGGCGGACGAGGTGGCGCTGCTGTCGTCCGGCCCCTCGGACTCGGCCTTCTTCGAGCACAAGCTGCTCGCGGACCGCATGGGCGTGCCCGTGGTGACGCCGCGGGACCTGCAGGTCACGGACGACGGTGTCTACCTCGTCTCGACGGGCGGGAAGCGTCGGCTGTCCGCGCTCTACCGTCGGATGGACGAGAAGGACCTGATGAACGCCCGGGGCGCGGACATGCGCCCGATCGGGCGGGCGCTGGCGAGCGCGGTGTCCCGGGGCCGGGTCGCCCTGCTCAACGCGCTGGGCAACGGCGTGGCGGACGACAAGCTCGTCTACGCCTACGTCCCCGACATGATCTCCTACTACCTCGACGAGCCGCCGCTGCTCGACGCCGTCCCGACCTACCCGTGCGTCGACGACGAGCGGCGTGAGGAGGTGCTCGACCGGCTCGACGAGCTCGTGCTCAAGCCCGTCGACGGCTACGGCGGCAGCGGGATCGTGATCGGCCCGCACGCCGAGCGCTCCGAGCTCACCCAGGTGGAGAAGCAGATCCGCGCCGAGCCGGCGAAGTGGGTGGCGCAGGACATGGTGTCGCTGTCCACCCACCCGACCTTCTCGGCCGGGCGGCTCGAGCCGCGGGCGGTCGACCTGCGGGCCTTCGTCCTCCAGAGCCAGTACGGCGGCCGGGCGCACCTCGACGTGGTGCCCGCCGCCCTCTCCAGGGTTGCGCCACCCGGCAGCCTCATCGTCAACTCGTCGCGGGGCGGCGGCGCCAAGGACACCTGGATCCTCCGTTAGTCGGAAGTGGGGAGCAGCCACATGTGCGGTATCGCCGGTGAGATGCGGTTCGACGGCGGTTCGGCCGACCCGGCCGTCGTCGCCCGGATCGTCAAGGCGATGGAGCGCCGGGGCCCGGACGGCACCGGGGTGCACGCGGCCGGCCCGGTCGCGCTGGGCCACCGGCGCCTGAAGATCATCGACCTGTCCGAGCGGGGCGCCCAGCCGATGGTCGACTCCGCGCTCGGGCTCGCCGTGGTGTTCAACGGCTGCATCTACAACTACAAGGACCTGCGCCGCGAGCTGGAGGCCGCGGGCTACTCCTTCTTCTCCGACTCGGACACCGAGACGGTGCTCAAGGCCTATGCGCACTGGGGCCCGGAGTGCGTCGAGCACTTCTACGGGATGTTCGCGTTCGCCGTGGCCGAGCGGGACAGCGGCCGGCTCGTGCTCGGCCGGGACCGGCTCGGGATCAAGCCGCTGTACCTGACCGAGGGGGCAGGCGTCCTGCGCTTCGCCTCCTCGCTGCCCGCGCTGCTGGAGGCGGGCGGCGTGGACACCTCGGTCGACCCGGTCGCGCTGCACCACTACATGACCTTCCACTCGGTGGTCCCGGCGCCGCGGACGATCCTCGCGGGCGTCGGCAAGCTGCCGCCGGCGACGGTCCGCACCTACGAGCCGGACGGCCGGCACTCCGACCGCGTGTACTGGCGCCCGGTCCACGAGCGCCGCCCCGAACTGGGGATCACGGACTGGAAGGAGGCCGTGCTCGAGGGCCTGCGCACCGCGGTGCGCCGCCGCATGGTCGCCGACGTGCCGGTCGGGGTGCTGCTCTCCGGCGGCCTGGACTCCTCGCTGATCGTGGCGTTGCTGGCCCAGGAGGGGCAGACGGGGCTGAAGACCTTCTCCGTCGGCTTTCACGCCGCCGGCGGGGAGAAGGGCGACGAGTTCGAGTTCTCGGACATCGTGGCGAAGCAGTTCGGGACCGACCACCAGCAGATCCTGGTCGACCCGGCGCGGATGCTGCCGGCGGTCGACGAGGCGATCACGGCGATGGCGGAGCCCATGGTCAGCCACGACTGCGTGGCCTTCTACCTGCTGTCCGAGCAGGTGTCCAGGTCCGTGACCGTGGTGCAGTCCGGCCAGGGCGCCGACGAGGTCTTCGCCGGCTACGACTGGTACCCGCCGCTGCGCGAGACCCCCCGCGACCGGGCCGTCGAGGCGTACCAGGCGGTGTTCACCGACCGCCCGCACGCCGAGCTGGCCGAGATTCTCGAGCCCGAGTGGCTGCTCGACCACGACCCCAGCCGGGCGTTCATCGCCGAGCACTTCGGAATGCCGGGTGCGCAGGAGACGTTGGACGCGGCGCTGAGGCTGGACAGCACGATCATGCTCGTGGACGATCCGGTCAAGCGCGTCGACAACATGACGATGGCCTGGGGGCTGGAGGCCCGCGTCCCGTTCCTGGACCACGAGCTCGTCGAGCTGGCGGCGGCGTGCCCACCCGAACTGAAGCTCGCGCACGGCGGCAAGGGCGTCCTCAAGGAGGCGGCCCGCGGCGTCGTCCCGGACGACGTGATCGACCGGCCCAAGGGGTATTTCCCGGTGCCCGCGATCCGTCACCTGGAAGGACCGTTCCTGGAGCGGGTGCGCGACGCCGTGACCGACCCGGTCGCCAAGGCGCGGGGCCTCGTCCGGGGGGACTGGCTCGACCGTATGCTCGCGGATCCGAACACCCAGCGCACCAACCTCGGGTCCAACGCGTTGTGGCAGGTGGCACTGCTGGAGTTGTGGTTACAGGAGAGGGGGATCTAGCTCATGAACGGTGTCAACGTGGATACCTTCACCGACCGGCGGCGCGCCCAGCTGGCCGGTGAGCTGGACGAGCACCTCTTCACCCCCGCCTACCGCTCCGCGCTGCCCTCCCCGGACGGCACCCTGCTGGCCTGGGTCTCCGACCGGGACGGCCGCCCCCGCGCCTACGTCGGCCCGATGCCGGCGGGCGAGGCGTCCGTCGTGCAGCCCGCCGCGCCGCTGGACACCGAGGTGGACCCGGTCGTGGCGTGCGACGTCAAGGCCCTCAGCTGGTGCCCGGACGGCTCCTTCGTGGCCTGCGAGGTCGCTCCCGGCGGCGGGGAGCGGACGCGGGTCCTGCTGCTCTCCCCGGACGGGGCGGAGCGGCGCGAGATCGCCGCCGGCTCCTCCGCCGTCACGCTCGGGGCCTGGTCCCCGACCGGCCGCCAGCTCGGCGTCACCATCTACTCGGACCGCGCCGCGGGCGGGGACGGGTCCGGCACGGCCTGCCTCGTCGACGTCCGGGACGGCTCCTCGATCGTCCTCGGCTCCGGGCCGGCCGCCGTGGTCTGCGCGGTCAGCCGGGACGGCCGCCGCGCCGTCCTGCGCACCGGCCGCCGCGGCGCCCGCACCCTCGAGCTGATCGACCTGTGGACCGGCCGCCGCACGGACCTGCTCCCCGGGCACGACGCCACCGTCGCCGACGGCCGCTTCGGCGTCACCGGCGCGGTGCTCTACCTGCACACGGATGCGGGGCGGGACCGGCCCGGGCTGCTCGCCTGCTCCATCGGCGACGACGCCTCCGGCGGTGAGGTCTCCCTCGCGTGGGAGGTCGCCTGCAGAGGGCACGACGACCTCGACCAGGTCGCCCTCGACCCGGCCGGGGCCCGCGCCGCGCTCGTCTGGAACGTCGACGGCCGCTCCGAGCTCGAGCTTGTCGACCTGCGCACCGGGCTCACCGACCCGGTGCCCGACCATCCCGGCGACGTCGTGACCGGGCTGGCGTTCACCCGCGACGGCCAGGCGCTGCTCGTCGGCAGCGAGGGCCCGGCGGTGCCGCCGCACGTCGCCCGGATCGCGCTCGACGTCCCCCTCGCCGAGCCCACCCCGCTCCTCCCCGACACCTTCGAGCCGCTCGAGCCGCTCGTCGACCCGACCCTGCACGAGTTCCGCGCCGAGGACGGCCTGACCCTGACCGGCTGGTTGTTTCGTCCCCGTGGTGGATTCGGGGCCGCCCCGACGCTGGTGTGGCTGCACGGCGGGCCGGAGGCGCAGGAACGGCCGATCTTCCAGCCGCTGTTCCAGGCGCTAGTGGCCGCAGGCGTGCAGGTCTTCGCGCCCAACGTCCGCGGCTCGGCCGGCTTCGGGCGCGTCTTCTCGCAGGCGGACGACCTGGACCGCCGCTTCGTCGCGATCACGGACGTGCGGGCTGCGGTCGGCTTCCTCACCTCGTCCGGCCTCGCCGACCCGGACCGCATCGGGGTATCCGGGCGCTCCTACGGCGGCTACCTGACCCTCGTCGCGCTCGCCTGGTTCCCCGAGCTGTTCGCGGTGGGTGTCGACGTGTGCGGCATGTCCGACCTGCAGACCTTCTACTCGGACACCGAGCCGTGGATCGCCGCGGCCGCCACCACCAAGTACGGCGACCCGGAGCGGGACTCCGAGATGCTGCGCGCGCTCTCCCCCATCCACAGCGCCGACCGGATCAGCGCTCCCCTGATGGTGGTGCACGGGGCGTACGACACCAACGTCCCGCTGGGCGAGGCCGAGCGGATCGTCGAGGCGCTGCGGGCCCGCGGGGCGTCGACGAGGTTCCTGCTGTTCGACGACGAGGGCCACGAGACCCATGCCGTCGCCAACCGCGCCGAGTTCACCGCCGAGGTGGTGCGGTGGGTGACGGGCCACCTCACGGAACCCGCCTCGCAGACCGCGTGACCCGACGCGTCATGGACCCTTGACGCTCGGCAGAGCCCTCTTCTTGCAGCGTCATGGATCCATGACGCTGTCAGGGCCCCTCCTCTGGCGCGTTGTGGAACCACAACGCCGTCGGTGTCGTCGACCCGGCGCGCTGTGGAGCCATGACGCGGGTCAGGCGCGGGAGAAGGACTGGATGAGCTGGTTGCCGTCGCTGCCCGTGCCGACCCGGAAGGTGTAGGGCTCGCTGCTGGTCGAGCCGTCGTCGCGGGTGAAGACGATCGTGCCCGAGACCTGGCCCTGCCCGGTGGAGCGGGCGTTCTGGATCTCCACCTCGCTCATCCCGCCGTAGAAGCGACGGAAGCCGTCGATCCCGCCCGAGGCCGCCTGCGCCTGCGAGCCCAGCATCGCGAAGGCGGCGTCCGGGTCGTCGGGCAGCAGGCTGTAGTAGCGCTGGACGAACGACACGGCGTCGGTGTCCGAGGCCGCCGACGTCGTGGTCGTGGGCGACGGGGTCGTCGTGCGCGGGGTCGTCGTGGGCGTGGTGGTGCGGGGCGGCGACGACGTGGTGGTCGGCGCGGCCACAGGAGGCGCCGTGGTGGCCCCGCCGCCCTGATCGCCGTTGTCGGCAGCCCAGAGGGCTCCGATCGCGACGCCACCGCCGACCACGAGCAGCACGAGGGCGGCGATGACGAACGGCAGCATCCGCCGCTTGCGCGGCGTGGCCCCGGCCGGCGGCCGCTCCGATCCCGGCGGCACGACGACCGGTGGCGCCGGCATGCCCGTGAGCGTGCGCGGGCCGGGCTTCGCCGCGGCCGCCTGCGGCGTCGGGATGACCCGGGTGGTGACCGGCGCTGTGGCGCCCAGCCCGGTCGCCGACGTACCGCCTGCGATCGTGGCGAGCGCGTCCCGCGCCTGGGCCGCGGTGGGCCGGTCGCTCGGCTCGTTGGCCAGCAGGCGCATCAGCAGCGCCGTCAGCGGGCCCGCGTGCTCGGGCGGGCGCACGGCGCCGGTCGCGACCTTGTGCAGCAGGGCGTAGGCGTTGTCGTCGAGCCCGAAGGGCGGCTCGCCCTCCACCGCGGCGTAGAGCGTGGCGCCGAGGGCGAAGACGTCCGACGCCGAGGTCGGCTCCTGCCCGCGCGCCACCTCGGGCGCGAGGAAGGCCGGGGTGCCGGCGATCATGCCCGTGCGGGTGAGCTGGACGTCGTCGACCGCGCGGGAGACGCCGAAGTCCGTGATCTTGGCGCGGCCGTCCTCGGCGATCAGGACGTTGCCCGGCTTGATGTCACGGTGCACCACGCCCGCGGCGTGCGCCGCCGCGAGCCCGTCGGCCACCTGACGGCCGATCGACGCGACCTCGCGCGGCTCCATCGGCCCCTTCTCCCCCAGCACCACCGCGAGCGAGCGCGAGGGGAGGTACTCCATGACCAGCCACGGCCGGTCGTCGTGCACCACGACGTCGAACATGCTGATCACGTGCGCGTGCTGCAGCCGCGCGCCGATCCGGCCCTCGCGCAGCAGGCGCTGGCGGGACTCCTCGGCGGCGTCGGGCCCGCTGCTGCTGACCGGCGCCGCCGCCGCGATCAGCTCCTTGACCGCGACGGTCCGGTTCAGCAGCTCGTCCGTCCCCCGCCACACCGCGCCCATCGCCCCGACACCGATGCGCTCCTCGAGCCGATAGCGGTTCCCGATACGCGGGGCGTCGGGCTCGGGCGGGGTCATGACCGTCAAGGGTAGGCACTCCGCGCGCGCGGGGCGCCGGGAGGTCGGGTCAGACGGGCCTCCCCCGCCAGGGTGACACGTGACGACGGGTGATCGTCCGCCGGGTCGGCGCGGCCGCCGCAGGTCGCGGTGCTGCAGATCACCGCGGGAGGCCGAGCTTGCGGGCGCAGGCGGGCCAGGAGCCGTACCCGCCGCGCCGGTCGCGGACCTTCTCGGCGATCTCGATCTGCTGCTCCTTCGTGGCCTGGTCGGCCCGCGGGGCGTAGTGGGTGCCGCCGAAGTCGGACCAGGTGGCGGAGTCGAACTGGAGGCCACCGTAGTAGCCGTTGCCGGTGTTGACGGCCCAGTTCCCGGAGGACTCGCACGCGGCCAGGCTGTCCCAGGTCGCGGAGCCGCCTCCTGCGGACTTCGCGGGCTCGGCGGGCTTCTCCGGTGCGGCGGCGGGCTTCTCCGGCGCGGCCGGTCTCTCCGGCTCGACGGGCTTCTCGGGTTCGGTGGGCTCGGGTTCGGCGGGCTTCTCGTTCGACGGGCGCTCTTCCCGGGGCTCCTCGGGGCGATGCTCGGCGTCTGATCGCTGCTCCGTGGGGTGGTCGTCCGAGCCGTCCCCGCGCTCCTCCGCGGCGCGGTCGTCGCCGCCGTGGTCGTCGGCGTGCCGGTTCCTCGCGGGCGGCTCGTCGGTGGTTCCGTGGCCCCCGGCGGAGTCGGGCTCCACGGCATGATCCGGCTCGTCGGCGAGGTCGTCCTCGGCAGCGCCGTCCTCGGTCGCGCCGTCCTCGGTCGCGCCGTCCTCGGTCGCGCCGTCCTCGGTCGCGCCGGCGAGGGTCCCGGAGCCGGGATCCTCGAGGACCTCGGTGCCCGGTGCGCCGTAGCCCGCGGCCTCGTCGTCGAGCACGAGAACCCAGTCCCGCTCGTCGCCCGTCCCGGCGGGCGCCTCGAACGCGGCCACGCCGGTCGCGTCGACGGGCTCCTCGACCTCCAGCACCTCACCGGTCCGCGGATCGACCCACGAGGCCCGGACCCGCTCCGCGGTGAGCATGTCGAGGTCCACGGTGACGTCCTCGCCCTCGGGCGTGTAGGCGACCAGGAAGGAGCCGTCCGAGGCGAGGCCGGCGGAGACGCGCGCGTCGCCCGCGGAGCCGGTGCCGGCAAGCGTCTCGTCGGCCGGCTGCAGCAGGCGGTAGGGCCGCGACTCCAGCACCCGCTTGAGCACGCCGAGCTGGGCGCCCCCGTCGGTCTCCACCGCGTTCTCCCAGCCGGGCGCGAAGTCGGAGACGGTCGAGTCGGCGTAGGTCGCCCCGCTCGCCCCGCCGAGCGCCGCGCGCCACGCCTCCGCCCGGACGTCGTGCGCGCTCGTGGTGCCGTCGGTTCCGCCCTCTCCCGCGCAGTCCTCCCCCTCGGCGGGCGGTGTCGTGTCGAGCAGGGGCTTCCCGCTCCCGGCCGCCGCGGCGCGCGCGTCGGCCCGGGAGGCGGACGACGCGCAACTGCCAGTCGCCGCCGAGCTCACGTCGGGCGACGCGGCCCCGATCCCGGTCGCGCCACCAGGGTCACCGGCATCAGCACCGTCAGCGGCATCCTCGGCCCCGTCCTCCGTCCCGACCACCCCGGCCTCCTCGGCGCCCGCGTCGAGTCCGGCCACGTCGCCCACCCCGCTCTCGGTCGCGACGTCGAACTCACCCACCCCGTCCCCCGCGTCCTCGCTCGCGCCCGGGGGGTCCGCGGCATCGGTCTCGGACTCGTCGGCAACGGTCGACTCCTCACCGGCAGCCCCGCCCCCACCCCCGGCGGAGGTGCCACCGGACCGAGCGGCACCCGACCCCCGCGGCAGGTGCGCGACCGGCGCGTCGCTCCCGCCCTCCCGCAGCCCCTCGACCAGCTCCGCCCAGATTCCGTCGTGCGCGCCGTCGTCGTCGCCGCCCGTCAGCCAGACCACGGACGCGTCGCCGTACCGCGCGCCGAGGAAGCTCCCGTACTCCCGGGCGTTGCGCTCCGTGACCAGGCTGCCGGCGAGCCCGTCGCTCCACACCGGCGCCAGCGCGAGGGTGACCCCCTCCGCCGCGGCCGACCGGACCAGCCCGTCGACGCGTTCCCAGTAGGCTTCGGTCGGCGCGCCGAGGTGCCCCGCGAAGGCGGCGTTCCCCTCCCGGTCCCGGGCCGCCCCGGGCCGCACGAGAGCGGTCCGGACCACGGTGAAGCCCTGGTCGGCACGAGTACCGAGGTAGCTCGCGGCCTCGTCGTCGTCGAGCCCGGTGACGAGCCCCCACGCGGTGTCGGCGAGCCAGTAGAAGGGCGTGCCGTCCGGCCGGGAGAACCACCGCCCGTCGACCCGGGCACCGCTCTCCGGCGCCTCCCGCACCACGGCCGCGACGAGCACGCCCGCCAGCACGACGACCACCGCCAGCGCCGCACCCAGCGCCCGTCCGTAACCACCCACGCGCCGCACGCTCGCAGCGCGACCCGCCCGTCCGGGGCGGAACGGATCAACCGGTCACGATCGTGAACGGCCCGGCCGCCACACAGGTGATCTCCCGCATTGTTTCGTGCCGAAACGGAGGCCCCGGGAGCAGAATGAACGCGTCCGAGAACTGCGGCGGAGGGAACGGCGATGAAGATTGCGGACATCCTCGACGCGAAGGGCCGGACCGTGCACACGATCCTGCCGTGGGCGACGGTCGCGGACGCCGTGGCCCGGCTCGAGCGCCTGGGGGTCGGCGCCCTGGTGGTCTGCGACGCGGACCACCGGATGGTCGGGATCGTGTCCGAGCGGGACCTGATCCGGGAGCTCGCGCACCGGGGCACGGGCCTGCTCGATCTCCGGGTCGACGAGGTCATGACCAGGAAGGTCGCCACCTCGCGGCTCGACGAGCCGATCGCGAGCGCCATGGCCCGCATGACCCGCGACCGCCACCGGCACCTGCCCGTGCTCGACGGCGGCAGGCTCGTCGGCATGGTCTCGATCGGCGACCTCGTCAAGGCGCGGCTGCGCGACATGGAGCTCGAGACGGGCGTCCTGCGCGACATGTTCATCGCGGCGCACTGATTCTCCGCCGAATACCCGAACGGCACTTCCGCGCGATCTTCCGCGCAGAAGTGCCGTTCGGGCGAAAAGGGATCAGTAGTCGAAGTCGGGGTCCTCGGTGCGGGTCCGCTTCAGCTCGAAGAAGTGCGGCCAGCCGGCCAGCAACCGGGCACCGTCGAAGACCTTGCCGGCCTCCTCGCCGTGCGGCACCTTGCTGATCACCGGGCCGAAGAAGGCGACGTCGTTGACGTGGATCACCGGCGTGCCCACGTCCATGCCCACCGGGTCCATGCCCGCGTGATGGCTCGTCGTCAGCTTCTCGTCGTACTCGGTGGAGGTGGCGGCCTCGGCCAGCGAGGCGGGCAGGTCCAGCTCCGCCAGCGCCTCCTTGATCACGATGTCGAAGTCCTTGTTGCCCTGGTCGTGGATGCGCTCGCCCATCGCCGTGTACAGCGGGCGCAGGACCTCCGGGCCCTTCAGCTCGGCCGCGGCGATGCACACGCGCACCGGGCCCCAGCCCTTCTCCATGAGCGACTGGTACTGCTCCGGCAGGTCACGGCCGGAGTTGAGCACCGACAGGCTCATCACGTGGAAGTTCAGCTCGATGTCGCGGACCTTCTCGACCTCGAGGATCCACCGCGAGGTCAGCCACGCCCACGGACACAGCGGGTCGAACCAGAGATCGACCTTCGCCTTGTCCGTCTCCGTGCTGGTCATGGGCACTCCGTTCGTCCGGGGAGGGACTCTTCCGCTCCGCACAACCCGAGGGGTGAGGGGGCTGTTCCCGGATACCCGGCGACGACGGACGCAATGACGGGGCGACCACCCCGCCCACGTGATTGGATGCCCCCGAAGCGAACCCCTCCGGAAGGACCGCGCCCAGCTCATGGCCCCGCCCAACCTGACCCGGACCGACGCCGAGCGCCGGGCCGCCCTGCTCGACGTCACCGGCTACGTCGTCGACCTCGACCTCACCGACGGCCGCGGCGGACCGGGCGAGAAGACCTTCGCCACCACGACCACGGTCCGGTTCTCCTGCACCGAGCCGGGGGCGGACAGCTGGATCGACTTCGTCGGCGAGTCCGTCGAGTCCGCCACGCTGAACGGCACCGCGCTCGACGTCTCCGGCTACCGGGAGGACGACGGCATCGCGCTGCCCGGGCTGGCCGCGGAGAACGAGCTGACCGTCGTGGCCACCGGCGTGTACATGAACACCGGCGAGGGGCTGCACCGCTTCGTCGACCCGGTCGACGGCGGCGTCTACCTCTACTCGCAGTTCGAGACCGCCGACTGCAAGCGCCTGTTCGCCTGCTTCGACCAGCCGGACCTCAAGGCCCGCTACACGCTCACCGTCACGGCACCGGACGACTGGAAGGTCGTGTCCAACGCCGTCGCGACCACGGAGAAGGCCGGCCCGGCGACCGTCCACCGCTTCGCCGAGTCCGAGATCATGTCGACCTACCTGGTCGCGCTGATCGCGGGCCCGTACTCGAGCTGGCACGCGGAGCACAGCGACGATCACGGGGTCATCCCGCTCGGCATCTTCTGCCGCGCCTCCCTGGCCCCGCACATGGACCACGAGCGGATCTTCACCGAGACGAAGCAGGGCTTCGACTTCTACCACCGCAACTTCGGGATCCGGTACCCGTTCGGCAAGTACGACCAGCTCTTCGTGCCGGAGTTCAACGCGGGCGCGATGGAGAACGCCGGCGCGGTCACCTTCCTCGAGGACTACGTCTTCCGGTCCCGGGTCACCCGCTTCCTCTACGAGCGGCGCGCCGAGACGATCCTGCACGAGATGGCGCACATGTGGTTCGGCGACCTCGTGACCATGCGCTGGTGGGACGACCTGTGGCTCAACGAGTCGTTCGCCACCTGGGCCTCCGTGCTCTGCCAGGCCGAGGCCACCGAGTACACGCAGGCGTGGACGACCTTCGCCAACGTCGAGAAGTCCTGGGCGTACCGGCAGGACCAGCTGCCGTCGACGCACCCGATCGCCGCGGACATCCCGGACCTGCAGGCCGTCGAGGTCAACTTCGACGGGATCACCTACGCCAAGGGCGCGTCGGTGCTCAAGCAGCTGGTCGCCTACGTGGGGCTGGAGCCGTTCATGGCCGGCCTGCGCGCGTACTTCGAGGCCCACAAGTGGGGCAACGCCACGTTCGACGACCTGCTGGGCGCGCTGGAGCAGGCGTCCGGCCGGGACCTGTCGGACTGGGGCGCGCAGTGGCTGCGCACCACCGGGCTCAACCTGCTGCGCCCGCAGTTCGACGTCGACGACGAGGGCCGGTTCACCTCCTTCGAGGTCGTGCAGGGCGGGGCGCGGCCGGGCGCCGGCGAGCTGCGCACCCACCGGGTCGCGGTCGGCGTGTACGACGACGACGGCGAGGGCCGGCTCGTGCGGACCCACCGCGTCGAGGTCGACGTCACCGGCGAGCGCACGCCCGTCGAGCAGCTGGTCGGCACGCCGCGCGGCGCGCTCGTACTGGTCAACGACGACGACCTCACCTACTGTGCGCTGCGGCTCGACCCGGGCTCGCTCGCCACCCTGATCGACCGCATCGGGGACATCGCCGAGCCGCTGCCGCGCACGCTGTGCTGGTCGGCGGCCTGGGAGATGACGCGCGAGGCCGAGCTCAAGGCCCGCGACTTCACCACCCTCGTGACCGGCGGGTTCGGCCGGGAGACCGAGATCGGCGTCGTCCAGCGACTGCTGCTGCAGGTCCAGACCGCGGTGGCGTCGTACGCGGACGAGTCGTGGGCCACCGACACGGGGTGGCCGCTCCTCACGGACGCCCTGTCGGCGCAGCTCGACGCGGCCGAGCCCGGCTCGGACGCCCAGCTCGCCGTGGTCAACGCCCTGTCCGGCAGCGTCCTGCCCCCCGCGACGCTGGACCGGTTCGCCGCCTGGCTCGAGGGCCGGGACGTGCCGGAGGGGCTGACCGTCGACACCGACCTGCGCTGGCGGCTGCTGCACGCCCTGGTCGCGCACGGCCGCGCCGCCGAGGACGCGATCGAGGCCGAGCACCGGCGCGACCCGACCGCGGCGGGCGAGCGACAGGCCGAGCGGGCCCGTGCACTGATCCCCACCGCCGACGCCAAGGCCACGGCGTGGGAGCGCGCGGTGCACGACGACGAGCTGCCCAACGCCGTCAACGAGGCGATCATCGGCGGCTTCTCGCACCCGGCGCAGCGCGGACTGCTGGCGCCGTACGTGGAGAGGTACTTCGCCGAGGTCGCGGACGTGTGGGCGCGGCGGACGTCCGAGCGCGCACAGAGCGTGGTGCTCGGGCTGTTCCCGTCCTGGGCGGTGGAGAAGTCCACGGTCGACGCCGCGGACGCCTGGCTGGCCGACGAGAGCCACCCGCCGGCCCTGCGCCGGCTGGTGTCCGAGGGCCGGGCCGGGATCGTCCGCGCCCTGGCCGCGCGGGAGTTCGACCGCAGCTGACCGCACCGTGGATCCATGACGCGTCGAGGCACCACCTCCGGCGCGCCATGGATCCACAGTGCGCTCGAAGCGGTGGGCCTGAACGCGCTTGGATCCACAACGCGCTCAGGCCGCCGCTCGAGACGCGTTGTGGATCCACAGCGCCGGGGCCGTGATCTCGCTCCGTCGCAGGTCGGTGACGCGGAGCGAGAAGGTTGCTCGGCGTTCGGGTGAACGTCATCTACTCCACCCGGTAGTGCCATACTCCGCTCCTCACCGAGGGTGATCCGTGCTCCCCGTCTGCGGGCGCCCCGAACCGCCGGAGTCCGCGCATGCGCATCCCGTCCGTGCTCTACCCCGTCCTGCTGGCGTGCCTCGTGGTCGTCGCGTGCGGCAATCCGAGCGCCGACCAGGCCGCGCTCGTCAGCACCGGACCGGCGACCGCCGAACCCGCCACCGTGCCCGCGGCGATGCCGCTGCCCGGCGCCCCGTCCGTGCTGCAGGCCGCCCTCGACGCCAGCCGGAACCTGCCGAAGCCCGCGGCGCCCGCCCCGTCGTCGTCGACCGCGGCCGCACCCGGTCCTGCCCGGTCCGGCGGCGGTGGCGGCGGCGGTGGTGCCACGGGGTCGGCCGGCCGCACCGTGAACACCGAGGTCACCTTCTACGGCGCCTACGACAACGACCCGCCGGGAAGCGCGGCGATCGCCTACCCCGTGAAGCACTCCGAGGCCGGGGGCCGGGGCACCTACGCCGACCCGATCACCTTCGCCGCCGACCCGGACTACATGGCCGTGGGCACGATCGTCTACTACGCGCCGCTGCGGAAGTACTTCGTCATGGAGGACCTCTGCGCGCCCTGCCAGGACGAGTACCAGGCCAACGGGCACCCGCACATCGACTTCTACACGGGCGGCTTCGACAGCGGCGTCACGGCCTGCCAGTCGGCGCTCACGCCGTCCGGCCTGGTCGCGGTGGAGGTGTCCCCGCCGCCGGGCCGCGCGGTCGACACCACACCGCTCTACTCGAACGGGCGATGCATCTCCGGTTGATCACCGGGAACGCTGGAGATCGTGACGAGCGCAGGTCCGCCCGCCCCTCCGGCCCTGCCCGAGCACCTGCGCCGCCCCGCCGCCGTCGCGGTCGGCCTGGCCACGCTCGTGTTCGCGCTGCTCGGCGCGCGCTACGCCGGGCAGAGCGGCCACGGTCGGCTCGACGGGCACGCCGAGAGCCTGGTCGACCCGCTGACCTCGGCCCACCTGTGGGTGCTGCGGCGGCTCAGCGAGCTCGGCTCACCGCCGCTGGTGGTGTTCGCGGCGTTCGCGCTCTGCTGGCTCTGCCTGGCCCTGGGCCGGCGCCGGCTCGCCGTCGTCGCGATCGTGGGGCCGGGGCTCACCGGCGTGGCGACGACCCTCCTCAAACCCGCGATCGGTCGGACGATGGAGTTCGGCGGCTTCGCCTACCCCAGCGGCCACACCGGCGGGGCGACGTCGATCGCCCTGGTCGCCGCGTTGTTGCTGGTCAGCCTCGTGCGGCCCGGGCGGAGCACCGGCATCGCGCTGATCGTCACGATCGCACTGGCGGTCGGCGGCACGATCGGCACGGCGATGGCCGCGACCGGCGCCCACTACCCGACCGACACCGTGGGCGGCTTCTGCGTCGCCGTGGCGTTCGTGCTGGGCACGGCACTGCTGCTGGAGACCGCCGCCGCGTGGTGGCACCGGCTCCGCAGCTGACGTCGAGTACGGCACGGCCCGCCGGACAGGTCGTCCGACGGGCCCGCGGTCGTCCGTTCGGTCAGCGGCGCAGCAGGCGGCCCAGCAGCCCCTTCTTCTTCCCGCTACCGTCGGCCGGGGTGTAGTGGCCGCAGACGGCGGCCCCGCAGGCGCCGCAGTCGTCGCCGGGCCGGTAGTGCTCGTGCGCCTCGGCCGCATGCCCACAGACGCACGTCCCCGCCGGGGCGGGCGCCTGCGTCGGAGGAGCGACCGGCGGAGCCGTCGGCGCGCCGGTTCCCGCGCCGGCGCTGGTCCGTGCGTCGGTCCGCTGGGCGGGCACCGCGACCGCGGGCGCCGCGGGATCGTCCACCGCCGGCAGCCCCGTGGGCGGGGTCAGCACCGACGACGAGGATCCCTGCGCACCACGCGCCGTGGTCCGGTTGCGCGGACGGGCGTTGTCCGACTCACCCATTCGGGATCCCACCTTTCTTCCGACCGGCCTCGGGGGGCCGGATGGGGCACAGTATGCAACCGAGCGACCCCCGAGGGCCATCACCAGGAGTGGTGAGACGCCCGACGGTGCGGGTGGTTGCCTTACCGTGCGACGGGGTCGGTGGCCGGTCGATCCGCATCGACGGCCGGGAGGGTGACGGTCGCGGCGCAGCCGCGCGGGCCGTCCACCGTCCGTAGGGTCAGGGACCCTCCCTGACCCTCCACGAGCTCCCTGCTGATGTGGAGCCCCAGTCCGGAACCTCCGGCCCGGGCGTCGCGGACACCCCGCCCGAGAACCTCGTGCTCCTTCCCCGGGGGAAGACCCGGCCCGCGGTCCCTGACCTCGATTACCACCTCGTCGCCCTCCAAAAACGCCGTCACCGAGACGGGGGTTCCCGGAGCGTGCCGTTCACAGTTGGCCAACAGGTTCGTGACGATCTGGGCCACCACGGCCGGGTCGCCGAGCGCCGTCAGGCCCTCGGCCACCTCGAGGTGCACCTCCCGGCCGCGGGCCCGCTGCAGCGCCACGAGACCCGCCAGCATCGGCTCGACCTCGTAGCAGGCCGGCACGCCCGGCGCGCCGAGGTCCTCCTCGAGCTGCAGCGGGTCCGACGAGCGTTCGAGGATGGTGTGCAGGCGGCCGAGCTCGGCGAGGACCGCGCTGCGCAGGCGCTCGTGGTCCGGTCCCTCGCCCTCGGCCGAGAGCAGGTGGGTGATGCCGGCGAGTCCGGCCAGGCCGTTGCGCAGCTCGTGGTTGCGCTCCGCGCTGTGCGCGGCGGCCCGTTCCATGTGCAGCGCGGCGGCGGCGAGCTCCTCCTGCTGCTCGAAGTTCTCCTCCTGCAACGTCCGCAGGCCGCGCTGGACCAGCTGCAGCAGGCCGACCAGCAGCACGGCGATGCCGACGAGCCGCAACGTCGGGAACACGAGGTCCGGCACCGAGGGGTTCATCGGGCCGGACAGCCGGTAGAGCTGGGCGCCGGCCAGGATGACCAGGCCGAGCCCGATCCGCAGCCGGGTGGTGCTCTGCCGGCGCGCGGCGTCGACGACCGCCAGCACGGCGGCGCCGACCCACCCGAGCACGACGACGACCGAGGTCACCGGCCCGGCGACCAGGCGCGTGACCGGGCCGAGATCGGGCACCACGAACAGGGCCAGCACGGCGAGGACCGCGCCGCCGATCATGATGACCCAGCCGCCCCAGGTCCCGAGGCGCCGCGGCGAGCGCAGCGCGAAGACCAGCAGCACGAGCGCGGTGGTGTAGGCGAGCAGGCGCGAGACCTGGACCGCCGAGGAGACCGTGCCCGCCGGCGCCGAGACACCCCACGGCAGCACGACCAGGCAGTACAGGACCAGCGCGGCGGCCAGCCACGCCAGCCGGGGCTCGGTCAGCAGCCGCGAGGCCACCAGGGCCAGGATCGCGGCCGCGGCGCCGATCCCCGCGCTGACCAGGGTGAGGATGTCCGAGGCGGTCTCCTGGTGGAGCCACTCGAGGACCCGCGGGCTGCCGGCCAGCACGACGACCCCGGCGCACAGCGCGAGCAGCGCCCCCACGTCGACGGCCAGGCGTGAGGTGAAGCGGGCGCGCCGCAGCCGCCCCACCGCACTCGTGACACCCGTCGCCATGACGCCGAGGACCCCCTCCCCGGACGCGCCAGGGGCGCGCCGTTCATCCATCTTAGGGATGCGCGGACCCCGGTACGCGGTGGACGATGGACCTCGGCCGAACGGTCGTCAGGCGTTCGCCCGACACCGCACACCCGCGACCGGTGACGAGGGGCGGATCAGGCCCCGGTAGCCCGGCGGTAGAGGGCCACGGCCTCGAGCTGCGAGCTCACCTCGAGCTTCGTGAGCACCGCACGGATCTGCGTGCGCACGGTCGCCAGGGACACCACGAAGTGGTCGGCGACGGCCTGCGCGCGTTTGCCGCGGGCCAGCTCGGCCAGCACCTCCCGCTCACGCTGGGTGAGTCGGCCGAGCTTCTCGGCGAGCTCCCGGCGCTCCGACTGTCTGCGGCGGTAGAGGTCGATGAACTTGCGCCGCCGGTCCTCGGACATCACCGGGCGGCCGGCGACGGCCTCGCGCACGGCCGTGAGCAGCGTGGGGAAGGGCGCGTTCTTCGGCACCCAGGCCAGCGCGCCGGCGTCGAGCGCCGAGCCGACGCGGGCCGGGTCGGCGCTGCCGGAGAGGACGAGGACCTGCCAGCCCGCGCCCAGCAGCGGGCCGACCAGCTCCACGCCGTCGATCCGGTTGCCCTCCGCGTCCCGCCCCAGGTCCAGGTCGAGCAGCACGAGCCCGGGACCGAGCTTCGCCGCCTCGACGAGGATCCCGCGCTCGGCCGCCGGCCGGATACGGGAGGCGTCGATGCCCTCGGACCGCAGGCCGAGCACGAGCGAGGTCGCGACGAGCTCGTGGTCGTCCACGACCACGACGGGCGTGCCGACGCCCGGGGGCCTGCGCCCGGCGTCGTGCCGTCTCGGTTCGCTCATGGAGTACGACGGTGGCCTTCGGTGTGGGTCCGACGGACGGTCCTGGTGATGCACCGATCCGCCCACCAGGTACCGGTTCCCGCCCCGGGCGTGGGTGAATCCGTACGCCTTGCCCACATGATTGCACCATATGGCTGACGTTCCCTACCCATCACGCACGATTGCGTGATGAGGGTGTGGCACTGCCCGCTTCCGGGCCGTGCCGCAGGTGTACGTCAGCGGCGCGGACCGGCCTGGTCCGCCAGCATGCGCAGGCCGCTGAGCAGGCCGCCCAGCAGGTCGCCCTCCTTGAACGAGGCCACCATGCTCATGACGGCGAGCTTGGCGCCCCGGTCCGGCAGGCGCAGCCGCGCCTCGGACCCGGTGATGACCTCGACGACGCGCTGCCCGGGGCTCACCGCGACCAGCACGGACTCCGGCGCCCGCTCGAGCGACGCCTGCAGCTCCGCCGCGCGGACCTCGGTCTTCTCCCCGAGGTCGCCCAGGTAGATCGCGAACAGCAGGCCGGTCTCCCGGCTGGCGAGGGTCAGCGCCTCGTCCAGCCGGGACAGCTGCGGGGTCGTGAAGGGGACTCCGTCGGAGGAGTCCACCTCGGTGAAGATCTCGGCGGCCGACACCCGCCCGGAGCCGGTGACGACCGTGCCCTCCGGCAGGTTCTCCGGGTCGACCGTGGCGACGGCACCGTGACCGTGCCCGCCGTGCTCACCAGTGGCCACGGGCACCCCCGGTCGTCCCGGCCCCGTCGGCCGGCTCGATGTGCTCGACGTGCGCGGGCAGGTGCGCCCCCTCGGGGTTCGCCGTCCACAGCACGGGCTCGTAGCCCCACTTCTCACCGGTCCGGTACCTGGGCCGCTTCGCGGTCTTCGGGGCGATCGTCAGCAGGGCGACGACCACGTAGATGACCACGGGCGGCACCACGAAGGCCAGCACCGTCTGCACCACGCTCACGGACGTACAACCTAGTCCATGGGGTGGGTCCGGGCATGTCAGGAGGGGTGGACCTGCCTCACAGTCACACTCCGGGCTCGCAGGGCAGCACGCCCCGCCCGATCGCGCCCGTCAGCTCCTCGAAGTCCCGCTCGGTCTGGTCGGCGTAGGCACGGGCGAAGCGGCACATCGCCTCCCGTACCTTCCCGCCGCCCCCGATGTAGCCGCTGATCATCGACGCGCCGCTGGTGCGGGCGTGCCCCTTCGCGAGCAGCCGGCCGCAGACGGCGGCGTAGTCGGCGAGCGTGTCCGCGTCGATCCCGTCGAGGACGATCGCGCCCTTCATGTCGCGGAACTGACGCACGTAGTACTGCCGCTGCCCCACCGTCGTCCAGCCCAGCAGCGGGTCGGACACCGTCTGCAGCGCCTGCTGGTACTCGACGACCCGCTGGCCCTGGTGGTCGTGCCAGGCGTCGTCGCCGTGCACGTAGGGGGCGACGACGGACCGGCGGGCCTGCTTGAGCTGCAGGAACAGCACGTCGTCGGCCCCGGAGCCCTCGCACAGGGCGATGTACGCACGCAATCCGACCGAGCCGACGCCCACGACCTTGTGCGCGACGTCCACCACCCGGTACCCGCCGACGACCCGCGACCAGTGCGGCGGCAGGGTCCGCAGGTACTCGTCGAGGGCGGCGAGGATCCGCTCGTACTGCGCCGCGTCCGGCCGCGTGATCAGCGGCGGTTCGGTGACCAGGCGGCGCTCCGCCCCGTCGCGCTGGGTGAACCGGGGCAGCGCGCGGTCACTCGTGCGCCGACGGGCCTTGCGGGCCGCCGACGCCACGGCCTCGCGGCTGCTCTTGCGCGGCGCCCCCTCGTGCAGCTCCTGGGCACCGATGCGTTCGAAGGAACGGGCCAGGAGCGGTTCCTCGGCCAGCCGCTCGAGGTGGCGGCGGTAGGCGTCGACGCACTGCCCGACGGCCGTGGCGCACTGGTCCTCGGTGGCCGCGTTCTCCCGGCCGGCCACCCAGATGCTCGCCGCGAGCCGGCGCAGGTCCCACTCCCAGGCGCCGGGGTGGGCCTCGTCGAAGTCGTTGAGGTCGAAGACGAGTTCACGCTCCGGCGAGGCGTAGAAGCCGAAGTTGCCGAGGTGGGCGTCGCCGCAGATCACCGGCTGGATGCCGGTGGCGGGCAGGACCGCGAAGTCCGCGGCGTGCTGGGCCGCGGCGCCGCGCAGGTAGGCGTAGGGGCTCGCGCTCATCCGCCCGATCCGCACCGGGACCAGCCGCGCGACCCGGCCCTCGTTCGTCGCGATCACCGACTCGACGGCGCCGATCCGCCGGTCGTCCGGCGACCAGTCCGCCAGGGAGGACCGCGGCACCTCCCGGCGCAGGCTGCGGCCCAGCGCGTACCGCTCGGCGCGCGGGACGGACGGCGTCGAGAGCCGGGCGAAGCCGTCGCGGTCGCGCGGGTGCAGCGAGGTGAGGACGACGTGCGGGTGCATGGAAAGGTGATACCGGACGGGCGGTCGCGCCGCCGGGCCCGACGGCACGCCGTCCGGTTCGTCCGTCCGGAACCCCGCCCGCGAGCGGTTGGCCGCACGAGTACACCCGGTGATCTCTCCGTCACCCTCTCGGGTTGTTCGGCCGTCCCCACTTGACGACGATGGGCCGCATGCGTCTCCGGCGGGCGGCCCTGGCCCTGGTCGCGGCAGCGGGCCTCGCCGGGCTCGGGGGCTGTGCGGTCTCCGGCCCCACCCCGCTGTGCGAGGAGGCGCGCCGGCTCGTCGACCAGGGCCAGCTCGCCCAGGCCGCGGAACTGTTCGCCCGCGCGCAGGTGCGCAACGAGGGCACGTGCGCGGACGACGGCCTGTCCGAGGTCGGGGACCGCTACACGATGGCCTACACGGACGCCGCCCGCGGTTCGGCCGCCGAGATCGAGGGCCGCACCGACCTCGCCCGGTCCGCCTACGAGTCCGCGCTCCGGCTCGACGCGGGCAACCAGGCGGCGTCCAACGGCCTGGTCCGGCTCGGCCTCCCGCCGGCGGAGCGCAGCAACCCGCTGGCCCTGCCCGCGGTCGCGCCGTACCCGCAGGCCTCGTGGTGGACGGGCTGGCAGCTCGCCCTCCCCGCGCTCGCCCTCGCCCTGCTGGCCGTGGCCGGGGTCGTGGCGCTGTGGCGGCGGGGTGGCGTGGGCCGGCCGGACCGGGAACCCGCCTCGGGGCCCGACCGCGACGACGAGGGCGCACGCCCCTCCGCCTTCCGTGAATGGCGGGGGCGCGGGTGGCGGCTCCGGCGTCCGCGGGACGAGGAGGAGGTCCTCGAACCCGCGGCGGCGGGCGACGGCGGGGCGGCGGGTCCTGGCGGTCGCCGGGACCTCGAGCGGGGCGGATCGCGGTGGGGCGCACGCCGCCGGACGCAGAAGGAAGCCGACGACCGGTGGGCCCGGGCCCGGGCACGGGCGGAGGCCGAGCGCGAGCCCTCGGAGGTGGTCCCGTCGAGCTCCCGCTCGCTCCCTGCGGCATCCGGCGCCGCGGGCGCGGGAGTCCTGGCCGCGGGTGAGGTCGCAGCGGAGCGGCAGGAGGCCGAGCCCACCTCGCCCCGGCGGGAAGCGGAACCGACCCCACGAGCCGAGGCCGAGCCGACGAAGCGGGCCGCGGCCGACCAGCAGCAACCTCCGGAGGCCGAGCCGGGGCGGAAGGCCGAGCCGACGCGGGAGGCCGAACCGACACGCGACGGCGGGCCGACGCGGGGAGCCGAGCCGACGCGGGGAGCCGAGCCGACGCGGGGAGCCGAGCCGACGCGGGAGGCCGAACCGACGGGAGACGGGTCGGCGCGGGACGAGGCGCAGGAGGCCGAGCCGACGGGGAACGCCGAGCCGACGCGCAAGGCCGGGCCGGCGGAGCGCACAGCAGCGGACCACGCTGCGCCCGCCGAGCGGGGCGGCGCCGAGGAAGGCGGGAGCGCGTCCGCCGCGCAGCCCGCAGCAGCGAAGGCCACGGCCGCGGGTGGGGCGGCTGCCGAGTCGCACAAGGGCGCCGAGTCGCAGGCGAAGGTCGAGTCGCAGGGCGAGGCCGAGTCGCAGGGCGGGTCCGGGTCGACCCCGCAGAAAGCGGAGCCGGCCGAGCCGCAGCGCACAGCTGGTGCCGAGTCCGCTCCCCCGCCTGCGCCCGCCGGCGCGGCAGCCGCCGAGGAACACCCCGGGCTGCCGGGCGATGAGGAGTCCGCTGCCGCGCACGAGGAGGTCCCGTCCGGGTCGGAGGCGTCGCCCGCCGCCGAGGCATCGCCCGCCGCCGAGGCATCGCCCGTCGCCGAGGCGTCGCCCGCTGCCGCTACGCCCTTGCAGCGCACGCCCTCCGGGCCAGGGACCGCTGCCGAGCAGTCGCCGGGCGAGTCCGGTGATCAGCCGAACCGCGACGCCCAAACCACGATGCCGGACAAGGCGACGCCGTCGGACGACGCCCAGGTCGAGGAGCGGGCCGCCGCCGAGGCTCCCACCACGGCCGACGCTTCCCCGTCGGCCCCCGGCACGATCGTCGCCGCAGCGGCGGTCGGAGCCGCAGCCGTGGGCGCCGCGAAGGCCGCTCCTCGAGGGACCGGCCCGACGACCGGCGATGAGGCCGGGAGCGACGCCGTCACACAATCCGCGCAGGCGCAGGCCACCGGCACCCACCCACCTGCGGAGACGCCCGACCCGGCCCTCCGCTCCCAGCTCGCCACCCTCGACCTGGAGATCGGGCAGCTCCAGCGCATCCTCAACCGCTCGCTGCGCACCGACCGGGATGGCGGCCCGCCACGCTTCTTCGCCGCCCGCGAGCCGGTCAAGGGCGCGGCCGTGGCCGTCACGCTGGAGATCGTGTCCCTCAAGCTGACGGGCGGCGACCACACCGGGAACACCATCTGCGTGCGACGCACCGTGTCCGCGGAGCGGCAGCCGGGGCCGTGGGTGCCGGAGGACCGCGAGAACCGCTGGCAGGACGTCGCCGAGGAGGTCGATCATCGCCCGCTCGGCAGCATCCGCGACTCGGACGGCCGCATGTGGATCACCCCGGGCCGCGAGGAGCTGCGCGAGATCCTGCTGGACCTGGACCGCATCCGGCCGGCCTGGCTCTCACTCCTGAGCGGCGACTCACCGAGCACGGCGCTCCCGCTCGCCCCGCCGCCGGCGGACCAGGTCACCGGCCTTCGCGCCGCACTCGATGGCGCGCAGCCGCTGGTCACCCCGCAGCCGCTGCCCTCGGGCGTCCGCCTGCTCGCGATCGTCGACGCCCTGCTCACCGGCCCCGATCTCACGAACGTCCGGGTCGACGCCGTCGCCGACGAGATCCTCGCCCTGGCCGCCGCCGAGTCCGTGGAACACGAGCTCGACCGCCACCTGCTCCCCCTCGGCCGCTGAGGAAGACCGAACCGGCTCGGCCCACGGTCGACGCAGCACCGACACCAAGGCTTCTTGCCCGGTGGCCGACGCCGTGCGCGAGCGATCTGCCTGGTGGCCGACGCCGTGCGCGAGCGACGGGCCGCGCGAACGACGCATGGTCACCGCAACCCCGCCTCGTTCCTCAGCGACCCGTGCTTGATCACCCGTCGTGGACCCGCACGGTCGACTTTCGACCGCCCGCGTCCAGGGTCGGTGATCACGGCTCGCCCGGGCGGCGTACGCGGTCCGGGCCCCCGCCCGCGAGTCGTCCCTCCCGTGAACCTGCATGATCACCGTTGCCGGACCAGGACCGTCGATTTCCGACGGCCGCCGCCCACACCAATGATCATTGGCTCCCCCCGTGACCGGGAAGACGGGCCCGGCGAGTCGGTCGGCGGCCGTCCGAGGCGAAGAAGGTCGGTGCCGGGCCCCGGCAGGACGCCGCGCCTACCGGTACACCGGCAGGATCCCCTGTTCCTTCGCCTCGGCCAGGGCGGGGGCGTCGCGGTCCTTGTCCGAGAGGATCAGCTCGAGGTCGGCAGGCCAGGGCAGGCCCAGCTCCGGGTCCAGCGGCGAGACCCCGTGCTCCGCGGCCGGGTTGTACGGCGTGGAGCACAGGTACGCCATCACCGTCGACTCCTCCAGCGCGACGAACGCGTGCCCCAGACCCTCCGCCAGGTAGACCGCGCGCATCGACCCCGAGTGAGAACCGTCGTCCAGCTCCACGGCCTCCCACCGTCCGAAGGTCGGCGACCCCACCCGGACGTCGACGATCACGTCGAGCAGCCGCCCCGACGGGCACGACACGTACTTCGCCTGCCCCGGCGGCACGTCCGCGAAGTGCACCCCACGCACCACACCCAGCCGCGACACCGAGTGGTTCGTCTGCCCGACGACCAGGTCGAAGCCCAGCGCCTCCCGGAACACCGGCCCCTGGAACGGCGCCACGAACACCCCACGCCGATCCGGGAACACCGCCGGCTCGAACACCCACGCCCCGGAGATCCCCAGCTCCCGGTACTTCACGACGCCACCCCGTCCCGGACAGAACCGCTCTTGAGCGGCTCCCACCACTGCCGGTTGTCCCGGTACCACGCCACGGTCTCCGCCAGCCCCGCCTCGAACGACATCCGCGGCTCGTACCCCAACTCCGCGCGGATCTTCGACCAGTCCACCGAGTACCGCCGGTCGTGGCCCTTGCGGTCCGGCACCGGCTCCACCCGCGACCAGTCCGCACCCACCGCCTCGAGCAGCCGCGCCGTCAGCTCCCGGTTGGTCAGCTCCGTACCGCCGCCGATGTTGTAGACCTCCCCCGCCCGGCCACCCGCCGCGACCAGCGCGATCCCGCGGCAGTGGTCGTCGACGTGCAGCCAGTCCCGCACGTTGAGCCCGTCGCCGTACAACGGCACCGTGCCCCCGTCGAGCAGGTTGGTCACGAAGAGCGGGATCACCTTCTCCGGGAACTGGTACGGCCCGTAGTTGTTGCTGCACCGCGTGATCGACACGTCCAGCCCGTGCGTGCGGTGATACGACCGCGCCAGCAGGTCGCTGCCGGCCTTCGACGCCGAGTACGGCGAGTTCGGCTCCAGCACGTGGTCCTCGCGCCACGAGCCCGACTCGATCGACCCGTACACCTCGTCCGTCGAGACGTGCACGAACTTCCCGACCCCGGCGTCCACCGCCGCCTGCAGCATCACCTGCGTGCCGACCACGTTCGTCGACACGAAGTCCGCCGCCCCCGCGATCGAGCGGTCCACGTGCGACTCCGCCGCGAAGTGCACCACCACCTCACAGCCGCGCACGGCAGCCGCAGCCCCCGCAGGATCCCGGACGTCCCCCACCCGAAGATCCACATCGCAGCCGGCCAGGTTCTCCCGCCGCCCCGCATAGGTCAGCAGATCCAGCACCCGGACCTCACCGGCCAGGGCCGGGTAGGCGCCAGAAACCAGCGACCGCACGAAGTGCGACCCGATGAACCCCGCCCCACCCGTGACCAGAACGCGCACCCGGCGAGGGTAGCGACGGCCCGCTCGGCAGAATGCCCCCGTGCGCGCCCTCGTCCTCGGAGCGGGCGGCCAGCTCGGGAAGGCGCTGGCCGCGGCCCTGCCCACGGCCCGGGCGGTGACCCGCGCCGAGCTGGACCTGACCGACCCGGCCGCGCTCGCCGCCGTCGACTGGTCGGCCTTCGACACGATCCTCAACGCCGCCGCCTACACCAAGGTCGACGCCGCGGAGACCCTCGAGGGCCGCCGGCAGGCCTGGGCCGCCAACGCCTTGGCCCCCGCCGCCCTCGCCCGGATCGCCACCGCGCAGGACCTGCGACTGGTACACGTCTCGACGGAGTACGTCTTCGACGGCACCCACGAGGGCCCGATCCCCGAGACCGCCGCGATCGCCCCGCTCAGCGCGTACGGGGCCTCGAAGGCCGCCGGCGACGCCGCCGTCACGACCACCCCGAAGCACTGGATCGTCCGCCCGACCTGGGTGATCGGCGACGGCGCCAACTTCGCCCGCACCATGCGCACCCTGGCCCACAGAGGGGTCAGCCCGACGGTCGTCGCCGACCAGATCGGCCGGCCCACCCTGGCCACCGACCTCGCCGCCGGAATCCTCCAGCTCCTCGAGTGCGATCCCGGCACCTACCACCTGACCAACGACGGCGAGCCGGCGAGCTGGGCGGACGTCGCCCGGTTCGTCTTCGCGGCCTCCGGGCGCAGCGGCGACGACGTCACCGACACCACCACCGCGGCGTACTTCGCCGACAAGCCGGACGCCGCCCGGCGGCCGTCGAACAGCGTCCTCGACCTGACGAAAGCCGCGAAGGCCGGTGTGACGCTGCCGGACTGGCGGGAGAGCCTGGAGGCCTATCTCCGATGAAGGGCATCGTCCTGGCCGGCGGCACCGGCACCCGGCTGCACCCGATCACCCGCGGCGTCTCGAAGCAGCTGCTGCCGGTGTTCGACAAGCCGATGATCTACTACCCGCTCTCCACCCTGATGCTGGCCGGGGTCCGCGAGATCCTGGTCATCACCACCCCCGAGGACGCCCCGAGCTTCCACCGCCTCCTCGGCGACGGCGGCGAGCTGGGCCTCGCCCTCACCTACGCCACCCAGGCCGAGCCCAACGGCATCGCCGAGGCCTTCCTCATCGGCGAGGACCACGTGGCGGGCGAGAACGTCGCGCTCGTGCTGGGCGACAACATCTTCCACGGCCCCCGGTTCTCCGGGATGCTGCGCGACGCCCGCGACGGCCTCGGCCCCGCGGGCGACGGCTGCGTCCTGTTCGGCTACCCCGTCAAGGACCCGCAGCGCTACGGTGTCGGCGAGGCCGACGACCAGGGCCGCCTGGTCTCCATCGAGGAGAAGCCCGACGAGCCGCGCTCCGACCGCGCCATCACCGGCCTCTACCTCTACGACGGGCAGGCAGCCGAGCTGGCGAAGCAACTCCGACCGTCCGCGCGCGGGGAGCTCGAGATCACCGACCTCAACCGCGCGTACATGCAGCAGGGCCGCGCCCGGCTCGTCGACCTCGGCCGCGGTTTCGCCTGGCTCGACACCGGCACCCACGAGTCGCTGATCGATGCCGCGCACTACGTCCAGGTGCTCGAGAACCGCCAAGGGATCCGCATCGCCTGCCTGGAGGAGGTCGCCCTGCGGATGGGCTTCATCGACGCCGACGCCTGCTACGCGCTCGGCGAGAAGCAGGCGAAGAACGGCTACGGGCAGTACGTCATGGACGTCGCCCGGTCGATGGGGGCGAAGTCCTTCACCGCGACACGGTGAGCGAGCCGGAGCGCTTCAGACGACCGCGACCTCCGAGATCGCGATCGTGTCGTTCGCGGCCTGCCCGTTCTGCGCCGTCCCCGGCACGCTGTCCAGGACCGTGATCGTCAGGCGGCCGGTGACCGTCGCGCTCAGCGCGGTCCACTGGAGCTCGCGTCGGTCCGCCGACGGGTCCAGGGCGGCGGTGACCGAGCGGCCGTCGTCCGTCGTGAGGCGGACGGCGGTGATGCGGCGGTTCTGCGTGTAGCGGTCGGTCCCGTCCGCGGGGTCGACCTTCGCGAGACCGGGGACGATCCCGAGCGCGCTCACGCGCATGGGCGCGGCGAAGGTCAGCGTCAGGCTCTGCCCGACCCCGTCGCCGCTGCAGCGCCAGGCCGTGGCGAACACGCCGTCGATCGCCCGGGACGCCTCGTACGAGGTGGGCATCCCGGCGGCGTCGCTGCTGGGTGGGCGGACGCAGGTCGCGCTGGCCGTGATCGCCGCGGTGATCGGTGCCGTGGGGACCGGGACCACCGGAGCGGCGGGCCTGACCCGCGGGGACCAGAAGAACAAGGTCAGCAGAACTCCCAGAACCACGAGCCCGGCGAGCACCGTGATCGCGATGGGCCACGCGCTCCGCTGCGGCGCCGCGACGGCCACGGGCTGAGGCGGAGCACTCGACGCGGGCGGGGCCACCGGCGCAGGCGGACCGACCGGCGACGGGGCCACCGGGCCAGGCGGGATCACCGGCGCCGGCGGGGCGGTCGACGCAGGCAGTGCAGCCGGCGTAGGCAGGGCGGTCGACGCAGGCAGTGCAGCCGGCGCGAGCGGACGAACTGGCGCGCCCCGCATGCCTTTCCCGCGAGTCGGCGTTTCCGGGACTCCGAACCGCACGTCTCGGGAGGCCCCGCACGTCCCGCAGAAGCGCGCACCCCGCGCGATGCCCGTCCCGCAGTAGCCGCACCGCTCCGTCGCGATCGTCTGGATCGTCACCGTCCGCCCCCGTCGTCCTCGACTGTTCGTCGGAGCCGTCGGGTCCGATCACCGATTTGCTACGGGCCGGGCGGCGGTATGGACAGAATTGGGTACTGCGCCGTTCGGGGCAGCGCTTGCCCGATGCGCGAGACTCGGTGCGTGGAGCTGCTCGTCGCGCGGAACCCCGACCCGGACAGCTCGCTGCCGTACCTGATCCGCGTTCCCCTCGCCGGCGGCCTCGTGTTCCGCGCGAAGGACACGTGGCCGCGCACGAAGGCGATCTACTGCCACCCCGTCGGGGCGGACGAGTGGCCCACCGAGGCCGAGATCGTCGAGCGGGTCGCGCTCAAGTCGTGCGTCCGGCGCGGGGCGGCGATCGACGTCGTCGCCGACCGCGGCCGTGAGCAGCGCTCCCAGATCGTGTTCACGCGGGCACGCGGCAGGGAGATGGTGTTCTGGCAGTCGCCGCGGACCCGCAAGCAGGCCCGTCCGGACGTCCGGCTCCCCACCGCCCGCGCGTCCGGCATCCCCGAGCTCGAGATCCTCGTCGACGCGCACGAGCGCTACCCGTACTCCTTCTCCGGCCAGCAGGTGACGACCTCGAAGCGCGGGCTGCCCTGCGGCGACTACGCGGTCCTCGGCGGGGGCGGCACGGTGGTCGCGGCGGTGGAGCGGAAGTCCCTGGCCGACCTCGTGAGCAGCGTGTCCGACGGCCGGCTGCGCTTCGCGTTGACCGAGCTCGCGACCCTGCCCCGTGCGGCCGTCGTCGTGGAGGAGCGGTACTCGTCGATCTTCAAGCAGACCTACGTCCGCCCCGCGACCATCGCGGACGGGCTCGCCGAGCTGCAGGTCCGCTGGCCCGCGATCCCGATCGTCTTCTGCGACACCCGCGCGCTCGCCGAGGAGTGGACCTACCGCTTCCTCGCCGCCGCCCGATCCTGGGCCGACGACGAAGCCGTGGCCGCCGACCGGTTCGGCGGCGTCTCCGCGCTGACCGACGCTCCGGCCGCTCCCCCGCCGTCGACCGCCGAGGTCCGGCGCTGGGCGCGGGAGAACGGCATCGCCGTACCGGACAAGGGCCGGTTGCGGCCCGAGGTGCACGAGGCGTGGCGGGCTGCGCACCGCGACCACTCCTGACCCGAACGGCTCACCCACGGGAACCGAGCGGCCCAACTTCGGCCCAGGAAGGTTGGTGATCTCGTAACAGGGCGATCCGCCCTGCCGATGCCACGCACCGACTGGGTGAACACGCGCCGAACGGCGGACGGCGACCCGACGACCGACACGGGAGCCCCGGACGCCTCGCCGATCGCCTGCAGTGGCGGAACGGCGGGTGCGTCGAGGGAGGCCACATGGACGGATCGACCCCGGACGGCTCGCGCGGACGGCCGTCGGTCTCCGTGGTCGTCCCCACCCTGAACGAGCGCCGGAACATCGGACGCCTGCTGGCCGGCCTCGACCCGCGCTACGAGGTCGTGGTGTCCGACGGGGGCTCTGTCGACGGAACCCCGGAGGCGGCCCGCGCGGCGCGACCGTCGTGTCGTGTCGTCCGGCAGTCCGGCCGGGGTCGGGGCACCAGCATCCTCACCGGCCTGTGGAGCGCGACGGGCGACCTCCTGGTCACCCTCGACGCCGACGGCTCGGCCGACCCGCACGAGGTGCCGCGTGCGGTCGCGGCGCTGGAGGCGGGCGCCGACATGGCGAAGGGCGCGCGCACCCTCGCCTGCAGGACGCGCGCCGGAACGGGACGGAGCGTCGCGGATCTGGCGGTGGCCTCCGTGGCCTCCGCCGTGCTGGGTACCGCCTTCGCCGACATCTGCTGTGGACTCACGGCGATGCGGCGCTCGGTCCTCCCCCGACTCGACCTGCCCGACGGCCGGCGGCGGTCCACCGATCCCCCGGTCCTCGGCGACGGCGTCGAGTTCGAGGTCGTCCTGGCCTGTCGGGCGATCACTGCCGGACTGTCCATCCGGAGTATTCCGGGCCTACAAAAGGCGCAGTGGTGCGAATACCGGGCGGAGCCCTCCATCCCGGATCGAGGACGCATTCTTCGCGCACTGTTCCTGGAGCGCAGGAGAGCCGCGCGTGCTCGCAGGACCCGCATTGCCCTCCCACTTCTCGCAGCACCGAGCGAGGAGATCTCCGCGACCGGCATCCGCCGATCGGCGGACGGCGGCTGATCACTCTTCCGCAGGTCGAGAGGCAAGGAGTAGCAACCGCCGGCACGGAACGCTGCCGCCTCGGATACCCCCGCGGACTGATCGGACGACCGCGTCCGAAAGGGACCGGAGTTCGACCGGCACCCCTGTTCGATCGTACACAGAGGAATCGGGGTGGGCGCTCCCGCCAATCATGAGAATCCCGCTCGCTCGGCGCGACGCCCTTTTCGCCATGACCTATGCTGGCGGCCGTTTGCGTGACGTACACGACGGATTCACCCGTTGGACATGATCGATCCGGTCTCACCCGAGAAGGAGTCAGCGTGGTCGAACTGCCCGCGACGATCGAGCAGATCGCCGGCGTGGTGCGCCGCCAGCTGCGCAGCATGAAGCTGGACCGGACCGTGCGGCGTCTGCCGGGCAACGAGGTCGTCGCGCTGCGGGACTTCCTCGGCCCGCAGGCGAACCGGATCCTGTCCCGGCTCGGGCTGATCCCGAAGGCCGTGCTGCGCCGACGCGCCCGTCGCTTCGAGGAGGACCTCCGCCTGCTCAACGACGTGCTGGCGGGCACCGGATTCGGGGAGCGCTACTGGGTGTGGGGCGGCATGCTGCTGGGCTGGGCCCGCGAGGGCCGCCTGCTGCCGCACGACATCGGCGATGCGGACTTCTGCTACGACGCCGCGGACGAGGAGCTCCTCGACCGTGCGGAACCCGCGTTGCTCGCCGCCGGCTTCCGGCGCTGGTACTCCTTCCGCGACAGCCACGGCGAGCGGACCGAGAGGATCTTCATCCGGCACGGGGCGCTGTTCGAGTTCTTCCGGCTCCGCCCGACCGACCAGGACATGCAGGAGTACCACCTGTACGGGGCCGGTCCGACCGGCCTGGTCGAGGCCGTCGGGCTGCTGCCCCGGCTCGACACCGAACCGTTCGAGTTCCTCGGGCGGACGTGGCGCAAGCCCGTCGACCACGAGAAGGTCCTGGAGCTCCACTACGGGGACTGGCGCACGCCCGACCCGACCTGGGGCTACCTGGACGACAACGCCATCGTGCGGACCCGCGAGTGGCGCCCGGCGGGAGCGCGGTGACCCGCCGCGCCCCTGCCGCGGACGCCGTCGCCAGGACGAAAGGGGATCCCCCGATGCCCGACCCACTGCTGTCCACCGGGCTCGACCACCCGGGACCCGACCACCCCGGGCTGCCCCGTCCCCGGGGCGGCACCGCGCCCCGCTCCCGGGCGGCGGCCCTGCGGCGGATGGTGCTCTCCGACGAGCTCGAGTTCCTGATGGAGGCGCACAACGGGCTCTCCGCCCGGATCGTGCGCGAGGCCGGGTTCGGCGGGATCTGGGCCTCCGGCCTGGCCATGTCCGCCCAGCTCGGCGTCCGGGACAACAACGAGGCGAGCTGGACGCAGATCGTCGACGTCGTCGAGTTCATGGCCGACGCCAGCGACCTGCCCATCCTGCTCGACGGGGACACCGGCTTCGGCAACTTCAACAACGTCCGCCGCCTGGTGCGCAAGCTGGAGCAGCGGGGCGTTGCGGGGGTCTGCATCGAGGACAAGCAGTTCCCGAAGACCAACAGCTTCATCGACGGCGACCGGCAGCCGCTCGCCGAGGTCGAGGAGTTCTGCGGCCGGATCAAGGCGGGCAAGGACTCGCAGCTCGACGAGGACTTCGTGCTGGTCGCCCGGGTCGAGGCGATGATCGCGGGCTGGGGCGTGGACGAGGCGCTGCACCGCGCCGCGGCCTATGACGAGGCCGGGGCGGACGCGATCCTGATCCACAGCGCCAAGTCGCGACCGGACGAGATCCTCGAGTTCGCGGCGCAGTGGCAGGACCGCGCGCCACTGGTGATCGTGCCGACCAAGTACTACAGCACCCCCACGACGGTGTTCCGCGAGGCCGGGATCAGTGTGGTGATCTGGGCGAACCACCTCCTGCGCGCGGCGACCTCGGCGATGCAGTCCGTCGCCCGCGAGATCCACGACAGCCGCACGTTGGTCAACGTGGAGGACCGGGTCGCGCCGGTCGGGGAGATCTTCCGGCTGCAGGGCGCGGACGAGTACGCCGCGGCGGAGCGCCGCTACCTGTCGGTCGCGCACCAGGCGCCGGCCGCCGTCGTCCTCGCCGCGACACGCGGCCGCGGGCTCGAGGCCGTGACCGAGGACCGCCCGAAGGTCATGCTGCCGATCGCCGGCAAGCCGTTGTTGCGCTGGCTCGTCGACACGTTCAAGTCCCAGGGCGTCAACGACATCACGGTCGTCGGGGGCTACCGGGCGGACGCCATCGACACCTCCGGCCTGAAGCTGGAGGTCAACGAGCGCTACGAGGACACCGGCGAGCTCGAGTCGTTGCGGCACGCCCTGCCCGCGCTGACCCGCGACACCGTGATCTCCTACGGCGACCTGATGCTGCGCGGCTACATCCTGCGCGACCTGCTCGAGGTCAAGGCGGACTTCGCCGTGGTGGTCGACTCCTCCGCCGCCACCGAGGAGGACGGGGGCAGCACGAACGACTTCGTGCAGTGCTCGGAACCCGACGACCGGTCCCTCTTCGGCCGGCGGGTGCTGCTGCGACGCGTCACGGGCGAGGCCGCCGGCGCGGACGGCCGGTGGATCGGGATGCTTTCCGTGCGGGGCGAGGGCGTCGGCCGGTTGACCGGCATGGTGGAGCGCCTCGCGGAGCGCCCGGACTTCGACCGCATGGACATGCCGGACCTGCTCAACGCGCTCGTCGAGGACGGTGCGACAGTCGAGGTCCTGTACATCCACGGTCACTGGCGTGGCATCAACGACCTGTACGACTTCGACCGCGCGGGCGAGTTCGCCCGGCCGTGAGTCCCGACCCCGACGGGAGCACCACGTGATCGCCGCCGAGACCTTCGTCGACGAGGCCCGGTCGCGCGGGTTCGCCTGGTACACCGGCGTGCCCTGCTCGTACCTCACCCCGTTCATCAACCACGTGCTGCAGGCGGATCGGCTGCGATACCTGTCCGCCGCCAACGAGGGCGACGCCGTGGCGATCTCCGCCGGGGTGACCCTCGGCGGCGGGCGCGCGGTGACGATGTTGCAGAACTCGGGGTTGGGCAACGCGGTCAGCCCGCTGACCTCGCTGACCTGGACCTTCCGTCTCCCGCAGCTGCTGATCGTGACCTGGCGCGGCGAGCCCGGGAACCCCGACGAGCCGCAGCACGAGCTGATGGGCCGGATCACGCCGCAGATGCTCGAGACGATGGACGTCCCGTGGGCGGACTTCCCGTCCGACGACGCCGCGGTCGGCCCGGCCCTCGACACGGCCGTGGCGCACATGGACCGCACCGGGCGCCCCTACGCGCTCGTGATGCACAAGGGAACGGTCGCCCCGTACACGTTGCGCGACGGGGTGCGCCCGCCGGCCGCACCCGGCGGTGCCCCCGCACCGGAGGCGGCCGGCGCCCCCGCCGGTGCCCTGCCGACCCGGCGCGAGGCCCTGCAGCGGGTGATCGACCGGACACCCGAGGGGTCGACCGTGGTGCTGGCCTCCACGGGCTACTGCGGCCGCGAGCTCTACGCGCTCGCGGACCGCCCCAACCAGCTCTACATGGTCGGCTCGATGGGCTGCGTGGCGCTGCTCGCCCTCGGCCTGGCGCTGGCCCGGCCCGACGTGCACGTGGTCGCCCTCGACGGGGACGGCGCCGCACTCATGCGGATGGGCGCGTTCGCCACGCTCGGCACGTACGGCCCGCCCAACCTCACCCACCTGCTGCTGGACAACGGCGCGCACGAGTCCACGGGCGGCCAGGCCACCGTGTCGCCGAACGTGTCGTTCGCCGGTGTCGCGGCCGCGTGCGGCTACCCCGTCGCGCTGGAGGGGGACGACCCGGGCCTGGTCGACGCGCTGCTCGACGCGCCGGCGGCCGACGGACCGCGCTTCGCGCGGCTGCGGATCGGCACCGGGACGCCGAAGGACCTGCCCCGGCCGACCGTCACGCCTCCCGAGGTCGCCCGCCGACTGATGTCCCACCTGGCCGGGCGGGTCGCGGAGCCGTCCGCGGCGGAGCCGGGCCGGTGATGCCGGAGGCCCCGGCTCCGCACGTCCTCGCCCGCCTGCCCCGCCCGGTCGCCCGGCTGGCGCAGACCGCCGCACCCAACCAGGCCCTCGTCGCCCTCACGAGCCTGGCCGTCGTCGTGCTCGCGTCCCGGTCCCTGCCACCGGCCGCCTTCGGCCTGTTCGCCTCGGCGCAGCTGGCCGTGCTGTTCTGTGTCGGCGTCGCACAGGCCACCGTGCTCACCCCTATCGTCGCCGACCGGACGGTCGACCCGACCCGCCCGGTCGCCGAGGCGCGCCGGTTGGAGCTGCTCTTCGGGGCGGGGGCGCTGGTCGTCGGCATCCTGGGGGCCCTGTTCCTCTCCGGTGAGCTGCGGACCGTCGTCCTCGGCACCGGTCTCGTCCTGCCGGGCTGCCTGTACTGGGACGCCGTGCGGATGCACTACCAGGGGCGCTCGGCCTACCTCCGGCTCCTGCCCGGGGACCTCGTCGCGAGCGTGGTGACGACCGGCTGGGTCGGGGCCGCCCTGGCCCTGGACCTCGGTCCGCTGGTGACGATCCTCGGACTCGGCGCCGGCCCGTGGGCCGCCTGCCTCGTCGTCCTGCCGCCGTGGTCCTCGCGGTGGACGAGCTGGCGCCGGCCGTGGCCGCGGCGGGTGAGCGCCAACCTCGCCGGCGACTACGTGATCTCGACCGGCCTCGACCAGCTCCTCACCCTGCTCACCGCGGTGTTCCTGTCCGCCCAGGCGCTCGGCGGCCTTCGCCTCGCCCAGTCGGCCCTGGGCCCGATCAGCACGGTCGCGATCGCGCTGAGCATGACGGTGCTGCCCACGATGCGCGACCTCGCGCTCACGCCCGCGGGCAAGGTTCGGTGGGCGGCCCGCCGGTTCGGCGCCGTCGCCGCGCTCGCCCTCGCGATCGGGCTCGCCCTGACGTTCGTGCCGGTCCCGGTCGGTCAGGCTCTCGTGGGCGACTCCTGGGCGATCGCGGCCCCGGTCGCGCTGGCGGTCGCGGTGTACGCCGCGGCGTCCGCGCTGGGGCGGGCCGCCACGCTGACCATGCTGACCTCGGGGGCCAGCGGGCTGCTGGTGACGGTCCGCGCGGTGTCGGCCCCGGTGGTCGCCGTCGTGTGCGTGCTCGTGCTGACCCGGCGTGAGCTGGTCCTCTACGCCTGGACGGCGGCGGGGCTGCTGGCCCTGACGACCGCGGTCCTGTTCGTCATGGCCGCCCGCAGCGGCACCCGTACTTCCGGAGGTGTTCGTGACGACGAGTGAGCCCGACGAGGTGAAGCGGGCCGTGATCCTCGCCGCCGGCCGCGGGCAGCGGCTCGCGGTCGAGACCCGGCCCGGACCGAAGTGCCTGCTGGAGTTCGGCGGCCTGACCCTGCTCGAGCGGCAGCTCCGTGACCTGCACGCGTGCGGGGTGACGGAGGTCGTCATCGCGACGGGGTACGCGTACGAGGAGATCGAGCGCGAGCTCGACCGCCTCGACCTGCCCCGGCCCACGGTCGTCGTGAACGAGCGGTACGAGCTGGGCAGCATGCTCACCGTCGACGTGGTGGGGCCGCAGCTCACCGCCGGCGGGTCCGTCCTGCTGATGGACGCGGACGTGCTGTGCGACGCGCGTGTGCTCGCCCCGCTCGTCCACGCACCGGCCGCGAACGCCCTGCTCGTCGACCGGGACTTCGAGCCCGGCGAGGAGCCGGTCAAGGTGCTGCTGCGCGGCGGGGTGCCGGTCGACCTGGCCAAACGGCCGGATCCCGAGCTGCCGCACGACACCGTCGGCGAGTCCGTCGGCTTCTTCCGGCTCGGCGAGGCGGCCGCCGCGGCGCTGGCCGGGATCGTCCGGGCGAGCGTGGCGGCCGGCGGTGCGGCGCTGCCGCACGAGGACGCGGTGCGGGACCTGCTGCGGGCGGGCGAGCACCCGTTCGCCGCGGTCGACGTGACCGGCGCCCCCTGGACCGAGATCGACTTCCCGCACGACGTGGAGCGCGCCCGCGCGGACGTGCTCCCCCGCCTGAGCCTCGAGGTGTAAACCGTGTTCCTGCTCAACCCCGGCCCCGTCACGCTCTCCCCGCGCGTGCGGGAGAGCCTGCTCGGACCCGACCTCTGCCACCGCGAGCCCGAGTTCTTCGACCTGCAGGACGGAGCCCGGGCGGGCCTGCTGTCGGTCTACGACCTGGATCCCGCCGACTGGGCCGCCGTGCTGCTCACCGGTTCCGGCACGGCCGCCGTCGAGAGCATGGTCGCGTCCGTGGTGCCCGCGGACGGACGGCTGCTCGTGCTGGAGAACGGGGTCTACGGCGAGCGGATGACCGCAATCGCGGAATGTCACGGGATCGCCCACGAGACGCTGGCCGGGGACTGGCTCGACGGCCCCGATCTCGACACCCTCGAGGCGCGGCTGAGCGGGTCCCCGGGCTTCACCCACGTCGCCGTCGTCCACCACGAGACCACGACCGGCCGGCTCACCGATCTCGCCGCGGTCGGCGCGGTGTGCCGGCGGCACGGCGTGCGGCTGCTAGTCGACGGCGTCAGCAGCTTCGGCGGCGAGGAGATCGACTTCGCGCTGCCGATCGACGCCGTCGCCGGCACGGCGAACAAGTGCCTGCACGGTGTTCCCGGTACCGCGTTCGTCGTGGTGCGGCGCAGGGCGCTCGCCTCGGCGGCGCAGCGGGCCTACTACCTGGACCTGACCCGGCTGGCGACGCTGCAGGACCAGCGGAACACGCCCTTCACCCCCGCCGTGCAGAGCCTGTACGCGCTGGTCGAGGCGCTCGACGAGCTCCGGTCCGAGGGCGGGTGGCGGGAGCGGCACGCGCGCTACACCCGCTACGCCGAGGCCGTGGGCGAGGGCCTGCGGCGGGTCGGCGTGGCGCCCCTGCTGCCGGCCGGGACGAGCTCGGTCGTGCTGCGCTCGTACCGCTTGCCCGACAGTGTCACCTACACCGACCTGCACGACGGCCTCAAGGACCGGGGCTTCGTGATCTACGCCGGGCAGGGCGAGCTCGCCAAGTCGATCTTCCGGATCTCGACCATGGGGGACCTGCACGACGCGGACGTCGAGCGCCTGGTCGGAGCCTTGACGGAGGCGTTCTCGTGACGCCTCGCGTCACCTCCCCCGCGCCGGCGACCGTGTGGCGGTCGGTGCTCGAGACGGACGAGGGGGCCGTCGTCGGGCAGTCGCCGGCCTGGCGGGAGGCCGTCCTCGCCGACGGCCGCTTCACGGACGCGAGCGTGCACTACGCCTTCCCGTCGGGCCGTGAGGTCGTGCTCCCCCTGGTCCGGCGGCGTCGGTCGGCGGCGGCCGCGAGGGTGGTCTCGAGCTGGCCCCAGGTCTGGGGCACGGGTGGTCCGATCAGCACGGACGGCCGGATCACGAACGACGAGGCGGAGTTCGTGTGGCGCGACGCCGCCCGTCGCGGAACCCTGATGACCGAGGTGACACTGCGCCCGGCGGCCGACCCGACCTGGGTCTCCGCGGCGTCCCGCGTCGGGTACGCCGTGGAGGCGGGCGGCAGCTACCTGCTGGACCTCGCGGGCGGGTTCGACGAGGTCTGGTCCCGACGCTTCCGCGGCACGGCCCGCACGGCGATGCGCAAGGCGGAGAAGCTCGGCGTCGAGGTGGAGGTCGACCGCACCGGCCGGCTCGCCCACGTCTACGACGAGCTGCACGAGCGCTCGGTCCGCCGCCGCGCCGCGACCGAAGGTGAGCCGGTCTGGCTCAGCCGGTGGCGGATGAGCCGGGTCAGCTCCACCCCGGCACAGGTCGCGCTCGTCGCCGCAGCGTTCGGCAAGGACTGCGCGACCTGGGTCGCCCGGCGGGACGGCGAACCGGTCGCGGCCGTCATCGTGCTGAGCGCGGGCGGGCACGCGAAGTACTGGCGCGGTGCGATGGACAAGGACCTCGCCACCCCCTCGCGGGCCAACGACCTGCTGCACCGCCTCGCGATCGAGGACGCCTGCGACCAGGGGCGCCGCTGGTACGACATGGGCGGCGCCCACCCGGACTCCGCGCTCGCGGCCTTCAAGACCAAGCTCGGCGCCACGCTCCACCACACCCACGAGCTGCGCGCCCGACGACTGCCCGCGCGCCTCGGCCACGAGGCGCGCAGCCGCGTGGAGACGCTGGTCAAACGTGTGACAGGGCTCGGGGAGATGTGAGGTTCGTCGAGGTCCGCTGGTTTACAATTCAACTAGATGTGTAACGCATGCGCCTGGCCCGGCGATGACGAAGCGGGCCGGTGTGCCATGGTCGGCCCCCGCGCCCGGGCGGGGCGTGCCGACGTGGGGAGAAACGACATGCACGGTCCGGGTGGCGCGCGGCCATCGGTCTCGGTGGTCGTGCCGACGCTCAACGAGCGTCGCAACGTCGAACGGCTGCTGGCCGGGCTCGATCCCGCGTACGAGGTGGTGGTGTCCGACGGCGGTTCCCTCGACGGCACGCCCGACGCCGTCCGCCGCGTCCGGCCGAGCTCTCGGGTCGTCACGCAGGGGTGGAGCCGGGGCACCAGCATGCTCGCGGGCCTGCACGCGGCGCGGGGCGACGCCCTCGTCCTGCTCGACGCCGACGGGTCCACCTGCCCGACCGAGGTCGCCCGGCTGGTCATTGCCCTCGACGACGCCGACCTGGTCCGCGGCTCCCGCCCGACCCGACGCTCGGTTGCCGACGCCGCGCTCGCCGCCGTCGCCACCGCTCGCCTCGGCACACGAATCACGGACCCGTGGTGCGGGGCGACCGCGCTCCGACGCCCGGTCGTTCCTCGGCTCGGGCTGCCGGACCTCGCCCGGCACGGCGCCGGCTTCGAGCTTCTCCTGGCCTTCCGTGCCGCCCGGGAGGGGCTGACGGTGTGCGAGGTCCCGGACGTTCGCGCGGCGGAGTGGCACCGGTCCTTCCCGACGAGCTCGCTGACCGAGAACTCGCGGGTGATCAGGACGCTGCTCACGGAGCGGCGGTCCCCGTTCGCGCAGACCGTGCCCGCGCCTCGCCCGACGGTCGACGGGGTCGTCCCGCAAGCCTACGACCGCTCCTGACCAGCAGCTTCGGACTCGAGCCGCATCTGGTCGCGCTCAGCCCCGCACCCGCCGCACCGCGGCGAGCACCATCTGCATCAGCTCCCCGGGTGTGTCCGCCCACCCCTCCGCCCCGTGCCGCACCGCCTCGTCGAAGTGCTCGGGCCGGCCGGACCGGGCGTAGACGACGAACGGCGTGTGCACGCCCGCCGCCCGCAGCTTCTGCAGCAGGTCGTAGCCCGCCTGTGGGTGCTCGAGCCGCTCCATGTCCGAGACGATCACGTCGTAGGCGGGGTTGCGCTGCACCCGCTCCAGGGCGTCCTCGGTCGACGGGCTCAGCTCGACGTCGATACCGACCGCCTCCATCGCCGCGACCTCGTGCCGATTCGTGCTCGGATGGTCGTCGACCCACAGGACGCGGGCCCGGCCACCGACCGCACGGAGCGTCCGCGCGGCGCTGTCGACGTGGTCCAGCGCGGCCTGCTGGTCCATCGGCGGCGCCCCCTTCGCGGCGGTGGCCTGGGTGAGCGCGGTCGCGGCCTGCTGCCGGCTCGTCGCCGAGATCTCCAGCCCGCCCGGCCCCTTCACCGTCAACGACCCGGACAGCAGCCGGTTGAGCGGCTTCCGGAACAGCACGACGACCAAGACCACGAGCGCCGGCCACACCAGCACCCCGATCAGCCTCGTGACGTCCGCGAGCACGTCGCCTCCTTCCGCACCGGTGCTCGCACACGGTGAGCGGCCCGTTACGACTACGCAGTTCTGCGCAGCGACGAGACGTCCCTCGGGGAGGACCCTGGTCTCCCCTGCGGAACGAGGTGAGGACGATGGACGACCTGCAGCTGGTCCGGAACGAGTTCGACGCCTGGAACAGCCGGAACCTCGACGGCTGGCTCGCCCACTACTCGGACAAGTCGGTCTTCGACGTCCCCGGCGGCGTGCACCTCGAGGGCCTCGACGGTGCCCGGATGTTCTGGGCCGGCTACCAGGACGGCTTCCCCGACAACCGCGTCGTCGAGCGCCGGCTCTTCGGCCAGGACGGCCAGGTCCTCCTCGAGGCGGTCTTCGAAGGCACCCACACCGGCCCGCTGCCGACGCCCGACGGCCGGACGATCGAGCCCACGAACCGCCCCGTCCGCGTCCCCTTCTGCGGGCTCTACCTGGTGGAGGACGGCGTGATCACGGGCCACACCCTCTACTTCGACCAGATGGAGCTGCTCACCCAGCTCGGCCTGGTCGACACGGCACGCTGACCGGCCGCCTCACCGCTCAGTTCGGCGTGCCCGACAGCGCCTCGGCCGGGTGCGCCGCGACGTACTGCGCCATCGTCCCGTCGCGAAAGGCGGTCCAGAGCTGCGGTCCGGCCCGCTCGTCGAGGTAGACGACGGACTGGGCGCCCTCGCGCCCGAGCCCCGCGACCGGGGCGCTGGTGAAGGTGACCCCTGCCGGTCGCAGCCCCTTCATCTCGAGCGCGAGGTCGCGCAGACCGCCGTTGGTCAGGGTGTCGTCGACGCTGACGGTCCGGCTGGTCGCGTCGACCAGGTCGTAGAGGCCGACCGGGTCGGACAGGTCGTCGCCGGCCTTGGTCAGCAGCGCCTTGAGCGCGTTCTGCTGGCGCTTGGCCCGGTCGAGGTCACCGCCGGGCAGGTCGTAGCGCTGCCGCACGTACGCCAGGGCCTGCGCCCCGTCGAGGTGGTTGAGGCCCTCGTGGAAGTCGACGCCGGCGTTGCTCGTCGCCGCGGCGACCCGGATTTCGATGCCGCCGACCGAGTCGACCATCTCCTGGAAGCCCGCGAAGTCGATGACGCCGAAGTGGTCGACGCGCACGCCGGTCAGGTTCTCGACGGTCTGGATCAGCAGCGGGGCACCACCGAAGGCGTAAGCCGCGTTGATCTTGTTCTTCCCGCGGCCGGGGACCTCGACCCAGCTGTCGCGCGGAATCGAGGTGACGGCGGCAGTGCTGCCGTCCGCCGCCACGCGCGCCAGCATGATCACGTCACTGCGCTGCGACCCGGCGTCCACCCCGGCCGGGGCGTCCGTGCCGGTGGTCGGGTCGGACGACCGGGTGTCCGTGCCGATGAGGAGAAATGTCGTGCCCCCGGTGGCCGCCGGACGCGCGTCGGCGGGGATACCGGCGAACGCGTCGGGCACGCGGCTGACGTTGTTGCCCAGGCTCTCGGTCAGCACGTACGCCGCCGCCGCAACCGCCAGGATCAACGCGAGGACCGTGACGAGCAGGCCGATCAGGATCCGGCGGCCCTTCCGGTTCGGTCTCCCGACGGCGTCGAGCACCACCGTGGGCTGATCCTCGTGCATACCTCTCCCGTCTCACGACCTCGATCGTCTTATCCGGGAAAGTCGCGCAGCGTTACCGCCCTACCCAATCCTGGTGATCCGCCGCGGGGCGCCCACCGCTCGGTTGGAGCGGGACGACGACGGGAGGCCGGGGTGCGAGTGATCGAGAACTCGATCGACATCGCCCGCCCACCAGAGGCGGTGTTCGCGCACGTCTCGGACATGCGGACCGAGGCGGACCGGAAGCCGGCCGCCACCACGATCACGCTCGTCTCGCCCGGGCCCGTCGCCCTCGGCAGCCGCTTCGACATGGATGCTCGCGGACAAGGCCCACTACCATCCCTCAACCCGACAGGCGCTGCGGCGACGCGGGATCGGTTCACCAACTCCGAGCGCGACGACCAGATCGCCCGCCGCCACGCCAAGGGCTCGCGCGACGGACGGCCACCATCATCTGACACGGGTGTCTACGCCGGTCGTATTGTCGTCGAGCGCTGCTTCAACCGGCTCAAACAGTTCCGGGACCTGGCCAGCCGCTATGCCGAGCGAGCCGCCTATTTCCGCGCCGAGATCATCCTCGCCGCAGCCATCCTTCTGACTCCGGCACGACTTGCAGGATACCCCGTCGAACGGCTCGCCCGACCGGGCCGGGCTGGTTTGACCCGAGCCTCCCAGTTGGATCGCTGTCCGATACTGCATGCGGCGTTCTCAATCCGTCCGAACGGCCCAACTCTTGGCCAAGTCATTACCGCGACGTAACGCACTCATCCGTCGATTCCGAATCTCAGCGGCGAACCGACTGAGACCGAGCGGTCGGGAGCGGCTCTTCGTACGCCCTTCCAGGAGAGGCACGCCGTGAGGAAAAATCGATTCACGCATCTCGCCATCGCGACCCTGCTGGCAACTGCAGCAGCAGTCGGTGTCGCTCAGCCTGCGAGCGCCCAGGGGTCAACCTTCACCACAGACCCGGGTCAGGCTTGTTCGTTCGGGCTAAGGGTGACGTTAACCGGGGGGAATCTCGAGCCGATGGAGGTCGGCGGAGGACAGATCGTTGAGGCGGGGAGTACCGGAACGCTCGAAATTACGCGCCTCGACACCGGCGAGACGATCACGTTCCCATCGCGTGGCGTAGGCCGACGCGAGGTCACGACCACCGATGGAATCACAACAGTGTCGACTGGCGGGCAACTGCTTCTGATTCTTTTCCCCACAGATGTTCCGGCGGGGCCGTCTACGACGCTGTACACCGGGCGAGTCGTCTACACAGTCGACCAGAACGGCGTCTTCACCGTGGTGTCGACCGCGGGCCGGCAGGTCGACGTCTGCGCGGAGCTCGCGAGCTGACCGTCAACCTGGCCCGCCCTCACAGGCGGGCCAGGTTCGCGAACGGCGGGCACCCGATACCAGGTTCTCCGAGTAACCTCCTCACGATGAGCATCGAGTAGAAGCCTGTGACGATCACGCAGTCGATGATTCAGGTGAGTGCGCAGGGCTGAAGAAGTAGCTGGCCTGCAATCCTCAGGGACGCCACTTCTGATCCTCAGCCCGTAGCCTTTGAGCAAGCCCCTAGGAGATTCCTGCTCCGCCCTGGCGCAGTAATCGTAGCGCTCGTGGTCTTGGAACGACAGCAGGACGCTGGCCGGATGCATGGTCCGGCAAGGATCTGCCGACGTTTCGATGGCTATATCGAAGAACCATAGCGACCTACCCATCTGCAATTTTCAGGTCTGCTGCACGTGGAGTCCACTTCCCTATTAAGGTCGGACAAGAGCGACCCGAGTCAATGGAGTACAACCTCATCTGGCTCTTCCCGCAGATTGCACCCGGAACGGTTATCAAGGGTTCGATTGACCTTGAACGTCGGCAGCACACAGCGATAATCTACTTACTGTTGCCGCAGCGCCTGCCGGGTTGAGGGATGGGAGTAGGCCTTGTCCGTGACCACGCGACGACCAGATCGCCAGCGCCAGGCCAAGGGCTCGCACGGTGGACGGCCACCACCATTCGACACGGGCGTCTACGCCGGTCGCATTGTCGTCGAGCGCTGCTTCAACCGGCACAAACAGTTCCGGAACCTGGCCACCCGCTATGTCAACGAGCCGCCTACTTCCGCGCCGAGATCACCCTCGCCGCACCCATCCTCTGGCTCCGGCAGGACTGAGAGGGCACACCCTCAGGCGTGGGTCTCGATCACCCACGCCAACACCTGTGTCCCGGCGAGGACGACGAAGGACGTCAGGCACGGCGCGCTCGCCCCGCCGCAGCCGGACGCGACCAGCAGGATCAGCGGCGGCGCGGCGATCGCGTAGAGGTTCCAGTCGTCGAACACCCCCAGCTGCGCCCGCCAGACCACGACCCATCAACAGCGGCGCCCCCGCCGACGCAAACTCCGAGGAAGCACCGCGGACCGACGAGACGGCGTGCCGACAGCACGACGACCGCGGGCGCCAGGAGCAGCACCAACTGGAGTGCAGCCACCAGCCCGTGACCCCGGCAGGGAAGAGGAACCGCGACCAGTCCCCGCCGTCCGCCGAGATCTGACTGCCCGACACGAACTCCCCGATCGGCAGCCCGTGCCGGTCGAACCACCACAGCCCGGCCCGAGCACCGCAGGCACCGCGGCGAGGGCCAGCCCGGCGCCGAGCCGACGCCCCCGCCGGGCGTGATCGCGACCAGGACGAGCAGCGACGGCCGCAGACCGGAGGTGGACTGCACTAACGCGCCCCCGTCGCGCCCCGACTACATCCGTACCTCGTGCGCCGACCCGCCTGGTACTCGGCCACGCGCCGATGAACACGCCCGTCCCCGACCGCAAGGACGCTCCGACATGATCCGCTGCCGATTCTGCGGCTCCGACCAGGGTGCACTCGTCCTCGACGCCGGTCTCCAGCCGGCGAGCGACCTCTTCCCGCCCGCATCCGACCCGGGCCCGGACGAGCTCCACCCCCTGCGGATGTGGATGTGCGCCGGGTGCAGCCTCGCACAACTGGTCGAGGACCCGACCGTGCCGGAGGAACCCCGTGGTCAGGAGCCCGAGGCGCTGCTGCGGCAGGCCGCGGACGCCGTCGACTCCCTCGCTGCGGCCGGTCTCCTCACGTCCGGCTCGCGCGTCCTCGAGTACACCAGCCCGCACGGCGGGGACTGGCTGCACCTGCTGACGGCTCGCGGACTGGTTCCGGCCGGTCCCGGCGAGAAGGCCGATCTCGTCGTCGACAACATCGGTCTGATGCACGAGCCGGACCAGGCGACCGCACTCCGTGAGCGGGTCGACAGGCTGGCCCCTGGCGGAACGCTCGTGCTCCAGTACCACTCGTTCGCCACCATTCTCGAGCACGGGCAGTGGAACGCGCTGCGGCACGGCCACTACGCCTACTACTCGACCCCTGCGCTCGTCGGCATGCTGAGCTCGCTCGGGCTCTCGGCCGTCACCGCGTTCCGGTTCCCGCTGTACGGCGGCACCGTGCTCCTGGTGGCGACGCTCGGTGGCTCGCCCGACGCGCGGCTCGACCGGTTGCTGGCCGAGGAGATCGAGGCCGGCGCGGTCGACCCGAGAGCCGCGAGCCTGCTGCAGCGTGACTGCTCGGCGACCTCCGAGGCCCTCGCGACGTTCCTCGCCGCGGAACGGACAGCCGGACGACGGGTGGCCGGCTACAGCGCCGCCTCCCGTGCCGTGGCCCTGCTGTGCCGGGCCGTGGTGGGGCCCGACCTCCTCGAGCTGATCGGCGATGCCTCCCCGGCCAAGGCCGGGCGACGCATGCCGGGCAGCGCCGTCCCGATCGTCGCCCCGGCGGAGCTGGTCGACGCGAAGCCCGACTCGGTGATCCTCTTCGTCCCCGACCTGCTCGACGAGGTGCGCCGGGCGATGCCGGAGATCGAGGCGAACGGCGGGACCTGGGTGGTGGCGGAGGACCTCGCCCGGGCCCGCTGAGGGTTCGTGTCAGGCGAACCGACGGAAGACGGGCTTGACCGGCCGTCCGCCCGTGTACCGCAGCGGGTCTCCGGTCTCGAGGGCCAGGCGGTACACCTCGCACGCGCCGGCGACGACCTCGATCGTCCGGTCGATGTCCGCCTCGCTGAGCGCAGCGCTCACGACGAAGGACGGTCCGAGCACGCCGCCGCGGACGAGCTCCCGCAGGAAGAGCGTCCGGTACTCCTGGGAGGGGCGGCCTCCCTCGTCGAGGGTCGCGAAGACGAGGTTGCTGGAGCGACCGCGCACGACGACATGGTCACCGACACCGGCCTGGTGGGCGACCTCCGCGACGCCTGCGCGCAAGCGGTCCCCGAGCCAGTGCAGCCGCCCGATCACGTCCTCCTCCGCGAACACGTCCATCACAGCCATGGCGGCCGCGAGCGAGTGCGTCTCGGCCCCGTGCGTCGTGGACAGGAGGAACACCCGCTCGTGCTCGTGGCGGAGACCGCCCCGTTCCATGATCTCGCGCCGCCCGGCGAGCGCGGACACCGCGAATCCGTTGCCCATCGCCTTACCGAAGGTGGACAGGTCCGGCACCACGCCGTAGAGACCCTGCGCCCCGGCCGCCGCCCACCGGAACCCGGTGATCATCTCGTCGAAGACGAGCAGACAGCCGTGCCGGTCCGCCAAAGCCCGCACCCCGTGCAGGTACCAGGGAGGCGGGTCGAGGGCAGTCGCGGCCTCCATGATCAGACAGGCGACGCGGCCGTCGTTCTCCGTGAGCAGCGTGTCGAGCGCGTCGAGGTCGCCGTAGGGGAACGCGAGAGTGTCCTGCGGAGGGACGCCGCTGCGCATCGGGGTCGTGGCGATGAACCAGTCGTCGGTCGAGAAGAACGGCTGGTCCCGGCAGACGGCCACTAGGGAACGGCCCGTGTACGCCCGCGCGAGCCGCACGGCTGCGGTCGTGGCGTCCGACCCGTTCTTGGCGAACTTCACCATCTCCGCCGTCGGCACCGTCTCCAGGAAGCGCTCGGCCGCCTCGGCCTCGACCAGGCTCGGCCGCGCGAAGTTGGCCCCCCGGCCCACCTGGATCTGCACCGCATCGACGACGCGCGGGTGGGCGTGGCCCAGCACCACGGACCGCAGCCCGGACCCGTACTCGATGTAGCGGTTGCCGTCGACGTCCCAGACGTGAGCACCCCTGCCGTGGGAGATGACGGGCGCCATCCCCGCGGGATACTGGTCGTCGCCCTTTGCATAGGTGTGCGCGCCGCCCGGGATCGCCCGGTGAAGGCGTTCGTTGACCTCACGCGAGCGTCGCATCGACCTGTAGCCGCCGTCCGGACCGGAGGATTGCTTCCCCGGCGTCGACGCACGGCCGACGGGCGAATGCACGGGCGGCGAAGGGGTGTGAGCCGCCACTGTCGATCGGACGCTTCGACTGTCGGACACGGTCCCCCCGGAAAGTGTACGAGCCAGTGATCGCCGGGTCGGTCGATCGCGCATCAGCACCGGCCACTCCGGCTGAACGGTGGCGGTGCGGCTGCCCGACAGTCCGGCGAGTCACAAGGCGGTTCGTCGCCGGTGCCCGTGCTGTTACACGTCCGAGCCGCGCGCTCAGCGGGTACAGCCACCAGCCGCGACGTAACACGGACCGGCCCGGGACCGAGCCCTGCACAACCGGCCCTCGTGCGGACCGCCGCAGGAGGCCAGGACGGCGAGATCCGCGACCCTCCCAGGAGATGGCATGTCGCGAGGGACGACGCCTGCATGCGCGGCACTTCCCGGGGAACACGGCTTGGCTCTCGTGGTAGCCGTGCTGTCCCTGCTCACCGCGACCACCATGGCACTGTTGCTCGCAAGAGGAAGCACACCGACGGAGGCCGACGCCTCCGTGCGTGCCGCAGTGGCGGATGTCTGGTCGGACCCCTACCCGAGCGCGCTCGTCGTGGACTGGTTCGGTAGTCCCGAGGCCCTGCTCGCCCAGACCGCGATTCTGGTGGCGGTCTGTCTCATGATGGGCCGCGTGGGCATCGCGCTCGTCGCGACCCTGGCGCCCTGGGGTGTCGCCGCCGTGACGACGGCCGTCAAACCGCTGATCGACCGAACCATCCACGCACCCCAGAACCTCGCCTTCCCGAGCGGCCATACCGCCGTCACCACTGCTGTAGCGCTCGTCATCGGCCTGCTGGTCGCCGATCTTCTCGGTGCCTGGTGCCGAGGGCGCCGAGCCCTTGTCGCGCTCGTGTTCGGGTGCGTCGGCGGCAGTGCCATGGCCACTGCCCAGATCGCCCTGAACGCGCATTATCCCTCTGACTGCCTGGGGGGATTCGTCACCGCCGTATCTGTGGTGCTCTTCGTGGTCGTGCTGGTGGACCGAGCGGCGATGAGCGTGACGGACAAGAAGCTGTCGACGTCGAGGGAAGTGCGCGGCAGGCCGGCGGCCGGGGGGCGTAGCCGGGCCTCCGACGTCGCCACCGAATCTGACGGGCCGTAACGACCGTCGGAGTGAGCACGAGCACAGCTCTGTCGCCGCGAGCGTCCCGAAGATCGGCCAAATCCTGGCGGATCGGGATGACGATCTCGCGGCGTCCATGAGAGCGACACCGCTGGATCAACACCTCGGCGGACCGGAAGTAGCGGGGTCGAGAAGCAGCCGAAGAGCGACATCGAGGAGACACGATGAGGGTCGCGTTGTTCGGGCTCGGGTACGTCGGAGCAGTTACGGCGACGTGTCTGGCGTCGAGCGGCCACCGCGTCGTCGGCGTCGACACGGACGCCGACAAGGTGGCCGAACTCAACGCCGGTCGCTCGCCGGTCGTCGAGCCGGGTCTCGACGAGCTGGTGTCGGCTGCGCGATCTCGCGCGCTGCTCGCGGCCACGACGAGCGCAGAAGAGGCCCTCCGGGAGGCCGATGTCTCGCTGGTCTGTGTGGGAACCCCCTCGGGTCCGGGCGGGAGTACCGACCTCAGCCAGGTGCGGAGGGTGAGCGAGGAGATCGGGCGAGCGATCGCGGGACAGTCCAGGCCGCACACAGTGGTCGTCCGATCGACGGTGCCGCCGGGAACGGTCGGTTCGGTGGTGACTCCCCTGCTTCAGTCGACCTCCGGCCGAGGTCCCGAGACCGGACTGCACGTCGCGATGTGCCCCGAGTTCTTGCGCGAGGGCACGAGCGTGCGCGATTTCTTCGATCCGCCGTTTCTCGTCGTGGGGGGTACGGCGGCGGCGATTTCCGTGGTCCGAGAGCTGTTTGCCTTCCTCGGATGCGGGGTGCACGAAACGAGGCTCTCCGCCGCTGAGAGCGTGAAGTATGCATGCAACGCCTTCCATGCCCTGAAGGTCTCGTTCACCAATGAGATCGCGCGGTTGTACCGGATGCTCGAGGTGGATTCGCGGGACGTGATGGAGGTCTTCGTCCAGGATCGTCAGCTCAACATCTCCCCGGCGTACCTGCGGCCGGGCTTCGCCTTCGGCGGCTCCTGCCTCCCGAAGGACGTGCGGAGCCTGCTGCATCTCGCGCGCATGAACAACGTGGGGCTCCCGGTTCTCGAGGGTGCGCTCGCCTCCAACGACATGCTGGTACGCGACGTCGCCCAGCGGGTCCTGGAACGGATCGACGAAGACGGGGGGACGAACCGGCGCGTGGCCTTGCTCGGCCTGTCGTTCAAGCACCTCACCGACGACCTCCGTGAGAGCCCGAACGTGGCTCTGGCCGAGATTCTCATCGGCAAGGGACTGGACGTCGCCATCCACGATCCCGTGGTGAACATGGCGCGGCTCTCCGGCGCCAACCTGAGGTACGTGCGGGCCCGACTCCCACACCTGCAGAGAGTCCTGCACGATGACGCCGCGTCGGCACTCGCGGGTGCTCGGGTGGCGATCGTCTCCGCCGCGGACGATGGGGTGATCGACGCACTTCGTGATGCCGACCCGCCGATGGTGTTGGACCTCCACGGCCGGCTCGGAGCCGCCGTCGAGGATCTGACCGGCTACCAGGGTGTCGGGTGGTGAGCAGCGCTCCGACAGTTCGGCACGGTACGCGATTCGTCAACCGACGTAAGAACTGCCGACGTCCTGCGCGTACGGTAAGGCTCTCCAGCCGTCCCAGCCGAACGTTCGCCCCATGTCGAACAGCGTGAAGCTCCACTGTCCGTAGTAGACGTTGTCCCGCCAGACGACGTTCTGCCCCAACGTGATCTTCCGCTGAATCACGTCACCCATGTAGGGCGACCACGCGGGCTCCGTACCAGCATTAGATATCAGCGCCATGCGCCCCGCGAACGCGTCCGTGGACTCGCCCAGGAAGCTCCGGTCGTGCCGGAAGACGTTGTCGTGGATGTCGACGTTCTCCGTCTTCCAGCGGCAGTCCGAGTAGAGCGGTTCTGAAGCGATGGCCGGCGGAACACACTCGACCGCCGCCGCGCGCCCTACGACCAGCGTGCAGTCCTCGGTCGTCGACGACGGCGAGTTGCAGAACCTGCCTGCGTCCTCCCATGCAGTGATCCCTGACCAGTTCCTCTCGAGAAGGTTCTCGTACACGTCGATCTTCCCCGTCCGAGCCGGAATCCGCGGTTCCCCCCCTGCCTCGGACAGGTAGATGGCGCCGACCGGGAAGGGATCTTCGTCACGCTGAAATTCCCGACCATATTCGATGGCGTTCTCGAGAATGACGTTCCCGCGAATGGTCGCATTGTAACTGATCTCGTACCAGATGGCCGGCCCATCGTTCCGTTCAATGAGATTCTTCTCGATGAGGAAGTCGTTGTTGTTGGTGTCCGCCCAGAGCCCTGGACCGCGATTGTCGTGGATCCAGTTGTTTCGAACATCCGCTCCGTTCACCGCCCAGAATTTCACACCACCCGAGCAGCCACACTCGGGGATCCGTCGTTCCCAGTCATCGGTGTTGTTGCCGGTCACCTCGTTACCCTCGAAGATCAGACCGGTGATGCCGTCACCCTCCTGGTAGGCGTTCATCCCGTACTGGCCGTTATCCCGAAGGCAGTTTCCGCGGGTCTCCTGGCGAGCGCCGGCCATGAGCGCCGCCCCGTTGTTGTCGTGAATCGTGTTGTGCTCGATCGACCAAGAGTCGCCGGAGTCTCGATTCACTACACCCGTATTGCGTGGAGCCGCGAAATTCCGGATCTCCAGGTAGCTGACGACGACGCCCTTCGCCCGTTGCGTGAAGGCGAAGGAGTTCTGGCGCTGCCCGTCCAGCACGGCGCCGGGAGCACCGACGTAGACATCGCCGTCGCGGGGCACGATCTGTGCGTCGGCACCGCCGCCCAACTTGTGCACCCCCGGCGCGAACCAGAAGATCGTGCCCGGCGGATTCGCCTCGGTCTTCGCGATCACGTCCCCGGTCACCTCGGGGTCGACCACCACCGCGCCCGTCGGGGCGCTCGTCGGACCAGGAGCGGTGCTCCCGCAGACGCGAGGAGGCTGGACGATCGGCCGGCGTGCGTGCTCCCTCTCGACGACGGAGCCGACGGAACCGACAGCGACGAGGACCAGCGCGACGGCGACGGCGGCAACGGAGCGGAGACGCAACCGGCCCCCTCAGCCCGGATCGCGAAGGAAGCGATCAAGCAGATTCGCCGTCGCTTGCCGAATTCCGGGACTGTCGACTCCCGGTCGGCCGAGACCGTAACTCCAGTGGTTGGTTCCTGACGCGAACACCCATGCGCCGCTCGGCGCCCGATAGATCGACGAGTTGGAGTAGTCGTTCCGCCCCTCCGTGTCGATCACAGGTGAACGGGACAGAAGGGCATACTCGTCTGCGACCGGCGCCGGGTACTCCGGCATCTGCCGATCGGTCTCGTAGCCGAGAATGCCGGGGACGGTACTACCGTCCACGAACCCTGTGCCGCTCCACACCCAGTTCGCACTGTTCTGCACAACGTAGACCGCATCACGTCCGTCGTCGCGCAGATGAGCGGTGGACTGCACCCCGACGAGCATCTGCTCAGGGCGCCGCAGGGCGTCGTCCCGCCACAGAGTGGTCACAGTCGCACCCTTGACAGGGTCCCGTACAGCGCTCTTGAAGCAGACCATGACCCGGTTCGGCACACCACGACCGGAGTCCTCGAACCGGACCTGCCAGTACGCGGTGTTCGAGCCGAAGAAGCCGAGATCGGTGCCGGCGTCGCGCGCAGCTGCGACACCGTCCATCATCTCTTTGGACCAGTATTCGTCGTGCCCCACGGAGAGGAAGGCCTTGACGTCGAGCAGTCGTGCCGGGTTCGCATGCGTGTCGATATCGGTCGAGTAGGCGACGTCGTAACCCGACTGTTCCAGCCAGCCGATGAAGTAGCGCTCCCAGCCCCATGAGCTGCCCGCGAACTGTCCCGACCCGTTGCCGTCCGCGTAAGGACGGTCGAAGGACACCTTGGCGGCGTTACGCCCATTGGTTGCGTCGACCACGGCGCCGAAGCTGTTGAATCCGTAGAGGCTCTTTCCGGTCCTCCCGTCGTTGGGATAGTTGTTGTACGCCTGGTAGGTCGTGACACTCTGCTGGAACAGCAGCGCGGCGCGACGACCGTCGTCCCGCACGACGAAGGTGATATAGCTCTGGTACTTCTCCGCGTTCGTCAGAACTACCAGGTACACACCGCTGGTCCACGTATCCGGCACGGCGAGGGTGTAGCTCGGCGACCATCTGCAATCGATCACCCCGGTCCCGGCTTCCGGAGTACACGCCTGCTGAGGTGCGCCGGGAATGAGGCCCGACTGCATCATGAGTCGAGCACCGAGGCCGCCGTACCATCCCATGCGGTAGATGTCGGCGGTGAATTCCTGGGCCGGCCGAACACTGACCTGTAGGGAGATCTGTTCACCTTTGTCCACGCTCGCTGCGGACGCGTACCCTTCGACTTGGCCTGCGTCGCTCACGGCGTAACCCGCACGTCCGATCTGCCAGGAGTCCGAGCCGGGGTTCTGGTTCTCGACGACCACCGGGTTGAGTGCGGAGTCCGCAGGTGCAGGGGAATGAGCAATGGCGCACGACGCGAGTACGCCCGCGATCAAGGACGTGACGGCTAGGCGGGCGATCATCGAGCGGACAGCGCAGGAGCTCCGACGCGATCGTAGAAACGACCGAGGCCCGGGCCGGCTACTCATCCCGTTCCGCACGCGCATCCAGGCACCACCGTCGGAAGAGGACGCCACCTCCCCCGCACTCCTCGAGGCGGCGAGGAGGCCGGGCGACGGACGCCGATGTCTCCGGACTACTCGCGATGATCTCGACGCCTGTTACCCGTGGAGACCACACCTGATCATCGCCATTCGGCGTTGGAGTGCGCGGGGGTGCCGTGCTCCGTAACGATCATCGGTACTCCGACGAGTCAGACCCTCGCACGTAGGTGGGTCCGCTCGAGCAGCAGCTTCGTGTGCTGTGGCCCGATTTTCGGCCGGAAGGAACCATGAGGACGTCCGTGGGAGCAGCACGCGAGGTGCCGCTGCGTGAAGCGGTCATCCGTGGGGACGGCGCTCGCTGATGCCGACTCCTCCTTCCGGCCGATCGCCCCTCCGGTCGAGAGCGGCAGGGGCGCTCGTGAGACGGATCAGCTGGGGTCTCGGCGACCAGGCGGTCTCGAGCCTGACGAACTTCGCCATCGGTGTCGTCGTGGCCAGGTCCCTCGGCGGTGAAGAGTTCGGCGTCTTCACGCTCGCCTGGGTGACATACACGATGGCGCTCAATCTGGCACGGGGACTCGCGAGCGATCCGCTGACCGTGCGATTCAGCGACGTCTCCCACGCCTCGTGGCAGGACGCGGTCAGGCAGGCGGGAAGCACAGCGCTCCTCACCGGAGGCGTCACGGGTGCACTGGCACTCGTCGGCGGTGTGGCCTTCGGCGGCCCGATCGGAACGGCCTTCGTCGTACTCGGGTTCCTCCTCCCGCCCCTGATGCTCCAGGACTGCTGGCGTTTCGCATTCTTCGCGGCGGGACGCGGTGGACATGCACTCGTGAACGATCTGGTGTGGGCGGCCGCTCTCGTCCCGGCGATGCTCTACGCCTCGGAACACCGGTCCGTCTCCGCCTACATCCTGGCCTGGGGCCTGTCCGGAACCGTGGCCGCTGCCGTCGGATTCGTGCAGGCCAGACTGCTGCCCAAGCCAGGGGGAACCCGTGCATGGCTCCGGCAGCATCGCGACCTCGGCGTCCGCTTCACGGCCGAGAACCTGAGCACCAATGCTTCGGGACAGCTACGCATGTACGGGGTCGGCGCGATCGCCGGCCTCGTCGAGGTCGGAACCATCCGCGGGGCGGAGTTGCTCGTCGGGCCGTTCCTCGCCCTGCTCATGGGCATGAATCTCGTCGCAGTCCCGGAAGCGGCGAGAGTGCTGCGTCGCGCGCCGCATCGGCTCTCCCGCTTCTGCCTCTACCTCGGCGGCGGACAAGCACTCGCCGCACTGGCCTGGGGAGCGGGACTGCTCCTTCTGCTACCGGACGAGGTCGGCGTGCGGCTCCTCGGATCGGTGTGGGAGCCCGCCTCGGCGCTGATCCTGCCGGCGACGCTCTCCGTCGCGAGCGCAGGCTTCGCGTCAGGTGGCGCCGCCGGTCTGCGCGCTCTCGGAGCCGCTCGACGCAGCCTGCGCGCCCAGTTGGTCACCTCCGCCGCCTACCTGATCGGTGGGCTCGGTGGTGCTGCGGTGGGTGGGGCTCTGGGCTCGAGTTGGGGAGTCGCTGCAGCCACGCTCATCGGCGCTGTGGTGCGCTGGGCGTACCTTCTCGCGGCTGTACGCGAGATCGCCCCGTCCCCGATCACGCAAGCTTCGAGATGAGAAGGGTCAGGACAATGGCTGCGATTCCCCGGCTGAGCATCGGTCTTCCCGTCTACAACGGCGAGCGGTACTTACCCGAGGCTCTGGACTCGCTGCTCGGTCAGAGCTACGGGGACTTCGAACTCATCATTTCCGACAACGCATCCACCGACGGGACGGAGCAGATCTGTCGGGAGTACGCCGCCGCGGACCGGCGCATCCGATTCATCCGCCAGCCTCGCAACATCGGGGCGTGTCCCAACCACAACTACACCTTCAGATGCGCACGCGGCGAGTTGTTCAAGTGGGCGTCTCACGACGACTTGTACGGCCGGCACCTGCTGCGCCGTTGCGTGGATGCGCTGGACGACCACCCCGAAGCGGTGCTCAGCCACGCCCGACAGGCCATCATCGACGGGGACGGCAACATCAAGCAGGTCGTGGACTACACGCTGGCGACGGACTCGCCGCGCGCCCCCGTGCGGTTCAAGAGCATGTTGTTCGAGGTCGGTGGCGACGACTTCTACGGGGTGATGCGGAGCGAGGTCCTGCGGCGTACGCCGCTCAACGGCAGCTACCACCACTCGGATCGCACCTTCGTCACCGAGATCGGGCTCATCGGCCCGTTCCACCAGGTTCCGGAGTTGCTGTATTTCCGGCGTGACCATCCCGGCCGGGCGGAGCGGGCGACCACGACGAAGCGGGAACGTTGCATCAACATGGATCCGCGTCGGGCGGACAGGCTGCGCAACCCGACGGCCCGTCTGGTCGCCGAGTACGTCTGGGGGTACGTCGACGCGATCAGGCGTACGCCTCTGTCGTCGACCGATCGGCTCGCCTGCTACGGCCACCTGATCCACTGGCTGGGAAGCCGGACGCTCCCCGGCTCCTCCCAGAGGCTCGAGGACCGGCCACCGGCGATCGGTAGCGCCACCGTCTCGATCGACGGCATCGTTCCGGGGCGGGAGAGGAGCCCCGCGTGATTCTGCGCCTCGACCGGGCGGCGAAGCGATCCGCCGCTCCGGGCCGACGTGTCGGTCTCTTCGGCCTCATAGGTTCGGGGAACCTCGGCAACGACGCGTCTTTCGAGGCGGTGCTCGCCTTCCTCCGTACCGAGCACGCCGACGTCCAGCTCACGTGCATGTGCGCCGGCCCCCAACAGGTCTCGTCCCGTTACGGCATCCCCGCGGTCCGACTCAACTGGTACCGAGACGAGTACCGGACGGCGTCGGGCCCCGCGGCGGCGTTGTCGAAGGCTCTCGGCAAGGTCGTCGACGCGGTCCGCACGGCACGCTGGGTCCGTGGCCTCGACGTCGTCATCGTGCCGGGCATGGGGGTGCTCGAGGCCAGCCTTCCGCTGCGCCCTTGGGGTTTCCCGTACGCGCTCTTCCTGCTGACCGCTTCAGCGAAAGTGTTCGGCACCAAGGTCGCGCTCGTCAGCGTCGGCGCGGACCACATACCGGAACGGTCGACGCGTTGGCTCATCACCCGGGCGGCGAAGCTGGCGCACTACCGGTCGTACCGTGACGATCGATCGAGGACTGCCATGCAGAGAATGGGAGTCGACGTCTCGCGCGACGAGGTCTATCCGGACCTCGTGTTCGCACTCCCTGTTCCTCGCGGCCGCGGGTCGCGTCCGGGAGTCGTCGGCGTGGGCGTCATGGCCTACTTCGGTCGGAGCGAGGACCGCGCTCGTGCAGCCGACATCCACTCCTCCTACGTGGGCAAGATGAAGCGCTTCCTGCGTTGGCTCGTCGACCACGACCGTACGGTGTGCCTGTTCGTCGGCGATCAGGTCGACGAGCCGGTGGTGGCCGAGCTCGTCGCGGACCTGCACGAGTACCGGCCTGACCTCGGACGCGGCCGCGTGATCGCAGATCCGGTGGCCTCCTTGACGGACCTGCTGCAGCAGATGCACAGCGCCGAAGTGGTCGTGGCGACCCGCTATCACAACGTGCTCTCGGCCTTGAAGCTCACCAAGCCGACGATATCCATCGGCTACGCGTCGAAGAACGACGTACTGCTCACGGAAATGGGCCTCGCCGGCTTCAGCCAGCCCATCCGTTCGCTGGACGTCGACCGTCTCATCGACCAGCTCGCAGAGCTGGAGAGCCGGCGGGACCGTCTGAGTTCCACCCTCGAGGAGCGCAGCGGCGCAGCCCGACAACGTCTCACACAGCAGTTCACGTCGTTGTCGGCGATGCTCAACTCGGCCCGCTCGAGTCGGGTTGCTTCATGACCGTGCGGTAGCAGCGGACCAGCGCCGCGAGCCCGATCTCCGGCGAGAACCGCTCCTCGTAGGCCTGCCTGCTGGCCTTGCCCATCGCGTCGTTGCGACTCGGATCATGAGAGACCCGGTGCAGGGCCGTCACCAGGGCCTGCACGTTGTTGGGCTCGTGCAGGAAGCCGGTGACTCCGTCCTGCACGATGTCCGCGAACCCGCCGTGCCCGGCAGCGACGACAGGGACGCCCGCAGCCATCGCCTCGGCGACCACGAGTCCGAAGGTCTCTTCCATCGTCGACGGCGCAACCAGTGCGATCGACCTCGCCAGGAGGTCCTGGCACTCGGTCTCGCTGCGCAGTCCCAGGTAGCTCACACCCGGGCGGGCGGACGCCCAGTCCCCCACCTCCTGTCGCATCGACCCGTCGCCGACCATCACGAGGGGGATGTCCGGGCCGCCCTGGGCGCGGAAGACGTCCCAGGCTGCCATCAACAGGCGCAGGCCCTTCTCCTCCGTCATGCGCCCGAGGTAGAGCACGTACTCGCCGGAACCGGATCGACGCGTGCCAGGGTCGGGCACGAAGTGGGGCTTCACTCCCAACTTCTCGCCAGGAACGCCGGACGCCACCAGTTTGGCGCGCTGGGACTCCGACACGCACAGCAGCGTCACTGCGCCCGACAGCCACCACTTCCGCTTCGTCGCCATACTGATGACGGCCGGCACGGTGGCAAGGCGCGAGCCGCGATAGCACTTGTGACGGACAGCCCTCGTCGAGGCGACCTCCACGCATTCGGCGCAGTGGGCTCCGTCGCGAACCATCGTGCCGACAGGGCACACCAGCGAGTAGTTGTGCAGAGTTGCCACAGCCGGGACTCCGGCCTCTACGCAGGCTGCGAGCACCGACGGGCTCAGCAACGGGAACGTGTTGTGGATGTGTACGACGTCGGGGCGGCGGTCCCGGAGGAGGTGGGCCAGTTCGGCCTGCGCGCCTCCGTTCCACGGCACTTGCAACGGGACGAGCGCTTTACGGGGCAGGGGCATCGCCGCGATGTCGTCGCTGCGCCGCTCGAAGAGGTCGACGGTGTGGCCGGCCCGGGCGAGCAGCGCGATCTCTCGGTCGACCACCCGGTCCTCACCGCTCGGCATGCTCGAGCGGTAGCGGTTGTGGACGACGACCACGCGCAGCGCCGTGCCGCTCATCGGCTCTCTCCGGCGATCTCGACGGACCGCCGTACGAGCTGCGGCTGCAGCAGGGCGGCTGCCATCGTCAGGTACAGAAGGTACGGAGATGCGTCGCCCAGCCCGACCTCCGTGTACGAGGACATCACGCAGAACACCACGACGAAGAACGCCATCCCTCGGTTCGGGCCGGGTTCTCGCATGATGGCGGAGAACCCGAGATACACGAGGAATGCGCAGACAAGCACAATACCGACGAAGCCTTGGTCGAGGTAGACGGCGTACCAGCTGTTGTCGATGGCTGCTCCCTGGAAGGACTTGTCGGAGAGTCCTCCCCCCAGCAGGTTGTCGAACTGGCTCCGGTCCTCCCCGAGAAGGGCCTCCCACACGACTTTTCGTCCGGTCAGGTTGTCGAGCTGGTCTGCGTCCTGCCCCCGTTGGAACCAGTCGACGAGATCCGCCCGGAAGAGAATCGCCAGAATCGGAGCGACGACGGCCGCGGTACCCAACGCTCGCCGGGCTCGCCTGTTGGTGTTGACGAGCAGCAGGCTCGCGCTCACCAGCGCGACCAGGAGCGCGATCAGAGCGGTACGGGTGTGGCTCAACAACAAGCACGCTCCGGCCATCAGCGCGAGCAGGGTGGCACCCGGTCCGCGAAGTCGACCACTCAGCCACAGGAGCGCCACCAACCCGACAGTGACGGCGCCGAACTGACCGACCTGCGGCGCGCTGATGGGCCACAACGTCCCGACGAGCCGGCCCTGCTCGCCCCAGAGCGCCGTCGACGGCGATATCAGGAGGCCTGCCAATACCAGGAGGAGCATCGCGGCGAGGAACAGGATGGTCTGACGAACGAACAACAGCGCGTCGTCCCACCATCGGCTGACCAGCCAGAGCGTCACCACGAACAGCGCGAAGCGGAAGCTGCGGAACAGGGCGTCGCCGGCATTCTGCTCGACCTGCAAGCTCGCGGCGAGGCTCGTGACCACCAGCAGACTGAGCACCAGCAGGAAGGGGTTCGGTCTGATCCGCCCGCTCGGATTGAGCACGATCGCCAGCCCGAAGGCGGCGACGAGTGCTCCCATGGTCACGACCTGGCCGACCGCGCGGGGGAACGGAACCGCCATCTCGACGGCCTTCGAGAAGCCGAGTGTATTGACGAGCAGTAGCGTCCACACCGCACCGACGAGCCGGTGACTGGTAGCCGGCTCGAAGGGGCCCACGCCCGCGGGAAGACGATCGCCGTTCACGTGGCCCGGGAGACTCATCGGATCCTTCTTCCCGTTGCGCCGACGGCAGGTAGCACTGTCGAGACGCGTGGTGTCATGACATGGAACTCCCCGCGTCCTGCGCGAAGCCGTACGGCTCGGGCGCCGCGTAGGTGAAGAGCCCGAGTGGATCCGGCCTGGGGTCGCGCCATGTCGTCCAGCCGTACGTCAGCGACTGGTCGTACGCCACGAACAGCCATTCGCCGGCATACATGTTGTTCTGGAACACGTTGTTCTGCTTGAACGACACGGCGATCTGATACTCGTCGTGCGACGTGTTCGGAACGAGCGGGGGACCGGGGACCGGCACCCAGTCACTGAAGAGACCGTTCCGCCCGCAGGTGAGGCGCCCCACGCAGCGCGCGTTCTCCTTGTTCATCCGGAACTCGTTGTGGTGCACCAGGATGTTCTGCGTCTTCCACCGGGTCCGATCTCCATAGGAAGGCGTTGCGTCACCCCCGTCGACACCTGCGTACCGGTTGCCGCTCTCCCAGAGCGCGACACCGTCCCAGTTGTCCTCGAAGTAGTTGTAGGCGATCTCCGACGTCGCGAACCGGAAACCCGGGACGTCGACACCGCCCGCCTCGGAGATGTAGACCGCGGCCATCGGGAAGTTGCTGGTCTCTCTCGCGCCCCGTTCGAGTGCGTTACGGACGAAGGAGTTGCCGCGGATCATGAAGTTGTAGCTGATCTCGTAGAAGATTCCCTGACCCGTGTTGTCGTTGATGAAGTTGCCCTCGAAGAGCATGTCGATGTTGTTGTTGTCCGCCCACACCCCCGGCCCGTTGTTGCCGTGCACCCAGTTGTTGGTGAACGAACCGCGCTGCGCCTCCCACCACTTCATTCCGCCCGCACATCCGCATTCGCTCAATCGCCGCGTATTGTTCCTCCGGAATTCGTTACGGTCCACGACGATGTCCGACGACGGCTTCCCATCCAGCCGATACGTCCCCACTCCCAGTTGCCCGTTGCTGTCGAAGCAGCTGTACCGAATAGTGTTGTGCGACCCGGCGAACAGAGCGATGTAGCCGTTGTTCCGGAACGTGCTGTGGCTGATCGTCCAGCCGGTTCCCGCGTAGACGGCTCCCTGGTCCTCGCTCGAGGCCGTGAAGTTCTGGATCGTGAGGTGGGCGAGCGTGACATCGTCCACGCTGCGCCGGAAATACTCCTCCCAGAACGCGATGTTGAGCCGGTTCTCCCCGTCGACGATCGCGCCGGGAGCGCCGATGTAGGTGTTGCCGTCCTTGGGCACCACGGACTTCTTCAGGCGATGCACACCGGAGCGGAGCCAGAAGACCGAACGCGCCGGGTTCGCCGCCGTGAGGTGATCGAGATCGTCGTCGACCCCGACGGCGATCGAGCCGGGGGGCTGGACTCCGGGTCCGTCCAGCGTCGCAGCATCGTCGCAGATTCGGGCAGGTGGGCGCCTCGGCGGTCCGGGCACGGCGATCCGCAGCTCCTCAGGGAGCGCGTCGACCGCCGTGCCGCCGGAGATCTCGGCGGGTCCCGACGGCAGTGGAGCCGGCAGCTCGGCGCCGCCACCGGTACAGGCCGTTGCGGCCAGAAGAAGACTGAGCAGGAGCACAGCCGTGCGCGGCGCCCTTCGCCGCCGACAGCCGCTCATGCCCTTCCCTCAGTGTGCGGGCGGCAGGAAACGCAGCCGCGTCGTGAGTGCGCCCGTTCCCCGGCCGATACGGCCCCGGCCGACGAGTGCGGTCGACGGCTCCTTGTGTCCGAACCGGGCCGAGTACCAGCCGAGCGGAGGATCTGTCTCGCCCCGATGTGCCGTCCAGGTCAGTTCCGGGGGCAGCGTCAGGCGCGCACAGTACGTGCGATCGCCTCGCGTCCAGCCGAGGGTGGCCTGTGTCCCCGACAGCTCGGCGGTGACCGTGGGTCCGAGGTGGAACACCAGCCGGCAGGAGTGCAGCGCCCGGCCGAGCACCTCGTCCCGGACGAGAATCTCGTCCGCCGCGCCGTCGAGCTCCACGCTCCGTCGATGCACCACACGGTGGCCAGGCCTGCTGTAGCCGTCGTGCTCCGCACTCCATCGGAGATCGCTCCCCCCTCCCGACGGAGCGTCGATGACCCGGCTCCGGGCATGACGTGTCCACAGGAAGGGGCCGCCCGATGTCGACTGGTCCCGCTCGTCGAGCTCGAGCGTGTTGTGACCGAGAGTCGAGCGGAAGTAGGACCGCCACTCGGGTTCTCCGTGGTAGCAGTAACAACCCGGGTCCGCGAGCACGTCGACGCCGCCGTGCCGCACCTCGAGCGAGAGCGCGTCGGCGTGCGCGTGGGCGGCGATCGACAGGAACCCGTGCGGCCCGCCGTCGCACCGGCACCAGATCTCGTCCCCGGCCGTACCGGCGGCTGCTCGCAGGATGGTGAGTCCCGCGTCCGCGAAGTGGTCCGGACGGCGGTCGGGGCGACCGGCCACCGGGGCCCGGGGCCCCACGAGGGCGGCCAGGAGCGGCGTCCGGACGTCCGCATTGCCACCGGTCGGCCACCACGGCAGCCGTCCGAAGAGGACGCTGCCCGTCGCGAGCAGGGACCCCCAGCGGTGCGTCTCCTCCCCGTCGAGCACCAATGCCCGGCCGTCGTCCGAATCGCCTTGACGGGGCGGCCGCAGCTCGGCGTCGACGATCGCGGCGAGCGCATCGGTCATGCGAACGAGCACCTGCCAGGTCGAGTCGGGTACGGGTAACCCCGCTGCCTCGGCTTCGACGGCGCCGGCCAGGCCGAGCTCGAGGGTCAGCCCGTGGTAGTCGGTGGCCAGCTCCCGGTTGAGCCCCGACGCGAAGGTGTTCCGTTGCAACTGCTCGTCCAGCAGCCGGAGCGCCTCCTCGCCCCAGCGCGCGGACTCGGGGAACCACGGGAAGGCACACGCCGCGGCGAGTCGACCGGCCAGTTCGGCGATGAGGTGGTTGTTGGCGGACGAGCCGTGGCTCCGGAAGGCCGTGAGCCAGCGCTGGTGGTACCAGACCTGACGAAGGGCGACCGGATTGTCCTCGAACAGGTCGGCCGAGCCGTTCCAGGGATCGAGGAGCCTGCGGACCCAGACCCAGGACTGCAGCCGCATCCCCAGCTCGATGCCGCTGGTCCAGTGCACCCCCCGGAGCGGCGGGTTCGCGGCCCACCAGGATTTGAGATGGTCGGCCACCCTGCAGGCGTACCTGTCCTCCCCCGACAGAGCGAACGCCGCGGCGAGCACGGTCAGGTGATGGTGTCGGGACGGCTCCAGTATCTGCTTGATGTTCCCGACGGCCTGCTCGTCGCGCCAGTCGATGTCGAACGAGTACATGTCGTCCGGCGCCCGCCGTCCCGAGCGCGGGTCGAACGACCAGTCCGGGTCGATCATGTCGCAGCGGGCGACACCCAGGTACTCGGCACGCCCGTCCATCAACTGATCGGCCGTGGCGAGCAGGCGCGCCCTCGCGTCGGCGGGAACCGCCGCGAGGACCTCGGACGGGAACGCTGTGACGAACTTCCGCTCGGGCAGCCACACCGGCTCGCTGTCGTCAGCGTCCAGTTCGCTCCGCCAGCGATGAGCTCGAGCAACCGTGACGGCCCTTCCCGCTGCCTCGCGCGGGCTCATCCGGGACAGTCGCCGCAGGTACCACGCCGCACTCGTCATGCTGATGAGCCCCCGATCGGATCGAGGTCGTGCGCGTCGGCGGCGAGCCTCACCGGCGCGCGCGTGGCGATGCTGCGCTGTACCGCGAGGGTGGCCCGCGTCGTCGCGGCCAACGAGGCGATGGGGATCGGCATCGGCCCCCCGTTGCGAACGGCGTCGATGAAAGCCTCGAGCTGCGCGCGCTGGCCCTTGTCCTGGCCTCGCCGGAGCCGTGGAGTGGGACGCCTGCGTCCGTAGAGCGAGATACGACGGAAGTCGTCGATTCGGAGCACCTTGCCGTCGGCGAGGACGTCGATGGTCTCCTTCTGGAACCGCGTGGTCCCGCTCGTGGCGTACGTGATCGACGCGGAGGAACCGTCCGGGTAGCTCAGCAGGACCTGGAGATCGGCCTGCTCCGGTGTGGCGTCGGCGAAGACACTCGACGGATCGGCGCCGAGCAGCCATCCCACCGTGTCGATGAAGTGCCCGCCCTCCCCGACGAACGACGTCCCCTCCTTGTCCCGGCGCAGGTACCAGCTCTGCTGGTCCCGCCGCCCAAGATTGACCAGGTACCGAACCGAGGCCGGTCCCGCCCGTCGACCGAACTGGCTCCGTGCGTCGCGGAGCAGCGGGGCGAAACGGCGGTTGAAGCCGACCTGCAGCCGGTCGTTCCCCGACTCCTCGACGGCCGACAACACGTCGTCGAGTTCGGCATCGGTGAGTGCGAGCGGCTTCTCGACGAACACCGCCTTGCCGGCGTGCAGCGCCTTCTGGACCAGTTCGGCGTGCGAGCTGTGTCGCGTGACGACGAACACCGCATCGACCCCGGGGTCCGCGAGCACGGCGTCGACGTCCGTCGACGCCGTCGTGAACCCGAACTTGCGCTTGGCGTTGGTCGCCGAGAGCGCCGAGGTGGTCACGACAGGTCCGAGCTCGATGTCCGAACGGCTCGTCAGGTGTGGAAGAAGCATCGACGAGGCGTAGTTGCCCGCCCCGATGAAGGCAATCTGCACCGGGCGGTTCAGAACTGCTCGGGGCACTGACGGCGTGTGGAGCCGAGGGACGGCAGCCAGCCCGTTGCTCGAGGAGCCGCCGGGATTCCCGCCCGGTGGGCGCTCCGCCGGCACACCGTTCCGACGGTCTCCGTCCGGATAGCGGAACAGCACACCGACGCCCTGGAGCTCGCCCGAGCTCAGCCGCTCGTACGCGTCGAGGGCGGAGTCGAAGTCGACGACGTGCGAGATCAACGGCTCGACGTCGATGCGGTGGCGAGCGATCAGGTCGAGGACGCTCTCCACGTTGCGCCGCTCGGTCCACCGGACGTAGCCGATCGGGTAGTCCCGTCCGTCGAGCTCGTAGTCCGGGTCGTAGCGACCCGGACCGTAGGAGCGCGAGAAGCGGACCTCCAGCTCCTTCTCGTAGCAGGCGTTCCACGGCAGGTCGAGACGGCACTTGCCGATGTCCACGATCCGCCCGCGGTCGCGGCTCAGCCGCACCGCGGCCTCGACGGGGTCGTTGCTGCTCCCGCCCGCGGCGAGGTAGACCTGGTCGACACCGTGTCCGGCCGTCAGCTCGTGGATCGCGGCCTCGAGGAGCTCGCTCCCCGGTGGACCACAGACCTGAGCACCCAGCCGTTCCGCCAGCTCACAGCGCGCAGCGGCAAGGTCCATGCCGATGACCCGAACCCCGGAAGCGGACAGGAGCTGCACCGTCAGCTGACCGATGAGGCCCAGACCCACGACGAGGGCGACGTCGCCGAGCTGCGGCTCACCGCGGCGCACGCCGTGCATGGCTACGGCACCGACCGTGCCGAAGGCGGCGTGCTCCGGAGCGACACCGTCCGGGACACGGCAGTACAGGTTGGTCGGGACCCAGTTGATCTCGCCGTGGAGCGCGTGCTCGTTTCCGGCGCATGCGACCACGTCACCCACCGCCACGTCGATGACGCCCTCGCCCACCTCCTCGACGACGCCGCACAGCGAGTAGCCGAGCGGGGTGTAGGAGTCGAGGCGGTTGAGCACCTTCCGGTAGGTCGCCACGGGTCCGATCGCCGCAGCGCTCTGCACGACCTTCGCGACCTGATCGGGCCGGGCACGCGCCTTCGCCAGCATGGACATGCCGGCTTCCCCGACCTTCATCAGCTCGGTACCGGGAGAGATCAACGAATAGGTGGTGCGGACGAGGACGCCACCCGGCTTGCACGCGGGAACGGGTACCTCGAGGAGGCTCATCTCGCCCGTCTTGTAGTTCTGCACGACCTGTCTCACGTCGTCCCTTCCCTATGCAGCTCGTACGTCGCCGGCGCCGGCAGCCGTCGCGCTGCGGTACCAGTGCTCGAGGGTCAAGATGTGCCAGAGGTGCTTGGAGCGGTCCTGCCGGCCGGACGCGTCCTCCTCGACGAGTCGCTGGAGGGCCTCGCGCTGCAGGAACCCCGACGAGACCAGAACGCCCTCGTGAACGACCTCGCGGACGAGCGGGGCGAGATCACGGCTCATCCACGCCCGCAGCGGCGCACTGAAGAGCCCTTTCGGCCGGTACACGATCTCCTTGGGCAGTGTGGACGACGCGGCTCGTTTGAGAGCGGCCTTGCCCTGCCGGCCGACGATCTTGCGGCGGCCCGGGATGCGGAACGCCGACTCGACGACCTCCACGTCGACGAACGGCACCCGGACCTCGGTGGAGGCGGCCATGCTCGCGCGGTCGGTGTACGCGAGGTTGAGGCCGGGCAGGAACAGCCGGGCGTCGGCGAGGCACATCCGGTTGACGTGGTCCGTCAGGCTGTTGTCGCGGTAGATGTCGTCGTGTTCCGTCAGCACGTCGTCGACAGCGGGGGCGAGGTCGGGGTCGAGCAGCCCGAGCAGCTCGAGCCGGTCGTACATGGTGTAGCTGCGGCGGAACGCCGTCTCCTCCGGTAGTTCGGCGAAGGAGAGGAACCGCTTGGCGAAGCGGACGGACCGGTACCCACGGCGCGACGTCGCGACCGGCAGGCGGTCGATCACGGCCTGCAGCGTCGTGCGCGCCGGCTGCGGGACGCGCTGGTAACGGACGGCCAGGACGTTGGCGAGGTGTTTCCGATAGCCGGCGAACAACTCGTCCGCGCCCATCCCGGACAGCATGACCTTGACGCCCGCCTCGCGGGCGGCAGTGCAGATGAGGTACGTGTTGATCGCCGCCGGATCACCGACGGGCTCGTCCAGGTGGTAGACGATCTGCGGCAGGAGGTCGAGTACCTGCGGGGCTATCTCGATCTCGTGCAGGTCGACGCCGAACTGCCGGGCCACCACCCGCGCGTACCGCAGGTCGTCGGGCATCGCCTCCAGTCGCGCGTCCTCCGAGCGGAAGCCGATCGTGTAGGCCGAGATACCCGGTTCCTGACGCGCCGCGAGAGCGGTGAGGTAGCTGGAGTCCAGTCCCCCCGAGAGGAACGTCGCCACCGGGACGTCGGCGGCGAGATGCCGGCGCACGGACTCCGCTACGACGGCCTCGAGGTTCGGTTCGGGCGCGCTCTCCCCGCGTTCGGCCACCTCGCGCAACGACCAGAACCGTCCGTGGTCGACCCTGCCGTCGGGTCGGAAACGCATCCACGTGCCCGGCGGGAGCTTCTCCGCGTCCCGGAACGCGCAGCGCGAGTCCGGCATCCAGTAGTAGAGCAGGGAAGCCACCAGCGCGGTCTCGTCGACGCGCAGTGCGGGGCCGAGAGCAGCCGCGAGCGCCTTGAGCTCGGAGGCGAAGACGACCGCCCCGCCGCGGCGGACCAGGTAGAGAGGTTTGATGCCGAGCTGGTCCCGGGCCAGGACGAGTTCGCCGGTGCGCTCGTCGAAGACGGCGAAGGCGAACATCCCGCGCAGCCGGGAGAGGCAGGCGACGCCCCATCGCCGCCACGCCTCGAGCAGGACCTCGCTGTCGGAGGAACTCCGGAAGCGGACTCCCGCAGCCTCGAGCTCCCGGCGCAGGTCCCGATAGTTGTACAGCTCCCCGTTGTAGGTCAGGGCCAGGCCGTCGCGGACCATCGGCTGCGCACCGCCGGACGAGAGATCGATGATGGAGAGCCTGCGATGACCCAGGTGAACCTCGCCAGGTCCCACGGGGTTGCTGTAGTGGCCGTGGCCGTCCGGGCCCCGGTGTGCGAGCACCCGGGTGAGGTGGTCCACGAGCGGGCCGCCGTCGGGCCAGAGGTAGGTTCCGGAGATACCGCACATCGCCGGTTCGCCCTTCAGCCGCTGGTCAAGCGGTCGTAGACCGAGACGTAGGCCGCCGCCTGGTGGCTCCAGGCCAACCTTTCCTCGACCCGACGCCGCCCCGCCGCAGCCATGGACTTGCGACGGAGCTCGTCGTCGAGGAGCTCGAGGATCACGTCGCCGAACTTCTCGACACGGTTCGGCTCCGCGTAGGCCGCGGCGTCGCCGGCCGAGACCCGCGTCTCGACGAGGTCGAAGGCGACCACAGGAAGCTCGAAGGCCATGTACTCCATCGTCTTGTTCATCGTCGAGACGTCATTGAGGAGGTTCTTCGGGTCCGGCGAGAGACCGATGTCGGCGCTGGACAGGATCCGTGCGACCAGCGAGTCCGGCACCCTCCCGGTGAACTCGACCACGCCCTCGAGATGCAGCTCCGTGACCAGTCTCCGCAGTTCGGGACCCATGTCCCCGTCGCCGATCAGGGTCAGGGCGACATCCTTCCTCCCCCGTTCGCGCACGATGTGGTCCATCGCCCGGATGGCGAGGTCCACGCCGTCCTGCGGGCCCATCACGCCGAGGTACGCGAGCAGGTACGGGTGTCCGCGCCGTAACGACGGTTCGGGCTCGATGCGCCGCAGTCGTCGGGGATCCGGGCCCGTCCGCACGACGGTCACGGACGTCGGATCCTTCCTGCCGCGCTCCAGAGCCACCTTCCGGTACGACTCGTTCGTCGACACGACATGATCCGCCACGGCGAACGTGAGGCGTTCAGCGAGAACGAGCGCACGGTAGGCGAGACCGGGCTTCTCGGTGAAACGGGACTTGTACAGTTCGGGGCAAAGGTCGTGATGGTCGAAGACCATCTTCACCCCGAAGAGGGCCTTGAACGGCAGGACTGCCAGAAAGAGCACGTCGGGCGGGTTACACACCTGAACGACGTCGAAGCGACGGTGTCGCCACGCGCGACACAGGAGCAGGACCGTGGCCATGATCGAGTAGAGGTACTCGGCGACGAACAGGGCCTGTCGGGTGATCGGCGGGAACGGGGCGTACTTGAACAGGTGGACGCCGTCCAGCACCTGATGGCTCGGGTCCTTCTCGCCCTTGGGGCAGACGACGGACACGTCGAAGCCGGCTGCGCGCAGGGCGGCGCACTCGTTCCACACACGACGGTCGAACGGCACCGGCAGGTTCTGTACGACGATGCAGACATGGCGGCGCCGAGTGCTCACCATCCCACCTCCTGCAGGCCGAGGACGACGATGTTCATGTCAGCTCCACTCTTCGAGCACCGTTCTGCGTCGCGGCCCCGGGCGGGGCCGCGTCCGCCTGCGTCGGCAGGTCGACCCGGTCGTCCAGCAGGCGGTGCAGGTCGCCCCACAACGTTCCGTCGGTGCGATCCCGCGGGTCGGGATCGACGAGCACGATCCCGAGCCGAGAGACTCCGGAGCGCTCGAGATGCCGCGCCACGGTGTGCAGCTCGAGCGCGCTCGCGTGACCCGCACGGACCACCAGGAGCGCGTCCGCGCCGAGCCGACGGCAGTTCATCCACGTGGCGCCGGGTCGAGCCGACCCGACCCCGATGCGGACCTCGCACCCGCCGTCGAGCGATGAGGCCTCGGCGACGGCCCGTTCTGCGAGCTGCACGACCCGCACACCTGGTTCCGGGTCCTTCCCGGCCGACCTGATCACTCCGCCCGGGAGATCGTCGACGACGGTGACGGGCCGGTCCACGGCCAGCTCGCCCGCGAGGTCGAGTGCCAAGCTCGCGACGACCCTCGGGCACCCGATCTCGATCAGCGAGACCTGGCCGGGCGAGTGCCGGATCAGACGGGCCAGCGTCGCCACCGCCCGACGTCTCTCCCTGTCCGCCCGCCTGCTCACCCAACGCCGGACACGGGATACCCGTGCACGCCCGGTCGTCTGCAGGATGACGGAACTCCCGAGCTGAGCAGCGATGTCGCTGCGGAGCACCGGCCGGTCCTGCGTGACGGTCAGGACGGCTGCCACGGCGAGGCCGAGCCCCAGCCCGAGGACGAGTCCGACTGCGACGTTCATGATGGCGGCGGTCGTCAGCGCATCAGTGACGACCCGTGCCGGATCGATGACGATCGTTCCGGCGGCGACCCGCGGGACGCCGAGCCGGGCGATCTCGGCCTGTTGCGCGAGGTCGGCGATCTGCGAGGTCAAGGCGAGCCGCTGGGCGTTCAGCTCCTCGAGCTGGCCGGTGACGGTGCCGCCCGGCTCGGCCGCGTCCCGGATCATCGTGGCGATCCGGTCGTCGAGCTCGCGAACGTCGCGTTCCACGACAGTCCGGTGTTCGAGCAACGAATCGGCCTCGGCATTCGCCGCGTCCTGCGTCCGTTGGACGTGATCGGCGACGAAGACCTGGGCGAGTGCCTGAGCCCGGCGCACGGCCGCATCGTCGTCAGGCCCGCGTGCGGTGATCTGGAGGACGTTGGCCGTCAGGCCCTCCCCGCTGTACGTCGCGAGGAACTCGGCAGGCGACTCGTCGACCCCGAGCTTCGCGAGGGCTGCCGAGGCGATGCGCGTCGTCTGGAAGACCGCGACGTCGGTAGCCATGAGCGCATCACGGTTCTCACCGATGCCTGCGTCGCGGTCCTCCTCGTGCACCACGGCGACTCGTGCGACCGCCGTGGGCACCGGCGGCGCGAGGAGCGTCAGCACGGCACCGCCGAGGAGACCCACCAGCGCGAGTGAGGCCCAGATCCTCCGGCGCCACCGCACGCCGGCGACGAGGGGCTTCAGGTCCAGCAGAGGTGGCGGTTCGCCGGGAACACTCACGACAGCCCCCCGGCGTGCTGGCCGTTGCGCTGCACCATCACGGGGTCGGGATGCGCGGGTTCGGCCCGGTCGTCGTCGTCCTCCGCGCCGGTTCGGGGCGCACTGGTCCTGTCACGCCGCACCCCCGGCTCGACGAGCAGGGCTCCCCGCAGCGAGCATCGAGCGTCGCCGCACGCTTCCGCCACGGCCAGCAGCTCCTCGCCGCTCCGAGTTCCCGGTGTCAGCAGGACGATGGCCTCCGACGCCTCCCACACCTCGGTCAGGATGGGATGCCGCGCCGACACCGTCGCCGCTCCGACCGCCCCTCCGCCGGAGGCGCCCGGCCCGACGCCGGACCCTCCGTCACGCAACTGCCGTGACGTTCGCACGAGGAGCGCGGCGGCCCGCTCGGCGTCCGGATCGTCCTCGGCCACGATGGCGACCCACCGCACCACGCCGCCGCTGTCGCTCCACACCCGCTCCAGGACCTGTCGATAGTGGAGCTCCTGCCCCGGGATCAGGTGCTGCGAGGGGCCGGTCCGGGGCGCCCGTACGCGTCCGAGGGTGCGGGAGAGGACGGTTCCGCTGCTGCCTGACGAGGGCACCGGCTCGGGCGGTGCGGTGAGCCGGCCGAGCACCGGCGCGCCCAGCGCCGCCGCGATCTCCGTGCGGGACTGGAGGCGTCGAGAGGAGCGGTGGGCTATCAACAGTGCGCCGATCCCGAGGAGCGGAGCGGCGATCGCACCGCCCACCACGAGCTGGACGAGAGTCGGCGGAGCGGTGACCGGTTCGGTCGCAGGCTCGATGATGCGCGTTCCCGCCTGCGCGATGGAGGCCTCCGCCTCGGCGTCCTGCATCCGCCCGTACAGCTGGTTCAGCTCTTCCACCGCGTCACCGGCCTCGGCCCGCAGCCGGTTGAGTTCGGCACGGGCCTGCGCCCCGGCGACGGTGGGTGCGTCCAGGACACTCGATCCGAGCACCTCACGAATCCGCTGGTTGGCCGTGTCGAGCCGCTGCTGCAGTACTGCCTGGCGGTCCCTGAGTCCCTGCGTCGACAGCGTCGCAGCGTCCGCCTGGAGCTGCGTGGAGAAGCCGATGTACTCCTCGGTCACCAGGTCGGCGAGTCGACGTGCTCCTTCGGGGGTGTCGGACGTCGTTGCCAGCTCCACGACGTTGCCGTCGGCGGTGGCGAGGATCGAGCCCCGGGGCGCGGGAGCGCCGGGCTCCGTGCCGACGCGTCGAGCGGCGCGCTCGAGAACCACCGCGCTCATCGCGATCTGCGTCTCGCTGAGCATCTGCGAGCTGTCCCGAACTCCGGAGAGCACGACCCTCGTCCGGGAGGTGTAGCCGGGCGAGAGGACGAAGAAGGCCGCGCCGCCGAGCATGGCGCCCAGCAGACCGAGTACGACCAACAGTCGTCGATGACGTGCGAGCAGCGCCCACAACTGGCGCAGCGGGAGGCCCCCCTCACCCACGCGAGATCTCCGTTCCACGTTCCCGGCCACAGCTCCCGGCCCGACCGGCCCAGGACGATCCGCACGCAGCGGTTCGAGGATCGCGCCACGCCTCCGGCAGATGCAGGAACGTCCTCTCCGCGCCCGGACACACCGCCATCGCATCCCCCAGCTCAACGCCCCTGCGGCACAGGCCGTCCGCTCGCACCTTCGGCTCGTCGTCAGCGGATGCGGAGTGATCGACCCAGCTCGTGCCATCCCTCTTGGAGGGTGTGTGGCGAGTGCTCGGCGGTGTCGGCGCCTCTGTTACAGCCGCCCCGGACCCGAAAGGGACGGACGAGCGCCACCCTCGTACTTGATCAAGCCGCGCGCCCTCGGCTGTCAGGTAGCACCAGGAGGGCGCCGCGCTGTCACCCAAAGTGATCACTCGAGCGATGTCAGGCAAGGAATCTGCCACGAACGGCCGAGTCGGCACGGCCTGAGATCACTAAGGGTTAACACCCTCCGCGGAGGGACCGAGTCAGTCGGAGGCGACCCGCACCGGAGCGGGCTGGGACACTTTCCTAGGGGGCTGTCACCGATGAAGGTCGTGCTCTTCTGCGGCGGATACGGGATGCGGATGCGCGACGGCGTGTCGGACACGCCGAAGCCGATGGTGCCGGTCGGGCCGCGTCCGCTGATCTGGCACGTGATGCGGTACTACGCGTACTACGGTCACACGGACTTCGTGCTGTGTCTCGGTTACGGGGGCCGGCACATCAAGGACTTCTTCCTCAACTACACCGAGACGGCGTCGAACGACTTCGTGCTGCACCGCGGCCAGGTGCACATGCTCGAGACCGACATCTCCGACTGGTCCATCACGTTCGTCGACACCGGTCAGGACTCCGCGATAGGCGAGCGCCTCCGCCGGGTCCGTCACCTGGTCGAGAGCGACGAGATGTTCCTGGCGAACTACGCCGACGTCCTCACGGACGCCCCGATCGACCAGATGATCACGCAGTTCCGTGCCGACACGGACGCCGTCGCCCAACTCCTCGCGGTACCGCCGCAGGCCGCCTTCCACGTCGTCGACATGGGGAACGGCAACCGGGTCGAAGCGATCACGGCGCTGAAGGAGATGCCGATCCAGGAGAACGGCGGATACCTGGTGCTGCGGCCCGAGATCTTCGACTACCTGCCCGAGGGCGGGGACCTGATCGGCGACGCGTGCACCACCCTGGCCAAGGAGGGCCGGCTCGGCGCCTACCCCTACGGCGGGTTCTGGCAGCCGGCGGACACCGTCAAGGAAAGGGCCGTTCTCGAGGCGCTCTACCAGGCCGGGAACACCCCCTGGATGCCGTGGCGTGCCCACCGCGCCCGCTCGATCGCCGGCGCCTGACGAGCCCATGCAGACGATCGAGCTCTCCCTACCCGGCGTCCTGCTCTTCCGACCGACCCCGCACCACGACGACCGCGGCTTCTTCACACGGACCTTCGACTCGGCGGTCGCCGAGGAGCACGGCATCGAACCGTGCTCCTTCGTGCAGGACAGCCAGTCCCGCTCACGCCGCGGGACGATCCGCGGCATGCACGGGCGGCTCGGGCGGGGCGAGGCGAAGCTCGTGCGCTGCGCCCGCGGCACGGTGCTCGACGTGCTCGTCGACGCGAGGCCCGGATCACCGACCTTCGGCAGATCCCTGACGGTGCAACTCGACGACGTCGAGCTGGTCCATCTGTTCGTGCCGCCCGGCATGCTGCACGGCTTCCAGGCCCTCACCGAGTGGGCCGACGTCTGCTACCGGATCGACCGCGAGCACGAGCCCGCCGAGGACGTCGCCGTGCGGTTCGACGATCCGGAGCTGGGCATCGAGTGGCCGCTCCCGGTCGGGGTGATCAGCGAGCGGGACCGGACGGCGGGCTCGTGGGAGGCGCTCGTCGGTCGCCTTCGGACGGAGCGCGCCGCTGCTCGCGGCCCGGACCTCGTCCATTGACCACGCTACGTGGACCGAACTACGTGACAACGTCGTCACCCGGGCCTTCGGCCGTAAGGCGGCGGACGCGCCGGGCGGGATGGTGAGTATGTCGTCGAATCTCGAGGTGGGCGGGTCCTCGGAGAACACCCCCGACACCACGAACCGGCACCGTACGGGGTCGCCGACGCGAAATGCGACCCATTCGGTCGCGCCCGTCGCGCCGGCGCGGCCGCGCTGGGAGAGCCGCTACGCGTGGGCGGTCGTGACGAGCGACCTCGTCTCCGTTTCGGTTGTCGTCGTGATCGGCCACATGCTCGGCCTCGGTGAGTACTGGCCACACTTCGACAGCCGCATCTCGCCGACGCTCGGCATCGTCAGCAGTCTCATCACCCTGTGCTCGCTCTTCGTCTGCCGGGCGTGGGAGCCACGGATCCTCGGCCAGGGATCCGAGGAGTTCGGCCGGGCTTTCCGTGCTCTCCTGACCAGTGCGATCGTACTGGGCCTGGGCGGGCTCGCCCTGCAGATGTCGGCCGTGCGGCCGTGGGTGTTCGGGCTGATACCACTGTCGGGCGCCTTGATGTTGTGCGGCCGGCTGGTCCTCCGGGCGCGGTTGTACCGCCGCCGGCTGCGGGGCCAGCACATGCATTCGATGGTCGTGGTGGGGAGCAACGAGGCCGTCGCCGATCTGATCGTGCGGACCCGCAGGGACAAGCGCACGGGCTGGAGGGTCACCGCGGCGTGCACCCCGACGGGCTCCGGCCCGGGTGGGGCGCCGGACATCCTCGGCATTCCGGTCCGCGGCGACCTCGACGCGGCAGCCGAGGTCGTGCGCTCCGGCCGTCATCGCGTCGTCTCGGTGTGCGGGGCACCCGGCTGGTCCCCGAAGCGCCTGCACCGGCTCGCGTGGGACATCGAGGGCCTCGGCGCCGAGCTGGTGGTGGACCCCGGGCTCATGGAGGTGGCCGGTCCGCGGTTGCACGTCGCACCCGTCGACAACCTTCCGCTCCTGCGCCTCACGGAGCCGGCCTTCACCGGCGCCTCTCGCGTGGTCAAGAACGGCATCGACTGGCTCGGGGCGATCGCCATCCTCGTGCTCGTCGCCCCGCTGATGGCGGCCGTCGCGATCGCGGTCGCGGTCGACGGCGGTCCGATCTTCTTCCGGCAGACGCGGATCGGCCGGGACGGCAAGCCGTTCCGCATGATCAAGTTTCGGTCGATGGTGGTCGACGCCGAGAAGCGGCGCGCGGAGCTCGAGGCCGAGAACGACGGCGCGGGCCCGCTCTTCAAGCTGAAGAAGGACCCCCGCGTGACCCGGGTGGGTGCCGTCATTCGCAAGTACTCGATCGACGAGCTCCCGCAGCTCTTCAACGTGGTCGCAGGTTCCATGTCCCTCGTCGGCCCGCGGCCTCCCCTTCCCGAGGAGGTCCGGCGGTACTCCCGAGACGCCGAGCGACGACTGCTGGTCAAGCCCGGTCTCACCGGTCTCTGGCAGGTGAGCGGCCGCAGCAACCTGTCGTGGGAGGAGTCGGTCCGGCTGGACCTGCGCTACGTCGAGAACTGGTCGCTGATGCTCGACGCGCAGATCCTCTGGAAGACGTTCGGGGCCCTGACCAAGGGGAACGGGGCGTACTGAGCGAGGTCCGCCGCTCAGGGGCGCTGACGGCGCAGGTCGCGGGTCGGCGCCCCGGGGGCCGACGCGTTCCGCCCCTCGTCGGGTGCTTCGTCGTCGGGACGTCGGCGGAGGGCCGGCTCGGCGGGCGGCCGGTCCCGACGTTCGCTCCACTCCCCCGCGCGGGCCAGGAGGCCGAAGGCGAGCGCGACGACGAGGCCGAGTGCCACCCAGCCCACGACGAGCCACACCCACCAGGCCATGTGACCGAGGTTACGAGCCTGCGACCTGCGGCGACAGTGTTCGGTTGAGTGATCGGACCGCCACTTGCCGTCATGGACGCCGCCAGGAGGAGGCGGGCGGACACGATCGGACGATCATGCCGCTTCGCTCCCGAACTCCCGGTGGCTGACACCTGTCGTCGCCTCAGCGTCCGCGCGCGAAGAGGACCTCGGTGAAGGTCCGGACGATGATCTTCAGGTCGAGCCAGAGCGACCAGTGCTCGATGTAGTAGTTGTCGAACCGCGCCCTGTCGGCGATCGAGGTGTTGCCCCGAAGCCCCGACACCTGCGCGAAGCCGGTCAGCCCGGACTGCACCCGGTGCCGGTGGGCGTAGCGGTGGAACTCCTGGGAGAACTGGTCGACGAAGTGCGGCCGCTCCGGCCGCGGTCCCACCAGCGTCATGTCGCCGCGCAGGATGTTCCACAGCTGGGGCAGCTCGTCCAACGAGGTCCGCCGCAGGAACTTCCCGACCGGACCCACCCGGTTGTCGTTGGCGATGTTCCAGGTGGTGGCGGAGTCCTTCTCGTTGGCCGGCTTCATCGAGGCACGCGTCGGCGCGGCTCCGAACCGACGGAAAGGCCGGAGCGGCCTGAGCAAAGGCCTCCGGCGGCGCCTCCCGGCACCGTGCCGGCCAACTGCGAAGCGCTCTGCCTCGCCGCCCATGTTGCTAACACCTGGCCGACCGGCCCCGAGCAGTCCCGGTGTCGCCGGCTACGACAGGCCCAGCAGCACAGGGGATCGCGGATGTGTGGCTTCGGTTTCGTTCGGATCGTCGTCGGATTTCCCTGTCTGGTACTTCTCGTCGCCGCCTGCGTCTCACCGCCTCCGTCGGAGCAGGCCCCGCAGGCCGACGTGCCGGCCGTTCCGTGCACCGTCGACGCTGAGCATCGCTTTGTCTCGTCCGTCAGCGCCGACGGCCGATACCTTCTCGACCAGGACGGTAATCCGCTGCTGGTACGGGGCGACTCGCCGTGGGCCGGCATGACGCGCTGGTCGCCGGACCAGGCCGAGCTCTACTACACCGAGCGAGAGGCCCGTGGCTTCAACGCATCCATCATGTCGCTGGTGGGCGCCGTCGCCAACGGCGCCCCGAGCGACGACGGGGCGACCTTCGACGGACTACTGCCGTTCGTGGACGGCGATGTCACGAACTGGAACGAGCGGTACTGGCAGCGCGTCGACGGGATCCTGCGAAGCGCTTGCGCGCACGGCAACACGATCTTCCTCTACCCGATGGACGGTTGGAACATCCAGACGGTGTTCAGCGGCGTCGACGTCGACGAGGCGCGACGGTTCGGCGCCATGGTCGCTCGTCGATACGCGAACTTCCCGAACGTCGTGTGGATGACCGGCGGAGACTTCTTCGCACGAGACCAGCAGACCAACGAGGTCTTCGCCGCGATGCTCGACGGAATCCGGTCCACGGGCAACGACAAGCCGTTCTCGATCCAGCTCGGATATCAGAAGTCCCTCTCGACCGACAGCCCCTTCTGGCAGAGCCGGGTCGACTGGAACTTCGTGTACACCTACCAACCCACGTACAAGGCGGTCCTGGACGCCTACCGACGGGTCGGGGGCCGGGATCCGCGTCCAGCACTGTTCGGCGAAGCGAACTACGAGGGCGAGAACAACCAGGAGGACACTCCGCCGACGACGAACGAGACCCTACGCCGCCAGGCCCTGTGGGCGCTGACCTCCGGGTCGCCGGGAGACTTCTTCGGCTCCGACGACTGGGAGTTCCATCCGGGGTGGGAGGCGCGTCTGAGTACCCCGGCCGTCTTCCAGCTGCAGAAGATCCGCGACTTCTTCGCAGCGCGCTCCTGGTGGATGCTCGTCCCGGACGACGCAGATCCGTTCGTCACGGCGGGCCGCGGCACGCGTCTCACCGAGGACGTCGAACTGGACGTCCTCGACAACGACTATGCGACCGCCGCCCGATCGGTCGACGGGACGTGGGGCGTCGTCTACGTCCCGACCGTCCGCACACTCACGCTCGACCTCGCCAGGTTCGCTCCCGCGGTCACCCTGGCATGGATCGACCCGGCTGATGCCTCCCGGCCGCCGGTACCGGCCGTCGCCGACGGAGAGCAGGTGACGACGCCCGGAATGAACTCGGACGGCGGCTCGGACTGGCTCCTCCTCATCGAGAGCTGACCGGTTGTCCGCCACGTCCCCCGCAAGCGGGTGAAGGGCCCGGGGCAAACATGGGGCAGCTCACGGAGGTCGAATCGGCCCGGTTCACATCACCGTAAGGACGGTAGTGGACCGCGCACCGCGCCGGATGCCGGTCGTGGCCGGGGCCGTTCCAGTCGGAGCGTCAGAGATTCGACCGGTGTATCCGCATACGGGTATCACGGCCTCGATCATCGGCCTCCTCTCTTCGCCGGCAGTCGTCTGCACCGGCGCCACGCATCAGCGAACCCGCCTCGACGAGGTGCGGTGAGGGGCGAGGAGGTCGGGGATCGTGAAACTGTTCATCAGTTACTCACGGCTCGACGAGGAGGCCGTGAAGGCCCTCACCCGCGGCCTGGAGGCCGCGAGGCTGAACGTGTGGCGCGATCACGAGCTCCAGGGCGGCGACAACTGGTGGAGCGTGATCCTGGAGAGGATCCGGTCCTGCTCGGTCTTCCTCTTCGCGTTGTCGGACGCCTCCATCAACCGTTCGAAGCCCTGTAAGGCAGAGCTCGAGTACGCGATCGCTTTACGCCGGCCCATCGTGCCGATCCAGGTGGGCCCCGTCGCCTCGATGAGGGCCATGCCCCTCGCCGAGCTGCAGATCGTGCACTACTCGCCGGACGACGCGACGTCGGGATTCGCGGTGTTCTCCGCTGTGCAGATGGCAGCAGCGAGGATCGCGCCGCTTCCGCAACCGCTCCCTCCCGCACCTCCCATCCCGTACGGCTATCTCCTGGCGCTCAGCAGGAAGATCGACGTCGGGGGGCTCACGCTCGACGAGCAGATGCGGATCATCAACGACCTTCGTCAGGCGCTCATCGACGAGGACGAGGACGCTGTGCGCGCCGACATCCTCAGGATGCTCGACGAGATGCGCAGGAAGCCCTGGACGGTCGTCCGCGCCGACCAGGAGATCTCCAGGATCCTCGCCTCGAACGGGGAGGTCCGGCAGCCCGAGAGGCCGGTGGCTCCCGCGGTGAGCGCCGCGGCTGAGCGGCGGGACATCCCGCCACCCGGCTGGTACCCCGACCCCACCCGTCGCCACGAATGGCGCTGGTTCGACGGCGACTGGACCCCGTGGGCGTCGGACCGCGGAGTCACGGTGCAGGACCCGCTCTGAAGATCACCCACTCATCAGGATGGAGAGCGACGATGGACCACGACCCGGAGAGCAGGCAGCTCGGCCCGGCTCCCTACTACCCGCCCCCGCAGTTCCCCCCACCGACGGCGCCGCCTCCGGCCGGTCCGTTGCCGCAGCCCGCGTCGTACGTGACCGGCCCGCAGCACCCCGGGGCGATGGCCCCGTTCCAGCAGGCCTGGCAGGCGAACCCTGCACAACGCCCGTCGCCGATGTGGGGCCTCACGATCCCGGCCGCGGTCCTCGCCTTTCCGCTCGGTCTCCTGGCCGTCTACTTCTCGGCCCAGGTCAACCAGAACCTCAGGACGGGGGACTTCGCGGCGGCCGCGAAGAACGCCGGGCTGGCCAAGACGTGGGGGGCGATCCTCCTGGGCCTCGGCATCTTCCTCACCCTCGTCTACATCAGCGCGGGCAGCTACTGACGGAATGCGGGTGCTGCGGTCGAGGACTTCCCGGCCGCAGCGGCCCGCCCGGTGAGATGTCGCCTCACAGTGGGCCCAGCACCTCCCCCACCACCCGCCCGTCGATCTCCCCCGTGTCGATCGCCCAGTGCGCCAGTGCCTCGAGGTAGCCCGTGGTGTCGCCGGAGTCCTCGTCGGCGCGCAGTCCGGGGATGCCGTCGGTGTCGCTGAGCCGGTTGCGGAGCCGGTCGAGGCCGGTGCGGACGCTGGCGGGGGTGGTGCCGCCGAGGCGTTCGGCGATCTCGCGGTAGGTGGCGGGGCGGCTGCCGGCGAGGGTGAGCACGGGCTCGCAGAGGGCGGCGAGCATGCGCCGCTCCCTATCGGAGAGGCGGGACGCGCCGTAGCGGGTGACGCGCCCGTTGTGCCGCACGGGCTCCTCGAACGGGCCGAGGTCCGGCGGGCGCTGCATGCCGCGGACGTCGAGGTGCAGGGTGTACTCGGCGCCGTAGCGGCCGGGAATGTCGATGCGGACCTGCTCGAAGGGCATCGACCCGACCGCCATGCCCGGGCGGATCCGCAGTTCAGCGCCGGGCATGGCCAGGAAGCGGATGGCCTGGGTCTTCGAGGTGTTGCGGATCAGCACGCCGTCGCGCAGCCCGGCCAGCGAGCCGGCGTCGCGGGAAACGAAGTCGTCGAGCGGGTCGTGGCCGATGCGGATGTCGCGGTCCTCCCCGCGCCCGAAGGTCACCTCGTCGCTCGGGCGCAGCGCCCACCGCCGTGCCCCGAAGCGGACGAGGACGAAGCCGGGGACGGGCGCGCTCACGAAGATCCTCCTACGGGACGGGCACCCCGCCCGTCGAGCGCGCTCGGGTGGTCGTTACGCACCTTTCATCAGCTTTGAGGATCTCGGCTAACGAGATCATGGATCTCGCCGAACGGCCTGGTGTGGCGGGGGATTCCAGCATGTTCGGCCCGTACCGGCTCGAGGAGTTGCTCGGCCGGGGCGGCATGGGCGAGGTGTACCGGGCGTTCGACACCGAGCACGAGCGCGACGTCGCGGTCAAGCGGCTGGCGCCGCACCTCGCCGACGAGCCGGAGTTCCAGCAGCGGTTCCGCCGCGAGGCCCACCACGTGGCCCAGCTGCGCAACCCGCACGTCATCACCATCCACCGCTACGGCCAGATCGAGGGGCAGCTCTACATCGACATGCAGCTCGTCGACGGCGGCGACCTGCTGAGCCTGATCGAACGCTCCGGCCCGCTGCCCGTCGAGCGGGCCGTGAAGATCCTCGAGCAGATCGCCAGTGCCCTGGACGAGGCGCACGAGAGCGGGCTGGTGCACCGGGACGTCAAGCCGTCGAACATCCTGCTCGACGGCAAGCTCGCCGACTTCTGCTACCTCGCCGACTGGGGCATCACCCGCGCGACCACGACCCGGCGCAGCCACTCGCTCACCCGCACCGGCGCCCTGCTGGGCAGCCTGACCTACATGGCGCCCGAGCAGTTCGACGGTGCGGTCGCCCACAGCTCCGACATCTACGCATTGACCTGTGTGTTCTTCGAGATGATCACCGGTAAGCGGCCCTACTCCGGCGACGGGCTGCCGGTGCTCATGCACGCGCACATGAACGTGCCGCCGCCGCGGCCGTCGGACGTGGTGCCCGGGACCGCGATGTTCGACGACGTCGTCGCCACCGGGATGGCCAAGGATGCCTCGGCCCGCTACGGCACCGCCGGTGAACTGGCCCGCGCCGCACGGGCCGCACTCGCCGCCGCGTCGCAGCCGGCGCCCGCCGCGGTCCCGACCTACGTCCCGGTCCCGGAGACCGACGTCTCGCCCGTTCCGGCCCCCGAGACCGACGTCTCGCCCGTTCCGGCCCCCGAGACCGACGTCTCGCCCGCCGGGGCGCCGAACACCGATGTCTCCCCGGTTCGGGTCGCGGCTGTCGGTGGTGCGGCCGGCGCCGTCGCCTCTGGAGACCTCATCGACCCGACACGCGCGACCCGTCCGGCCACCCGCCCCCTTGACCCACCGGTCGCGGCTGCGCCGGGCAGCGGTCGGCGCCGGCTCCTGCCGGTGACCGCTGCGCTGGCGGCGGTCGCCGTCCTGCTCGCGGCGTGGGCGCTGCTGCGTGGTGGCGGCGACACGGATCGGCCTCCGGTGGCGCAGGCCCTCACTCCCGCGCCCGTCACGGCGACGATCGCGCCGGCCGCCGCGCCCGCGGCCACCGGGCCCGTGATCACCGAGGCGGTGTACACGGGCCGGACCAGCGGCAACGAGCTCACCCTCGCCGTCGGGATCAAGGACGGCCGCGCCGCCGGCTACCTCTGCGACGGCAAGCAGGTCGAGGCCTGGCTCGAGGGGACCGTCACCGGCGACAAGCTGGTCCTGCGCGGCAAGACCGAGGCCAACGCCGTGACCGCGACGCTCGACCAGCGCTCCGCCCTGGGCACCGTGACCGCCGGCGGCGTGCAGCGCCCGTTCTCCGCGCAGCTCGCCCTCGGCGAGGCCGGGCTGTTCGAGAGCCGCCGCAGCGTCGCCGGCCTCGCCACCCGCATCGGCTGGATCGTCCTGCCCGACGGCAGCCAGGTCGGCATCGCCAAGCGCGGCGACGTCCGTGAGCCGGCCCCCGCCCTCGACCCGCGGACCCTGCAGGCCGTCGACGGCGGCGAGACCGTCACCGCCCAGCGCCTGTCCGGCGCATCCACCGTCCTGGGCTGATCCAGCACGCGGCGGCGCACCGTCGCCACGGTCCTCGGCCGGCTTCCGGTCCACGGCGCCTCCTCGCAGGTGGTAGCGGGTGTGTGCCCGACTGTCCTGCCCAGGGGTCGCCGGCGGTGGTTCAGGGATGAACCGCCACCGGCGGCCGCTGATCGACAGGCTTCTCCTCGTCAGCACGACCCGAGCCGAGGAGCCCGAGATGAACCGCACCGCCCGCTTCGCCGCCGTCGCCGCCACCGTCGTCGGGGCGTTCCTCGCCACCGCCGGTGCCGCGTCGGCAGCCGAGCCGGCCCCGCCGACCGGTGCCGCCTCCGCGCAGTCGGTCCGGTCGGCCTGCCCCGAGCTCGACGACTGCTACGGCCCGGACGAGATGCCGGCCTTCGGGGCGGAGGCCATCCGCCAGGTGAACCGCTACGCGCAGCAGGTGCGCCCGGACGTGCCGCTGCCGCTGTACCGCATCGTCGAGCGGGGTACGACGACCACCAGCTCCTGCGTCGATGAGTACGGGGACTCGGAGGCCGACGAGAACGCCGCCTTCTACTGCTCCGCGGACCACACGGTGTACCTCGGTGAGGAAGCCCTGTGGACCTTCTACGGCAGCTACGGCGACGCCGCCGCGATGCTGGTCGTCGCCCACGAGTGGGGGCACCACCTGCAGTTCGCCGGCGGAGGTCCCGAGGCGACCGACCTGGAGCTGGAGAACCAGGCCGACTGCATCGGCGGATCCTTCCTCGGCGAACTGGCCCACGACGGCACGCTCCGACTCCGCGACGTCACGGACATCGCGCGGATCCTGCCCGACAGCTCGGAGAACGGTCCGGACCGCACCCACGGCTCGCTCACGGAGCGCACGTCCGCCGTCGCGCTCGGAGCCGCGCGGGGGCTGGCCGCCTGCGACCGGTACGTCCCGGGCTCGGACCTCACCGCCACCCTCTGACGCTCTCCCACCGACGACTGGCCGGCGGTCCGCCGGCCAGTCGCATCATCTGAGGAACGATCATGACCACGCCCCCTCTTCCCGCTCGCGCGGACGCCTGGCCGTCGGTGTACTGCTTCTCACTGGGCTCGGGCTCCTCGCTGCGCTGGCCACCACCCTCGATCTCTCGGTGGGCGTTGCTGACCTCGCCCGTGCGGCGGTGGTTGCGGCGTCGAAGAATCCGTGCCACGACACCGCCGTCACCCGAGGTCTGGAGCTGCCCACCGCTGGCAGCGAGGACGCGTACGTCGTGACCGGGCCGAACCACACGACCGGGGTGTGCAGCGACATCACCCTCCGGCTGACGACGGCGACGTACCCGGTCGTCGCCCGGGCCTGCCTGCAGCCGTCGAGAGGTGGGCCGATGCAGTGTGGTGCCTGGACGCCGCTGGGCGAGCCCGGGGAGTGGGAGGAGCTGTCCGTCGACGTCCTCGGCGGCACGAAGTGGCAGTTGCAGATGTACTCGCAGGGCGGGGCCCAGTCGGTCGGCGTCGAGTACTCGAGTGCGTGAGCCCTCGTCGGACGGCTACTTCGGCGGCAGCGCCAGCACCTGCCCGGCCACGAGTACGTCGATGTTGGTGATCACGTCCCCGTTGAGTGCGAAGATCTCCCGCCACCGAGTGCCCTCGCCGAGCTGTGCGGCGGCGATCGACTCCAGGGTCTCGCCGGGCTGCACGGCGTGGAAGCGCGGAAGCGGGACCATCGCCGGACCCGACGGCATGATCAGCACCTGGCCGATGCGGAGGCGGTCCGGGTGGCGCAGGGTGTTGCGGTTGAACGCGAAGATCTCCACCCACCGGGCCGCGTCGCCCAGCTCGGCCGCGGCGATTCCGGTCAACGTCTCGCCGGCGGCGACCGTGTGCAGGAGCGTCGGGTCACCACCGGCCAGCACTCCTGCGTAGCGCAGGAGATCGGCCAGCTCGAAGTGGCCAGGCCGCTGCGCCGGGAGCGATGCCGTCCACCCCGGTGTGCGCAGGATGGAGTCCGCGCTGCGCCGGCAGAGCCCGACGAGGACCTCGGCGACGATCGTGCTGCCGACGGGCCCGAGTCGCTCGCCACCGCCCAGGGCCCGCGCCTCGGCAAGCAGGTAGAACCACAGCGGGGTGCGCTGCAGGAAGCCGCCCGCGGCGAGCTCGGCGGCCTGGCGCTCCCCGACGGCGGCGCGCAACTGGTCCGGACTGAGCACGGGGAGGGCGAGGTGGGCCGCCACCGCCTGTCCCGTGGGCATCCGGAGCCGGTAGCCCCGCAGGAGGTTGCGGGCGGAGAGCATCGCCGCGAGCCCGCGCTCCGGCGTCCCCTCGGTCGTCGGCAGGTTGAACAGGGCCTGGCGCTGACCGCCGGTGATGGCCGCGAGCCTGGTGTCGAACCGCCGGGCGCGTCCTCCCCGCCCGATCCCGGGACCGATGAGCCGCTCCCACTCGATGATCCAGTTCTCGGGCAGGGTGCCGGTGCCCGCAGCCGACGCGTCGGCCGTCCCGGAGGGGAACCCGAGCTGCCCGCTGAGCGCGCTGAACGTGAAGAGCAGGTCGAGCGTGGCGGGGGCGACGGGATCCGTGTCGGAGAAGCGGAAATTGATGTTGAAGTCGTAGGCGGGGCGCACCATCGAATGGCCGAAACGGTAGGCCGCGACGCTGAACTCGAGCGGCATGAAGAACGGCTCGCCGAACGCGTCGAACCAGCGGTTCCCGTGCTCGACGACGTCGTCGACGATCGCCGGATCCGCGACATGCTTGAGGAAGTCGTCGATCACGACGAACTGGTAGTGCTGCCGGAGGATCCGCCGCGCCCCGTCGAAGTCGTGCCCCTCGTCGACGAGCCGGTTGTGCGCCTTCAGGAACGCCACCTGCAACTGCGAGATGATCGTGTTCTCGTCGTTGCGGGGGTCCCCGATCAACGCGGCCCGGTCGTGCGCGGGATCCGTGCTCCTGGGCTCGCGAGGGACGTCGTTGTCGATGCCCTTGCCTGCGGGCCTGGCCAAGGGCGGGTCGGCGTTGCCGAGCTCGGAGACGCTCCCGACCAGCATCTTCGCGGGGTTCATCGGATCGCGCGGCGCGGGCGGCGAGTAGAGGCTGTCGAGGTCGAGCGTCGCGGTCCGCCCGTTCCGCAGGTGCTCCCGGATGTCGTGCAGCGGGAGCGGGACCGCGTCGGGTGCGAACAGACCGCCGGGCTCCTCCGAGGCGGCTCCCGAGGTGACCTCGAGCGTGATGTCGTGGTCGACGAACTGCCCGAAGTAGGTGTACGCGGCCGGCACGGACGAGTTCTCCGCCGGGTCCGGCCCGTCGAAGTCGACCATCGTCTCGGCGAGTCGTTTGAGGGCCGCGACGGTGGCCTGGCCCTCGGGCAGCAGATTGTGCGGGTCGTTCTGCAGCTCGGGGAAGAGGAGATCGAAATCCTCGAGATCGGGCAGTGCCGTCACCGCGAAACCCAGCGGATCGGTCGTCTCGCGGGCGACGTTCTCCCGAGCCGAGCCGAGCTGTTCGGCAGTGATCGGTTTCCCGTGTGGTAGGCGCGCCATGGTCACTCATCGTCGACCGATGACCACGGAAAGGGGATACGCAGGTGTACGTACTGGCCCGGCTACTCGGCGCTGCCGGGGTTCCTCGCTCCCTCCGCCGGCTCCGCCTCACGCTCCTCGCCGGCCGGGTCCGTCGCCGACGCGGCCTTGACCACGAGCTGCCCCCACTGCCCCCGCTCGCTGCGGAAGATCCATTCCACGCGTTCGATCTCGCGCGCGAGCTCGGCGCCCGGCTCGTCCCAGTCGATACCGGCCTCCTCGAGGTTCCGCTCGGCGTCGGAGTACAGCTTCGCCAGCTGCGGGAACCCGATCAACGACTCGTACGCCGTCACCGCCCCGGCGAGAGCGCCGAGGACGGCGGCCCCGATCGCCCAGGCCGCCCGGGCGGTCCCGTGCACCGCCTGCGAGACGACACCGGCCACGGCCGCGGCCATGAGCAGGGCGTTGCGGACGAGGACGACCTGGTCGTGGGCCGTCCGGTACTCCCGCGCCCGCGCCGCGTACCACGTCCGCTGGTCCTCGATGCGCATCCGCCGGTACAACGCGCGGAACTGCCCGTCCCTGTCGCTCATACCGGCTCCTCCCCCCGCTTGATCGCGACGACCGCCCGCCGCAGCCGGGTCGTCCGGTCCGCGTCGGCGTACCGCCCCGTGCGCGACAGATAGCGGAAGTAGGCGGACTTCAGCCGCTCCGCCTTGATCCGCTCGTCGAGGAAGGTGTCGAGCGCGCGGAGCTCGCCCGCGGCCCGGCCGGCGAAGGCCAACAGGAGGCCGAGGACGGCCAGCATGATCCCCGGCCACCGCTCGTCCGGGAACACGGCCTGCAACCCGCCCAGTCCGGTGAGCACCGCGGTCCCCAGGATGATCACGACCTGCTGGCGCCGGTACCGGTTCTGCTGCACCAGTGCGGCCTGATCGGCCGCGGCGAACTCCGGCCCGACGATCTCGTCAGCGAGCTCGATGTCCGCCGCGAGCAGCGGATACTCCGCGGCGACCGCAGGGTCCAGCACCGACGTGTTCCGTGCTCGTAAAGACCGCAGGCTCGGGAACCGGGCGAGCAGCGCCGGACGTCTCATCGATCATCCCCTCGTCGTGTCGGGGGATGACTCGTCGCAGGTCAGTCGGATGTGACTCCGAGCATCTCCCCGAGCACGGACCGCAGTTCGTCGGGTGCCTGGACCGGTACGGCCCGGACGAGATCGGAGCGACTCGCGATCCGGTCCGCGCGCGGATCGGCGGGTCGGCCCGCGAGGGCGTCGGCGATCGCGTCGGCGGTGCGTCCGGTGCCGGAAAGGACGATCACCGGGCGCTGCCGCTCGAGGCTGCGCTCCACGTCCGCGTAGGCGATCTCCCCGCCGTTGACGAGCAGGGTCGCCGAGGGGCGGCCACCGGCCAGGACGTCGGCCACCATCGCGAGCCAGGGTGCCTCGTCGCCCCACGAGCTGCCGGGGACGAGCAGGAGATGCGTGTGATGCGGCTCGGGGACCGCGGTGCCGGCCGTCCCGGCGCCGACCGGGGCGACCGTGCCACGGGCGGCCACCCCGACCAGTGGGAAGCGCCCGCCGGCCGCCGACCGGGCCAGGCCGATCGCACGCATCACCCCGGCGTCGGTACCGCCGTCGACGACCGTGATCTTGTGCTCGTCGAGGAGCGGGACAAGGCTGCTGCGGAAGAGTTGCTGTACGCCGTCGAGGACATCCGTCACCATGCCTTCGGCGCCACCGACCACCACGACGACCGGCCGGAGGGGGATCTCGAGGCGCGGGACGGCCGTGCGGGCATCCACCTCGACCAGTTCCGGCCCGTCCGCGTTCATCGGCCCTCCCGAGTCGGACGCACCCTACCCGTCCGGCTCCATCCGGCCGTTCCTTCTGGAGGAGGCGAAGGGGCAGCACGCCTTCACGCCCCGCTTCCCTCTTCCTTTCTGCCGCTGGGGCCGGGGGCGCGGCGGCCCGGCTCCGACCTGATCAGCATGGTGCGACCGGGGCGCCGACCCGAAGGTCTGAGCTACCTCGAGCAGGGTCGGGCGCTCGCTTCAGGCTCCGATGCTGGCCCGGATCGCGACCTCGGCAGCGGACAAGGCGAGCTTCTCCGCGAGGGCCAGCGTCCATTTTCCCGCAGCCGCGAGGTGCTCCTTCATACCCTTCTCATCGCCTGCACGGGCAGCCTCCTCCGCCTGCCGAACGTGCTCCAGCCGCTCCTTCTCCGACTCGGAGCGAACACCGGGCGCAAGCGACTCTCGAAGCTCCGCGAGCTCCTTGGCGAGCTCCCGGAGGTTCACGGCGGACTCGATCGACTGACTGTTGTCGGTGTACGTCCCCGCGACGACCGACTCGCCCGCGAAGTTGCCCTTCATGTCGCCCTGAGCGTTGAAGCTCACGGATCGGTTGGTGGTCATGCTGTCTCCTTGGTGGTTGGTGTTGGTGATGTACACCGGCGGAGTGTGATCGCGAATGTCTCGTCGAAGTCTGTCGACTTCCGCGGCGAGCCTCTCCTCGTTGTCACGACGCCGCCGGGTCGCCAGGAGCAGCAGCTCCATGCTGCCCATGTCCGCCTGGCCCAGGACGACTCCCCGGAGTCCGTTCCGGATACCGAGGTCGGTGCTCTCGGCCCACCGGTCCCGAGCCGCCCTGAGGTTGCTGTCGCAGCCGACCCAGTCCTTGCGGTCGATGGCCCGCTCGGCCTCGATCCACGCCGCCCAGCCCTGGTACAGGCAGAGTTCCTGACTGCGAATGTCACGTTGGACTTCGGGTAGATCGGCTCCGACTACTCGATCGAGCCATCGCTCACCGAGTCCCACCGCGTCCTCCGCGAATTTCGCGGCTTCCTCGAAGTCGTTCTTCTGGACGAAGGTGAAGGCCGCGGAGACGGCTCGCAGCACCCGGGCGTAGGTATGACGGTCGGCCAGCTCCGAGAGCAGGTTCTCCTTGAGGACGGTATCCCGCGCGCCAGCGCTGCTCTGCTCGCGCAGCCTACTGATCTCGTGGTCGTACCGAGCAGCAGCCTCACGAAACTTGTCGTGCGCAGACTCGTAGCGCGCTCCCCGGAACAGAGCGAGGGCATCGAGGAAGTCGCGGTTCATGCGGGCGAGGGAACATCGATCGGATCCGATCGGGGCATGAGGCAGCGCACTCGACGCCAGCTCCTCGAACCGGTCGACCGCCTCCTGCAGGGCGACCTTCGCCTCGAGGAGATCACCGAGGGCCAGCTGCTGGCTCGCCTCGTACTCGGCCTGGATGCCGTAGATCAGTAGGAGAAAGCCGTCGACACGGTCACGCTTGGCGGTGAGCTCGTCCCGGTCCGGGCTTGGCCCAGGTGGAAGCTCGGCGAGCTCACGATGGGTGATTCGGAGGAGGACCCGATTGAGCTCGACCACCTGCCCTATCGCAGCAGCCGCTCCCCCGAAGTCGTGGCACCTGGCGTGTCCGGCAGCACCGGCGATGAACCGCGTCTCGAGCTCGACCTCGAGGGCGAAGTAGGTGCGGTACTCCTCCATCGAGAGCCGACGCCGGCCCTCGAACCACGAGACCTGGTCCTGCAGGTCGTCGAGGGTGAGCTCAGGGCCGGCCAGGTCAGTCATGATCGACATCCGTGGTCGGGAACTCCTCCACCACGAACGGCTCGCCGGGCCGCGAGCGGCGGACCCAGATCCGGGTACCCGGGGCCGGGTCGTGCTCGACGAGATACCTGTTCAGAGGAACCCGGACGAGCCGGTCCAGCAGCGGGCTGCGGATCTGTCGGGCGCCGAACGCCATCCCGTGCTCGCTGACCTGCTGGGCGATCGTGCGTTCGAGTGGGGCGCGATCGATCACGAGGTCGTAGCCCCGGGCCGATGACGACGCGACGAGCTGCCGGAGGAACTTGTCCACGATTCCCGCCACGACCTCCTCTCGGAGGATGTCGAAGGCCACGATCCCGCTGCCCAGCCTGCCCAGCAGCTCCGGCCGGCCGAGCTGCTCGGAGAAGTACCGGCGGACGGCTTCCTCGAAATGCTGCGCGATCACGGCATAGCTCGGTGCGGTCGTGCTGAACCCGCGGAGAAGGCGAGGCAGCTCGTTGGCCCCCACATTCGAGGTGAAGATGACGATCGAGTGGGAGAAGAACGCGGTCCGCCCTCGTCCGTCGGTGAGCCTGCCGTCGTCGATGACCTGGAGGAACTTGTCCATCAGGCGGGGATGCGCCTTCTCGATCTCGTCGAAGAGGATCACGCTGAACGGACGTTCCAGCACCCAGTTAGTCAGTACGCCTCCGGATTCGTGACCGAGGTAGCCGGGGGGCGCACCGATCAGCCGCTCGCTGGCGTGCTCCTGGCTGAATTCGCTCATGTCGAAGCGCCGCAGCGCCGTCTCGTCGTCGAAGACGATCTCGGCGATCGCCTTGGCGAGTTCCGTCTTCCCGACGCCGGTCGGGCCCACGAAGAAGAACACACCCTTCGGGCGCGTGGCCGATTGATCACCCTCGCTGTGGAAGTCGACGCCACCACGCGCGTTCGCGAGAACGTCCGCCACCGCTTCGACGGCGCGGGGTTGCCCCACCACCCGCCTGCTCAGGAGCTCCTTCGCCTCGCGGACGCGACCGATGTCGAGCTGCTCCCAAGGGTCTTCACGAAGCCCGAAGCGGTGACGCGTGACGAGCCGGCGCGGCGACGTGACGGGAATCTTGGTGAGTCTGGAGGTCGCCCTCAGGCCACGGATGTCGAGGAGCGTCATACCTTCGGTGAGGCCCGCGATTCTGATCGCCGCCGCCGACGCCTCCGACGGAGACAACCCGGACCCGCCCGTCAGTTGGTCCAGCATCGACCGCACGAAAGCGGCGCGCTCGTCCGCCGTCGGCCGGCCGACCTCGATGGTTGCCACCTGCGGATTGCCCGACCGTACCCACGGTGGCACGGCCTGCAGCTCGCCGACCACCAGGACAAGGCGGTTGCGGATGGACTCCCCGGGCACCGGCGACGGTGCCCATGCAGCTTCCGCGAAGATCTTCGCCAGCTGTACCAGATTGCCCTGGTGGTCCTCCGTAGTGACCGCGTCGCGGCCGAGGATGATGTCCGCCTGGTTGATCACCACTGCGCATGGACGGTCGGTCTGACAGAGCAACCTCCGCGCGGCGGCCAGGATGTCGGAGGTCGTCCGGACGGACGGGTTCTGTGCGGCCGCAGCGCGGTAGTACAGGTCGTCGGCCCAGGCAGTGCCGGGCGCCGACGGGTCCGGGCGGGGGATGGCCGGCGCACCGGCTGCTCCAGCCGGCCCCAGAGCGTCCTGGAAGAAGTCCCGGCTCGCACTGTCCGTGTAGGTCAGGCCGTCGACCAGGTCGAAGTTGCCGACGGCGGAGAACCCGGCAACGTGCAGGAATCCGGCCATCGCGTCCCGGAGCGGGTGGAACCTGGTGTCCCAACACACCAGGTCCTCGACATTCCCGTGCAGGAGCAGATGCTGGTCACGCGCGATGGACGAATACGCTCGCCCGAACCAGCTCGACGCCAGGGGGACGGTCACGGTGTCTCCCTAGGTCGTTGCATCGGTACCTCGGCGGGGCGCCGCGAGCCTGACTCCCCGCCGCCGTCCTCGTCCCACACAACCTTCCCCGGCAGATATCCGCTCATGCGCAGGGAGTCGTTGAGCTGGTCCGCGAGGCGTTGCAGGGAGGAACACTCGCGCGCCGACATCGACGGCCCTCCTGCGAGGCCGACGGTCGGCCGGATGTAGTCGACGCGGTGCGGATCCGCGCCGCTGCCCTCACCGACCACGACCGCGAGCTCCGCGCCGTTCAGACGTCGAGCGTGTACGGAGATCGCGCCGTTCGCTGCCTCCGTGAGGGTGGAGGGATCCACCGCGTACCCCAGCTCGGGCAGGGCCTCGATGATCGACCCGAGCATCTCCCGTCGTGCGACGGTGCGGTCGATCACCGCGTCGAGCTCGTGCTCGGCCTCGGCGAGCCGACGGTCGATGCCCTCCACCAGGAGCTCGGCGGGTTCGGTCGATCCACCTCGCAGCGTCCTCGCCGCTGCCTCGATCTCGCGCTCGAGGATCTCCAGGTCCTCCGTCATCACCCGGGCGGCGGTGGCATCCGAGACGAGACGTTCATGGCGGGCCTGCAGCCGATCGAGCCGAACGGCGAGAGCGTCCATCCGGCGAGCGTGGTCCGCCGCCGCCCGGACCTCGTCCATGCTCTGCGCGCCGAGCTCGTCCGGCCGCCGGATCGACCGCAGGATCAACTCAGTCTCGATCACGAGCAGTTCCTCCTCGGTCCCTGCTCTGAGCGCTGCCTCCCGCCTCCGGCCCAGCCCTCCGCCGTCGTCTGGTGCCGCCGGATCCCGCAAGAGGGAGTCGATCCGGTCCACGATCCGACCTCGCCGCGCCTCCAGCCGTGCGGTGGCATGCTCCGCCTGCGCCTCCCGGCGGGCACGTTCGCGCGCGGCTCTCGCGTCGAGCATCTTCCGGACCCGAGTGAGACTCGCCCGGACGAGACTGTACTTCGGTGATCTGCTCATCGGCGATCTCGCGCCTCGACCAGGCCGGCCGCGCCGGCGAGTGCCTCGCGGAAGCCGGGCGTGTGTGGAACGCCCAACCACTGGACATCGCCGCCCGGCCCGATCTCGATCTGGAGGCCTGCCGGGTCGTCGGGCTCGGCGAGGACGTCGAGGTGCCGGTCGCTCAGGACGTGCAGTCGCTGGTTGGTCGAGGCGCGCCAGCGGAGCGGCGCGTGGCGGCTGCTGACGTACGGCCCGTCGATGAGCAGATCGACGAGACCGAGCAACTCGCGCTGAGCCGGGTCCCCCCGACGGAGCCCTTCCAGTGTGTAGCCGGTGTAGCAGCAGACGGAGAGATCCCGATCGTCCCGGATCTGGTGAATGAGAGCGACGAGCCCTGCAGCCTGTGCGAAGGGTTCGCCGCCCGACACCGTGAGCCCGTCGACGGCGAACTCGAGGATCTCCCGGGCGAGTGCATCCACGGCGACACGTTCTCCGCCGGTGGAGGGCAGCCACTGCGGGCTCACGCAGCCGGCGCATCGAAGGGGGCAGCCCTGCACCCACAGGCCGTACCGGTCACCGGGCCCGAGCACTCGACAGGATCGGTGCGTCTCCGCGACGAGCAATTCGGCCGTCGGGGTCGTCATCGGGCCGCCAACGAGATGACGATGATCAGGACGATAACGGCGACCACCACCCAGGTGAGGATCTTCGCGCTCGAGACCGAGGCGTCCTTCTGGTCGGCTCCGTCGGGCGTGACGGAGCCCGCAGAAGGTGTCGGGGACGGAGCGGAGCGGGTCGTCGCCCTCGCCGCACCCGTGGTAGCGGTGGCGCGGGCGCCGGCGGGCCCACGGGCCGGGGTCGGTGGCCGCGGAACGGTGTGCCCGCGCTGCGCGGGACCTGGCTGGTGCCCGAGCCGGCGAACCGTCCGGCCCCGGGTCGGGCTGAGCGCAAGCGGAAAGGAGTCACCCCAGCCATGATCGATGCGCTCGCACCACACGCAACGGCCGAGCCCGCGATGGTGGAAGTGATTGGCACTCACTCGACACGTTGTGAGCTCCATCCCGAGGCGGGCGAGGGCGGCCGCCCACTCTGCGGCTGCGGGTCGCGCATCGGGATCGCTGTGCCCCGGCCCGAAGCAGGCTCGCGCGAGTGCGAGGACGGCGGGCGAGAGCACGTCCGGCGTGATCAGGTCCGGTACCTTGACGAGCCGCTCCGGGAAGACAAGGCGGTTGTTCTGAGCGGTGATGTTCTCCCGCGTGTCCGAGTCACCGTCGACCCGGGAGACCGGCACGCCGTGGAAGGGATGCTGTCCCTCCATCAACATCTCGCAGACGAGGATCGCCAGGCCGAAGTCGTCGTGTGCAGCGTCGAGCGCCTCGCCGCCTCCGACCTCGGGTGGGCAGTAGTCCGGTGTCAGCTTGCTGCAGGAGTGATGCGCTCCGGTGCCGGTATCACTGAATTGCACGGTGTCGCAGTCGATGAGGGTCACGAGGCCGGCGGAGTCGACCATGATGTTTGCGGGGCTGACGTCCCCCATCACAATGTCGTGCCGGTGAAGGGTGTCGAGGAGCGTAGCGGTTCGGCCGGCTATCCCGACGAGAGACCTCCACGTCGGCTCGCGCATCGAGATGAAGCGCATGTCGGGCTCGAGCAGCTTCGTGAGTCGCTCGCCCTCGATCCGGGGCATCACGAACCCTCGCGTCTCGCCCGAACTGTCGACCAGGCGTTCCAGGGGCCATGCGAGGTGCACGTGCTCGCTGGTCTCCCCCCGCAGTTCAGCGGCCGGATGATGCTTGAGCGCCTCCAACCGGCTCTCCAGCGTCGGCGAGGGATCGAAGTAGAGCTTGGCGCACAGGTCCTTCGTGCCGACGATCTCCCGCACGACACCTTCCGCGCCCTTGCCCAGAGAGCCACCGAGTTCGATCTCTCGACCCGTGGGCAGCCGCAGCGTCGTCCCGGACATCGATCACTCCTGCACCATGATGATCATCGTCTTGTCGTCCCCCGACGACTTCGCGAACCGGTCGGAGGCGAGCACGCTCGTCAACTCGTCGGGACCGGTGGCCGGCGAGGCGAAGTGGTCGAAGTAGCGGACGAAGTCCGGCGGCGCGGTGTACCACAGGATGTCGTCGGCGTCCTTGCGGTAGGTGAGCAAGGCCTCGTACAAGCCGTCTGTCGCCAGCGCGATTCCACGTATACCGCTGTCCTGCACGAGGCCGGTGCTGAAGTGCTCGTGCCGCGATTCCGACGTCATGAATACGGTGGCGCCGCCGTGTTCCCGCACCTCTTCCACGGGCGAGAGGAGGAACGTCCCGCCCGGTCGTCGTTCGACGACGAGAAAGCAGTCCCCGACGGCGACGTAGGCGAGCCACGGCGGCGCGGACACGACGGCGAGCAGGGTCGAGGCGTAGTCACCGAGCCTGATCCTGTCCGGACCGAGGCCCTCGGAGCGCCGGTCGTGCTCGATCTGCGCCGACAAGCTCCGGTCGAAGATGTCGAGTACGTGGCTACGCATGTCCCCGCAGGCGCGACGCCAGCCTGCCTCGTCGGAAGGAAGTGCCGCAGCGAAGACGGTCTCGGCTGCAAGGATGGCAGATCGCACGGCGAGCATCGCGCCCACGGCAGAACGCTCTCGCGACCCAGCTCCATCAGCGACGACGGCTACGGTCGCGCCGCTCGTCAGCACCTTTGTACCGAGGCCGTCCTGGTTCGGCTTACCGACCTTGGAGTGTCCAGGACCGGCGACGGATCCTTCGACGATCCGCCACTGGACCGCAGCCCGCTGCGCCCTCATCTCAGGCTTTCCCCTCGAGGAACTCGCGCATCCGCGCATGGCGGTCCATCTGCTCGTTGACGATGTCGTAGGCCTGGTCGGCCGGCATGTCGTGGACCGACGAGGCAGCAGCCGCCTCGATACTCGTCGAGACGAGGGACAGGACGTCGGCGAGCCGGGCATCCGCAAGGAGGCGCCACGCACGCGGTGCGAGTCCTCGAAGGACGAACTCGTCTGCTCCGTCCACGCCGAAGGCGAAGAACAGGAGGTGCCGTCCCTCCTCCTGTCGCCGAATGACGGGCGCGAAGTCACGCCAGGCGTTCGTCGGGTAGCCATTCTCGTCGGTCGGGACACCGTCTGTGATCAGGTAGACGAGGGACCTGTTCAGGAGCGAGAACCCGTCCTTGCGCAGCTGCTGCCGACGGTCCGCGAGCACCGTGAATGCATACTGCAGCCCGTCGATCATCGGGGTGACCCCGCCGGCCCTGAGCGGCGGCGGATCGAATCGGGAGACGGGCACGTATGCCTGGCCGGGATCTCCGGACAGGTCGACGAGGTTCACGTGTCCCTCACCGAACGTGATCATCGCGATCTCACCGAACCTGCGAACGACATCGTCCTCGACGAGCTGCTGTCGCCAATCCTGGAGCGCGGCGTTGAGCTCGGCGATCCGCTCGCCCTCCATCGAACTGGAGGTGTCCACCACCAGGGTGAGCAGCAGCCTGCTCTTCGCCGCCTGTACCGGCAGATCGCTGAGGCCGGTCACCGGTCGATTCACTGTGCTTCCTCCGTCCTCAACTGGGGACCCGCCTGCGCACGACGACGACTTCGCCGCCTCCGTCGACCACGTCGACCTCCTGGTTCGGCCCCAGGACGTGCTCGGCCGGGCCCTCGACGACCGACCACCGGAGCACCCCGTCGATCTCGGTGTAGCCACCAGCGTTGCTCACGAAGGTCCGGGTGAGCGGACCGGTGGGAGGGCGCCGTCTTCTCGGTGGTGGCGCGGGGCCGGGTCGCACCGGCCCGGGTGACGTGACAGCCGGCAGCACCCTCGACGTGGTCCGGGAGCGGTCCGGGGGTGGCGTGCGGGACGGTTGCCACGAGGACGCGTTGGACCGGAGCGGCTTGGGCGTTCGTCGTCCGGGAAGGCCGCCGACTGCGCCGAGCACGGCCACGAGGACTGTGAGGAAGCATCCGGCGAGCAGAGCTCCCAGGAACCCGGTCATCGGACGGTCGACCGTGAATGTCGCCGCCCCCTTGCTGTTCGACACGACGCCCTCGTCTCCGCCGAGGTCGACCGCCACCTCATCGAGCGATCGGAAGGTGGTGACGAGGAGGCCATGCCCCAGCTTTTCCCTCAACGCGCATTCGGGGTGCTCGTCGGTCTCACCGCCGTCACGGCGACACGCGGATTCCCCGGAGGCGTGCGGCACGAGGAGCACCACTGAATCAGCGTCGTCGGCACCTGCGGTGTCGACCCGTTCCTGGAGCTCGTCGGACCCCGGCAGATCACGCAGATCGATGATCGACGTTCGCGAGCCCGTGGGACCCGCGATCGCCGACGCCACCACCACGAGAACCGTCGCCGCGATCAGCACTCCTCCTAGCCAGAGTGACCATCGCCGTCCAGTCGACATCCTGCGCACGGCCTCCCACCTCTTCGCCGCTGCCGCTTACCCGATAGAGCTCATGACGCCTACGTGGCGATGAGGAGAAGTGGGGTATACGGCCTGATACGGAGCGTGCCCAATCCCCTCGGAGCGGGGACCCGGGGAGAAGTACGTATTGCGTCCATGGTCCTGCTCTTTGGACCTCGACAGAATTGGGGATCGGGCACGCACCTGCCTCGGCCGGGCGGTGGTTCATTCGACGGGTCTGCGGACGGCGCCCGAATCGCTCGACGGCTCGGGCCGCTTCGTCGACCCTGACAAGCGCCGAACCTGCCCAGATGTCGACGTTCACGCGGTCGAGCAGCCAGGACGGCCAGCGCTCAGACCGGCCACCGAGCGCTGCGTCGCAGGCGGCTGCGGCTGTCTCGTACACCGGGCGGGAACGGCTGTCCTCTGACGCGGTCAGGTGGCGACGTGCCTCGGCTCCGCCAGGACGATCCGACGGACGTCGGAGCGCTGCGCCACGCTTCGGATCTCCTCCCCGGTGAGGTCCACCGCCACCGCGTTCACGAGCCCCAGCGGACGCGGCCGACTCGCCACGCCAGCACGATCGAGATGCTCCAGCAGATCGCGCTGGAGCAGTTCCATCTCGCGCTGCACGGCGTCGAGACGCGCGTTCGGGTCGCCGTCCGCCTCCGGCACCGGGGTCGGTGCCGCCAGCTGGATCACCACGCCCACGCGAGGCTCGCTCGAACCCTCCGCACGCCGGTTCTCGAGCGCCCGCCAGACGCCGGGGTCGACGGTGCCGCGGTCGTCGGTCATCCGGGTACCTCCCTCACCTCGGGCGGTGGCCGGACGGCTCACCGCCCGAGGGCAGGGTACGGCGCGTCAGGGCTTGACGGGCAGGGTGCGGATCAACGCACCCATCGCATTGACCAGCCCGTACCCGACCTGGTCGGGAGCAAGCTGAAGCCGCTCACACGTGTCCTCGAGAAGCTTCTTGACCACGGACGGCTTGGCGCCGGCGTTCTGCTCCAGGATCAACGCCGCGAGACCGGCGACGTGAGGGGACGCCATGGACGTTCCGCTGAGCGAGGCGAAGCCACCGCCGGGGACGGTCGACTGGATGTCGACGCCGGGCCCCGCCACGTCCGGCTTGGTGAACCGGATCGGCGAACCGGGCGAAAGACGACCGCTGCCGGGGCCGACACTCGAGAAGGGCGCGAGCTGCTTGCCCTTGTCGACGGCACCTACCGTGATCACTCGGCGGGCCGCGCCCGGATGCCTGATGTTGAACTGTCCCGGCCCGGCTACGGTCCCCTCGTTCCCGGCGGCGACGACGAGGGTGACGCCGAGTCGCATCGTGTTGTCGGCGGCCACGCAGAGGATGCAGTCGGCGTCGTCGCAGACCCAGTTGTGGAAGGGTTCGCTCCAACCGAGACTGAGGTTCGCGACGTCGGCGTCCCGGCGTACGGCCTGCTCGAGGCCGTCGATCACGAACTGCGGCTCCCCGAAGCCGGCGGCCGTGAGCACCTTGATGTTGATGATGTCGGCGTTGAACGCCACACCACGGAAGACGGCATCGGCGCTCGCGATCGTCCCCGCCACGTGCGTCCCGTGATCTCCCGGGGTGGCGACGCCCTCTCCGGTCACGTCGACCTCGTCGACGACCCGGCCGGCCAGTGCGGGATGCGTGCTGTCCACGCCGCTGTCGAGCACGGCGACCCGCACTCCGCGTCCACTCGCGCCGAATTCCTCCCATGCCTCTCGGGCCTGGATGACCTCGACGCTCTCGCGCATGGCGGTCACCTTGTCCAGTCGCTCGAGACGGACCAGCGCGACCTCGTCGTCGTCGGCGATCTCGTCCAACTGTTCAGGGGTGAGCTCGACGGTCACCGCGTTCGTGAGCGTGTGCTGCTTGGGTGTGGCGCCGGGGGCGACGGTCTCGATGTGCCGGATCAGGTCCTCCTGGCTCCGCCGCGTCTCCCTCCGAAGATCGTCGAGAGCCGTGCTGCGGTCCGCCGCGGCGTCCTCGCTCGCGAGGATCGTCTCCTGGTGGGAGATCGTGACCCGGAGCGGGGCGGCGTCAACCTCCGCGGCACTCACGCCCCGTCCGCGTGCACGCCGACGCTCGTCCTCGATGTGTGTGAGCAGCCTGGGTTCGAACTTCTCGGTGGTCACTGCATCCCCCTCGTCCATGGTGTCCTGGCGGAACCTCGGCAGATCCGTGCGGTGAGCGAGTGAAGACCCTCCGTGACGGCGGGTCGATACGCAGTAGTGCGTAGCGTCACCCGGCAGATCGGCGCAGTGACGAGATCCGTACGCCGAGTGCGTAGATGTACGTACGTGACGAACGCTCGCGGGCGTCCCATCGTCATCCCGCCGGCAGTGCATCTCATCTCAGGAGGAGCCATGGCGAGTGTGATCGTCAGAGTGACGTCCACCAGTGCCCGGTCCCCGCTCGCTCGTCTCGTCGCCATCCCGCTCGGGCTGGACCTGTGGGAGCTGCATCCCGACCACGCGGTGCTGCAGGCCGACGAGGCACAGGCTTCACGACTCGAGGCCATGGGCTACGCCGTCGAGCAACTCCGGCTGAGCGAGTCGTACCTGACCGACTTCGCGACGGAGTCGGCCGTCACCGGCTACCACTCCGCCCAGACCCTGGAAGAGGATCTACGTCAGCTCGCCGACGACAACCCGGAGATCGCCGAGCTGCACGAGATCGGCCACAGTGTCGAGGGGCGCCCCATCCTCGCCCTCCGTCTCGGGGAACGGCGTGGGAGCTCGCGCAAGGTGGCGTTCCTCGGCTGCCACCACGCCCGGGAGTGGATCTCGGTCGAGGTGCCGTTCCTCCTGGCCGAGGACCTGGTCGCGAACGCCTCGGCGGACCCCGTGCGCGAGTGGCTGCAGCGAGGGGAGATCTGGGTCGCCCCCATGGTCAATCCCGACGGCCACGAGTTCACGCGGACGCCGGGGAACCGGTTGTGGCGCAAGAACCGGCGTCGCAACCGGGACGGCACCGTCGGCGTCGATCTCAACCGCAACTACGGCTACATGTGGGGCACGCTCGACATCGACACGTCCAGCCACACGCCCGCCGACGAGACGTACGTCGGACCACGGGCCTTCTCCGAGCCGGAGTCACGCGCCGTCCGCGACCTCGTCGCCCGCCAGGCCTTCGGAGGAGTGCTCACCTACCACAGCTACTCCCAGCTCATCCTCTATCCCTGGGGCTACACCGACGAACCCATCGTCGACGAGACGGATCACCGGGAGATGCGGGACCTGGCCGGGGACATGCAACGGCTCATCGCCGGCGTGCACGGCGAGACCTACACCGCGCAGCAGTCCTCCCGGCTGTACCCCACTGCCGGCGACACCACCGACTGGACCTACGGCGAGTACGACGTCCCGTCCTTCACCGTCGAGTTGCGACCGGCGTCGGCGCTGGAGGGTGGTTTCATCCTGCCGGCCGGCCAGATCCAGCCGTGCTGGGAGGAGAACCGCCCGGCTGCTCACGCGTTCATCGGGCACGTACTGGAGAAACCGGCGTGACGAGCACGGGCATGACGAGAAGGAGCTCCGGTGGCCGGCAGGGGCGAGACCTGGATCGCACGTCTGACGCCCGCGTCGGGCAGGAGCGTCGACGACCTCCTCGCCGCGCGGCTCGGGCTGGACGTGTGGGAGCGGCACCCGGACCACCTCGTGGTCGCCGCGACCGAGGGCCAGCTCGGGGAGGTGGAGCGGCGACACCTCGCCGAGGTCGAACGGCTTGTGACCCGCTCGCAGTACGAGGCGCGCACGGACGACGGGCCGGGAACGACGTCGTCCGCGACATCGCCGTGAAACCAGGCCGCAAGGTCGCAGAAGTACGTATGTGAAGGCGCTGTGGGTGCGGGTGCGTATGGACAGCGCCGGACCGTCAGACGTGCCACCGGCCCGCGTAACGCACCGGACACTCTCCGCGACCCTGGTGACACGTGTGTCGAAGGTCAGGGGAGTCGGTGGGCCGCGAGGGCTACGCGCTGGGCGTGGACGTCGGCATGTCCACAGTGGCCGCTGCGGTGTGTCGACAGGGGATCACCGACACGGTCGTCCTGGCCGGCGCGGCTGCCGTCGTGCCCGCCCGCTACCGGCTCGACGAGCACGCGCAGGCGGTTCTCGGTGAGCCCGAAGGGCCGATCCGACCTCTCGGCGACGACGCCCCGCCCGGTGCCCTCGTCCGTCTCCTCCGGACGATCGTCGACGTCGTCTCCGAACAGGAGGGCGGCCCGCCGGACGCGGTGGTGATCGCGCACCCGACCTCGTGGGACGGGGCGCACCGGGACCGGCTCGCCACCGCCGTCCGCCTCCTCGACCTGCCCACGACGCGGATCGTCACGGCGCACGAGGCCGTGGCCGCATACCTCGCCGACACCGAGGAGGAGGGCGACGCACGCTCCGTGGCCGTGCTCGACGCCGGCGCGACGCAGTGCACCGCGGCCGTCGTCGTGCTGCGCGCCGGTCGGTACGAGCTCATGCCCCCGGAGTCGACGCCCGGGGCCGACGAGGCCGACGAGACGCTCGGCGACACACTGCGCCGGCGTCTCGGTCCCGACGTCGACCTGCCCGCCTCCGCGGTACGCCGCACCCGGGAGGAACTGACCACCGCCTCCGAGACGACGCTCGAGGTCGAGGGCGGCGAGGTCCGCCTCGACCGACGGCAGCTCGAGGTGGTGCTGGCCCTGCCGATCAGCAGCGCGGTCCTCGCGCTGATGGCGACCCTCCGAGCGGCCGGCTTCGCCGAGGGGCGGGGCGACGGGCTGCGATGCGTGGCGGTCGTCGGCGGCTGGTCGCGCACACCGCTCCTGCGCGAACTCCTGGAACAGCACCTCCCTGCCTCGGTACTGCGCTTCCCGCCCGAGCCGGACACCGTCGCCGCACGAGGCGCCGCCGTCCTCGCCGACCACGACCGTCCGGCGCTCGCGGAGCCGAAGCCCCCCGCGTGGGACGACGACGTCCAGTTCACCGTCCACCGGCCCGCGACGGTACGGGCGGCGACCTGGACCCCGCTGCTGGTCTTCGCCCACAAGACCGACGCGGTCGTCGACCCCGACTCGGGGGAGACGGTCGACCCGACGCACCTCGTGCAGAAGGCCGCCGAGCGGGCCGTCGCCGACCGTCCCGAGCCGTACGGGTCCGTCGCCGCGCCCGCCGCCCAGCCGTTGGCCCACGGCGACGAGATCGTGGTCGAGCCCTGGCTGCGGGAGGGCGAGGTCAACCCGCCGTCGGCCGCCTTCCGCTGGGAAGAGGCCGTGCACAAGGTCGAGTTCCGCATCCGGGCACCGGAGCGGGCGATCGGCCGGTCGGTGAGCGGCGGGGTGCGGATCTTCCTCGGCGTCCTGCTCGTCGGCGAGGTCACGTTCCGGATCACCGTCACACGGGACCGGCAGGCGGCGAGCCCTCCGCGGGAGCGCGACGTCGCGGTCCGGTACCGCAAGATCTTCGCCTCGTACTCGCACCGGGACGCGGACATCGTGCGGGCCGTGTCCTCGGCGGTGTCGGTGATCGGGGACCGGTACATCGTGGACTCCGCGGCGCTGCGGGCCGGGGAGCGGTGGGAGCCGCGGCTGCGGGAGCTGATCGAGGAGGCGGACGTCTTCCAGCTCTTCTGGTCGCACAACGCGATGCGCTCGACACACGTGCGCGACGAGTGGGAGTACGCCCTGGGGCTGGGCCGCGAGGGGTTCGTCCGGCCGGTGTTCTGGGAGGATCCCCGGCCCGAGGACGTGGCCGCCGGGTTGCCCCCGGCCTCGCTCGACCGGCTGCACTGGTCGTGGCTCCACTCCCCCGTGCCGACGGCGGAACGGCGGCCCACCGGTCCGCCGCCACGTCCGGCAACCGAGCCGCCGGACGCCGTGACGATGCCGCACTTCCGGCCACCGCCCCCGGCTGCGGCGCCACCTCCGGTCCCGCGTGCGCCGCTACCGTACGGACCCGTGAGGGTCGGGTCCCCCGACCTCCAGCCACCGTTCGGGGCACCGGGCGAACCGCAACCCCCGACGGCCGCACCGCGCCGGAGACGGCACCTCGCCCTCGTGGCCGCCGCGGCGGCGGTCGTGATCGCCGGCGGCGTGGCGGTGGTCGGCCAGGTGAGCAGCGGTCCGTCGGGCGGCGGAGCCGTGGCAGCGCCGCCCGCGGCCGTCGCCGAGGCTCCTCCAGCCGCAGGCGCCGCAGCAGTCGGGTCGTTCACGACCATCGGGACCGACCGCTCCGCCCTCTCCCCCGACGGCGCGACCCTCTACCTCGCGGCGAGAGGTGGGGTGCGCGCACTACCGACCACCGACCTCGCCGGCGGAACCACCATCCCGGTCGCGGGCGGCGAGGTCCGAGCCCTGTCGGTCTCCCCCGACGGGACGCAGCTGTTCGCGAGCGTCGGCGGTGCCGCGCCGGCCGTCGTCGTGCTCGATCCCGTGGCGCGGTCGGAGATCGGGCGCTTCCCGCTGCCTGCTGCCGCTGCTTCGGTCCGACCCGTCCCCGGACGCCCCCAGGTGGTGGCGGCCCTTCCCGGTCGCCGGGCGGTCGCGCTCGTCGACACGAGCACGGGCACCGTCTCGACCACGCCCTCGCCCCTCGCGGCGGACTGGCTGCGGATCGGGCTCGACGGCCGGGCATGGTTCCTCGCGAACGCCGACACGCCCGCCCTCGGCGTGACGCTCGCGGACACCGCCGTCGGCACCACCATCCCGCTGCCCGGTCCACCCGCGGTCGTCGCGATCCGGGAGACAGGTGTCCGGCAACAGCTGGCCGTGGCGACCGGGGCGACCGTCGCCGTGCTCGAATGGCCGGGCGGCGCGGCGACCGCGTCCGTGCAGGTTCCGAGCGGGCCGCGCGCCCTCGCCTGGGCACCGGAGGGCCCCACGCTGTACGTGGCGGACGGCCAGGGCTCGCTCCTGGTCGTCGACGCCGCACGGGCGACCATCACCAGAACCATCCCGGCCGGAGCGGTGGCGGCGGAGCTCGTCGTGAGTCCCGACGGGCGCTACGGCTACCAGTACAACGCGGACGGGTCCGTGACCAAGGTGGCCCTCGCCGGCTGACGGGAGCGCTGCGGAACGATCATCTCGGTGCTCACGGTGGAGCGCTACCGACGCCCGACTCCGAGCTATCCGTCGTCGTCCTCGTCGCCGTCGTCCTGGGACGTCGAGCTACTCGTGCTCCCGGTCGTGGTCGTGGTCGTCGTCCGCGAGGTCGTGGGCCTCGGTGTGGTCGTGGTGGGGCGTGTCGTCGTGCGGGGCTTCGGTCGGGTCGTCGGAGTCGTCGGGGTCGGTGCAGGCGCGACGGTCGTCGGCCTGGGCCGAGTGGTCGTCGTGGGCTTCGGCTTCGTGGTCGCGGTCGTAGTCCTGGTCGGAGGACGCGACGACGAGGTCGCTGGGGCCGCGGGCGGTGGGGCCGGAGGTGCGGCCTCGTTCTCCGGAGTCAGCGGGTTGTCCGTGACCCCGGCCGCGGAGCGGACGAAGACCGGGCTCGCGCCGCCGGGGCAGCTCACGGCGGCGGGCTCGACGCGGTTCAGCGTCACGTTCAGGGCGGTGAAGACCGCACAGCGGGGCAGCCGCCGGTCCGGGCCGAGACCGTTCCAACCGAAGGTGCTCGCCTTCTGGAAGTGCGCGAGGGCGCCGGACTGGTCACCGCGGCACATCTGGATCGCGGAGGCGAACAGCAGGACCTCGCGCGGGCTGGTGAGCCGGTCCCACCGCGACTCCAGGGCCTTCTGCCCGGCATCGCACCCAGTCCGCAGGGCCCGGTAGACCTCGGCATCCGGGCCGTCGCCGCTGATGTCGGCGACCAGCGCCCAGTCGTGGCTCGGCGGAAAGGTCGGCAACGGCCGGGTGCCGCCGCCCGCGGCACACCCGGCCGGCAGGAGGACCACCCCCGCCGCGAGGACGGCCAGCAGGCGAGACCCGTCCCGGCGGACGGACCGAGCCGTACGGCGCGCGTCCTCGCCGGCCATCCGGCGAGGGTCCCAGTCGAGGCGGCAGGCGTCATCGGCCTGATGGCGGAGGCAGGAGACAGGTAGGTGGGGACCGGGCGAGGTCCGTGCGTCGCAATCGTGGACGACACCGGAAACGAATGCGCAGGAGTGTGCGACCCAGCCCAGACACCGGCCGAGGACGGCGGAGGCGGCCGGTGGAGAGGCTTGGGGGCGATGAGCATGCGGATCACGCAGAGCGTGCGGCAGGTCACGGGGGTGCTCGCCGCAGGCGCGGTACTGATGCTCGGACTCAGCGGGACCGCGACGGCGCAGCCGGCCCAGGCGCCCGCCTGCCCCACGCTCGAGGGCTGCTACGGCTACCAGGACATGCAGGCCTTCTACGACGAGCTCATCGCGCTCGTCGACGGGTTCTCCGCGGCCAGCTATTCGAGCATGTCGCGCCCGGTCTACCGGTACGTCCCGAGCGGGACGCAGCGATCGACGGCCTGCATCGACACCACCGGCGCACCCGCGGTCGCCGACGGGACCACCTTCAACTACTGCCCGGCCGACCAGACCGTGTACGTCGGCCAGGACTCCCTCCACGAGCTGTACTCCCTGTCCGGCGACGCGGCCGCGGCGCTCGGGTTGGCCCACGAGTGGGGCCATCACGTGCAGACCGTCGTCGGAGTCTCCGCCACCGTCGTCAGCCAACTCGGCGCGATCCAGTCCGAGAACCAGGCCGACTGCATCGCCGGCGCCTTCCTGGGCCACCTCGATGCCCGGGGGATCCTCGAGCCGGACGACTACGCCGACGTCAACACGGTGCTGCCGAAGATCGCCTCCGGCGAGGACGACCTCGGACGCGTCCACGGGACCATCTCGGAGCGTGCAGCGGCGGTGGACCTGGGTCTGGGGCAGGGGCTCGGGGCGTGCAACACGTACTTCCCGGACACGCCCGTCATCGTGTGAGCCGGGGCTGCCTGCTCCAGCCGCCCAGGACCGGACCGACGGGACGATCTTCTCGACGTCTGTGATCGACGACGGGTCCGGGCAGCACCACTACGCCCCGCGCGTGAAGGTGCCGAGCCCGCGCTGGTCGTAGAAGGTCAGTGTCACGCCGTCGATCCGGCCGTCCGGGCCCGGCTTGAAGATCGCTCCGGAGGTGCCGGTCGCGTTCTCGCCGATGCTGGCGAACGTGAAGGTGTCGCCGTCGTAGGCGGTCAGCGGGAAGGTCGTCGGCTTCTCCGGCGGCCCCATGGTGATCTGCAGCTTCCCATTGCCCTCGGCGACGGTGAGGGGGCCGTAGTAGGGGCTGTCGTAGGTCCCGGTGTAGGCGGTGAGGGCCTGCGGGGGCTTCGGGTGGGCCGGCGCGGTGTCGTACGGGTTCGGCGGCTGCTCCTCCGACGCCGCCAGGGCCTTCCCGTAGAAGCCGAGCCAGTCCACCGTGGGCCTGCCGTTCTGCGCGGCGTCGAAGAAGGCGTTGTTGACGGCCTCCGGCACGCCGATCGGGTAGCCGTTGGTGAACGTGACGATGCCCAGCTGCTCCACCGGCAGGAGGGCGACGTTGGTGGCCGCACCGAGGGCGAAGGCGCCCGAGTGGTCGAGCCGGAGCCGACCCTGGTCGTCATAGGAGACGTTCCAGCCGAGCCCGTAGAACTGCGTCCGCGCGCCGGGCTGCTGCGGCGTGTGGAGGTCCTGGTGCGGGATGTGCGTCTCCTGCAGGGCCGCGGGGTCGATCACCTGGGTGCCGCCGAACTTCCCGGCGCCGAGCTGCAACCGGATGAACTGCGCCATGTCCCGCACGGACGAGCTGAGCCCGCCGGCCGGGGCCTCGGCGTCGGCGTCGCGCAGGTACTTCGCCTGCCACGTGGCGCCGTTCGCACCGTCCTCCCGGACGTGGATCAACGCCTTGTTCGGCCGCGACTCGTAGACGCTGTGCTCATAGCTCGACGAGGTCATCCCGAGTGGTCCGAACAGGGTGTCCTGGGCCAGGGCGTCCCAGGACTGCTTCGCGGCGTCGGCGGCCGCGACGCCGCCCTCCGTGTAGCCGAAGTTGCTGTAGTTGTAGCTGGCGCGGAAGGCGTCGAGGGGCTGCTGGTTCAGCCTGGGGAGGATGTAGTCCTGGTCGAAGCCCAGGTCCTCGAGCAGGTCCCCGGCCCCGGTGTAGAGCCCGCTCCGGTGCGACATCAGGTCGGCGAAGGACGCGTTGGCGGTCACGAACGGGTCTCGCAACGAGAACGACGGGTTGTACTTGATCACCGGGTCGTCCCACGCGATCGTCTTCCGGCCGACCACGCCGGCGACGATCGTCGAGGCGACCGGCTTCGACACCGAGGCGACCTGGAAGACCGTGTCGGGGTCGACGGCGTCGGGCTTGCCGACCTCCCGGACGCCGAACCCCTTCGAGTACACGACCTGGTCCCGATACACGACCGCCACCGCGACGCCGGGGACGCCGGTCCGGGACATCGCGTCCTGCACGATCGAGTCGAGCTGGCCGACCGCGGTGTCCACCTGCTGCTCGCCGAGCCGTGCGGTCGGACCGGGTGGCTGGGGCAGGAGGGACCGGGTGCCCGAAGTGGGGACGGCGGAGCTGCTCGTCGCGGTGTCGGTACACCCGGCGGCGGCGAGCGCCAGCACGGCCACCGCCGCGAGGACCACCGGTCCACGATGGATCCGAGACGGACGGGTGGTCATGGGGTCTCCTGGCGTCGTGGACGGGGGCTCGGGCGATCACTCGTGCGTGGCGATCACTCCGTTACGCCGGAAGGCGCAAAGCCGTGGTCCGGCCTCCTCCCCGTAGTGCGACATTCCGACGGCTCGAGATCCGGTCAGAGGCGAGGTGAGGCGCGGCGGCCCCTCCTGGCAGACAGACCGCCGCCGAACACCCCGGCCGTTGCTGCCACCGCAATCCCCAGCCCGCCGACGGTCAGGACCGCCATCGCAGGCGAGGCCAGGTCGATCAGCAGCCCGGCCAGCGGGGTGCCGGCGGCCGCACCCAAGGTGATCGCCGAGGCGTGCAGCCCGGTGACCACGCCGCGCGCCGGCTCCGGGGCCAGCCGGCTGACCGCCTCCGAACTGGCGGCCAGCGACGGGGCGAGCAGCAGCCCGCACGGCAGCAGCAACAGCGCATAGGACCACCAGACCCCGCCCAGGGCCACCGGCAGCGCCGCCACCCCGACCGCGGCGGTGATCACCGGGAGGGACGGCGCCCTGGTCATCGCTCCGTAGACGAGGCCGCCGGTGAGCGAGGCGAGGCACCACACGGTGTTGACCACCGGGATCCAGGCCGCCTGCCCGCTGCTCTGGAGCCCGGCGATCATCGTCAGCTCGGTGCCGAACACCACGATCACCGCGGCCGCAGTGGCCAGCAGCGCGGCCAGCAGGCGGCGGTCGAGCCATTGCCGGATGGGCGGGGCAGCGCCCTCGTCGTCGGTGCGCGGGGCCCGGGTCAGGGGGTTGAGCAGCCACAACGCGGCCCCCGCCAGCACCCGCCCGCCGCCGACGGTCCACACGGCCAGCGGGGACGACGTCTGCAGCACCAGCACGGTGCCCAGGGCAGGCCCGATGATGTAGGACAGCTCGACGGCCATCGAGTCGACGGCGAAGGCCGGGCGCCGCTGCGCCTCGGGCACCAGCGCGCCGATCGACTGACGCACCACCGAGAACAGCGGAACCCCGAGGGTGCCGGCCAGCAGCGCGCCCACCACCAGCGCCGGGTAGGGCAGGACGGGCGCAACCGACCAGAACGCGGTCTCGGTGACCATGCCGAGCACCAGCACGGGGCGCAGGCCGACCCGGTCGATGAGTCGGCCGAGCAACGGCGCGCCCACGGCCATGCCGATCGTGCTGGCGGCCCCGACCGAACCGGCCGCGGCGTAGCCCTGGCCGAGGGTGAGCACGACGTGCAGGGTGAGCACGATGGCGGCACCGGACGCCGGGATGCGCGACAGCAGCGACAGCCCCAGCAGCGGCGGCAGCCCCGGTATCCGCAGGACCGCCCGGTACGGCTCGAACCTGCCCCTCGTCCCCGTCCTCGCCTTCCCGGCCGTCACCGCCACCTGGTCATCGTGCCTGCCGGGGCCGACCGGACACGACTCGATTCGGGCGCGTCCTCCCACGTCTGCCGCCGGCGGTGACGGGGCGGGTGCCGGCACGAGAAGATCCCGGTGGACGGGACGGGGGAACACGGGTGGTCACGGACAAGCAGCGGGCGCGGTGGGCGCGGTGTTGGGACAAGGGCGTCGACGCGACGGACCGATCCATGCGCCGGCTGGACAAGGTGCTCTTCCGCGACAGCCGTGCCTGGGTCTGCGGGCAGGCGGAGGGGACGGTCCTCGAGATCGGCGTGGGCACCGGGTTGAACCTGCCCCACTACCCGTCCGACGTCCGGCTGACCGGCATCGACCTGAGCCCCGGGATGATCCGAGCGGCGCAGGAGCGCGCGAGGGCACTGGGCCGCGAGGCCGATCTGCGGACCGGCGACGCGGAGCATCTCGACCTGCCCGACGCGTCCGTCGACACCGTCGTGTGCACCTTCGCGCTCTGCAGCATCCCGGACGACCGGCGGGCGCTCGACGAGATGGTGCGCGTGCTGCGGCCCGGCGGCCGCCTCCTGCTGGCCGACCACGTCGCGTCGTCCGTTCCGCCCCTGCGACTCGTGCAGCGCATGACGGAGTGGATCTCGATCCCGGTCGGCGGGGAGCACTTCCGCCGCCGTCCCCTGCTCCACGTCCTCGCCGCAGGGCTGCAGGTGGAGCAACGCGAGCGGTTCGCCGCCGGGATCGTCGAGCGGCTCGTCGCACGCAGGCCCGGCGTCTGAGCCTCAGACCCCCGCGGCCAGCCCGCCCGGGCGCACGGCCTCGGCGACGGCGTCGTCGATCAGGACGTGGTCGGGGTCGATCACCTCGCCCGGGTGGGCGGAGGCGGCGAACCGGCCGAAGCGCTGCAGGTCCTCCGCCGGTGCGGAGTGGAGGCTCGCGCGAAGTGCCGACCACGTCGCCGCGGTCAGGATCGCGCGCAGCCGGGCGTCGGAGGCGCCACCTGCGCAGGCCGAGGCCAACTCCGCGACGCGCACCTTGACCGCCTCCGACTGCCTGCCCCGCAGACTGATCCGGTTCGCCTGGTCCGCGAGGATCGCCTCGCACGAGTACGACTCGAGGGCGTTGATCAGCGGGCCGGCGTCACCTGCCGTCGCCGGGTCGTACGAGGCGGGGTGCACGCCGGCCTCGTAGCCCGCCTCGTACCCGCAGAAGTAGATCGGCGCGTTGCTGCCCGCATCGCTGCGGACGCCCAGTGCGAGGTCGAGCAGCGAGAAGGGCCACTGCAGGTTCCGGAGCGTCACCAGACCGGACCGCTCGGCCGCAGCCGTCATCAGCTGCGCGGACTCCAGCGCCGACTGGCCGTAGAAGGCGATGTCCGGTGAGTGCAGCCGGATGGTGCCGCCCTCGCACCATCGGCGCAGCTTGCCGAGGATGAGGCTGTTGTCCACGACGTGCGTGAAACGGACGGCCGAGGTCACCGGCAGGGACACGCCGGACAGCAGGGCCTCGCCGATCTTCTTGGTGGCGGCGTAGACGTCGCGGGTGAAGTAGCGCACGGCCTTGCCCGTCGAGGCGAACACGAGGCGGCCGGCCCGCACCTCCTCGGCCGCCCTGAACACGTTCCGGCTCCCGAGCACGTTCGTCTCGACGGTCCGGCGCACCTCACGCTCTGCCGCGCCCGGGTCACGGACGGCCGCCAGGTGGAAGACGGCGTCGGGCCGGATCCGGCGGAACGCCGCGCCGACGTCGTCGGCCGACCGGACGTCGACCTGTTCGTACTCGACGCCGGGCACGAGGCGTCGAGGACGGGTCAGACCTCGGCTGAGACTGACGACGCGGCGGCGCGGGGAAGTTGCGAGCTGTTCCAGGAGCGCGGTCCCGATGCACCCCGTCCCCCCGGTGACGAGCACCGTCTCCCCGGCGAGGTCCAGGGACCGGAGCCCCGCGACTCCCCGCCGGGTGACGGCTCTGAACCGGTCGTACTCGGCGGACCCGTCGGAGGTCCGGGCGAGCTCGTCGGCAAGGACGGACAACCGGGACGCCTGCTGCACATCCAGTGTGGACAGAGCAGGAGGGCCGGTGTCCCGCATGCGGCGGACGATCTCGGCGCGGGTGCCCGTGGGCGGGGCCATGCGGGTCTCCTCCGGGTATGGACGAGGGAGCGACGGATGTTTCCTCGACGTCTCCCATTGCCGAAAACCGAGCATCATCGGGCGGTCACAATGGGCGACGTCCGCGGTCGATCGACCCGCGAACACGCTCCAGTTCGTCCGCCCAGCGGAGATCGTTACCGTTCTCGGGACCACCGATGCCGAGCTGAGACGATCTCGCGCCCGACATCCTGTCCGTGATCACCACTGCGACGGGTCGACCACAAAGAGTGAACAGCTCTGTACCAATTCAGGTCGTTGCGCTGCGATGACACTTGCTTGCTGTGATCGCCACCACGTGAGGTAACGACTGAGCGTGGCAAGCCGAGCCTTGCCGCAACGTGACGACGCCGTCCGTGTCCGCTCCCCCGGAACAGCACGCACACACTCACTCCCGCCCTTGGAGAAATCATGCGAATTGTGGTGACCGGCGGCGCCGGATTCCTGGGATCACACCTGTGTGACGCCCTGATCGCACGCGGTGACACCGTTGTCTGCGTCGACGACCTCTCGACCGGTCGCGCCGGAAACGTCCGGAATCTGACCGGGAATTCACGCTTCTCCCTGATCGTCGCGGATGTGTCGGCGGAGCTCGAGGTTCCCGGTCCGGTCGACGCCGTGGCGCACCTCGCCAGCCCGGCATCTCCGCCCGACTACCACCGCCGTCCACTGGAGACGATGGCGGTGGGTAGCCGTGGGACCGAGAACGCGCTGCGCCTGGCCGAGGTGAACGGCGCCCGGTTCGTGCTCGCCTCGACCAGCGAGATCTACGGCGACCCCCTGGTACACCCGCAGCCGGAGTCGTACTGGGGCAACGCCAACCCCATCGGGCCGCGCAGCATCTACGACGAGGCCAAGCGCTTCGCCGAGGCGTTGACGTCGGCGTACCGGCGGACCCTGGACGTGAACACCGGCATCGTGCGCATCTTCAACACCTACGGCCCTCGCATGCGGCCGCACGACGGCCGCGTGGTGACCAGCTTCATCGCCCAGGCGCTCAACGGCGACCCGCTGACCATCTACGGCGACGGCAGGCAGACCCGCAGCTTCTGCTACGTCGACGACCTCGTGGCCGGCCTCGTCGCGATGATCGACTCCGATGACGCGGGCCCGGTCAACCTCGGCAACCCGGTCGAGCGCACCGTCGCCGAGCTCGCCGAGCTGGTCCTCGAGATCACCGGCTCCGACTCGCCCATCGAGTACCACCCGCTGCCGGTCGACGACCCCACCCGCCGCAAGCCCGTGATCACCCGGGCGCAGGAGGTGCTCGGCTGGAACCCCGAGATCCCTGCCGAGGTCGGCCTGCAGCTCACCGTCGACTACTTCCGGCGGCACCTCGACGAGGTCGTGGCGGCCCGCCCCGCGATCGCCGGCGGGCAGATGGACGGCGGCCCCGCCGTCGCGGTCCCCGCGCAGGTGGCCTCGGCCACCCGCGCAGCGGTCGCCTGACGCTCGTCCGTCCGTCCGACACCTCCATGACCAACGCGATGCCCGACGCCGGCGACGGACACCTCGCCGGAGCGCCCTTCCCCACCCGAGAGGCCCATCCGATGCACGGAGCCGCGCGCCGACCCTCGGCCGCAGAGGCTCGAGAGGACCTGGCCGGAGCGGTCACCACCCGACTGCGGGTCGTGCCGCCTGCTCCGCCGTCGCCCGGGCCGGCGCGACCTGCCGACCCCTATGAAGCCGTGATCGAGCTGTCCCAGGGCCAGATCTCGCGGGTCGACAGGAACGGCCCCTTCTTCGACCGTCACCGCAACCGCCGCCGCAGGCTCGGTCGCGGGTCGTTCGTGCCCGTCCTGTCGACGCGGGACCGGGTGGTCGTCGCCCTGCTGTCGGCCGGCTGGGTGGCCTGCCTGGCCTGGTTCTGGGTGTGGTGGTTCCAGCCCGACCACCGTGTGACCTGGGTGGGCCTGGCCATCAACAGCTGTCTATTGGTCTACCTGTCCTGCCTGCCGATCTACTTCGTCGTGGGGGTCAACCGGCTGAAGCGCATCGCGCCTCATATCGATGTACCGCCGCTGCGGGTCGCATTCGTGGTCACGCGGGCTCCCTCGGAACCGTTCGAGGTCGCCGAGGCGACGCTGCGGGCGATGCTCGCGCAGGACTACCCGCACCCGTACGACGTCTGGTTGTGCGACGAGGCGCCGACGGACGAGATCTGGAAGTGGTGCGCCACGCACGGGGTCCGGATCTCGACCAGGCAGGGCGTGACCGCCTACCACCGCGACTCCTGGCCGCGCCGGACGAAGGTCAAGGAGGGCAACCTCGCCTACTTCTACGACCACCACGGCTACGAGCACTACGACGTGGTCTCGCAGCTGGACTGCGACCACAAGCCGGAGCCCGGCTACCTCGCGGAGATGGTCCGGCCGTTCGCCGACGACGCCATCGGCTACGTCTCCGCCCCGAGCGTCTGCGACACCAATGTGGACCAGTCGTGGTCCGCGCGGGGACGGCTGCACCGGGAGGCGACGTTCCACGGACCGGCCCAGCTGGGGCACAGCGCCGGCCTGGCGCCGGTGTGCATCGGTTCGCACTACGCGGTGCGGACCCAGGCGCTCCGCCAGATCGGAGGCCTGGGCCCCGAGCTGGCGGAGGACTTCTCCACCACGTTCCTGCTGAACTCCGCGGGCTGGCACGGCGCCTTCGCGATCGACGCTCACGCGCACGGAGACGGACCGCTGACCTTCTCGGCCATGCTGGTCCAGGAGTTCCAGTGGTCCCGGAGCCTGACGGTGGTGATGCTGGGCCTGGTCCCCCGACATCTGCCCCGGCTGCCCTGGCGTCTTCGGATCCGGTTCGTCTACGCCCTCATCTTCTACGCACTCCTGGCCGCGACGACGGTCGGTGGGCTCACGCTGGCGCCGATCGCCGCGGTCGCCGGGGTGCCGTGGATCAACGTCGACTACCTGGGCTTTCTCCTGCACTGGTGGTCGATCTCGATCTGGGTCCTCGTCCTGGCGATGCTGCTCAAGCGACGAGGTCTCCTCCGACCGGCCGACGCCCCGCTGGTCAGCTGGCAGAACTACCTGTACTGCCTGACACGGTGGCCGTACATCGCGCGGGGCGTCGCCGTCGGGATCCGGTACGCGATCCGGCCCCGGCCGACGACCTTCAAGGTCACGCCCAAGGGCGCGGGTGGGCTGGAACCGCTGCCGCTGCGGCTGATCCTGCCCTACGTCCTGGTCACGCTCGTGATGTCGGGCGCCTCGCTCTACGCCGAGAGCTTCACGCAGGCGGCGGGCTACGTCTTCCTCTGCCTCCTCGCCGGGGTGACCTACGCCGGCGTCGGCATCGCCGTCCCCCTGCTGCACGCCCGGGAGGCAGCCCGCATCGCCGGGCGGCGGTTCGCCTCCGCCGCCCGCGAGACGGTCGCGGTGCCGCTGACCGTGGCCGGCCTGGCGGTCGTGCCCGTCGCCGTCGCCGTCGCCCGGTACCCCGCCTACTTCGTCGCCGTCTTCGGCGGCTGACCGGAAGGACCACCCGATGCCCGAGACCGTCCTGGTGACCGGCGGCGCCGGCTTCATCGGCAGCCACACCTGCGTCGAGCTGCTCGACCACGGCCACGAGGTCGTCGTGGTCGACGACTTCTCCAACAGCTCACCCAGCGCCGTCGACGCCGTGGCGAAGCTGGCCGGCCGGCCGCTGACCCTGCACGAAGCGGACCTGCGGGACCGCGCGGCGCTCGACGCCGTCTTCGCTGCCCACGACATCGACGCCGTCATCCACTTCGCGGCGAAGAAGGCGGTCGGCGAGTCCGCCCGCATCCCGCTGGAGTACTTCGACATCAACATCGGCGGCACCACCGCCCTGCTCCGCGCGATGAACGACCACGGCGTGCACAGGCTCGTGTTCTCGTCGTCGTGCTCGATCTACGGCGACACCAGCAAGGTCCCGCTCGACGAGGACGACCCGGCCGGCCCGACCAATCCCTACGCCCGCACCAAGTACGTCTGTGAGCAGCTGCTCGGCGACGCCTGCGTGCGGTACCCCGAGATGTCCGTGATCGCGCTCCGGTACTTCAACCCGATCGGCGCGCACCCCAGCGGCATGCTCGGGGAGGACCCGACCGGCGTGCCCAACAACGTCCTGCCCTACATGGCGCAGGTCGCAGTCGGGCGGCTCGACGAGCTGCCCGTCTTCGGGAACGACTACCCGACACCGGACGGCACCTGCGTCCGGGACTACATCCACGTCGTCGACGTCGCCGACGGGCACCGCGTGGCGCTCGACCATCTCGACGACGAGACGGGGCTGCGCGTGTTCAACCTGGGGACCGGCCGGGGTGCCTCGGTGCTCGAACTCGTCGCCGAGTTCGGTCGCGCCGTCGGGCGGCCGATCCCCTACCGCATCGAGGGCCGCCGCACCGGCGACGTCCCGATGCTCATCGCCGATCCCGGCCGCGTCGAGCGGGCGTGGGGTTGGCGGACGACCCGCGACCTCACCGCGATGTGCGAGGACGCGTGGCGCTTCCAGCGACTCAACCCGGCGGGCTACCCCGCCTCCTGATCTCACGAGGACACCCATGCGCATCACCGTCATCGGCACCGGCTACCTCGGGGCCGTGCACGCCGCCTGCATGGCCGACGCCGGCCACGAGGTCCTCGGCGTGGACGTCGACCCCCGCAAGCTCGCCGCCCTCTCCGAGGGGCGCCCACCCTTCTTCGAGCCCGGCCTGCCGGAGCTCCTGCGCCGCACCGTCGACGCGGGGTCCCTCCGCTTCACCGACTCGCTGCAGGAGGCGGGCGAGTTCGGTGAGGTCCACTTCGTCTGTGTCGGCACGCCGCAGCAGCCGGGCTCGTACGCGGCGGACATGAAGTACGTCGACGCCGTGGTCGACGGGCTGACCCCGCACCTGCGGAACGGCAGCCTCGTCGTCGGGAAGTCGACGGTGCCGGTCGGGACCGCGGCTCGGCTGGCGCAGCGCATCGCCGAGCTGAACCCGGCTGTCGACGCCGAGCTCGCGTGGAACCCCGAGTTCCTCAGGGAGGGGTTCGCGGTGCAGGACACCCTGCGTCCGGACCGGCTGGTGGTCGGCGTGACCTCGGAGCGGGCCGATGCGATGCTGCGCGAGGTCTACGCCCCGATGCTCGAGGCCGGCTGCCCCTACATCAGCACCGACCTCGCGACGTCCGAGCTGGTCAAGGTCGCCGCCAACTCGTTCCTGGCCACGAAGATCTCGTTCGTCAACGCGATGGCCGAGATCTGCGACGCCGCCGGGGGCGACGTCGTCACCCTTGCCGACGCGATCGGGCACGACACGCGCATCGGCCGCCGGTTCCTCTCCGCGGGAATCGGGTTCGGCGGCGGGTGCCTGCCCAAGGACATCCGGGCGTTCATGGCCCGCGCGGGCGAGCTCGGCGTGGGCGAGGCGCTGTCGTTCCTGCAGGCCGTCGACGAGGTCAACATGCGACGCAGGCAGCGCACGGTCGACCTGGCCCGTGAGCTGGTCGGCGGGTCCTTCCTCGGTCGCAACGTCGCCATCCTCGGTGCCGCCTTCAAGCCGGACAGCGACGACGTCCGGGACTCGCCCGCGCTGAACATCGCGGCGGCCATCCAGCTGCAGGGCGGACAGGTCCGGGTCCACGACCCGGAGGCCATCGACAACGCCCGCGCCCAGTTCCCGACGCTCGACTACGCCCTGGACATCGAGAAGGCGTGCGAGCGGGCCGACCTCGTGCTGCACCTCACCGAGTGGACGCAGTACCGGGAGCTCGACCCCGGCCGCCTGCTCACCGTGGTCCGCGAGGCGGTGCTGATCGACGGCCGCAACACGCTGGACATCGCCGCGTGGCGTGCGGCGGGCTGGACCGTCCGCGCGCTCGGCCGCTCGCAGCACTGAGCGGCGCTACGGTGACCCGGCCGGCGACCCGCGGCGGGTCGCCGGCCGGCGGCCGTTCCCTCGCACGTCCCGACCCGACCGGAGGACCTTCGTGCCCACCCGACGGCAACTGCTGTCCGCCGCCGGACTCCTCCTCGGCGGCTCGGCGATGACCGGCTGCTCCTCGGCGTCGCCGGCAGCGACCGCAGCCCGGGCCCCGGTCCGGCGCGTGGTGCGGGGTGCGGACCTCTCGTTCACCCTGCAGATGGAGGCGATCGGGGCGCGCTACCGCGACGGCGGCGCGGTCGCGCCCGTCGAGCGACTGCTGGCCGCGCGGGGCGCGAACCTCGTGCGGCTGCGGGCCTGGGTCGCTCCGCCGGCCGGGTACAGCACGCTCGAGTCGGCCCTCACCCTCGGCCGACGGGCGCACGACGAGGGCTGCGACATCCTCCTCGACCTGCACTACTCGGACTTCTGGGCCGACCAGTACAGCCAGTCCGTCCCCGCGGCCTGGGCCGACCAGGACCTCGGCCGGCTCGTCGACACCGTCCGCAGCTACACCCGCGACGCCGTCGCCGCCTTCGCCCGGCAGGGCACACCACTGTCGATGATCCAGATCGGCAACGAGATCACCACCGGCATGCTCTGGCCGGCCGGCAAGGTCTACGACCGGGGTCACGAGCACTGGGACGACTTCGTCCGGCTGCTGAAGGCGGGCCTCGACGGCGCCCTCGACGGGGCGACGGCACGGCTCGAGACGATGATCCACATCGACCGCGGGGGAGACACCGGCGGAGCCCGCTACTTCTACGACGCGATCACGGCCCGCGGCGTGACGTTCGACCTGATCGGCCTGTCCTACTACCCGTTCTGGCACGGCTCCCTCGACACGCTGGCCGCCAACCTCGGCGATCTCGCGCGGCGGTACGGGAAGGACGTCCTCGTCGTCGAGACCTCGTACCCCTGGACCCTGCAGCAGGCCGACGGCACGGAGTACTACGCGGCGCGCCTCGACGAGCTCCCCGACGTCGCCAGGTTCCCGGTGAGCCCGGAGGGCCAGGCCGCGTACTTCGAGGGACTGCGGGCCGTGGTGGACGCGGTGCCCGACGGGCGGGGCCGAGGCTTCGTCGTCTGGGAGCCGGAGTGGCTCCCGGGCGTCGGCTGGGACGTGGGTGAGGGCAATCCCTACGCCAACCTCACGATGTTCGACTGGACCGGGGCGGGCCTGCCCTCGTTGGCCGCCTTCCGGGCCTGACCCGTCATCGATTCTGGGGATTTCGGCGGCGCGGGGTTAACGGGCGGCGACCTACCGGCGACCATCCGTGCGTGGAAGGCCTCCGCCACCAGGCGGAGTCGTACTGATCGGCCCACCGCCCCGATCAGTACGCGGACGGCCCGCCCCCGCGCTCGGGGGCGGGCCGTTTGCACGTCAGGCGGCCTGGGCGAGCCAGGGCTCCCACGCCGGGTGCGGCTCGACGGCAAGCACCAGCACCCCGCCGGCCGCTCGATTGGGCGGCTTGGGCGTGATCCGCAGGGTCCAGCCGATCTCGTCGATGAGCCGGTCGGCCTTCTTCGAGTTGCAGGTGCGGCAGGCGGCGACGCAGTTCTCCCAGCTGTGCGCACCGCCGCGACTGCGCGGGATCACGTGGTCGATCGTGTCGGCCTTCTTGCCGCAGTAGGCGCACCGGCGCAGGTCGCGGCGCAGGACGCCGGCCCGGGTCATCGGAACCGCTCGGCGGTACGGCACCCGCACGTAGCGGGAGAGTCGCATGACCGAGGGGGCGGGGACGGTCAAGTTCTCCGAATGAAAGGCCGCCCCTTCGAGGGCGGCCTGCACACACTCCGCTTTACCGGAGAGCATCAGGACGATCGCGCGTTTGGCCGTGACGACGGCGAGAGGCTCGAAGCTCGCGTTGAGCAGCAGCACCCGTGAACCCGGCGGGAGAGCCGTTACCCCGGCACTCCCTGCCCCCGTCTCCCCCTCCCCGGGTTCGGGGACGGCGACGAGGGGTTGGGGTTGTCGATCCGGCACGCGACCACCTCCGCTCGGATGAGGTAAGTCGACCATACGAGAGCCGGGTTACGCACGTGTGATATTGAGGCGGACACGCGGCGCTGGTGGACGGCGCGAGCGACCGGTCGACCGGACTCGTCACTCGCGTAGGCCCGGACTTCACCGTACGTCGAGCCCGCGTGGTCCGACCGGCTCGCCCCGCCTCTCCGGGCGGTTCACGAGTTCGCGCAAGTGCTGGACTCCGGCAGTATCGCGAACACGGGGCGGAAGCCGCAGGTACGCCGATCGCGCTACGCGCATCGGAAGAGCGCGGGGTGCATGAGTACCGAGATCGACGCGCGGTCGGCCCTCGGCCCAAGCGTCGAGTGCTGCGCGTGCGACTGCCGCAGGCTGCAGCCACTCTTCGGGCCGTACCGCCGAGACGTCCTGGCCTGCTCTGCAGTGCCACTCGGTGCGCGTGTAGCCAGGGCTGACGATGGTGACGCCGACTCCACGGGCAGCGACCTCCTGACGGAGCGCCTCGAAGAACAGGTCGATGAACGCCTTGGAAGCCGCGTACGCCGCCAATCGAGGCTTCGGCCGCTGCCCCGCTGGACTGCTCACGGCGATCACTCCGCCGGCGCCTGCGTCCACCATCCGAGGTAGGGCAGCGCGAGTGAGCCGAACCGGCGCCTCGACGTTGACGGCGACCGTGGCAGCGAGTGCTCCGAGATCCTGGCCCGAGACCGGACCGTAGACGCCGAGACCAGCATTGTTGACGAGGAGGCCGACAGGCGACTCCTCGATCACCCGCTCGACGTCGGCGAGTCCCTCCTCGGTCGACAGGTCGGCCGGGACGACCCGCACGGCCGTCGGGAGATCGGCTGCCAGCGCCTCGAGCCGCTCGCGCCGACGAGCCACGACGATCAGATCGTGACCGCGGGCTGCGAGCTCGCGGGCGAAGGCCTCTCCGATGCCTGCGGAGGCACCGGTAACCAGCGCGAGGGGCCGAAGACCGCCATCTGCCATGAGGCGGATTCAACCGCTCTGAATCGATCGTTGCATAGCGCGACGGGCAGTTCGTCCGCTTCGTGCCTTTGCCACCGAGACGACGCGTCCTCATCCTTGAGGATGCCTGTCACGCGCGCCGATCGCGCGACGATGAGCATGACGAGGCCCGCCGAGAGAGGAACGCCGTGTCAAGCCCCCGCCGCCCGCTCGTCCTGCCCGACATCGAGCCCGCCACCCAGCTCCTGCCCGTGGTGCCGCGGCACGGGGTGCCCGAGCCCCGGGTCGAGGTCGACGACTACCTCGCCGAGCTGCCCGAGCCCGTCGCCGTGAGCCGGCGGCGCGATCCGCTGCTGTGGGCCGCGGCGGCGCTGCCGGTGCTGGCGCTGCTCGCGATCCTGCTGATCATGTTCCTCTGATTCTGGAGCGATCGCTCAAGTAGTCTGGCGGGCATGTGGTTCTGGCTCGCCGGTGCGATCGTGGCCGAGGTGACCGGCACGGTCGCCCTCCGCTTCTCCGAGGGGTTCTCGCGGCTCTTGCCGTCGCTGATCGTGGTGCTGGGCTACGGCATCGCCTTCTACTCGCTGTCCCGGGCGCTCGCCGGCGGGATGCCGATCGGCGTCGCCTACGGGGTGTGGGCCGCCGTCGGGGTCGCGCTGATCGCGATCATCGGGGCGGTGTTCCTCAAGGAGCCGCTGACGTGGGTGCAGATCGGGGGGATCGTGCTCGTCATCGCCGGCGTGCTCGCACTGGAGCTCGGCCGGACGCCGCATGCCGCCTGAGATCACCGACGGCCGGCTCCGCAAGGGCGCGGCCCGGCGGCGGGCGCTGCTCGACGCCGCCCTCCGGCTGGTGGGGCGCTCCGGCGTCGCGGCCGTGACGCAGCGGGCCGTGGCCGCGGAGGCGGGGCTGCCGCCGAGTGCGGTGCTGTACTACTTCGCGAGCGTCGACGAGCTGCTGGTCACCGGCCTGCGGGAGGTCAACGACCGGTACGTCGAGGACCTGAGCACGGTCGAGTCGGCCGACGACCTGGCCGGCCTGCTCGCCGCCTACTCCGCCCAGGCCCGCCTGCTGACGATCGCCGAGTACGACCTCTACCTCCTCGCCGCCCGCCGCCCCGACCTGCGCGACGAGCTGGAGCGCTGGGACCGGGCGTTGGACGACCTGGCCCGGCGCCTATGTCCCGACCGCGCCGAACTCCTCGCGGCCGCGGTCAACGGTCTCTACCTCCGCGCCGCCACGAGCGGGATCGACCGCGCGACGGTCGTCCGGGTCCTCGAAGCGGCAGGGCTGTGATCGTGGCCGGACCGACGAAGTGGGGAACGTGCGGCCACGCTGCGGAGGGGGGATCCCGCAGCGTGGCCGCACCGACGACGGGTGCCGGTGTAGGGGGGACATCCGCCGCCGTCCGTGACGTTGCGGGGTGGTTCGCCGGGTGACGGCTGGCCGTTATCAGTACGTGATGTTGGTGTGGAAGTTCGACCCGGCCGCCCCTGCTCGCGCGGTCGGCGGCTCCCCGCGGCTTGCTCGGCGCCCTCAGCGGGCCTCGCCCCGCGCTGTCGCGACCGTGGCCGCGATACGGCGCACCCGGGTCTCCGGCTTCTTGGCCCGGGCGAGGGCCTCGAGCTCGGCCCTGCGGGCGGAGGGCGACATCGCCTCCCACCCCGCGGTGGCGGCCGGGTCGTCGTCGAGCGCCGAACGCAGGTCGGGAGGGAGGATCCCGGCCTGGGCGTCGGCGAGCAGCGTCCACATGCCGGTGGCCTTGGCGGCGTCGATCGTCGCCTGCCCGGCCGGCGTCATCCGCCCCTCCGCGATCAGCCGCGCGACCAGTTCGCGGTTGATCGTGCTCCACGCGCTCCGCGGGCTCCGGGGGCTGAACCGCTGCCGTCGTGACGACGCATCGTGCTTGCGGGAGAGGCCGTCGATCCAGCCGAAGCACAGCGCCTCCTCGAGCGCCTGCCGCTGGGTCAGACCGGGCCGGCCGGAGCGGGCGTGCGGGATGACGACCCATGCCTCGCGGGCGGTCGCCGCGTGCTCGGAGAGCCACGCACGCCATTCGGCCGGGGTGGTCACGTCGAGCGGGACGTCGTCGTCCATCCGGCAAGCCTGTCAGGAGGCAGGCCGGCCGGGCACCTCAGATCCACCTCAGATCCGCACGGCGTCCAACGCCCCGAGCACGTCCGCGACCAGGTCGTCCGTGTCCTCGCAGCCCGCGGAGAGCCGGAGCAGGCCGGGCGGCACCGCGTCCCCCCACCGCTCCCGACGGTCGGCGGAGGTCTGCAGCCCGCCGAAGCTCGTCGTCGACGACACCAGGTGCGAGGCCGCGAGGAACTCCCCCACCGCCTCGGCCGAGGGCAGGGTGAACCGCAGGACCCCGTTCCAGCGGCGCATCTGCCGGGAGGCCACCGCGTGCGCACGGTCGGAGGGCAGGCCGGGCCACCGGACGTCCCTCGCGGCGGGGTGCCCGAGCAGCGCCTGGACCAGCGCGTGCGCGTTCTTCGCCTGCCGCTCCAGCCGCAGGTCCAGCGTGCCGAGGCCGCGGTGCGCGAGCCAGATCTCCATCGGCCCGGGGATCGCGCCGCCGCGGGTGCGGGCGGCCCGCACCCGCCCGGCCAGGATCGGGTCGGCGCAGGTCACGTGCCCGAGGACGACGTCGCCGTGCCCGGACAGCGCCTTGGTGTCGCTGGCGATCACGAAGTCGGCGCCGAGCGGCAGCGGCTTCTGCCCCAGCGGCGTCGCGGTGGTGTTGTCGACGGCCACCATCGCGCCCGCGGCGTGCGCGGCGTCGGCGATGGCCGGGATGTCGCACACCTCGAGCCCGGGGTTCGACGGCGTCTCGAGCAGCACGAGGGAGGCGCCGTGGAGCGGCTCCCACGCCCCCGCCGTCGCGAACTCGCGGACCTCGACGCCCATCGGCGCGAGCTCCTCGGAGGCGACGAGCCGGGCGATGTAGTAGCCGTCGCTGGGCAGCACGACCGCGGTGCCGGGGCGGGCGCACAGCCGCATCACGGTGGACAGGGCGGCCATCCCGGAGGAGAAGGCGACGCACTCCCCGCCCTCCAGCTCCCCCACCGCGGCCTCGTACGCGCGCCAGGTGGGGTTGTCGGCGCGGCCGTAGAAGAACTCCGGCTGCGGGTCGTGCGGGAGCCCCAGCTCGAAGGTCGCCGACAGCACCGGGCCGGGGTGCGCGGGCTCGCCCACCGCACCCGGCGGGTGCCCGCCCCGGACGCAGCGCGTCCCGTCCCCGCTCATCGTCCTCCCAGGTCAGTCGTGGTCGTGTGTGACGACTGCCGTTCTCCCGGGCAGTCGCCGCTCACGGGTCACTCGGGCTTCGGCGCCCGCGAGATCAGTTCCTTCGCCATGGCGGTGGCGGAGTAGCCCTCGTGGCACACCCGCCGCACGGCGTCGGCGATCGGCAGTTCCACCCCGTGCCGTTCCCCGAGCTCGCAGATCGACACGCACGACTTCACGCCCTCGGCGACCTGCCCGTGGTTGGCCGCCTCGGCCTGGGCGAGGGTCTCGCCGCGGCCGAGGTGCTCGCCGAAGGTGCGGTTGCGGGAGAGCGGCGAGGAGCACGTCGCCACCAGGTCGCCCAGGCCCGCGAGCCCGGCGAAGGTCAACGGGTCCGCCCCCAGCTCCGCGCCCAGCCGGGCGGTCTCGGCCAGCCCGCGGGTGATCAGCGAGGCGCGGCTGTTGTCGCCCAGCCCCATGCCCGCCGCGATCCCGACGGCCAGCGCGATCACGTTCTTGCCCGCGCCGCCCAGCTCGCAGCCCACGACGTCCGTGTTGGTGTACGAGCGGAAGTAGTCGTTCGAGGTCGCGGACTGCAGCTCCACGGCGCGGTCGTGGTCGGCGCACGCGATCACCGTGGCCGTCGGCTCCCCCTGCGCGATCTCCCGCGCCAGGTTGGGCCCGGACACGACGGCGATCTGGTCCGCGGGCACCTCCGCGACCTCGGCGATCACCTGGCTCATCCGCTTGAGCGTGCCCAGCTCGACGCCCTTGGCCAGGCTCACCAGCGTGCGCCCGGGCGGGAGCAACGGCTTCCAGTCCGCCAGGTTCGCCCGCAGGGTCTGCGACGGCACCGCGAGAACCACGGCGTCGGCCCCCTCGAGCGCGGCCGCCGCGCTGGACGTCGCGGACAGGTTGTCCGGCAGCCTGATGTCGGGCAGGTAGTCGGGGTTGGCGCGGGTCTCGCGGATCGCGCCGGCGACCTCGGGCCGCCGCGCCCAGAGCACGACCTCGCGGCCGGCGTCGGCGACGACCTTGGCGAACGCCGTGCCCCACGACCCGGCACCGAGGACCGCGATCTTCGCGAGCCCCGTCACGCCGGCCCGCCGTCCCGCTCGGCCTCCGGCGTCGCGGCCTCCGGCGTGCGCCCCTCGACGGCGCGGCGGTAGAAGCCCGGCGGGGGCGTCTCGTCCCGGACCTCGGCCAGCAGCTCCTTGCAGCGGGTCATGAACAGCTCGGTCACCTCGCGGAGGATCGTCGCGTCGATCGGCTTGCCGCGGTAGGCGGACAGGTCGATCGGCTCGCCGGCGCGCACCGTGATCCGCCTGCGCGGGAGCGGCCGGACCTTCTTGTTGTAGTGGTCGTACACCTCCCGGGTTCCCCAGTGGACCATGGGCAACACCGGCGCGTCCGACGACAGCGCGAGCCGCGCCGCCCCCGTGCGCGAGTGCATCGGCCAGCCCTCGGGGTCCCGCGTGATCGTGCCCTCCGGGTAGATCACCACGACCTTGCCGTTCGCCAGGCCCTCGACGCCGGCCGAGAGGCTCTGCTGCGCGTCGGCCGAGTCCCGGTAGACCGGGATCTGCTCGGTGCCGAGCAACACCTTCCCGAGCACCGGGACCTTCCACAGGCTCGCCTTGGCCAGGAACCGCGGCACCCGGCGGGCGCTGTGCACCCACAGCGCCGTGTACACGGGGTCCAGGTAGGAGATGTGGTTGGCGACGACCAGCGCGCCGCCCTGCGCGGGCAGGTGCTCGCGGCCTTCGTAGTGCGGGCTGCCGGCCGCGTACGACAGCGGGTAGAAGACCGCCGCCGCGAAGTTGACCCAGAACCCGCCCTTCTCGCGCGCCACCGGTGCCCCTCTCCTGTCGTCGATCGACGCCGATCCTTCCCTGCCGGCCCGGGCGCGGTCCACCGACACCCTGGGCGGGTGGAACGATGGGGTGGTGAGCAGCCGCGAAGTGGGTCTGGTCGTGCCCGTCAAGGGGCTCGACGCGGCCAAGTCCCGGCTGCGCGGGGCGGCCGACGGCGGGGTGGGCGACCCGGCCGCGCACGCCGAGCTCGCCCTCGCGCTCGCCCTGGACACCCTGGACGCCGTGCTGGCCGCCGGGCGGGTGGCCGCGGTCGTCGTCGTGACGAGCGACGAGACGGTCGGGCGCGAGCTGGCCGGGACGGGTGTGCGGATCGTCCGCGACGAGCCGGCGGCCGGCCTCAACGCCGCACTGGTCCACGGCGCCGCCCTGCTGCCCGCCGAGCTGCGGCACGGGGCGCTGCAGGCGGACCTCCCCGCGCTCAAGCCCGAGGAGCTCGACGAGGCGCTCGCCCGAGCGTCGGGACGGGCCTTCTGCGCCGACGCCCGGGGGGACGGCACCACCCTGCTCCTCGCCCCCGCCGGCGCCCCGCTGGACCCGCGGTTCGGGCCCGGGTCGGCCGCCGCGCACCGGGCGTCCGGCGCCGTCCCGCTGGGCGGCGAGCTGCCCGGCCTGCGCCGGGACGTCGACACCGAGGCCGACCTCCGGGAGGCCTGCGCACTGGGCGTCGGACCCCGGACGGCAGGGCTGTTCGTCTGCCGGTAAGCCCTGGTCAACGGGCCGGGAGCGGGTCGATAATCCGGGCCTGCAGGGAGGCGCGTCATGACCGTTCTCTGGATGGTGCTCCTGATCCTCGGGCTCGTGGTGCTCGTCGGGGCCGCGACGAGCGTCCGAGTGGTCCAGCAGTTCGAGCGGGGTGTGGTGTTCCGGTTCGGCCGGCTCCAGCCGCAGACGAGAGGCCCGGGCCTGGCGGTGCTGGCGCCGCTGGCGGACCGGATGCACAAGGTCAACATGCAGGTCATCACCCTGCCGATCCCGGCGCAGGACGGGATCACGAGCGACAACGTCACCGTCCGGGTCGACGCCGTCGTCTACTACCGGGTGGTCGACCCCGTGCGCGTGGCCGTCGACGTCCAGGACTACGGCTCGGCGATCCTGCAGGTGGCGCAGGCGTCCCTGCGGTCGATCATCGGCAAGAGCGAGCTCGACGACCTGCTGTCCAACCGCGAGCGGCTCAACCAGGGCCTCGAGCTGATGCTGGACAACCCCGCCGTCGGCTGGGGCGTGCACATCGACCGCGTGGAGATCAAGGACGTGGTGCTGCCGGAGTCGATGAAGCGGTCGATGTCGCGGCAGGCCGAGGCCGAGCGCGAGCGCCGGTCCCGGGTGATCACGGCCGACGGCGAGCTGCAGGCGTCGCAGCAGCTCGCCAAGGCGGCCGAGGTGATGACCTCCCACCCGGCCGCCCTCCAGCTGCGGCTGCTGCAGACCGTCGTCGAGGTGGCGGCGGAGAAGAACTCCACCCTGGTCCTGCCCTTCCCCGTGGAGCTGCTGCGGTTCCTGGAGCGCTCGACGCCCTCAGGCCCGCCGCCGGCGCAGGACGACGAACGCGCGCCGGCCCGCGACGACCAGCGCGGCGATCCCGGCGAGATCGCCGCCGGTGAGCCCGTGGGTGGGGGCGACGACGAGGAGGACCGGCCCCTCCATCCGCCCGTTGACGAGGAACCAGAGCAGCGCGACGGCGGCGAGCGCGACCGCCCCGCCGAGGCCGGTCTCCCCGCTGACGGCGGCGAGCACGACGAGGGCGACCAGCACCAGGGAGGCGAGCACCGGTTCAGCCTGCCGGGCCGGGCGTGAGGCCCGCGCCAAGCCTGCGATCTCCGGCACAACCCACCCCGCCTCCGCAGGTCAACCGCCACTCGTGACCCGCCCGTGACCGAGAGTTCACCCGGATGTCGGTCGCTCCGACGGGTCGCACGGCCGGTGCGTGCGGAAGAATCCCGCCGGTGAGCACGGGCCCCGAGAACACCGAGACCGGACCCGCCGGGAGCAACGGCCGCCGCCGGACGAGCGCGAAGAAGCCGGCCCCGCGGCGGCGGGCCACGCCGGTGCGCGCCTCGCAGACCGGGAGCCGCGTCGAGACCGCCGCGCCCGGCCCGGCGCCGGTGCCCACGAGCGCGAGCACCGCCACCGCCCCGACCACCGCCGCGCCCAACGGCAGCGGCGCCGCCCCGATCGGCCCGCCCGCGCCGACCACCCTCGCCGCGCCGAGCGGACTGCCGGACGACCGCTACCTCAACCGCGAGCTCTCCTGGCTGGACTTCAACGCCCGGGTGCTCGCGCTGGCCGAGGACACCAGCCAGCCGCTGCTGGAGCGGGCCAAGTTCCTCGCGATCTTCGCCAGCAACCTCGACGAGTTCTACATGGTCCGGGTCGCCGGGCTGAAGCGTCGGGACGAGACCGGTCTGGCCGTGCGCAGCGCCGACGGCCTGTCCCCGCGCGAGCAGCTGGCCCGGATCGCCGAGCGCAGCCAGGCGATCTCCGAGGCGCACGCGCGCGTGTTCCTCGACGAGGTCCGCCCCGAGCTCGACCAGAACGGCATCCACATCCGCCGCTGGAGCGACCTGTCCGACGCGCAGCGCCTGCGCCTGTCGGACTACTTCGCCGCGCAGGTCTTCCCGGTGCTCACGCCGCTGGCCGTGGACCCCGCGCACCCCTTCCCGTACATCTCGGGCCTGTCGCTCAACCTGGCGGTCACGGTCCGGGACACCGACAGTCGCACCGAGCGCTTCGCCCGGGTCAAGGTGCCCAACAACGTCCCGCGCCTGGTCCGGGTGCAGGACGACGAGGGCAAGCCCGGCCGGGACGTCACGTTCCTGCCGATCGAGGACCTCATCGCCGCCCACCTCGGCGAGCTGTTCCCGGGCCTCGAGGTCGCCGAGGTGCACGCCTTCCGCGTGACCCGCAACGCCGACCTCGAGGTCGAGGAGGACCGGGACGAGGACCTGCTCCAGGCCCTGGAGCGCGAGCTCGCCCGCCGCCGCTTCGGCCCGCCCGTGCGGCTCGAGGTCGTCGACACCATGTCCGAGCACGTGCTGGAGCTGCTGCTGCGCGAGCTGGACGTGGACCCGGGCGACGTCGTCACCGTGCCCGGGCTGCTCGACCTCACCTGCCTGTGGGAGGTCTACGGCACGGACCGGCCCGACCTGAAGGACGAGCCCTTCCGCCCCGCCACGCACCCGGCGTTCGGGGAGCGGGAGACCCCGCGCAGCATCTTCGCCACCCTCCGGGACGGGGACGTGCTGGTCCACCACCCGTACGACTCCTTCTCGACGAGCGTGCAGCGCTTCGTCGAGCAGGCGGCGGCGGACCCGAACGTGTTGGCCATCAAGCAGACGCTGTACCGGACGTCCGGCGACTCCCCGATCGTCGACGCCCTGATCGACGCGGCGGCCGCGGGCAAGCAGGTCGTGGCCCTGGTCGAGATCAAGGCGCGGTTCGACGAGCAGGCCAACATCCGCTGGGCGCGCGAGCTGGAGAAGTCCGGCGTGCACGTCGTCTACGGGCTCGTCGGCCTGAAGACGCACTGCAAGACCTCGCTGGTCGTACGCCAGGAGGGCTCGACCATCCGCCGCTACTGCCACATCGGCACCGGCAACTACAACCCCAAGACCGCGCGGCTCTACGAGGACATCGGCGTGCTCACCGCCGACCCGACGATCGGCGCCGACCTCACGGACCTGTTCAACTCGCTCACCGGCTACTCGCGACAGACCTCGTACCGCAGCCTGCTCGTGGCGCCCTACGGCGTCCGGCGCGGGATCGTCCGGCGCATCGAGGACGAGCTCGAGGCGCACCGGGCCGGCGACACGTCGGCCCGGGTCCGGATCAAGGTCAACTCGCTGGTCGACGAGCAGGTGATCGACGCGCTGTACCGGGCCTCGCAGGCCGGCGTGCCGGTCGACATCGTGGTCCGCGGGATCTGCGCGATCCGCCCGGGCGTGCCGGGGCTGTCGGAGAACATCCAGGTCCGCTCGATCCTCGGGCGCTTCCTGGAGCACTCGCGGATCTTCCACTTCGGGGCGGCCGACGAGTACTGGCTCGGCAGCGCCGACATGATGCACCGCAACCTCGACCGCCGCGTCGAGGTGCTGCTGCGGGTGGCGGACCCGAAGCTCGCCGCGCAGCTGGGCGGGGTCTTCGATTCCTGCCTCGACCCCGCCACGCGCTGCTGGACGCTGGAGGGCGACGGCGGGTGGGAGCCCTCGCCACCGAAGGGCACGGAACTGGAGAAGGTGCGCGACCACCAGGCGGAGCTGATGATCGCGCACGCGTCGCGGTCCCAGGTCGACGAGTGAGGGCCGGCGGCGCGGATGTCTGACCTCTACGCCGCGCTCGGGGCCGACGTGCTCGCCGGGGGGACGGTCCTGTGGCGCGCCACCAACGGGGGTCCGCAGGTGGCGCTCGTGCACCGGCCGAAGTACGACGACTGGGGCCTGCCCAAGGGCAAGCTCGACAACGGCGAGACCCTCGCCTCCTGCGCGCTGCGCGAGACCTGGGAGGAGACGGGGGTGCGGGCCCGGCTGGGCGCCCGGCTCGGCGACGTCCGCTACCTCGTCCCCGAGGGCAGCAAGCTCGTGCGGTACTGGGCGGCCGAGGCCCTGGAGGTGCCGGACTTCGGCCCGAACACCGAGATCGACGAGCTGGTCTGGGTCCCGCCCGCCGAGGCCGTCGAGCGGCTGAGCTACGCCCACGACGTCGAGATCCTCCGGCGGTTCACGCCCCCGGCGACCGTGCTGCTCCTGGTCCGGCACGCCAAGGCCGGCAGCCGCAAGGACTGGGACGACGACGACGACCTGCGCCCGCTCTCCGGGGTCGGCCGCACCCAGGCCGAGCACATGACGGAGTTCCTCGCCGGCTTCGCCCCGGAACGCCTCCACTCGGCGCCGCCGGTGCGCTGCGTGGACACGATCGCCCCGTACGGCACCGCGCGCGGCCTGAAGATCGAGCGCGAGCCGCTGCTCGGCGAGGAGGGCTACTGGGTGGACCCGGCCGCCGGTCTCGCCCGCTTCCGCGAGCTGCTCGCCCTGCCCGGCGTCACGGTGCTGTGCAGCCAGGGCGGGGTGATCCCGGACGTCGTCGAGAACCTGCTCGACGAGAGCGCCGCCGACGTCACGGGCGTGCCGGACCCGGAGAAGACCCCCGTGCCCTCCCGCAAGGGCAGCACGTGGGTGCTGACGACGGACGGCACGGGCGCCCTCCGCACCGCCGACTACTACCCCAGCCCCACATAGCGGCCCGCGCCATGGAGCCGTAGCGCGCTGCGCGAGGCGGCTACTTCTTCGCCTTGGCCTTCTTGGCGGGCTTGTCCTTGACGACCTTGGCGATCGGTTCCTTGGCCGACTTCTTCGCGGCCGGCTTGGCGGTCGCCTTCTCGGGCGCCTTCTCCGTCGCCTTCTCGGTCGCCCTGGCCTTGGCGGCGGTCGTCTTGGCGGCCGTGGAGCGGGCCGTCTTCTTCGGCGCCGGGGCCTCGACGACCTCCTCCGCGACGAAGGAGCCCGACGTCCGGGCCGTGGCCGGACGCGGCGTGCGGGCCGGGGCCCGCTTCGCCGTGGCGGCGGCACCGTCGTTGCCCGCCACCGTGGTGCGGAAGGCGGTGCCCGGGCGGAAGGACGGCACGGTCGTCGGCGGCACCGGGACCGTCTCCCCGGTCCGCGGGTTGCGGGCCACGCGTGCGGCGCGCGCCCGCGCCTCGAACACCCCGAAGCCGGTGAGGGTCACCGACCCGCCGGAGCCGACCGTGTCCACGATGATGTCCAGGACTCCGTCCACTGCGGACGCCGCGGTGCGCCGGTCACCGAGGCGCGCCGCCAGCGCGTCCACCAGCTGGGTCTTGTTCATGGCCCCGCACGGTAGAGCCTCCTCCTCCGTTCGCCAAGGGGCGGAGGGCCGAAGAGCCGTTGGCGCACAAGGAAAAACCGCCGTCGGCACCCTGCGTGACCACTGTGGTCACGCGCAGTGCCGACGGCGGTCGTCCGTCGGGGTCGCGCTCAGGCCGTGGTGACCGGCTTGTGCGCGGGCCGGGAGCGCTCGAAGGCGTCGATGGCCTCCTCGTGGCGCAGGGTCAGCCCGATGTCGTCGAGCCCCTCGAGCAGGCGCCAGCGGATGTAGTCGTCGATCTGGAAGGGCACGGTCAGGTCCTTGGCCTGCACCGTCTTCTCCTGCAGGTCGACGGTCACCTCGGTGCCCGGCTCGTTCTCCAGCAGCTTCCACAGCAGCTCGACGTCCGGCTGCTCGACCTGGGCGGCGACGAGGCCGGCCTTGGCCGAGTTGCCGCGGAAGATGTCGGCGAACCGCGCCGAGATCACCACGCGGAAGCCGTAGTCCATCAACGCCCAGACGGCGTGCTCACGCGAGGAGCCGGTGCCGAAGTCCGGGCCCGCGACCAGCACCGAACCGCGGCTGAACGGCTCCTGGTTGAGGATGAACGACCCGTCCGTCCGCCAGGCCGAGAACAGCCCGTCCTCGAACCCGGTGCGCGTCACGCGCTTGAGGTAGACCGCCGGGATGATCTGGTCGGTGTCCACGTTGGAGCGGCGCAGCGGGACGCCGATGCCGGTGTGGGTGGTGAACTTCTCCATCAGCTCAGGTCCTCCGGGCTCGACAGGGTCCCGCGCACCGCGGTCGCCGCGGCGACCAGCGGGGAGACCAGGTGGGTGCGGCCGCCCTTGCCCTGGCGGCCCTCGAAGTTGCGGTTGGAGGTCGACGCGCTGCGCTCCCCCGGAGCCAGCTGGTCGGGGTTCATGCCCAGGCACATCGAGCAACCCGCGGAGCGCCACTCGGCGCCGGCGGCGGTGAAGACCTTGTCCAGGCCCTCCTCCTCGGCCTGGAACCGCACCCGCATCGAGCCGGGCACGACCAGCATCCGCACACCCTTCGCGATCTGCCGGCCGTCGAGGATCTCCGCGGCGGCCCGCAGGTCCTCGATCCGCCCGTTGGTGCAGGAACCGACGAACACGGTGTCGACCTTGATCGAGCGCAGCGGCTGGCCCGCCTCCAGGCCCATGTAGGCCAGCGCCTTCTCCGCGGCGACCCGCTCGTTCTCGTCGACGATGGCCTCGGGGTCCGGCACGCTCTCGCCCAGCGGGAGCCCCTGGCCGGGGTTGGTGCCCCAGGTGACGAACGGGGTCAGCGCGTCCGCGTCGATGTCCACCTCGGCGTCGAACACCGCGTCCGGGTCCGTGCGCAGCTCGCGCCAGGCCTCGACCGCCTCGTCCCACTGCTCGCCCTTCGGCGCGTGGTCGCGGCCCTTCAGGTAGGCGAAGGTGGTCTCGTCCGGGGCGATCATGCCCGCGCGGGCGCCGGCCTCGATGGACATGTTGCAGATCGTCATCCGGGCTTCCATCGACAGGTTGTCGATGACGTTGCCGCGGTACTCCAGCACGTAGCCCTGCCCACCGCCGGTGCCGATCTGCGCGATGATCGCCAGCACGACGTCCTTGCTCGTGACGCCCGGGCGCAGCCGGCCGTCCTCCGAGTGGACGTTGATCGCCATGGTCTTGAACGGTTTGAGCGGCAGCGTCTGGGTGGCCAGCACGTGCTCCACCTCGGAGGTGCCGATGCCGAAGGCCATCGCGCCGAACGCGCCGTGGGTCGAGGTGTGCGAGTCGCCGCAGACGACCGTGGTGCCCGGCTGGGTCAGCCCCAGCTGCGGCCCGACGACGTGCACGATGCCCTGCTCGGTGTGGTTCATCGGGTAGAGCCGGACGCCGAACTCCTCGCAGTTGCGCCGCAGGGTCTCCACCTGCGTGCGCGAGACGGGGTCGGCGATCGGGGCCAGGACGTCGAGCGTGGGGACGTTGTGGTCCTCGGTGGCGAGGGTGAGGTCGGGGCGGCGGACCTTCCGGCCGGCGAGCCGCAGCCCGTCGAACGCCTGCGGGCTCGTCACCTCGTGCACGAGGTGCAGGTCGATGTAGAGCAGGTCGGGCTCCTGCCCGGCGCCGTTGACAGCGCCCTTGCGGACCAGGTGCTGGTCCCAGACCTTCTCGGCCAGCGTGCGTCCCACCGCTGCCGCCTCCTTCGCGTTGAACTGTGCGTCCCGGTGGTGGTGTCCCAGATCGTGGGAAGTTAATATCGAGACGTGAGACAGTCTAGCGGCATCGGCGTGCTCGACAAGGCCGTGGGGGTGTTACGTGCGGCGGCGGACGAGCCCATGGGGCTCTCCGAGCTCTGCGAGGCCACCGGCCTGCCCCGCGCCACCGCGCACCGGCTGGCCGTCGGACTGGAGGTGCACGGCCTGCTGCAGCGGGGGTCCGACGGCCGCTGGCGGCCCGGCCCCACCCTCGCCGAGCTGGCCGGCGGCCACTCGGACCCGCTGCTCGAGGCCGCGGGTGCGGTGCTGCCGCGGCTGCGCGACATCACCGGGGAGAGCGTCCAGCTCTACCGGCGTGACGGGATGCACCGGGTCTGCATCGCGGCGGCCGAGCCCGCGTCCGGACTGCGGGACACCGTGCCCGTCGGCACGCGGCTACCGATGAACGCCGGGTCCGGGGCGAAGGTCCTCGCGGCCTGGGCCGATCCCGCCACGCAGCGGGCCGTGCTCGCCACCGCCACCTTCACCGAACGGGTGCTGGTCGACGTCCGGCGACGGGGCTGGGCGCAGAGCGTCGCCGAGCGGGAGTCCGGCGTGGCCAGTGTCTCGGCGCCGGTGCGGGACGCGCAGGGCCAGGTCGTGGCGGCCGTGTCGGTCTCCGGGCCGGTCGAGCGGATCGGCAGGCGGCCGGGCGTGCGGTGGGCGGCCGATCTGCTGGCGGCGGCGGAGGCCCTGCAGCACCGTCTGTAGATCCGGTGACACCGCGTGGCGCAGGGCCGGTGCCCCGTGCCCGAATCGGGCGGTCCGTGACGCTAACGTGATCTCCCACTCCGTCGATGGACAGAGTGGACGGGCGCCCCGCTCCCCAGCACGTCGGCGCCGAGGACCGACCGAAGACGGTGACGATGACCTACCTGCTCGGTGTCGACGTGGGCACGACGAGGACCGCCGCGGCGGTCTCGCGCGCCGACCGGCCCGGGTCGCCCGAGATGGTGTCGCTCGGCGACCGCTCCACCGACGTCCCCTCCGTGCTCTTCCTGGGCCCCGACGGCGAGGTGCTCGTCGGCGAGGCCGCCGAGCGCCGCGCGGTGACCGACCCCGACCGCGTGGTCCGCGAGTTCAAGCGGCGCGTGGGCGACCCGACCCCGATCGTGGTCGGCGGCCGCGCCTGGGCCGCCGAGGAGCTCTGTGCCCGGCTGCTGCGCTGGGTGGTCGACAAGGTCGCGATGCAGGAGGGCGGGCCGGCCGACCGGATCGCTGTCACGCACCCCGCCTCCTGGGGCAGCCACAAGCGGGACCTCATGGCGGCCGCCGCGCACGCGCAGGGCCTCACCGTGACCTTCCTGGCCGAACCGCAGGCCGCCGCGCTGCACTACGCGGCCGGCGAGCGGGTCCCCACCGGGTCCACGATCGCCGTCTACGACCTCGGCGGCGGCACGTTCGACGCCGCCGTGGTGCGCAAGGACGGCGGGTTCGGCCTGCTCGGGCGGCCCGAGGGCCTGGAGCACCTGGGCGGCGTCGACTTCGACCAGGTGGTGTTCGACCACGTCGCCGAGGGCGCGCCCGAGGCGTTCGCCGGCATCGACGAGACCGACCCGGCCGTGCTGGCCGCCGTCGCCCGGCTGCGCCGCGAGTGCACCGAGGCCAAGGAGGCGCTCTCCGCGGACACCGAGGTCACCATCCCGGTGCTCATGCCGGCCTACCGCGGGTCGGTGCGGCTGCACCGCAGCGAGTTCGAGGAGGCCATCCGGCCCTCGATCGCCGAGACGGTCGACGCGCTGCGCCGGGCCGTCGAGTCCGCCGGCACCGACCCGGAGCGGCTCAGCGTGGTGCTGCTGGTGGGCGGGTCCTCGCGGATCCCGCTCGTGGCGCAGCTGGTCTCCGAACAGCTCGGGCGGCCGGTCGCGGTGGACACGGACCCGAAGAACGCGATCGCCAAGGGCGCGGTGCTGGCCTTTCTCCCGCAGGCGCTCCTGGGCGCCACCGGCGCGCACCCGGCGGTGGGTGGCGCGCTCGCGGCCGGCGCAGCCTTCACCGGCGTCCAGGGCGCGATCGGGGCGGACGGCGGTCCGCCGACCCAGCTCGCGGGGACCGGGGCCTGGCCGGCACCGGGTGCGACGGGACAGTGGGCGCCGGGCGCCACGGAGATGTGGGCCGGGCAGCCGGGTCAGCCCGGGCAGCCCGGTCCGCCGGTGCAGGGCGGCGGGGACCCGTACACCGCCCCCGCCTACGGCCTGTACTCCGGCCCCGACTCCGAGGCGGTCACCGAGGCGTTGCCCACCAGCGCCGGTGCCACCCGCTTCGACGGGCCGCCGGCCCGTCCCGCGGTCGGCGGGGGGCTCTTCGACTCCTACGCCGAGTACGACGACACCCCGGCGAGGAAGGGCCGCTCCCCCTTCATCATGATCGGCGCGGGCGGTCTGGTCGCCGCGGTCGCGCTGGTCGCGGGGGTGGCACTGTGGCCGGACAGCAGCTCGGTGGGCAACGCCAACTCCCGGATCGACAACAGCGTGCTCGCGCCGGTCCCCACCCCCGACCCTGCATCGCCCGCCCCCACCGCCACCCTCGCCCCGCCGTCGGACGAGCCGGCGCCGCCGCCGGAGGCGGGCGGCAACCCGGCGGCCCCGGCGCCGCGCACGCAGGCGCCGGCTCCGAACCCGCGACCGGTTGATCCGCCGCCGCCCGTGGTCACCACGAGCACTCAGCCGACGACCACGACCACACAGCCACAGCCGACGACCACCACGACTGTTGCGCCGCCTCCGACGACGACCACCACGGTGGTGGTACCGCCGCCGCCGTCCGGCCAGCAGCCGCCGCCTTAGCCGTAGCGCGTTGCTACGTCTGCTGCGCTGCGACTGAGCGCCCTGCGCCAACGCGACGGGGGCGCTGCAGGCCGTTCTCGTCACGTGCTGATCGCCAGCGCCTGGTCGAGATGAACATGAGGGCTGTTCCCGGCGCCTGGGACAGCCCTGATGTTCATCTCGCACCGCCGTCCCCCGGGTGTCCAGGACACTGATCGGCGGCTGCGTGCAGTAGCGGTACCTCGCACAGCCCGCGCTGCACAGCAGTGCGGATCATCGACAGCCGGGCACCGGCAGGGCTCGGCCAGAGCCCGGCCGGTCAGCTGTCCGAGCCGCGGCACCCTCGTCGAACCGTCGAGAGGAATACCACCGCCCCGTGCCCGAGGGTCGTCTCGAGCCGACAAAGCACTGAGATGAGCACCACTGCTCTTCGACGCCACCTCGGGAACCGTGGCGCTCATCTCACGACCCGATCCGTCCGCCCCAAGACGTGCCCACCACTGCGTTCCCGCTCACCGGAAGAACCCGCAGTCCGACCATTCGCGGGCCGACCGTCGAGCCATTCGCGAAATGCCCGGAAATGCGACGATCCCCACCCCGCGGAACGGGATGGGGATCATCGAGTAGCCCCGACGGGATTTGAACCCGCGCTACCGCCTTGAGAGGGCGGCGTCCTAGGCCGCTAGACGACGGGGCCCTGGGACAACACACATATACGCTTCTCACCTGCGAAGATGCCCATCCCGGCGCACCGGGATGCGAACCTTCGAGTAGCCCCGACGGGATTTGAACCCGCGCTACCGCCTTGAGAGGGCGGCGTCCTAGGCCGCTAGACGACGGGGCCGCGGCTGGCCGTACAACCGAAGGAAACGGGAGTGTTTCCGCTGGGGTACCAGGACTCGAACCTAGACTAACTGAACCAGAATCAGTCGTGCTGCCAATTACACCATACCCCAAGGAGACACGCTCACCGGCGGGCTGCCGGAGCAGTTCCGGTGTCCGCGTCCCTTGCAGAGAAGACTCTAGACCACGCCTCCCGAGGCCTGCACGGCACCCCCCAGTCTGCGCAGGGAGCGGTCGCGTCCGAGCAGCTCCATGGACTCGTAGAGGGGCGGCGACACGGTCCGGCCGCTGATCGCGACACGCACCGGACCGAAGGCCTTCCGCGGCTTGAGGCCCAGCCCGTCGACCAGCGAGGCCTTGAGCGACTCCTCGATGGCCGTCGTGGTCCACTCCTCGACCTGCTCGAGGCCCTTCACGGCGGCCGTGAGCACGGGCTCGGCGTCGGCGCCCAGGGTCTTGGCCGCGGCGTCCGGGTCGAGCTCGAAGTCCTCCTCGGGCACGAAGAGGAACCTGAGCATCCGCGCGGCGTCGGAGAGCACCTGGCTGCGCTCCTGCACCAGCGGCGCGGCGGCGGCGAGGACCGGGTCGTCCGCGGAGACCGCGACGCCCTGGGCCGCCAGGTAGGGCACCAGGCGCCGGGCGAAGTCGGCCGGTTCGAGTGCCCGCAGGTGTGCGGCGTTGATCGCCTCGGCCTTCTTGAGGTCGAAGCGGGCGGTGTTGGACGACACCCGCGAGACGTCGAAGGCGGCGACCATCTCGTCGAGGGAGAAGACGTCCCGGTCGTCGGCGATCGACCAGCCGAGCAGGGCGAGGTAGTTGAGCAGGCCCTCCGGGACGAAGCCGCGGTCGCGGTAGTGGAAGAGGTTCGACTCGGGGTCGCGCTTCGACAGCTTGCGGTTGCCCTCGCCGGTCACCAGCGGCAGGTGCGCGTACTGGAACGGGCCGTTGCCGATGCCGACGCGCTGCAGCGCCTCCAGCAGCGCGATCTGCCGCGGGGTGGACGAGAGGAGATCCTCGCCGCGTAGGACGTGCGTGATGTCCATGAGGGCGTCGTCGAGCGGGTTGGTGAGGGGGTAGAGCGGGGTGCCGTCCCCACGGGCCAGCACGAAGTCCGGCACCTGGCCGTGCTTGAACGTGATCTCCCCGCGGATCAGGTCCGTGAAGGTGATGTCGCGGTCCGGCATCCGCAGCCGGAAGACCGGCTTGCGGCCCTCGACGCGGAAGGCCTGCTTCTGCTCCTCGGTGAGGTCGCGGTCGGCGTTGTCGTAGCCGAGCTTGGGGTCGCGGCCGGCCGCGCGGTGCCGCGCCTCGATCTCCTCCGCGGTGGAGTACGACTCGTAGACCTCCCCGGCCTGGACGAGCCGGCCGAGGGCGTCCCGGTAGAGGTCGCGGCGCTCGCTCTGCCGGTACGGGCCGTGCGGGCCCCCCTTCTCGGGGCCCTCGTCCCAGTCGAGGCCGAGCCAGCGCAGGGCGTCGAGGATCGCCTCGTACGACTCGATACTGTCGCGCTGGGCGTCCGTGTCCTCGATCCGGAACACGAACACGCCCTCGTGGTGGCGGGCGTGCGCCCAGTTGAACAGGGCGGTGCGGATGAGCCCCACGTGCGGGGTCCCGGTGGGCGACGGGCAGAAGCGGACGCGAACTGTACTCATGGTGGCGCCAGCGTATCCCTGGCGCGCAGGCCCGATCGCGAGTACATTTCAACGCATGATGAATAACGACCGCACCACCGCCTGCGTCGTCGGTGGCGGTCCCGCAGGGATGGTCCTCGGGCTGTTGCTGGCCCGGGCGGGCGTCGAGGTCACCGTGCTGGAGAAGCACGCGGACTTCCTGCGGGACTTCCGCGGCGACACGGTTCATCCCTCGACCCTCGAACTGCTCGACGAGCTGGGCCTCGGCGCGCGGTTCGACGCGATGCCGCACCGCCGGGTCGACAGCATCACGGCGATGCTCGACGGCGGCGCCGTGCAGATCGGGAACTTCTCGCTGCTGCGCCACCCGCGGCCGTACATCGCGCTCGCGCCGCAGTGGGACTTCCTGGACCTGCTCGCGACGGCCGGCGCGGAGGAGCCGACCTTCACGCTGGTGCGCAACGCCGAGGTCACCGGCCTGCTCACCGAGGACGGCCGGGTCACCGGCGTGCGCTGGCGGGACCGGACCACCGGCGCCGAGCACACGCTGCAGGCCACGCTCACGATCGGCTGCGACGGCCGGAGCTCGACCGTGCGGGCGGCGTCCGGGTTGCGGAGCCGGGCGTTCGGCGTGCCGCTCGACGTCGAGTGGTTCCGCCTGCCCCGCCTCGAGGGCGACACCGCGGGCGGCGTCGGGCGGTTCACCCGAGGACACTTCGCGGTGATGATCGACCGCGGCGACTACTGGCAGTGCGGGTACCTGATCCGCAAGGGCGGCGACGCGGAGCTGCGCGCGAAGGGCATCGACACCCTGCGGACCCGGATGTCGCGGCTCATCCCGTGGACCACCGACCGCGTCGGTGCGCTACGGAGCTGGGACGACGTCTCGCTGCTCGACGTCCGGCTCGACCGGCTGCGCCGCTGGTCGAAGCCCGGGCTGCTGCTCATCGGGGACGCCGCGCACGCCATGTCCCCGGTCGGCGGGGTCGGCATCAACCTCGCGGTGGCCGACGCCGTCGCCGCGGCCCGGATCGTCGGCCCGGCCCTGCGCTCGGGTCCGGCGTCGCCGGCGCGGTTGGCCGCGGTGCAGGCCCGCCGGTGGCTGCCGGCGGCGGTGATCCAGGCGGTCCAGCGCGGACTGCACCGGGTGATCCTGGGCGCGGCGCTCGACGTCGTCGACCCCGACGCGCCGATCCCGGCCGCGACCGAGCTGCCGCGGGTGGTGCGGTTCGTCCGGCGCCACCCGAAGCTGCAGCTCGTACCGGCGCGGCTGTTCGGGCTCGGCCTGCTGCCCGAACACGCCCCCGAGTGGGCCCGGCGGCCACAGGCCTCGGTGGCGGAGCCTGCCGCGGTGTAGGAGCACTCCTCAGCACTGCTCGCGGATCCGCGGGAGGGGACGCCCTCTCCGCGGCTCCGCGTCCCTCGGCAAGATCATCGGTCGTGGACGGAGACGGTCGACTTCCGACCCTCCGCGTCCACAAGTGGTGATCACCGCAGGGGTGAGCGATCAGGCGGCGAGCGCTCAGACCGCCACGGGGGTGCGGGTGCGGAGGGCGGCGAAGGCCAGTGCGTCGACCAGCGCCAGCCAGCTCGCCTCGACGACGTTGGAGTGCACACCGACCGTCGTCCACTCCCCGTGGTGGTCGCTCGTCCCCACCAGCACCCGTGTGACGGCGTGCGTGCCGGCCGATCCGCCGGGCGTCAGGATCCGGACCTTGTAGTCCGACAGCTCGATGTCGGCCAGCCACGGGCAGGAGGGCTCCAGCGCGGCGCGCAGGGCGGCGTCGAGGGCGTGCACCGGCCCGTTGCCCTCCCGCGTGGCGATCCGGCGCTCGCCCGCGACCAGCAGCTTCACCGTGGCCTCGGCGACCGCGTCGGCGCCCGCGCGCTTCTCGATGATCACGCGGTAGGACTCGAGCGCGAACGGCACCGGCGACTCCTCCCCCAGCGCCCCGCGCATGAGGAGCTCGAGCGAGGCGTCGGCGGCCTCGAAGGACCAGCCCTGCGCCTCCCGCTCCTTCACCGTGCCGACGACGGCCGACACGGCCTCGGGGCTGCCCGCCATGTCCAGCCCCAGCTCGGCGCCCTTGAGCTCGACGGACGCGCGCCCGGCCATCTCGGTCACCAGCACCCGCTGCGTGTTGCCGACCTCGGCGGGGTCCATGTGGTTGTAGAGCTCCGGGTCGACCTTGATGGCGCTGGCGTGCAGTCCCGCCTTGTGCGCGAAGGCCGACGCCCCGACGTAGGGCTGATGGGTGTCCGGCGCGAGGTTGGCGATCTCGGCCAGGGCGTGCGAGGTCCGGGTCAGGTCGGCGAGGCCACCGGACGGCAGCACCGGCATGTCCAGCTTCGTCGCCAGGTTCCCGACGACGGCGAACAGGTCGGCGTTGCCCGTCCGCTCGCCGTAGCCGTTGGCCGTGCACTGCACGTGCGTCGCCCCGGCCTGCACCGCGGCGACGGAGTTGGCGACGGCGCAGCCCGTGTCGTCCTGGCAGTGGATGCCGAGCCGGAAGCCGGTGCGCTCGGCCACCTCCCGCACCACCTCGGCGAGCCCGAGCGGGAGCATCCCGCCGTTGGTGTCGCACAGCACGGCGACGTCGGCGCCCGCGGTCATGGCCGCGTCGAGCACCCGCAGCGAGGTGTCCGGGTCGAACCGGTAGCCGTCGAAGAAGTGCTCGGCGTCGACGAACACCCGGCGGCCCTCGCCCCGCAGGAAGGCCACGGTGTCGGCCACCATGGCGCAGTTCTCGGCGACGTCCGTGCGCAGCGCCCGCTCGACGTGCCGGCGGTCCGACTTCGCCACCAGGGTGACGACGGGTGCCTGCGAGTCGAGCAGCGCGCGGACCTGCGGGTCCGCCTCGGCCCGGACCCCGGCCTTGCGCGTCGAGCCGAACGCGACGAGCACGGCGTGGCGCAGCTGCAGCTCCCCGGCCGCGGCGCGGGCGAAGAACTCGGTGTCCTTGGGCAGCGCCCCGGGCCACCCGCCCTCGACGAACCCGACGCCGAGCGCGTCGAGGTGCCGGGCGACGGCGAGCTTGTCGGCGACCGAGTACGAGATGCCCTCGCGCTGGGCCCCGTCCCGCAGCGTGGTGTCGTAGACGTGGAAGGCGTCGCCGAGGGGCGTGCCGGCGGGCGTGGTGCGGGACATCCGGGTTCTCCGTGTGGTGGGGTGGGGGCTGGGGCGGGCAACAAAAAAGACCCCCCGCGGGATGCGAGAGGTCTGCGCGTCGGCTCCGGTGAGCTGCCGACGCGCTAGCAGATAATGATCACGCTGGTGAGGCGCACGCAGGCAGTCTGCCCCGCGCGTCCCGCGATGTCACACAGGCGTCCCAGATCGTGGGAGCCCCTGTTGTCGTGAAGCAGCCGCATCGAAGATGGGGGACGACGTCGCGGACGCCGGTGTCCGCGACCCGTACGAACCGGAGGACAGTTCGTGTCGATCTCCCTGACCGTCCTGTACAACCCGCCCGCAGACCCCGCGGCCTTCGACAAGCACTACGACGAGGTGCACGCCCCGCTCGCCTCGAAGATGCCGGACCTGCAGTCCTACACGATCGTCCGGCCGGGCCCCGGTCCCGACGGCTCCGCCCCGCAGTACCACCTCGTCGCCACCCTGACCTGGCCGTCGGCGGAGGCGATGCAGGCGGCGATGGGAGGCCCGGAGGGCAAGGCCGCCAACGACGACCTCGGCAACTTCGCGCAGGCCGGCGTCACGATCCTGGTCGGCGAGGAGCAGAAGGTCGTCTGATCCCCTGACCCGACGACGGCCCGGCACCCCACCGCAGGTGCCGGGCCGTCCTCGAGTCGGGGGTCAGGCCTTCGCGGCTGCGGTCAGCTTCGGCACGAAGGAGTCGAGCAGGTAGGGCAGCGACAGCGCGCTGGCGAACTGCAGCGCGTCGTAGTCGGCGCCCTCCACGAACAGCGAGCGGCCCTGCGCGACCGCCGGCACCGTCCGGAGGATCGGGTCGGCCGCGATCGCGGCCTTCTCCTGCTCCGACCCCGCCTGGAACACCAGGACGTCCTCGTTCAGCATCCCGGCCTGCTCGCGGCTGAGGTACCCGTAGAACTGGTCGCCCGCGATCGCGTCGAGCTCCGGCGGGACCACCATGCCGAGCTCGCCGAAGAACCGGGTGCGGGTGTCGGCGCTCGCGTGGAAGGGATAGCGGCCGTCGTAGGAGGGCCCGGAGAGCACGAGCGACCTGCCCACCAGGTCCGGGTTCGCGGCCTTGACCTGGGCGAACTTCGCCTCGACCTGCGCGACGAGTTCGTCGGCCCGGTCGCTCTGCCCGAGCGCCCGCCCGGTGAGGCGCGTCTGGTCCTGCCACGGCACCCCGAAGTCCTGGAACTCCTTCGGCGGCACGACGACCGGCGCGATCCGGCTCAGCACGTCGTACTGGTTCTGGTCCAGCCCGGCCGTCACGGCCATGATCAGGTCCGGCTTCAGCGCGGCCACGGCCTCGGGATCGACCTCCTCCCGCGGCAGGATCGTCGGCTTCGCCGCGCCCGCGGCCGCGTCCGCCCAGGGGAAGAAGACGTCGTCCTGCGGGCCGAAGGCGTAGCGCACGCCGACCGGGACGACACCGAAGGCCAGGATCGCGTCCTGCTCGGTGTAGCCGAGCGACACCACGCGCTGCGGCGCGGCCGGGATCGTGGTGCTGCCGAACTTGTGCTCGATGGTCACCGGGTGGGCGGCGCCGGGCGCGGCGGAGGCCGGTGCGGCCTGGTCGGTCGGGGCCGAGGAACAGCCGGCGAGCAGGGCGAGTGCCGCGAGGCCGGCGGCGAGCAGGGGAACGAGGCGGGAACGCACGCGCCGTTTCTACCGGAAGTTAGGCAAACCTTCCATAACCTCGTGGCGAGAACGGCGACGGCCCGGCAACCCGTCGCGGGGTGCCGGGCCGTCGTCGTCGGGCTCAGGCCTCTGAGGAGGCGGGCTCCGCGGTGCGGCTGGACACCAGCGCGGCGAGCCGGTCGCCGATCGCCTGGGTGTGCCCGGTGGCGCCGTGGTCCCGGGTCGCCAGGTCGAACGCGACGGCGGCCTCGACGCGCCGCGCCGCGTCCTGCTGGCCGACGTGGTCGAGCAGCAGCGCGACCGACAGGACCGCGGCGGTCGGGTCGGCGATGCCCTGGCCGGCGATGTCCGGCGCCGAGCCGTGCACCGGCTCGAACATGCTCGGGTTCCGGCCGCTGGCGTCGAGGTTGCCGCTGGCCGCGAGGCCGATGCCGCCGGTCACGGCCGCCGCGAGGTCGGTGAGGATGTCGCCGAAGAGGTTGTCGGTGACGATCACGTCGAACCGGCTCGGGTCGGTGACCATGTGGATCGTGGTGGCGTCGACGTGCTGGTAGGCGACCGAGACCTCCGGGTGCTCCAGCGACACCTCCTCCACGATCCGCGACCACAGCGCGCCGGCGAAGGTCAGCACGTTGGTCTTGTGGACCAGGGTGAGGTGCTTGCGCGGGCGGCGCTCGGCGCGGGCGAAGGCGTCCCGCACCACGCGCTCGATGCCGAACGCGGTGTTGGTGCTGACCTCGGTCGCGACCTCGTGCGGGGTGTCCTTGCGGAGCAGGCCGCCGGTGCCGACGTACGGGCCCTCGGTGCCCTCGCGCACGACGACCATGTCGATCTCGGGGTTGCCGGCCAGCGGGCCGCGGACGCCCGGGTAGAGCCGCGCCGGGCGCAGGTTGACGTGGTGGTCGAGCTCGAAGCGCAGGCGCAGCAGCAGCCCGCGCTCGAGGATGCCGCTGGGCACCGACGGGTCGCCGACCGCGCCGAGGAGGATCGCGTCGTGCTGCTGCAGCTCGGTGAGGACCGACTCGGGCAGCAGCTCGCCGGTGGAGTGCCACCGGGCCGCGCCGAGGTCGTAGGTGGTGGTCTGGACGTCCGGGGAGACCTCGTGCAAGACCTTCAGGGCCTCGTCGATGACCTCCGGCCCGATGCCGTCACCGGGAATGACCGCAAGGCGCATGCTGCGAAATGTCCTCTCTCGATACGCCCCACCACGGCGTGCGATCGGGCGGCCATCGAACGCTACCCGCTGCAGCGGCGGTGACCGGGCACCCTCCACTCCACCGGGGTCACCCGGGGCGGTGAAGTCGTGCCAGCCGGCGCGCCGATCCGGCCCGACACACCCCCGAGCGGGTCAGATTGTGCGCCTCCGGCCGGACCCGGCCGACGGCGGGGTCCCGGCCCGGGTGCCGCCCTTCACCCGGATGGAGCAGCAGCAGGGGCGAGCGGGGCGGTGACGAGATCACCGGCGGAGGCGCCGGCGGCGGCCGCGGTGGGCCCGTCGAGGGTGGTGGCGTGTGCCCCGGTGGGGTTCTGCGGGAGCACGACGAGCAGCGGGCCGGCCGGGGCGGGCAGGCGCGTGCCCGGGTCGGCGGGGCACAGCAGCGGCTCGGCGGTGCCCCGCTCGGCGAGCGGGTCCCAGGACTCCGGGACGTCCACGGTGTCGACTGGTGCGGTCGGCTCGGCACCCGGGTTGCCGACGTCGGTCGGGCCGTAGTCGCCCTCGACCACGACCTGCATGCGCAGCGGCGCCGAGGCGGCGGCGGGGTCGACGCCGAGCGCCGACAGCCGCACCGGCAGGACCCAGGTGTCGGTGTCGAAGACGTTCGTGTCGGTGTCGCCCTCGAACCCGTTCACCGGCTGCGCGTCGACCTCTGCGTACCCGTCCGGGGTCTCCGTGCGCAGGTCCAGGACCTGCGCGACGAGCACGTCCGTGCCGGGCCGGTCGACCAGGCCGACCGCGCGGTCCACGGACCCGTCCCCGTCGACGTCGAACCCGACGGTCGGCACGGTCGTCGCGCCGACGTCCGGCAGGGTGCCCCACATCGACACCGCGATCCCGATGGTGTCCCCGGAGCGGGCCGCGCCGACCCACCGGACGTCGCCGCCCTGGCCGGTGTCGTTGGCGACGCAGCCGACGGACAGCCCGGACCGGCAGCGCGGCAGCCGAGGGCTCGTCGCGAGGAGCCGGAACACCCCGGCCCGCGAGCGGTAGGCCTGCGCGCCGCTCCCCTGGTCCACGGCGGCGCCGGCGAGCACGACCTCGCCGCCCGTGCGCGTCGCGGCCAGGGTCGACACGGGCTTGGGCGCGGAGGTCACCGGCACCCGCACCTCGCGCCCGCCCGCGACGAGCACGATCCGGCCGGACGCGTCGGCGACGAACTGGCGCGGCCGACCGCCCTGGGTCGCGGTCATGGTCGGGTCGCGGGTCTTGCGCAGTGCATCGGCCTGCGCGGTGAGCCGCACGGTGACGGTCGCGGGCCCGACGACCTGCGCGGGCTCGACGGCGATCGTCACGCCGGGCATCGTGGTGATCGGCTCGTAGCGCAGGGTCACCGGAGTTCCCGCACCGCTGACGCGCACCGTTCTCGTCAGCGTGACCGTCCGTCCCGCCGGGACCTCGACCACCCCGAAGGCGACGCCGACACTGCCGGGATCCTCCGCGTCGGCGGCGAGGACGGGCGGGTCCTGCGCGGCGCGGGCGTCCACCCGGCCCACCCCGACCCGCATCGGTGCCATCAGGTCCCCGCCCGGGCCGCGGACGTCGGCGGCCGTGGTCACGATCGCGGCCTTCACCTCGGCCGGCGACCACTCCGGGTGCGCCTCCCGCACCAGCGCCGCGACGCCGGCGACGAACGGGCTGGCCATCGAGGTCCCGGTCTTGCTCGCCCGCCCGGCCCCGCTGCCGACCGCCGCGGAGACGATCGACTCGCCCGGGGCCGCGACGTCCGGCTTCACGCCCGGACCGCGCCCACCGCGCGACGAGCTCTCGCTGATCGTGTCGGCGATGCCCGGGACCTGCACGGACGCGGACTGGGCGAGCCGGCCGTCGAGGTGGACGCGCAGCGTGCCCGCCTGCAGGGCGGGGCGGAGGGCGGCGGTCGAGGGCCCGTCGAGCTGGAACATCGGCACGGTGGCGTTGCCCGCGATGCCGACGCCGCCGGGCTCGGGGGCCGACGAGGTCAGCAGCACCCCCGCCGCGCCGGCGGCCTGCGCGTGGTCGGCGCGGACCGCGGAACCGCAGGCCCGGGCGTCGTCGCCGTCCGGCCACTCGAGCCAGACGACCTTCCCCGCGACCCCGGAGAAGGGTTCGCAGCCCTGCACGTTCGCCGCGGGCAGGGCGACCACGTCACCGGTCACGTCGGGTGTCCCGGAGAAGTCGACGCTGTACTGGCCGGTGACCTGCCGCGGTTCGGGGGCGACGACCTCGGCGCCGTCGAGCAGCACGCCCGCGTCCCGGACGTTGGCCACGGCGATGGCCCCGGGCGTGGTCGCCGGGGCACCGGCCGCGTCGGTGAGGTCGCCGGCGTTGCCCGCCGCGGCCACCACGGTCACCCCGTTGTCGATCAGCTGCTGCACGAAGTCGTTGACCGGGTCGTCCGCGGGCGCGAAGTCCGAGCCCAGCGAGAGGTTGACGACGTCCAGGCGGTCGGAGAAGTCGCCGTCGCCGTCCGGGTCGAGGGCCCGGTCGAGGGCCAGCGGGGTGAGCGCGGTGGAGCCGGAGCAGCCGAACACACGGATCGCGTACAGCTCGGCCAGCGGGGCGGCGCCGGGACCGATCCGCATGGCGTTCAGCGCGTCGGGGGTGAGGCCGGCGTAGTCGCCGCGGAAGGTGGTGCCGTCGGCGTTCACCCCGTACCCGGCCGCGGTACCGGCGACGTGGGTGCCGTGGCCCTCGCAGTCCAGCGGGTCGTCGTCCGGCTTCGGCACGGTTCGGGCGGGGTCGGTGGCCGACGAGTCGTAGTCGTCGCCGGCGAGGTCGATCCCACCGACGACCTTGTCGGTCGGGAAGATGCCGCGGCCGGCGCGGGCGGCGTCGTAGGCCGCGACCGTGCCGGGGCCGCCGAAGTCCGCGTGGGTGTAGTCGACGCCGGTGTCGACGATGCCGATCCGCACTCCGCGGCCGAGACGGCCGGTGTCCTGCCAGGTCTGCAGGGTGCGGCCGAGCTGGTCGGCGGAGGCGTTGCTGGGCCGGGCGTCGGTGATCCGGCGGACCGAGCGCACGCCCGGGCGGCTCGCGAGCCGGGTGGCGGTGGCGGCGTCGGCCCGGACCGCGACGCCCGGGACGGCGTTGGTGGTGCGGTAGAGCTCGCGCTCGCCCTCCGTGCCGCCCAGGCCGCCGAGCACGTCCGCGACCTTCGAGTCGATGCGGGCGCGGGTCTCGGCGGCGACCTGCGCGGCGGCATCACGGCCGCGGGGCAGGGCCGAGGTGTAGTCGGCGACGGCGGAGGTGTCGTCGAACTCGACGAAGACGTTCTGCAGGGTCGCCGCCGGTGCCGCGGCAGCGGGTCCGGCGCTGAGGAGGAGCAGCGACGCGGCCAGCCCCGCGACCACCGGACAGGTCACCCTCCGCCACCGCGCGCCGTGCACCGACCACCCCTTCCACCGACCGGCGGACGCGGTACGGCGGAGAGGAACCTAGATCGGCGGACGCTGCGTGATCGCCGATCCGCGGCCCGGGCACCGCATCGGGTGAGGAGTTCGTACACGGGCGGGTGTGATCATCAGCGGCTCACTTGACGCCCCGGATCGCCCGAACGGCACCCTCGCTCAGTAGCTGTGAGCGAACGGCACCCTCGCTCACCAGGAGTGAGCGAACGGCGCGCTCGCTCATACCTAGTGCGCGAACGGCGCGCTCGCTCACCGGGTACGGCGCGCCCCGGAATGCACGAACGGCACCCTCGCTCACCAGGAATGAGCGAGAGTGCCGTTCGTTCAGGTGCGGGTCAGTCGTCGAAGCTGATCAGACGCGTGGTGCGGGCGCCGACCGAGGCGCCGATCGGCTCGAGCACACCCGGATCGATCGCGCGGTCGACGCGGAGAAGCATGATCGCGTCCGTCCCGTCCGTGGTCTGGCTGATCTGCGCGGCCTCGATGTTGACCGCGGCCTCGCCGAGCAGCGAGCCGACGCGGCCCATGACGCCCGGGCGGTCGGCGTACTCGAGGAGCAGGACCTCGCCCTCGGCGCGCAGGTCGAAGTGCCGGCCGTTGACCTCGACCAGCTTCTCGACCTGGGCACGCCCGGTGAGGGTGCCGGAGACGGTGATGGCCTCGCCGTCGGGCATCGCGGCGCGCAGCTGCACGACCGAGCGGTGGTTCTCGCTCTCCGGGGTGGTGGTCAGCTCGACCGAGACACCCCGCTCGGCGGCCAGCGCCGGGACGTTGACGAACGTGACCTGGTCGTCGACGACGTGCGTGAACACGCCGCGCAGCGCGGCCAGCGACAGCACCGAGACGTCCTCGGAGGCGAGCTCGCCCGCCACGTCGACCGTGACCGAGGTGGGCACCCGGCCGGCGACGGCGTAGAGCACCGTGCCCAGCTTCTGCACCAGCGGCAGCCAGGGCCGGACCTCCTCGCCGACCGCACCGTTGATCTGCACGTTCACGGCGTCGGGCACGAACTCGCCGGCCAGGGCGAGCTGCACCGACTTCGCCACGTCCGTGCCCGCGCGGTCCTGCGCCTCGACGGTCGACGCCCCGAGGTGCGGGGTCACCGTGACGTTCTCCAGCTCGAACAGCGGGCTGGAGGTGGTGGGCTCGGAGACGTAGACGTCGATGCCGGCGCCGCCGACGTGGCCGGAGCGGACCGCCTCGGCCAGCGCGTCCTCGTCGATCAGGCCGCCGCGGGCGGCGTTGACGATGATCACGCCGGGCTTGGTCAGCGCGAGCTGGTCCTTGCCGATCAGGCCCAGGGTCTCCGGGGTCTTCGGCAGGTGGATGGTGATGAAGTCCGACGTCCGCAGCACGTCCTCGAGCGACAGGAGCTCGATGCCCAGCTGGGCGGCCCGCGCCGGGGCGACGTAGGGGTCGTAGGCGACGAGCCGGACGTCGAACGCCGCGAGGCGCTGCGCCACGAGCTGGCCGATCTTGCCGAGCCCGACCACGCCGACGGTCTTGCCCTGCAGCTCGACACCGCCGAACTGGCTGCGCTTCCACTGGCCCTGGCGCAGGCTGGCGTCGGCCGGCGGGATGCGCCGGGCGGTGGCGAGCAGCAGCGCGATGGCGTGCTCGGCGGCGGAGACGATGTTCGAGGTCGGGGCGTTGACGACCATGACGCCGCGGGCGGTGGCGGCGGGCACGTCGACGTTGTCGAGGCCGACCCCGGCGCGCGCGACGACCTTCAGCCGGGTCGACGCGGCCAGCGCCTCCGCGTCCACCGTGGTGGCGGAGCGGACGAGCAGGGCGTCGGCGTCGGCGATGGCCTCGAGCAGCGCGGGACGGTCCGTGCCGTCGACGTGGCGGATCTCGACGTCCGGTCCCAGCATCTCCACCGCGGAGGGCGCGAGCTTCTCCGCGAGCAGGACGACGGGACGGGTGGCGGCTGCGGTACTCACGACGACGCGATGCTCCACGGCTAGATGCGGGCAGGACAGGACCGACCCGATTCTAGGTGGACGATCCGACAGGACGACCCCCGGCGGGCGCCCGCTGATACCGCGCCGGCGTCACACCGGGGTGAAGTGTGCGAACCGGACAACCCTCAGCCCGCGTTCTGCACCTTGTCCGCCAGCAGCTCCCAGCTGCGCCACCAGCTCTCGCGGTCGGCGACGGGGTTGGCGACGATCAGCTCGTCGGCGTCGGCGGTGCCGGCGAACTCCTCCAGGTACGTCGCGACGACGTCCGGCGTGCCGACGGCGGTGTAGCGGGTCATGGACCGGATCTGCTCGCCCGCGTGGGTGTCGAGCACGGCCTCGGCCTCCTCGTCCGTGAGCTTCCGGCCGCCGCGGCTGTAGAACAGCCGCACCCGCTGGCGCTGCACGGCCCGGCGCAGGGTCTCGGCCTCCTCGGGCGAGTCGGCGGCGATCACGTTCACTCCCGCCATCACGTGCGGCTCAGCCAGCTGCGCGGACGGGCGGAACTCCTGGCGGTAGAGGGCGACGGCCTGCTGCAGGGCCTCGGGCGCGAAGTGCGAGGCGAAGACGTAGGGCAGGCCGAGCAGGGCGGCGACCTGGGCGCCGTAGAGCGACGAGCCGAGGATCGACAGCGGGACGCCGGTGCCGCGGCCCGGGTACGCGTTCACGTTCGGGACCAGACTGGTGTCGCCGAGGAAGGCCTGCAGCTCCTGGACGTCCTGCGGGAAGCGCTCCGACGCCGTCGGGTCCCGGCGCAGGGCGCGGAAGGTCTCCTGGTCGGTGCCGGGCGCGCGACCCAGCCCCAGCTCGATGCGGCCGGGGTGCAGCTCGGCGAGGGTGCCGAACTGCTCGGCGACCTGCAACGGCGAGTGGTTGGGCAGCATCACGCCGCCGGCGCCGAGGGTGATCCGCTCGGTGTGCGCGGCGACGTGGGCGATGAGCACGCTGGTCGCCGACGAGGCGATCGAGCGCATGTTGTGGTGCTCGGCGTACCAGATGCGCCGGAAGCCCCACTGCTCGGCGCGCTGCGCCAGCCGGGTGCTCGCCGCCAGGCCCTCGCGGACGGTCTCGCCCTCGGAGACGGTGGCGAGGTCCAGGATCGACAGCGGAAGGGGCAGGGACACGGCGGGCACCTCTCGTCCGGCGGGCACAGACCCTCCGCACAACATCGCCGGGGCACCGTCTCTTCCGCCGCGGCCCGGCGAGCGAGCGGCGACACACGGCGGCGGCGCCCCCGCTCGTGCAGGGACGCCGCCGGAACCGCAGGCCGGTGGGGTCGTGAGCGGCGAGTGCCCCTCTCGGGGCAGTTGCCGCTCACGGGGTCACTTGGCCTTCTCGCCCACCCAGCTCATCAGGCCGCGGAGCTTCTCGCCGACCTGCTCGATCGGGTGCTCGGCACCCTCCTTCTGCAGGCGGGTGAAGTTCGGGCGGCCGTTCTCGTCCTCGGCGACCCACTCACGGGCGAAGGTGCCGTCCTGGATCTCGCCCAGGATCTTCTTCATCTCCTCCTTGGTCGCGGCGTTGACCACGCGCGGACCGCGGGTGAGGTCGCCGTACTCGGCGGTGTCGGAGATGGAGAAGCGCTCGTTGGCGATGCCGCCCTCGTACATGAGGTCGACGATGAGCTTGAGCTCGTGCAGGCACTCGAAGTACGCGATCTCCGGGGCGTAGCCGGCCTCGGTGAGCACCTCGAACCCGGTCTGCACCAGGGCCGCGGCACCGCCGCAGAGCACCGCCTGCTCGCCGAACAGGTCGGTCTCGGTCTCCTCCTTGAAGGTGGTCTCGATGACGCCCGCGCGGGCGCCGCCGATCCCGGCCGCGTAGGAGAGGGCGATCGCCTTCGCGTTCCCGGAGGCGTCCTGCTCGACGGCGATGAGCGCGGGCACGCCCTTGCCGTCCACGTACTGGCGGCGGACCAGGTGGCCCGGCCCCTTCGGGGCGATCATGACGACGTCGACGTCCGACGGCGGCTTGATCAGGTCGTAGCGGATGTTGAAGCCGTGGCCGAAGGCCAGCACGTCGCCGCTCTTCAGGTTCGGCGCGACGTCGTCCGCGTAGATGAAGCGCTGCTTCGTGTCCGGCGCCAGGATCATGATCAGGTCGGCCCACGCCGACGCCTCGGCCGGGGTGAGCACCTCCAGACCCTCGTCCTGCGCCTTCTGCCGGCTCTTGGAACCCTCCGGCAGGCCGATCTTCACCTCCACGCCCGAGTCACGGAGCGAGAGCGCGTGCGCGTGCCCCTGCGAGCCGTAGCCGATCACCGCGACCTTGCGGCCCTGGATGATCGACAGGTCGGCATCGTCGTCGTAGTAGATGTTGACGCTCATGACGGGTGGGAAGTCCTCTCCAAGGGGGTGGTGCTCAGTATCAGTGCCGTTGTCCGGACCCGGGCAAGCAGGTCCTCAGCGGGCCGACGTGGCGGTGATGGACCGGGGTCCGCGGCCCACGGCCACCATCCCGGACTGCACCATCTCGCGGATCCCGTAGGGCTCCAGCATCCGGAGCAGCGCGTTCAGCTTGTCCATCGTCCCGGTGGCCTCGACGGTGAGGGCCTCGGGGGCCACGTCGACCACCTTCGCCCGGAACAGCTGCACGGTCTCCAGGACCTGGCTGCGCACGCTCGCGTCGGCGCGCACCTTGACGAGCAGGAGCTCGCGCTGCACCGAGGCGGCGGGCTCGAGCTCGACGATCTTGATCACGTTGATCAGCTTGTTGAGCTGCTTGGTGACCTGCTCGAGGGGGAAGTCCTCGACGGAGACGACGATCGTCATCCGCGAGATCCCCGGTGTCTCGGTCTGCCCGACGGCGAGCGAGATGATGTTGAACCCGCGGCGCGAGAACAGGCCCGACACCCGGGCCAGCACACCCGGCTTGTCCTCGACGAGGACGGACAGCGTGTGGGTCTCAGTCATCGGACGCCCCGTCCTCCAGTGCCCGCTCGGTGACCTCGCTGACCTCGTCGACGCCGGCGGACAGCTCGTCGCCGTCGAACAGGGGGCGGATGTTGCGGGCCGCCATGACCTCGTCGTTGCCGGTGCCGGCCGCGACCATCGGCCAGACCTGTGCGTCCGCGCCGACGGTGAAGTCGATGACGACGGGCTGGTCATTGATCTCCATCGCCTGCCGGATGACCCGGTCGACGTCGTCCTTCGACTCCGCGCGCAGCCCGACGCAGCCCATCGCCTCGGCGAGGAGCTTGAAGTCCGGGATCCGGTGCTTGTGCGTGCCGAGGTCGGTGTTGGAGTAGCGCTCCGAGTAGAAGAGCGTCTGCCACTGCCGGACCATGCCCAGGTTGCCGTTGTTGATCACGGCGACCTTGATCGGGATGCCCTCGATCGCGCAGGTGGCGAGCTCCTGGTTGGTCATCTGGAAACAGCCGTCGCCGTCGATGGCCCACACGACCTTGTCCGGCGCGCCGGTCTTGGCGCCCATGGCCGCGGGGACCGCGTAGCCCATGGTCCCCAGGCCGCCGGAGTTGAGCCAGGTGCGCGGGTTCTCGTACTTGACGAACTGCGCCGCCCACATCTGGTGCTGACCGACGCCCGCGGCGTACAGCGCGTCCGGGCCGGCGATCGCCCCGATCCGCTCGATGACGTACTGCGGCGACAGCGAGCCGTCGTCCGGCCAGTCGTAGCCGAGCGGGAAGGTGCCGCGCCAGTGGTCGAGCTGCCGCCACCAGGCCGTCAGGTCGGCGACGGTGCCCTCCCGCTCGGCCCGCACCGCCTCGAGCAGCTCGGTGATGATCTCCTTGCAGTCGCCGACGATCGGGACGTCCGCACGTCGGTTCTTGCTGATCTCCGCCGGGTCGATGTCGGCGTGGACGATCTTCGCGTCGGGCGCGAAGGTCGACAGCTGACCGGTGACCCGGTCGTCGAACCGGGCGCCGAGCGCGATCAGCAGGTCGGCCTTCTGCATCGCGCCGACCGCCGCGACGGTGCCGTGCATGCCGGGCATGCCGACGTGCTGCGGGTGGCTGTCCGGGAAGGCCCCCCGCGCCATCAGCGTGGTGACGACCGGGATGTTCGTGAGCTCGGCGAGCTGCAGCAGCTCGGCCGACGCCTCGGCCTTGATGACGCCGCCGCCGACGTAGAGCACCGGACGGCGCGCGGCGGCGATCATGCGGGCCGCCTCGCGGATCTGCTTGCCGTGGGGCCGCGTGGTCGGGCGGTAGCCCGGCAGCCTGAGCTCCGGCGGCCACGAGAACGTGGTCCGGGCCTGCAGCGCGTCCTTGGAGATGTCCACCAGCACCGGGCCGGGTCGGCCCGTGGCGGCCAGGTGGAACGCCTCGGCGATCGCCCGCGGGATCTCCGCGGCTTCGGTCACCAGCATGTTGTGCTTGGTCACCGGCATGGTGATGCCGGTGATGTCGGCCTCCTGGAACGCGTCCGTGCCGATCAGCGGCCGGGCCACCTGGCCCGTGATCGCGACGATCGGCACCGAGTCCATGTGCGCGTCGGCGAGCGGGGTGATGAGGTTCGTCGCACCCGGGCCCGAGGTCGCCATGCAGACCCCGACCTTGCCGGTGGCCTGCGCGTACCCGGTGGCCGCGTGCCCCGCGCCCTGCTCGTGCCGCACGAGGACGTGCCGCACGCTCGTCGAGTCCAGCAGCGGGTCGTACGCCGGCAGGATCGCCCCGCCGGGGATGCCGAAGACGGTGTCGCACCCGATCGACTCGAGCGAACGCACGAGGGACTGGGCCCCGGTCACCTGCTCCGGGCCGGATCGCGGCCCGGGCACGACGTCGGGACGCTGGCCGGGGGCGCCGTTCTGGCGGCCCGCGGACACTCCTGCGCGTCCCGGCGGCGGTGCCGGTTTGGGTCCCGGGGTGCCGGGACGGGGCGTGGCGGTGGTCATCTGCGCTGCCTCGCTGCTGTCGATGCCGACGATCGGTGCTGGGGTGGGCGCCCTGGACATGAAAAAACCCCCGCCGCCTGGGCCAGGCGTGACGAGGGTGGCGCGTCGTGGTCCGAGTACTCGGGAGCTACTCAGGCGTGGACGCGCCTGGGAAGTACGAGAATTCGGAGGGCGGACATGGCGACGACGTTAACACGCGCGCGGAGGCGGGCGTCAACCGGCTGGGACTGGAGGTCCCGGATCGTGGGAGGCGCACCCCGTCCGGACCGTCGGGGGAAGGTGCCACCATGGAGGACGTGAGCGCAGAGCAGACCAGCAGGCCGGGCCTCGCGGAGGGGCGCGTCGCCTCGACGGACAGGCTGCCCCCGCGGACCACCCCGACGCGGCTGTCCTTCCGCCGCTCGCCGCTGGCCCTGGCCGCCGCCGCCTTCTTCCTGGTCACGGCGATCCCGTTCGCGTTCGGGGCGCCGTGGCTGTGGCTGGTGTACGTGCTCCCGGTCGCGTTCTCGTACTGGATCCTGCGGATCCGGACCGTCGTCGACGCGGAGTCGGTCACCGTCCGTCGTCTGTTCTCCTCGCGGCGCGTACCGTGGGACGAGATCAGCTCGCTGCGACTGGGCAAGAAATCCCGGGTCAGTGCGGTGCTGACGGACGGGACCGAGCTACCGCTGCCGACCGTCCACGTCCGCGACCTTCCCGCACTGGCCGCCGTGTCCGGCGGCAGGCTGCCCGATCCGGCACAGGCGGAGGCCCCGACGACGTCGGAGCCCCCGTCGACCCCCGAAAGGACCTGACGTCGAATGCCGGCCCTTCGTTCGAGAGTCACCACGCACGGCCGCAACGCCGCCGGTGCCCGTTCCCTGTGGCGCGCCACCGGTATGGGCGACGACGACTTCGGCAAGCCGATCGTCGCCATCGCCAACTCCTACACCCAGTTCGTGCCCGGGCACGTGCACCTCAAGGACCTCGGCGACCTCGTCGCCTCGGCGATCCGCGAGGCCGGGGGCGTGCCGCGCGAGTTCAACACCATCGCGGTGGACGACGGCATCGCCATGGGCCACGGCGGCATGCTCTACTCGCTGCCCTCCCGCGAGATCATCTCCGACGCCGTCGAGTACATGGTCAACGGGCACGCGGCGGACGCGCTGGTCTGCATCTCCAACTGCGACAAGATCACCCCGGGCATGCTCAACGCCGCGATGCGGCTCAACATCCCCACGGTCTTCGTGTCCGGCGGGCCGATGGAGGCCGGCAAGGCCGTCGTCGTCGACGGGGTGGCGCACGCTCCCACCGACCTGATCACCGCGATTTCCGCGTCGGCGTCCTCGGCGGTGGACGAGGACGGGCTGTCGATCGTCGAGCGCTCCGCGTGCCCGACCTGCGGCTCCTGCTCCGGGATGTTCACCGCGAACTCGATGAACTGCCTCACCGAGGCCCTCGGGCTCTCGCTGCCGGGCAACGGCTCGACCCTCGCCACGCACGCCGCCCGCCGCGAGCTGTTCCTCGAGGCCGGCCGCACCGTGATGGCCCTGGCGAAGCGCTGGTACGCCCACGACGACGAGTCCGCGCTCCCGCGGAACATCGCCACCAAGGAGGCGTTCGAGAACGCCATGGCGCTCGACGTCGCGATGGGCGGCTCCACCAACACGGTGCTGCACATCCTGGCCGCGGCGCAGGAGGGCGAGGTCGACTTCACCCTCGCCGACATCGACGCGATCTCCCGCCGGGTGCCCTGCCTGGCCAAGGTCTCGCCGAACTCGGACTACCACATGGAGGACGTGCACCGGGCCGGCGGCATCCCCGCCATCCTGGGCGAGCTGTGGCGGGCCGGGCTGCTCAACGAGGGCGTGCACACGGTGCACTCCCCCTCGCTCGAGCAGTGGCTCTCGACATGGGACATCCGCTCCTCGGCCCCCTCGGAGACGGCGGTGGAGCTCTTCCACGCCGCGCCGGGCGGGGTCCGCACCACCGAGGCGTTCTCCACGGAGAACCGCTGGTCGTCACTGGACACGGACGCGGCGGGCGGCTGCATCCGGGACCGTGAGCACGCCTACACCGCGGACGGCGGGCTGGCCGTGCTGCGCGGCAACCTCTCCGAGAACGGCGCGGTGATCAAGACCGCCGGCATCCCGGAGGACATCTGGCGGTTCGAGGGCCCGGCCCGGGTCGTCGAGAGCCAGGAGGAGGCCGTGTCGGTCATCCTCACCAAGCAGATCCAGCCCGGGGACGTGCTCGTCGTCCGGTACGAGGGCCCCGCGGGCGGGCCGGGCATGCAGGAGATGCTGCACCCGACCGCGTTCCTCAAGGGCGCGGGCCTGGGCGCGAAGTGCGCCCTGGTCACGGACGGGCGGTTCTCCGGCGGCTCCAGCGGCATCTCGGTCGGCCACGTCGCCCCCGAGGCCGCGGCCGGCGGCGCGATCGGGCTGGTCGAGGACGGGGACCGGATCCTCATCGACGTCCGTGAGCGCACCCTGCAGATCCTCGTCGACGACGAGGTGCTCGCCGAGCGCCGCGCCAAGATGGAGGCCTCCGAGCGGCCGTGGACCCCGAAGGACCGCGACCGCGTGGTCTCGAAGGCTCTGCGCGCCTACGCCGCGATGGCGACCTCCGCCGACACCGGCGCCGTCCGGCACGTGCCGTAAAGCGATCGACCGGCGGGCGGGTCGGCGTAGGTTCACGGTCATGACCCTTCCGACCCGCACGCTCGGCTCGCTGACCGTCTCCGCCCAGGGCCTCGGCTGCATGGGCATGAGCCAGAGCTACGGCACCGGGGACGAGACCGAGTCGATCGCGACGATCCACCGGGCGCTCGACCTGGGCGTCACGCTGCTCGACACCGCGAACGTCTACGGCGCCGGGGCGAACGAGGAGCTCGTCGGCCGGGCGATCCGGGACCGGCAGGACGAGGTCGTGCTCGCCACCAAGTTCGGCATCGTCCGGGACGCCGAGGGCAACCAGGCCGCGCGCGGCGACGCCGCCTACGTGAAGCAGTGCTGTGACGAGTCCCTCACCCGCCTCGGCGTGGACCACATCGACCTCTACTACCAGCACCGGGTGGACCCCGAGGTCCCGGTCGAGGAGACCTGGGGCGCGCTCGCCGAGCTCGTCGCGGCGGGCAAGATCCGGTACGCGGGCATCTCGGAGGCGGGCGCGGCCACGATCCGCCGCGCCCACGCCGTGCACCCGGTCACCGCGCTGCAGAGCGAGTGGTCGCTGTGGACCCGCGACATCGAGGCGGAGATCGCGCCCACCTGCGCGGAGCTCGGGATCGGGATCGTGCCGTTCTCCCCGCTCGGGCGGGGCTTCCTCACGGGCTCGATCACCTCGACGTCGCAGTTCGGCGAGAAGGACATGCGGGCCGGGCTGCCCCGCTTCAGCGAGGAGAACCTGTCCGCCAATCTCGCGATCGTCGAGACCGTGAAGGCGCTGGCGGAGAAGCGCGGCGTGACCGCGGGGCAGCTGGCGCTGGCCTGGGTGCAGGCCAAGGGCGAGCACGTCGTGCCGATCCCGGGCACCAAGCGCCGCACCTACCTGGAGCAGAACGTCGAGGCCGCGGCCCTGGAGCTCACGCCTGAGGAGGTCGCCGAGCTCGACGCCGTCGGCGCGGGCGTGGCCGGCGCCCGCTACCCCGAGCACCTGCAGCGCACCGTCGGCCGCTGACTGCACGAACGGCGCGTTCGCTCATTCCTGGTGAGCGGAAGTGCCGTTCGCTCACGAAGGCCGACGCTGCACGACCGGCGCGTTCGCTCATTCCTGGTGAGCGAGAGTGCCGTTCGCTCATTCCTGGTGAGCGAGAGTGCCGTTCGTGCAGGTGGTGAGGGCCGGGCCGAGGCGGGCGAGGGCGTCTGCGGCCGTGTCGACCATCTCGGTCACGCGGGCTGCGCCGAGGTGGTCCGCGGCGAAGCCGAGGTACTGCACGTGCACGTGGGCCCGCGCCCACTCCTGCTCGACGGCGGCGAGCGGGCCGGGCAGGGCGGGCGCCTCGGCGCGGTACGCGGACTCGTCGCACCTGCCCTGGGCCTCGAGGACCGCGAGGTCCAGGCCCGCCGGGGCCATCCGGGCGTTGCCCCAGTCGATCAGCGTCGTCCCGAGGATGTTGCCGCGGTGCGGGTCGCCGTGGCAGAGCGTCCGGGGCAGGAGGGCGAGCGCGGCGCGGATACGCGCGTCGCCCGCCCACTCCGTCACCAGGTCCGCCGCGCGCGAGTAGGCGGGCTCGCCGCTGCGCTCCGCGCCACCGCGCAGCGCCACGAGGGTCCGGTCGCACAGCCCGGCCCACCACGTGGCGTCGACCACCGGAATGCCGCGGGCCCGCTTGCGGAACCAGTGCCGGTGCACGCGCGCGACGCTCCGCCACACGTCGTCGGGCACGGGGTCGCCCTCCCGGGCGGGCTCGCCCTCGACCCAGGTCAGGACCAGCGGGTCGGGATGCAGCATGCGCGGCACCCCTACGCCCTCGACCACGGCGACCGCCCGCATCGCGGCGACCTCCACCGGGGCCGCGGGCTTGACCACGACCGGCACCGTCCGGTCGCCGAGCCGCAGGTCGACGCGCTCGACACCTGCCGCCACGTACCCCCCGGTCAGCGGGCCCCGGCCGACGATCTCCACGGGACCGCCGAGCCGTCGGGCGACGGCGGGCAGCCAGTCCGTCACCGCAGGCCGAACAACACGCCGACGGCGACCACGACCCCGACCACCAGGAAGAGCACGGCCCACGGCACGGGGCGGCGCTGCCAGGTCCGGCCGCTGTCCAGCGAGATCCGCCCGGCCCCGACGAACAGCAGGGCGGCGACGCCGGCGCCGAGTGCGACGTCGAGCTCCAGCGCGTTCGGCGAGTCGGCGGCGAAGAACGGGCTGCCCCACTTCACCACGACCGCGCAGATCTTGACGGCGAGCAGCCCGGCTGCCGCGAGCGGGGTGAACAGCCCGAGGACCAGCATCGCGCCGAGGATCAGCTCGCCGAAGCCGAGCGCCCACGCCAGCGCCGGAGCCTGCCGGAACCCGAGATCGGTCAGGATCGTGGTCGTCTCACCGATCCCGCGCCCGCCCCACATCCCGAAGACCTTCTGCAGACCGTGGGCCACGAAGATTCCGCCGACGCCGAGGCGCAGCAGCAGCATGCCGACGTCGGCGCCGCCGCTCCACGCGACGGGCCGCCGGTCCGTGTCCTTGGCCGGGGGCTGGGTCCCGCCGAGCGTGCCGATGTCGAACTGCCGGGTGGGATCGGTCATGGCGCCGAGACTATCCGCGCCCGACCCTTCCGGGGCGCCGCCGACCAGCGTGTTCACCAGGTTTCGCCCCACGGGGCACGGGCATCCCGATGACCATGGCGGACACCCTGGACGGACCCGAACTGCACCCCGACACCGTCAAGCTGGCCGACGGTGCCAACTTCGCCGCCGTCGCGACCGTCTTCCCGAGCGGGCGGATCCAGAACCACATGATCTGGTGCGGGATCAAGGACGGGAGGCTGGTGCTCAACACCGAGGTGCACCGCGCGAAGGCCCGCAACGTCGGCCGGGACTCCCGCATCACCGTCCTGATCCGCGACGAGGACAACCCGTACCGCTACGCGGAGGTCCGCGGCCGCGTCACCGACACGACGACCGGCGACGAGGCGCGCACCCACATCGACGAGCTCTCGCAGAAGTACAACGGCGAGGACTACCCACCGGAGATGATCAAGTCCGAGCGGGTGATCCTGTGGATCACGCCGGAGCGGCAGACGCTCGTCGACCAGGGCAACGACGTCGGCACCGAGGACTAGGGAGTCAGTACCCGTTCCGCACCACGTTCGGCGGCTCCTCCCCGCGCGCGTAGTACTCGAGCTGCTCGCGCATGACGCTGAAGGCGCGGCGCATCGCGGCGGGGACGCTGCCGCCGACGTGCGGGGTCAGCAGCAGGCCCGGCGCCTCCCACAGCGGGTGGCCGGCGGGCAACGGCTCGGGGTCGGTGACGTCGAGGGCCGCCTTCAGCCGCCCGCTGCGGAGCTCCGCGAGCAGGGCGTCCGTGTCGGCGACCGGGCCCCGGGCGCCGTTGACCAGCAGCGCCCCGTCGGGCATAGCGGCCAGGAAGTCCTTGTCGACCAGCCCGCGGGTCTCGTCCGTCAGCGGGACGATCACCACGCAGGCGTCGTGGTGCGGGAGCAGGTCGTGGACCTCGTCGATGCCGTGCACGCCCTCGCGCTTCCGCCGGCCCACCAGGGTGATCTCGACCTCGAAGGGCTCGAGCCGCCGCACCAGGTTCTCCGCGACGTCCCCGGCTCCGACGATCAGCACCCGCTTCCCGCCGAGCTCGTCGGTGACGTGCTGGGTCCACTCGCCGCGCTCCTGCGCCCGCACGAAGCCGGGCAGCTCCCGGTACACCGCGAGGAGCACCGCGACGATCCACTCCGCCGTCGCGCCGCCGTGCGCGCCCTTGCCGTCCGACAGCAGGACGCCCGCGGGCAGCTTGCCGATCCACGCCTCCGCGCCCGCCGTGAGCAGCTGCACCAGCTTGAGGTTCGGCAGCTGATCGGCGAGCTCCACGACCTTGCCCGTGGCGAGGAAGGGCGGCACGAGGACCTCGGCCTCCTCGGCGCCCTCGGGCAGCGGCTTCGCGGGGTCGTAGACGAGGGGGCGAAGCGCCAGGTCGGCGAGGGCGTCGGCGCCGCGCGGATGTGGGACCAGGACCACCGTCATGGGGTCGACGCTACTCACCGGCCGCTCACCTCACCGCGCCTAGCCTGATCACCGTGCGCCACCGCCCTCCCCGTCTGCGGCTCGCGCTGGTCGCGCTGATCGGCCTGCTCGGGCTGCTCGCGGGCTGCGCGACCTTTCCGGACGAGGGCCCGCGGGACTGGCAGGAGAAGACCGAGGGGCAGGGCGAGCTGGGCGGCCCTCCGTCCGTGCAGCAGGAACCGGGCGGCGAGCCGGGCGACGAGGACGGGGACGGCTCCCCCGAGCCGGGCGGCCCCCAGGCCCCCGCCGGGTGCGACGACCCGGACCCCCAGGTCGTCGCCACCTGCCTCGATCCCGTCGCGGCGGTCGCGGTGCTGCCGAACGGGGTGTCGGCGCTGGTCGGGGAGCGCGCCACCGGCCGGGTGCTGCGGGTGGAGCGCGGCAAGGAGCCGGTGCTGATCGCGACCGTCCCGGTCGACGCGGCCGGTGGCGGGGGGCTGACCGGGCTGGTGCTCTCCCCCACCTACCAGGAGGACCAGCTCGTCTACGCCTACGCCACCACCCCCGAGGACAACCGCGTGCTGCGGCTGGCGCCGAACGAGCCGCCCAAGCCGGTGCTGACCGGCATCCCCAAGGGCCCGTCGGGCAACGGCGGCGCCCTGGGCACGGACGCGGGCAACACCCTGCTCGTCGCGACCGGCAACGCCGGCGACCCCGCCCCCGCCCCCACCGCGCTCAACGGCAAGGTGCTGCGGATCGACACCCTCGGCCGGCCCGCGGCGGCCAACCCGAACCCGGGCTCGCCGGTGCTGAGCACCGGACTGTCCCAGCCGGGCGGGATCTGCCAGGACACGACGAGCCAGTCGGTGTGGGTCACCGACCGGGCGGCCTCGCGCGACGTGCTCTACCGGGTCGCGCCCGGCCCGCTCGGCCCCGCCGCGTGGACCTGGCCGGACCGCCCCGGCGTCGCGGGCTGCATGGCCCAGCCCGGCGTGGTCGTGGTGGCGCTGACCGGTGGTGCGGCGCTGTCCGTGCTCCGCCCCGCCGACGACGGCAGCTTCTCCGGCGCTCCCGAGACCCTCCTGGCCAACGTCTACGGGCGCCTCGCCGCCGCCACCCTCGGCTCGGACGGCCTGCTCTGGCTGGGCACGGTCAACAAGTCCGGCGGGAAGCCGGTCGCCAGCGACGACCGCGTGATCCGCATCCAGCCGCCCAGCGGGGGCGGGGCCTCCCGCGCCTGACCGCACCGGCCGAGCCGGCGGAGGACCATGATCATCAGTCCTGGACGCGCGCGGTCGGATTCCGACCTTTCCCGTCCACGACCAGTGATCACCGCTGTGGGAAGGGCTGCCCGCTCCGGCAACCGGCCCGGCCCGGTTGGAGGGGCGGCGTCGGCCCGCTGTGGACAGGTCGTGCGCGGTAGGCGGTGCTCGGGCACCACCTACCGCGCACGGACAGCGGTCAGCTGCAGCGTTCGAGGATCAGCTCCCGGACCCGCTTGGCGTCGGCCTGGCCCTTGGTGGCCTTCATGACCGCGCCGACGATCGCGCCGGCGGCCTGGACCTTGCCGGCCTTGATCTTCTCGACGACGTCCGGCTGGGCCGCGAGGGCCTCGTCGACGGCGGCGACGAGGGCGGAGTCGTCCGAGACGACCTTCAGACCCCGCTTCTCGACGACCTCGTCCGGCTCGCCCTCGCCGGCCAGCACGCCGTCGACCACCTGGCGGGCCAGCTTGTTGTTGAGGTCCCCGGAGGCCACCAGCGCGATCACGCGGGCGACCTGCGCCGGGGTGATCGGCAGCCCGGCCAGCTCCACCCCGCGGGCGTTCGCCTGCTGGGCCAGGTACGCCACCCACCAGGAGCGGGCCTCCCCGGCCGGCGCACCCGCGGCGACGGTGGCCTCGATGAGCTCGAGCGCCCCGGCGTTGACCAGGTCCCGCAGCTCCTCGTCCGACAGGCCCCAGGCCTCCTGGATGCGCTTGCGGTGCTCCCAGGGCAGCTCCGGCAGGGTGCCGCGCAGCTCCTCGACCCACTCCGCGCTCGGCGCGATCGGCACCAGGTCGGGCTCCGGGAAGTACCGGTAGTCCTCCGAGGTCTCCTTGCGCCGGCCCGGCCGGGTGGTGCCGGACTGCTCCTCGAAGTGCCGGGTCTCCTGGACGATCGCGCCGCCCGCGTCGAGCACGCCGGCCTGCCGCTGCATCTCGTGCCGGACGGCCCGCTCGACCGACCGCAGCGAGTTGACGTTCTTGGTCTCGGTGCGGGTGCCGAGCACGCCGGAGCCCGCGGGCGAGAGCGACAGGTTCACGTCGCACCGCATCGAGCCCTGGTCCATGCGCACGTCCGAGACGCCCAGCGACTTGATCAGGTCCCGCAGCTGCGTGACGTACGCGCGCGCCACCTCCGGCGCCCGCGCGCCCGTGCCCGGGATCATCTTCGTGACGATCTCGATCAGCGGGACGCCGGCCCGGTTGTAGTCGAGCAGCGAGTACTCCGCGCCGTGGATCCGCCCGTCCGCGCCGCCGACGTGCAGCGACTTGCCGGTGTCCTCCTCCATGTGCGCGCGCTCGATCCCCACGCGGACGACCTCGCCGTCCTCCAGCTGGACGTCCATCCAGCCGTCGACCGCGATCGGCTCGTCGTACTGCGAGGTCTGGAAGTTCTTGGGCATGTCCGGGTAGAAGTAGTTCTTCCGCGCGAACCGGCCCCACGGCGCGATCGAGCAGTTCAGCGCCAGCCCGATCCGGATCGCGGCCTCCACCGCGGCCCGGTTCACCACGGGCAGCGAGCCGGGCAGCCCCAGGCAGGTGGGGCAGACCTGGGTGTTCGGCTCGGCGCCGAAGTCCGTGGGGCAGCCGCAGAACATCTTGGTGCTGGTCGACAGCTCGACGTGCACCTCGAGCCCGAGGGTCGGCTCGTAGCGGGCCACGACCTCGTCGTAGTCGACCAGTGCGGGAGCGGTGGTTGTCACTTCGCGACCTCCGGGACGCGGGCGATCAGCGGCCCGCCCTCGTCGGCGTCGCGCGCGGCCTCGAAGGCCGCACCGACGCGGTACATGACGGCCTCGCCCAGCGCGGGCGCCATGATCTGCAGGCCGACCGGCAGGCCGTCCTCCTCCGCCAGGCCCGACGGCACCGACATGCCCGCGACGCCGGCGAGGTTGGTCGGGATGGTGGCGAGGTCGTTGAGGTACATGGCCAGCGGGTCGTCGACCTTCTCGCCGATCGGGAAGGCCGTGGTCGGCGCGGTCGGGCTGACCAGCACGTCCGCCTGCTCGAACGCGGCGGCGAAGTCCCGGCTGATCAGCGTGCGGACCTTCTGCGCCTGCCCGTAGTAGGCGTCGTAGTAGCCCGACGACAGCGCGTACGTGCCCAGGATGATCCGGCGCTTGGCCTCGGGGCCGAACCCGGCCTCGCGGGTCGCCGCCATGACCTCCTCGGCCGACGCGCCCTTGTCGACGCGCAGGCCGTAGCGCATCGCGTCGAACCGGGCGAGGTTCGACGACACCTCGCTGGGCAGGATCAGGTAGTACGCCGCCAGCCCGTACTCGAAGTGCGGGCAGGACACCTCGACGACCTCGGCGCCGAGCTTCTCCAGCCGACGCAGCGCGGCGTCGAACGACGCCCGCACCCCGGGCTGGTAGCCCTCGCCGCCCAACTCGCGCACCACGCCGACCCGGACGCCGGACAGGTCGCCCTGCGCGCCGATCCGCGCGGCCTCGACGACGGCCGGGACGGGCGCGTCGATCGAGGTGGAGTCGAGCGGGTCGTGCCCCGCGACCACCTCGTGCAGCAGCGCGGCGTCGAGCACCGTGCGGGCGCACGGCCCGCCCTGGTCGAGCGAGGACGCGCAGGCCACGAGGCCGTACCGGGACACCCCGCCGTAGGTCGGCTTGACGCCCACCGTGCCGGTGACGGCCGCCGGCTGGCGGATCGAGCCACCCGTGTCCGTGCCGATCGCCAGCGGCGCCTCGAACGCGGCGAGCGCGGCCGCGGACCCACCGCCGGACCCGCCGGGGATCCGGGAGAGGTCCCACGGGTTGCGGGTGGGCCCGTACGCCGAGTGTTCGGTGGAGGAGCCCATGGCGAACTCGTCCATGTTCGTCTTGCCCAGGATCGTGATCCCGGCCGCGCGCAGCCGCGCGGTGAGCGTGGCGTCGTACGGCGGACGCCAGCCCTCGAGGATCTTCGAGCCGCAGGTCGTGGGCATGTCCACGGTGGTGAACACGTCCTTGAGCGCCAGCGGCACGCCGGCCAGCGGCGAGGCGGGTGCGGTGCCGGCCCTGACCGCCTCGTCGACCAGCGCGGCGTTGGCCAGCGCGGCCTCGGTCGCCACGTGCAGGAACGCGTGGACCTCGCCGTCGACCTCGGCGATCCGGTCCAGGTGGGCCTGCACCGCCTCGACGGCCGAGACCTCCCCGGAGTGGATCTTCGACGCGAGCTCGTGCGCGGTGAGGCGGATCAGCTCGCTCACTGCTCCTCCCCCAGGATCCGGGGCACGCGGAAGCGGCCCTCCTCGGCGGCGGGGGCCCCCGCGAGGGCCTGCTCCTGGCTCAGCCCGGGGCGCCGGACGTCCGGCCGGAAGACGTTCTGCAGCGGCACCGCGTGCGACGTCGGCGGGATGTCCTCGGCGGCCACCTCGCCCACGCGGGCGACGGCGCCGAGGATGACGTCGAGCTGGCCGGCGAAGACGTCGAGCTCGGCGTCCGTGACGGCCAGCCGGGCCAGCCGGGCGAGGTGCGCGACCTCGTCCCGGGAGATGGCCCCTCCGGTATCGGGCCCAGCGTCGGCGGGCATGTCCCTCCTCGAGGAGACGGGTGCGGACCTGCAGCGGGAGGCCACGGCCCTCGGGAAATCTGTCTCGAGCGGGGGCGCGCCTGGGTCTGGCGGAGGGCACCTCGCCCGCTCGGCCACCAGTCTATTCGCGCCCACCGACACTCCGCCGACGGGTTTCGCCCGCGCTGTCAACCCCCTGCGCCTGTCCGCGGGCCCCGTGCGTTTGGCAGGATCGACCTCCGGCGACGCCCCCGGCCGAGGTGGGCGGGCGCCGTCGTCGCATGCGGTCGGTCAGAAGGAGGCGTGGCGAGTGTCGTTCCTGCTCCGGGTGGTCCTGCCGGACAAACCGGGCATCCTGGGCGCGGTCGCCACGGCCCTCGGCGACGCCGGGGCGGACATCCTGGGTGTCGACGTCGTCGAGCGCACGGACGGGCAGGCGGTCGACGACCTGGCCGTCGAGCTGCCGTCCGGGCGCCCGCCGGACGTCCTGATCACGGCCGCCGAGTCGGTGCCCGGCGTGCAGGTGGAGTCCGTGCGGCCCTACAGCGGGCGCCTGGACACCCACCGCGAGCTGGAGCTGGTCGACGCGATCGCCTCGGACCCCGAGCACGGGCTGACGCGGCTCGCCGAGGAGGTCCCGCGGCTGTTCCGCGCGGGCTGGGCGATCGTCGCCGTGCGCGAGGAGGGCCGCTCCTACCGGCTCGCCGACTCCCCGGCCGCCCCGGAGACGCGGGCCGGCGACCTGCCGTGGCTGCCGCTGGACAAGGCGATGATCGTGGACCCGGAGGTGCACTGGGTGCCCGAACCGTGGAGCGCACTGGACACCGAGCTCGCCGCGGCGCCGTTCGGCACCTCGCTACCGGCCAAGGCGCTGGTCGTCGGGCGCCCCGGCGGACCGGCGTTCCGGCCCTCGGAGCTGGCGCGGCTGACCCACCTCGCCGGCATCGTCGCGGCCGTCCTGGGGTCCTGATCGCCGTGGACCGGCCCTGGGCGCGCGTCCCGTCGGCGGCGGGGAAGGCGCTGCGCCCCTACGTCGTCGGGGCGACGGACGAGATCATCGCCGAGGTCCGGGCGCAGGTGGCCGAGTACGCCCGCCCGCTGAAGGGCAACTTCGGCAACCGGATCACCCAGGGCGTCACGGTGGCGCTGGACCAGTTCGTCGGGCTGCTCGGCTCGGACACGGACCTGCCGGACACCCGGATCTACGCCGAGCTGGGGCGCGTCGAGCACCGCGAGGGACGCACGCTGGCCGCGCTGCAGAGCGCCTACCAGGTCGGCACCCGCACGGTGTGGCGGGCGGTCGGCGAGAGTCCGGTCGCCCGCGCGCTGCCGCCCGACGTGATCTTCGCGCTGGCCGAGGCGCTGTTCTCCTACGTCGAGCAGCTGTCCGCGGCGTCGGTCGCGGGGTGGGCGCAGGAGGAGGCGATGCAGGCCGGGTCCCTGCAGACCCGGCGGCACGCCCTGGTCGAGGGCATGGTCGCGCGGCCGCCGGCCGAGCCGGCGGAGATCGAGCGGCTGGCCACGGCGGCGGGCTGGACCGTGCCCGCCCGGCTGGCGGCGCTCGTCGTCGACGACGCCGTGGAGGTCGCCGCCCGGATCCCCGGCGCGGTCGCGGCCGACCTCGATCCCGCGGGGATCGCGTTCGTGCCCGCGGTGCGGGACGGGCTCCACGAGACGGTGCGGGCCGCGCTGAAGGAGCGGCCGGCGGTGCTCGGCCCGGTGGTGCCGGCGGTCGAGGCGCACCGGTCCGCCGCGCGGGCGCAGTCCGCCTGGCCGGCCCATGCGGCGGGGCTGCTCGCGCGGGACGGCGACCCGCTGCTGCGGGCCGACACCCATCTCGTCGAGCTGCTGCTCGTCGGCGCCCCGGACCTGGCCGCCGACCTGCGGGAGCGGGTCACGGGGCCGTTGCAGGACATGCCCTCGGGGGCGGCGGCCCGGGCGCTGGAGACGCTGCGGGCGTGGCTGGACGCCCACGGCGACGTCAGCACCGCGGCCGCGGCCCTGCACGTGCACCCGCAGACCGTGCGCTACCGCCTCGCGAGCCTGCGGGAGACCTACGGCGAGGCCCTCGACGACCCCGCTCAACGCCTGGAGCTGACGGTCGGCCTCCGCGCCCTCGACGCGAAACCCTGAGGCCTACGCAGCGACGCGGGCCGGGGCGGCGCGGCGGACCGCCCGGCCGATCCGGGAGCGCGGTGTGGGCTTCGGGGCGCCGTAGCGCTCGTGGCCACCGGGGAAGGCCAGACGGATGATCTTGCGCCAGACCTTCGCGTACTGCTTCGGCAGCGGACCGGCGTTGTACGGCAGGCCGTAGCGCTCGCAGATGTCCCGCACCTTGGGCGCGATCTCGGCGTAGCGGTTGCTGGGCAGGTCGGGGAAGAGGTGGTGCTCGATCTGGTGCGACAGGTTGCCGGTCATCAGGTGCATCGCCTTGCTGCCGGTGAGGTTGGCCGAGCCGAGCATCTGGCGGATGTACCACTGGCCCTGGGTCTCGCCCTCGAGCCGCTCCTCCTCGAAGGTCTCGGTGCCGTCGGGGAAGTGCCCGCAGAAGATCACCGCGTGCGACCACACGTTGCGCACGGTGTTCGCGGTGAAGTTCGCGACGAGCGTCGACAGCGCAGACGGGCCGGACAGCAGCGGGAACAGCACGTAGTCCTTGGCCGCCTGCTTGCCGATCTTGCGCAGCGTCGCCGCGATCTGCGGCTTCGCCTCGGCCCAGGTCTTCTCGCCGCTGCGGATCTTGTCGGTCTCGATGTCGTAGAGCGCGATGCCGTACTCGAAGATCAGCGACAACCCGACGTTGGTGAGCGGCTGCAGCAGGTGCGCGGGCCGCCACTCCTCCTCCGGCATGATCCGCATGACCGTGTAGCCCAGGTCGCGGTCCTTGCCGCGGATGTTGGTGAAGGTGTGGTGCTCGTAGTTGTGCGAGCGCTTCCAGAACTCGGCCGGGTCGACGTGGTCCCAGTCCCAGGTGGTCGAGTGGATCTTCGGGTCCCGCATCCAGTCCCACTGGCCGTGCAGGATGTTGTGCCCGAGCTCCATGTTCTCGAGGATCTTCGCGACCGACAGCGCCGCGGTCCCGGCGATCCAGGCCGGCGGGAACTTCGAGAAGAGCAGCAGCCCGCGGCCACCGAACTCCAGTCCCCGCTGGGCGCGGATCACGGCGTGGATGTAGCGGGCGTCGCGCTCGCCGCGGGAGGCCTCGACCTCCTCGCGGATCGCGTCGAGCTCCGCGCCGAGCGCCTCGACCTGCTCGTCGGTGAGGTGCGCGGCCGCGGAGACGACCTCGGGGACGACCGCGGGGACGGCCTCGCGGACGGTCTCGGCGGGGGCCTGGGGGTCGCGACGGAACATGCGGTGTCTCTCCAGCTCAGTGGGGGTCGTGAGGGACGAGTGCCCCTCCGAGGGGCAGTTGCCGCTCACGGGTCAGAGGTCGAGGGTGATGTCGCCGGTCGGGGCCGAGACGCAGGTGCGCACGGGGCGGCCGGGCTGGTCGGCGGCGTCGATCAGCTCGCCGGACTGCAGGTTCCGGACCGCGCCGGCCTGCAGCTTCCCGACGCAGGTGTGGCAGATGCCCATCCGGCAGCCGTTCGGCAGCAGGGCGCCGGCGGCCTCACCGGCGAGCAGGACGGGGGTGTCCGGGGCGGCGTCGGCGACGAGGCCGCTGGTGGTGAAGGTGATCCGGCCGCCGGTGCCCTCCGCGCTCGCGGCACGCGCGGGCGCGAACCGCTCCACGTGCAGCAGCTCCGGGTCGCCCGCGCGCTCCCAGTGCTCGGCGAGGGTGCCGAGCAGGCCGGCCGGCCCGCAGGCCCACGTCTCCCGGACGGCCCAGTCCGGCACCGCGTCCGCCAGGGCGTCCGGCGTGAGCCGGCCCTCCCCGGCGGTGTGGCGCTCGACGAGCCGCAGCCCGGTGCGCGCGGCCAGTGCACGCAGCTCCGGGCCGAACACGACGTCCGTGGGCGTGCGGTCGCAGTGGACCAGGACGGCGCCGGACAGCGCGGCGGGATCGAGCGAGCGCAGCATCCCCATCACCGGCGTGATGCCGCTGCCCGCCGTGACGAACAGCAGCTTCTCCGGCGTCGGCTCGGGCAGCGTGAACTCCCCGGCAGCCGGGCCCAGCCCCACGACGGTACCCACGGGCGTGTCGTGCGCGAGCCGCCCGGACAGGACCCCGCCGGGCACCGCGGTGACCGTGACCGACAGCAGCGGATCGCCCGGCCGGGAGGTGACCGAGTAGGTCCGCCAGTGCCAGACGCCGTCGACCTGCAGCCCGAGCCCGAGGTACTGGCCCGGCACGTGCCGCGCGAACGGCGTGCCCGGGCGCAGCACCAGCGTGGTGGTGTCCGGGGTCTCGCGGACCACCCGCACCACCCGGGCGCGCGGCGCGGACCGCGACCACATCGGGTTCAGGGTGCCCAGGACGTCGTCGGGCACCAGCGGGGTGATCAGTAGCCCGGCAACCGCCCGGACGCGCCGGGCCACGCGGCTGTCCCGGAATCGACTTGCGGAGCTCATGACTCCAACGCTAGGGAGCGCCACCCGCCGGTAACCACGACGACAGCCACGGCCTGTGGTCGCTTTCTGTTGCCGGACCAACAAGCTCGACGACCGGGCGTGACGATCGGTCGGAGCGGGAACCCCGGGGGTTTCGGCGTCGTTCCGCGCGCGGTCAGACGCGGATGGCGAGCGCGGCGCGGACGAGGTCGTCGTTGCCCGTGGCGAGCCAACCGTCCGGCCGGACGAGCACGTCCTCGAAACCGATCCGGGTGTCGACGCCCATCCGCAGCGCGTACTCCAGCACCGGCCAGGCGCCGTCCTCCTCGCCGTGCAGCAGCACCGGCACGGGGAGCTGGCCGAGCGCTCGCACGATGCGGACCGCCTCCGCGACCGCCGTCTCCGGGTCCGACACCACCGTCGACTCGGCCAGGACGCGGACGGTCATGGGCGGGACGCCGCTCTGCCGCAGCGTGACCGCGTCCCCGCTGGTCCACACCCCGAGCTCCACGCCTATGCCGACCGAGGCGGCCGTGCGGCAGACCTCGACCCAGCCCTTCTCGTGCACGTTGACCGAGCAGACGTCCGGCTTGCCCACCCCGAGCCGGCCCCAGCCGCGCACCGCCTCGATGCGCAGTGCCGGGTCGGGCTGGATCCAGCGGCCGGTGGTCACGCCGATCTCGATACCCGGCGCCTCCTGCCGGATGAGCGCCACCGCGTCCCCCACGTGGACCGGGTCGATCGTCTCGTGCCCGAGCGGGTCCCGCGGGTGCACGTGGACGGAGCGGACGCCGAGGCGGGCGACGGCGCGGGCGTCCCGGGCGAGGTGCCGGGCCAGGACGGGCAGCGCCGGGTGCGCGTCCTCCGGACGCGAACCGTTCAGGACCGCCTGCAGCACCGTGCCTCCTCCTTCGCCCAGGATCCGCGCCGCACCCGCGCCGGACCCGGCCGGCGCGACCACCGGTCAGGTCCCTGCGGGGAGCGGAGGCCGCGAGCCTAGTGCGCCGGACCCGCGGGGCAGCGCGACCGGTCCGGGAGATCCCTCCAACTGCTGACGCGTGTCACGATCCCGACGCGGCCTCGGCGTGTCGGGTGGCCTCCTCGGGCCCGCGGTCCAGCAGCACCCGGAAGCCCTCCTCGTCCAGCACCGGGATGCCGAGCTCGACGGCCTTGTCGTACTTGGACCCCGGCGCGTCGCCGGCCACGAGGAACGCGGTCTTCCTCGAGACCGAGCCCGCCGCCCGGCCACCGCGGGCCATGATTGCCTCCTTGGCCTCGTCCCGGGAGAAGTTCTCCATCGAGCCGGTGATCACGATCGACATGCCCTCGAGGGTGCGCGGGACGGACTCGTCGACCTCGTCGACCATCCGCACGCCCGCGGCGCGCCACTTCGCGACGACCTCGCAGTGCCAGTCGACGGAGAACCAGTCCCGCACGGCCGCGGCGATCGTGGGCCCGACGCCCTCGACGCCGGCGATCGGCGCCAGCGCCGCGGCGACCGCCTTCGCCTGTGCCCGGGTGGCAGCCTTCTGGGTCCGCTCCGCCTCGGCGGCGAGCACCTCCGGGTCGGTGTCCCCGGACGGGTCGGCCGGCAGGTCCGTACCCTCGGCCTCCGGGGTCCCCTCGGCGGTCTGCTCCACCCCCTCCTCCGCGAGGTCCTCCTCCGAGCCGTCCGACGTGATCTCCACGCCGGCCTGCTCGGTCTCCTCCCGCGCCCTCGCGGCCGCGGTCTCGATCGCCTCGAGCGAGTGGAACTCGCGGGCCAGCGCCTGCGCGGCCGTGGGCCCGACGTGCCGGATCGACAGGCCGACGAGCACCCGCCACAGCGGCCGGTCCTTGGCCGCCTCCAGGTTCTGCAGCAGTTTGCGGCCGTTGGCCGACAGCGCGCCCGCCTTGGTGCGGAAGAGGTCGACCTGCAGCAGGTCCTCCTCGGTGAGGGCGAAGACGTCCCCCTCGTCCCGCACCACACCGGACCTCAGCAGCGCCGTGGCGGCCTCGTAGCCCAGGCCCTCGATGTCGAAGGCCCCGCGGCCGGCCACGTGGAACAACCGCTCGCGCAGCTGCGCGGGACAGGAGCGGGCGTTGGGGCAGCGCTGGTCGACGTCGCCGGCCTTCTGCCGCACCAGCTCCGTGCCGCACTCGGGGCAGTGCGTGGGCATGACGAACGCCCGCTCCCTCCCGGTGCGCACGTCCGTGACCGGGCCCAGGACCTCGGGGATCACGTCGCCCGCCTTGCGGATGACCACGCGGTCGCCGATCAGCACGCCCTTGCGACGCACCTCGTCCTCGTTGTGCAGGGTGGCCATCGAGACGGTGGACCCCGCGACCAGGACGGGCTCCATGACCGCGAACGGGGTGACCCGCCCGGTGCGCCCGACGTTGACCTGGATGTCGAGGAGCGTGGTGAAGGCCTCCTCCGGCGGGTACTTGTAGGCGATCGCCCACCGCGGCGCGCGGGAGGTGGCGCCGAGCCGGCGCTGCAGCGCCACCTCGTCCACCTTGACGACCACGCCGTCGATCTCGTGCTCGATGTCGTGCCGGTGCTCGCCCCAGTACGCGACGTGCGCCACCACCTCGTCGACCGAGGTGAACACGACGGTGCGGGTGGAGACCGGCAGCCCCCAGGCCTGCAGCGCCTCGTACGAGTGCGACTGCGTGACCGGCGTGAAGCCCGCGCGCTTGCCCAGCCCGTGGCAGATCAGCCGCAGGTTGCGCGACGCGGTGACCCGCGGGTCCTTCTGCCGCAGCGAGCCGGCCGCGGTGTTGCGCGGGTTCGCGAAGGGCGGCTTGCCCGACTCGACGAGCGCGGCGTTGAGCCGCTGGAAGTCCTCGAGCCGGAAGTACACCTCGCCGCGCACCTCGACGAGGTCGGGCACCGGGAACGCCTCGGTGCCGGTGAGCTTCTCGGGCACCTCCTCGAGGGTGCGCATGTTGAGCGTGATGTCCTCGCCGGTGCGCCCGTCCCCCCGGGTGAGCGCGCGGGTGAGCACCCCGTTCTCGTACAGCAGGTTCACGGCGAGCCCGTCGATCTTCAGCTCGCACAGGTAGTGCAGGTCCGAGCCGACCTCGCGGACGGTGCGCTCCGCCCAGGCGCGCAGCTCCTCCTCGCTGAACGCGTTGTCCAGGCTGAGCATGCGCTCGAGGTGGTCGTACGCGGTGAACTCGGTGGAGAACCTCCCGCCGACCTTCTGGGTGGGCGAGTCCGGGGTGCGGAGCTCGGGGAACTCCTCCTCCAGCGCGATCAGCCCGCGCCACAGCTCGTCGAACTGTCCGTCCGAGACCACGGGCGCGTCGAGCACGTAGTAGCGGAACTGGTGGTCCGCGACCTCCTTGGCCAGCGCGGCGTGCCGCTCCCGCACGTCGTCGGGAACGGTGCTGGTGGGGACACTGTCCGGGCTCACGGGTGCAGGTTAGTGGCCGCCACCGACAACCACGGGCGACCTCCGCGCGCCGCGCCGCCCGACCGGCCCACCCGGTCGGACGGCCAACGGCATGATCAGCGCGCGGCCGCGGCCCACTCCCGCAGTGCGGCGGCGCGGATCTTGGTGCCGTTGGTCCCCGAGGTGGTCGGCATGGCCTCGATGACGTGCACCGTCTCGGGCACCTTGAACTTGGCCAGCCCCTCGGCGCACCACGCCCGCAGCGCGGCCGGCTCCGGCGCGCGCCCCTCCTCCGGCACGACGAACCCGACGGCCACCGTGGCGCCCTCGGCGTCGGGCACGCCGACGACCTTCGCGGTGTGCACGTCCGGGTGCGCCGCCAGCCGCACCTCGATCTCCGCGGGGTCGACCAGGAACCCGTGCAGCCGCAGCGCGTCGCCCATCCGGCAGACGTACGCGAAGACCCCGTCGTCGACGATCGTGCCGAGGTCGCCGGAGTGGAACCAGCCGTCCCGGGTGAACGCCTCCGGGACCTCGGCGCCCAGGTAGGCGTCGACCACGTTGGGCCCGCGGAACTGCAGCTCGCCCTCGTGCCCGGGGGCGAGCACCTCCTCGGTCACCGGGTCGGCCACCCGTACCTCGATGCCCGGGTGCACGACGCGGCCGCCGCCGACCCAGCGGGCCGGCTCCGGCTCGTCGTGCGGCCAGTGGGAGGTGAGCGCGAACAGCTCGGACGAGCCGTAGACGCCCGAGGTGAGGGTGCCGAACTCGTCCCGCGCCCACGCGGCCAGCTCGCGCGAGCGGCCCTGGAAGTCCGCCACGCCCCACCAGCGCCAGGCCGACAGGTCCCGCGGGTGCCTCCGCCACGCGTCGGCGAGCCGCAGCACGAGGTCGTCGCCGCCGACGACGTGGGTGACGCCGAGGTCCGCCATGTCGTCGAGCACCGCGTCGGCCGAGAAGACCGGGGCGAACACGCAGACCCCGCCGGCGGCCAGTGCCGCCATCGCGGTCTGGTAGCCGAACACGCCGGAGAGCGGCAGCGCGCAGAGCACGTGCTCGCCCTCGGCGATCCCGATCGTCGCGGCGTCGGCGGCCGCGTGCGCGAGGACGCCGGCGGCGGAATGCGCGGCGAGCTTCGGCATGCCGGTCGAGCCGGACGTGGTGAACGCGACCGCGAGGTCCGCCGGGTCCGAGCCCGGCACCCCACCCTCGGTCAGGGTGGGCACCCAGGCGCCGCCGCCGACGTCCGCGACCGCCGGGTCCGGCACCTCCCGCCCCGGCCCGGCGACGACCGCGACCGGCGGGGCGGGCCCGTCGCCGATCGCGTCCTTCAGCCGGCCGAGCAGGTCGAGGCCGTGGAAGTCGTGGGCCAGGGCGACGAGCCTCGGTCGGGCGCGGTCGAGGACGTGCCGGACCTCCTCGACGTTGTAGCGGGTGTTGATCCCGATCACGTGCGCCCCGCGTGCGGCCACGGCGAACTGCCAGGCCAGCGCGTCGCTCCAGTTGGGCATCCACACCGCGACGCAGTCGCCGGCGCCGATCCCGCGGGTGCGCAGCTCCTCGGCGAGCGCGCCGGTGCGCCGCCACAGCTCGCCGCGGGTGACGGGGATCCGCTCCCCCGCCGGGCCCTTGTCCAGCACGACGACGGCGTCGGCGTCCCGGGCGGTGATCCGGCCGAGCAGGTCGGGGAGGTCGCGCGGGACCGGCCCGGAGGCCGGGTGCGGCGACACGGGGTGCGGGGCGACGAGCGGTTCGCGCTCCTCCGCCAGGTCCTCGCTCATGCCGCCACCTCGCTCCCGAGCTCCGCCAGCCAGCCCGCGAGCACGCCGTCGAAGCCCTCGATCTCCTCCATCGGATAGTGCCCGATCCCGTCGAGCACCGTGCAGCGCGCGCCGGGGATCGCTGCGGCCGCCGCGCGGGTGCCGGCGGCCGGGACCCACAGGTCGTCCGCGCCGACGACCAGGTGCGCCGGGCAGGCCACCGAGCCCAGCCGGTCGCGCAGGTCGTGCGTGGTCCAGCCGATCAGGTCCGAGTTGGAGACGGCCGGGTCCTCGCGCCGGTGCATGGTCGCGATCAGCTCGGCCCGTTCCGCCGGCACGGACCGTCCGACGACGGCGAGCGTCCCCAGGTAGGTCCGGTCCGTACGGCTCGGGGCGGCGACGTCCGACAGCTCGCGGCGCAGCCCCCGCTCCGAGGGCGTCCCGCCGGTCCACGCGTTCGCCGCCATCGCGACGACGCCCGCCAGCCGCTCCGACGCCCGGCAGGCCAGGTCGAGGGTGATCTTGCCGCCGATCGAGCAGCCGACGACGTACGGGCGCTCCAGGCCCAGCGCGTCGATCAGCTCCAGGCACCAGGCGGCGTAGTCGCCGAGGTCGGTCACCGGGCCGCCGGGCGCGGGCTCGGAACGGCCGTGGCCGGGCAGGTCCGGCACCACGACCCGGAAGCCGCGGGCCGCGAGCGCCGGCGCGACGTGCCGCCACTGCACCCCGCTCTGCCCGGCGGTGTGCAGGCACAGCACCGGCACCCCGGCCGCGCCGTCCCCGCCCGGGCCGTGCTCCTCGACGAACGCGAGGGCGCCGCCGATCCCGATGTACCTCATGCGATCCCCCGGGCCGCGTCGACGATCAGGTGCAGGGCCCTCGTCAGGCGCAGGTACTCGTAGCCGTTGCCCCGCATGCCGAACCGGCCGGACATGGCGAAGCGGGTGAACTCGTTGGTCGGCGCGGTGACGAGCTCGGTCCAGGTCAGCTCGTCCGCCTCGACGGTGAAGGTGGGACCCAGCGCCGCGCGGCCGGCCACCTCGATGACCTTGCCGCGGTAGACCCGCAGGCTGACCTCGTGCTCGCCGGCGCGCAGCCCGATCGCGCCGTCCCACGTGGCCAGCGACTCGCCGAACTCCGGCGTGAGCGCGGCGACGAGCGCCTCGCCCCACGCGACGGTGCCGAAGGCGCGGCCGACCGGGTCGGGGCCCGGGCCGGCGGCGTCGACCAGCGCGGAGGTGGTGCCCTCCTGCACGGTGCGGCCCTGCTCGTCGACCAGCCGCATGTGCCGGGTGACGACGCCACCGTCGCCCTTGCCCGTGCGGCGGCAGCGCACGACCGTCATCTCCAGGCGCACCGTGTCGCCGACCCGCAGCGGCAGCCGGTAGCTCCAGTGCGTGTCGAGCAGCCCGCGGACCGCCGGGCCGTGCAGGCCGAGGCCCTGCAGCAGGCCCATCGCGACGGCGATGCCGAAGGGGCCCTGCAGGATCCCGTCCGGCCCCGCGTGCAGCGGGTGGTCGTCGCCGGAGAGCCGGGTGAAGTCGGCGAGGTCGGTGGCCGTGACGGTGCGGGGCGCGCTGGTGAAGCGCTCCCCGACCGTGAAGTCCTCGAACCGGCGGCCGGGCCCGGTCCGGGTGTCGGGTCGCAGGACCTGCTCGGTCGTCACGCGGCCCCCCTTCGTCGACGACGGTGTGCGAACGACTGCACGAACGAACGTTCTTGCGTGATTCGACAGAACCACCCGCCCGTACCCGCCGTCAAGCGCGCGGGCTGCACTAACCTGGGCGACATGAACGATCGTTCCCCGGCGCTCCTGGTCGCCGACACGGGGCGCGGGAACGAGGCCGCGATCCTCAACGCCGCACTGGCCGCGTTCGGCGCGCAGGGGTTCAACGGCGCCTCGATGCGCGAGGTCGCGAAGGGGGCCGGCACCAGCCTGTCGAACCTCTACAACTACTTCCCCTCGAAGTCGCACCTGCTCGCCGAGGTGCTCCGGCGGGCCAACGCCGAGCTCGAGGCCCGGGTGCGGCGCGCGGTCGCCGACGCGGGCGACGACGCCGCCTCCCGCATGCGCGAGGCGGTGCGCGCCTATGTCGGGTTCGTGGTGGACCAGCAGCTCGCGATGCTGGTCTCGACCGCGGAGGTGCGGTACCTGCAGGGCGAGGACCGGTCCCGGCTGGTGGCCGACCGCGACCGTACGCAGGCGATCTTCGCCGACATCGTCGAGCAGGGCGTGGCCGGTGGGGAGTTCCGCACGCCGCACGCCGCCGACGCCGCGCGGGCCGTCCTGTCGATGGTCAACGCCGTCGCCACCTGGTACCGGCCGGACGGCCGGCTCTCCCGCGGGCAGCTCGCCGAGCAGCACGCCCGGTACGCGCTGGCCCTGCTCGAAGCCCCGCTGCCCCGCGCCTGAACCCCTCCCCTTGTCGACTGAGGACGCCCGGGCTACGGTAAGAACGATCGTTCGTACCGACGCCCGCAGTCCCGCGGGCGACGCACCCGCACCGTGGCGGAGGTTGCCGACATGTCCCCCGACAAGCAGGACCGGACGGAGCACACCGCTCCTCCGCGCATGGGAAGGCTCGCCGCGGCCGCGGTCTTCGCGACCACGCTCGAGTGGTTCGACTTCCTGATCTACGCGACGGCCGCGGCGCTCGTGCTCGGCCACCAGTTCTTCCCCTCGGTGAGCCCGGTCGCCGGCACACTCGCCTCGTTCGCGACCTTCGCGGTCGGGTTCGTGGCACGGCCGCTGGGCGGGATCATCGCCGGGCACGTGGGCGACCGGTTCGGCCGCAAGCCCCCGCTCGTCGTCGCGATGCTGGTGATGGGCGTCGCGACCACCGCGATCGGTGTGCTGCCGGGCTACGCGACCATCGGCGTCTGGGCGCCGATCCTGCTCGTCGTCGCGCGGCTGGTGCAGGGCCTGGGCGTCGGCGCACAGTGGGGCGGTGCCGCCCTGCTGCTCACCGAGCACGCGCCGGTGGAGCGCCGCGGCTTCTACGGCAGCCTGGTGCAGACGGGCGCGATCTTCGGCGCCGTGGCCGGCAATGTCTTCTTCCTGATCCTCACCGCCGTGCTCACCCCGGAGCAGTTCGACGCCTGGGGCTGGCGGGTCCCGTTCCTCTCCGGCCTGCTGCTGGTGCTGATCGGGATCTACGTGCAGCTCAAGATCGAGGACACCCCGGTGTTCCGCGAGCTGCAGCACCGCTCGGCGGAGTCGAGGCGCGAGGCCGGGCTGCGCAAGGCGCCGCTGGTCGAGGCGGTCCGCCGCTACTGGCGGGAGATCCTGCAGGCCGCCGGCGCGTTCTTCGTGGTCAACGCGACCTTCTACATCCTGATCAGCGGCATGCTGGACTACGCGACCAAGACCGTCGGCATGTCCCGCACGTCCATCCTGTGGTGCGTGATGGCCGCCGGGCTGACCCAGGTCGTCACGATGCCCTTCTTCGGCGCGCTGACCGACCGCATGGGCACCCGCAAGAAGCTGTACCTGACCGGCGCCGTGCTGATGGCGCTGTTCGCCTTCCCGATGTTCTGGATGATCGACACGGGCTCCGTGCCGCTGGTCTTCCTGGCCCTGCTGATCGGCTTCACGATCCACGCCACGATGTACGGCCCGCAGGCCACGCTGTACGCGGAGATGTTCCCGGCCGACGTCCGGTACTCCGGCGCCTCGCTCGGCTACCAGTTCGCATCGGTGTTCGCCGGCGGGCTCGCGCCGTTCATCATGGCGGCGCTGCTGGCGGCGACCGGGGCCTCGTGGTCGGTGTCGCTCTACATCATCGCGGGTGCGGCGGTCACCTTCGTCGCCGTCGCGACGATCAAGGAGCGGTTCCGCCGGGACCTCTACGAGACCTCCGACGCGCCGGTGGCCGCGCCCGTCTCCTGACCCCTGCTGCACGAACGGCGCTCTCGCTCACTAGATGTGAGCGAGAGCGCCGTTCGCTCATCCGTGGTCTGCGGGGGATCAGCGGCCGGTCTGCTCGGAGTCCGGGAGCTCGTCGGGGTCGGTGAACGCCCTGCCGAGGTCCCGGCTGAGCTCCATGGCCCGGCGCGCCCAGTCCGGGGTCGCGCGGGCCAGACCGCCGGCGGGGGTGGGGACGGCGAGCTCGGCCAGCCGGGCCCGGTCGAAGCCGAGCCGGTCGGCCAGGTCGAAGGCGCTGCGGGCCAGGGTCGCGGTCTCCAGCGGCCGGCCCGGATCGCGGACCGGGACCAGGCCGAGGAAGAGCGGCAGGCCGGCGTCCCACACCTCGCCGACGGCGTCGAGCGCCGCGGGCACGGCGGTGTCCCCGGAGATCGACGGCCGGGTGGCGTCGATCGCGAGCCCGGCCACCCCGACCTCGCGCAGCAGCCGCAGCGGCGGGCGGTCGCCGGGCACCCGCACCGTCACCGGCACCCGCAGCGCGGAGATCATGTCCCGCAGCGTGTCCTGGGCCTCCGGCTCGGGCACCGCGCGCACGGTGCCGTAGCCCGACGCCGTGGGCAGCGAGCCGGCCAGCACCGCCGCGAGCCGCGGCTCGTCAAGCTGGACGACCACGTGCGCCCCGGTCCGCGCGGCCACCTCGGCGACGTGCGCGCGCAGGCCCTCGGTCAGGCTCACCGCGAACTCCCGGACGGCCCCGTGGTCGGTCAGCACCCGGTGCCCGCTCGCCAGCTCGACGGACGCCACGAGCGTCCACGGCCCCACGACCTGCACCTTCACCCACTCCGGCCGGGCGCGGTCGCAGGCCTCGTCGAGGGCGTCGAGGTCCGAGCGCAGCAGGTCGACGGCCCGGCGGTGGTCCTTGCCCGGCCGCGCGGTGACCCGCCACGCCGTCGGCACCACCTCCACCGCCAGGTCGACGAGCAGCCCCGCGGCCCGGCCGACGGGGTCCGCGCCGACACCGCGGGCCGGCAGCTCGGGCAGGTGCGGGAGCAGCGGCAGCTCCCCGGCGACGGTCTCGGCGGCCTCGCGCGGATCGGTTCCGGGTAGCGAGCCCACTCCGCTCGCCGCACCCGCGGGCCACCGTTCGGTGGGACCCTCGTCCTCGGGCTCCTCGGGGGCCGCGCTCACCTGGATGCGCGGCTCGGGGGCGACGGTCTCCCCCGGCGTGACGTCACCGAGGCCGGCCGCCGCGAGGGCGGCGGCCAGCGGGTCGTCCGCAGGTTCGGACTTCTCCTCGCCCAGGCCGGCGGCGGCGAGGAGGGCGGCCAGCGGGTCGTCGGGCGTGCTCACGGGTTCGAGTCTCACACTGCGGCCGGTCGCGTGCCGCGCCGGGCCCGGGTCGCCGCGCCCCGCATCGCGGGAGCCGCCGACCCGCCCCGCGGGGGCCGCGACCCGCCCGGGGACGCGGGTCCTCAGGCCCTCCCGGACCGGGCGCGCCGGCCCCATCCTCGCTCCGGCAGGAGTGGGCCGACGAGCGGGGGGATCTCATGGGCGGACACACGGGCACCGGGTGGACGGCGCGGCTGCTGGGCACGGCGGCCGCGGTCGCCGCGCTCGTCGGGCCGGTCGGCTGCGCGGCGGGCGGGACCCCGGCCGCCGGCGCGGCGGAGGTGCCCGCGCCCGCCCCGGCCGATCCCACCTGCACGAACCTGCTGAAGATCGACGCCGTCCCGCCGCCGGCCGGCGATCCGTCGGCGCCGGACCCGGCCGCGGTGCGGGCCTGGGCCGGCCAGGTGCTGCCGCTGCTGGACTCCGCCCTCGCGACGGCGCCGGCCGAGCTGCAGCCGACGCTCACCGCGCTGCAGCGCGTGGTGCGGTCCGCGGCGGAGACGGGGACGGCGGCCGCGTCGGACGCGCCGGTCGTCGCGCAGAGCGTGACCGAGTACGAGGCGTGGGCCTACGACAACTGCGGATACCGCCAGGTACTGGTGACGGCCGTGGACTACCGCCTCGACGGCGTCCCGGCCACGCTGCCGGCCGGCCCGGCGGCGGTCCGACTGGTGAACGACTCGGCCGCGGGCCTGGCCCACGCGGTGCTGATCGCGCGGCCGAAGGACCAGGCGATGTCGGTGCAGCAGCTCCTCGCCACGCCGGCGGACCAGCTGGCCCAGCAGCTCGACCTCGTGCCGGGGGCCGCGAGCGCGGGACCGCGGGAACAGGGCGGGATGCTGGTCGACCTGGCCCCGGGGCGGTACTTCTTCCTCTGCCCGCTCGGCGGGGGCGACACGCCGCCGCACCTGACCCTCGGGATGGTCGCCCCGGTCGCCGTGGCCTGACGCAGGCCGCGACCCGCCGCGACCTACGCGGTGGCGGTGATGGTCGCCGAGCCGAGCACGACGTCGCCGGCCGGGTCCGGCCGGTAGAAGGCGACGGCCTGGCCGGGCGCGACCCCGCGCAGCGGCTCGGCCAGGGCGACCCGCACGCCGTCGTCGAGCGGGGTGACCCTGGCCGGCGCGATACCGCCGTGTGCGCGGACCTGGACCGTGCACGCGAAGGGGCCGCCGGGCGCGGTGCCCGAGCACCACACGGGACGCCGGGCCTCGACGGTGCCGACGGCCAGCGCGGAGCCCGGGCCGACCGTCACGGTGCCGTTGACCGGCTCGATCCCGAGCACGTAGCGGGGCCGCCCGTCGGCGGCGGGGCGGTCGACGCCGAGGCCCTTGCGCTGGCCGACGGTGAAGCCGTGCACGCCCGCGTGGGCGCCGAGGACCTCGCCGGTGACCGCGTCGACGATCTCGCCGGGCCGGTCGCCGAGGCGGTCGCGCAGGAAGCCGCGGGTGTCGCCGTCGGGGATGAAGCAGATGTCGTGGCTGTCCGGCTTGGCCGCGGTGCGCAGGCCGAGCCGCGCGGCCTCCTCGCGGATCGCGGGCTTCCCGGTGTCGCCGACCGGGAACATCGCGTGCGCGAGCTGGTCGGCGCGCAGCACCGCGAGGACATAGGACTGGTCCTTGCCGGCGTCGGCGGCCCTCCGCAGGACGCCACCCTCGAGGCGCGCGTAGTGGCCGGTGCAGACGGCGTCGAAGCCCAGCGCGAGCGCCCGGTCCAGCACCGCCGCGAACTTGATCTTCTCGTTGCAGCGCAGGCAGGGGTTCGGCGTCTCGCCGGCGGCGTAGCTCGCGACGAAGTCCTCGACGACGTCCTCGGCGAACTCCGCGGACAGGTCCCAGACGTAGTACGGGATGCCGAGCACGTCCGCGACCCGCGCGGCGTCGGCGGCGTCCTCTCGCGAGCAGCAGCCGCGGGAGCCGGAGCGCAGCGCGTCCCGGGTGCGGGAGAGCGCCAGGTGGACGCCGACGACCTCGTGGCCGGCCGCGACCGCCCGCGCCGCCGCGACGGACGAGTCGACGCCGCCGGACAGGGCCGCCAGAACCCTCATCGGACCCTCATCGGACGAGCACCCTCATGAGCTGCCGGCGGCTTCCCGCCGGCGCGTGCCGCCCGTACCGGCCCGCCGGGCCCGCTCGACGACGGGACCGATGACGTCCACGACCGCGGCGACGTCCGCCTCGGTGGTGGTGTGGCCCATCGAGAACCGCAGCGACCCGCGCGCGACGGCCTCGCTCGCGCCCATCGCCAGCAGCACGTGGCTGGGCTGGGCCACGCCGGAGGTGCACGCGGAGCCGGTGGAGCACTCGATGCCGTGCGCGTCCAGCAGCATCAGCAGGCTGTCGCCCTCGCAGCCGGGGAAGCTGAGGTGCGCGTTGCCGGGCAGGCGGGAGGGGCCGCCGTCGATCACGCCCGTCCCCGGGTCGCCGTTGAGCGTGGCGTCGGGGACGATCGCACGGATCCGGGCGACCAGCTCGTCCCGCAGGCCGGTGAGCACGGCCGCGCGGCGCGAGGCGTCCGCCACGGCCTTCTGCACCGCGGTGGCCAGGCCGAGGACCGCGGGGGTGTCCAGGGTGCCGGAGCGGACGTCCCGCTCCTGGCCGCCGCCGTGCAGCAGCGGCGCCACGGCGACCTCGCGGCCGAGCAGCAGGGCGCCGGCGCCGTACGGACCGCCGAGCTTGTGCCCGGTCAGGCTGAGCGCGTCGACGCCGCTGGCGCCGAAGTCGATGGGCAGGATCCCGACGGCCTGCACCGCGTCCGTGTGCATCGGCACGCCGTACTCGTGCGCGACGGCGGCGAGCGCGCGGATCGGGTTGACCGTGCCGACCTCGTTGTTCGCCCACATCACCGAGACCACCGCGGTCGCCTCGGGGGCCTGCTCGATCGCGGCGCGCAGCACCTCGGGGCGGACGCGTCCGGCGGCGTCGACCGGGAGCAGGACGAGCTCGGCGCCCTCGTGCTCGACCAGCCACTCCGCCGACTCGAGGACGGCGTGGTGCTCGATCGCCGAGACCAGGACCCGGGTGCGGCGGGGGTCCGCGGCGCGGCGGGCCCAGTAGATGCCCTTGACCGCCAGGTTGTCGCTCTCGGTGCCGCCGGTGGTGAAGACGACCTCGGACGGCCGGGCGCCCACCGCCGCGGCGATGCCCTCGCGGGACTCCTCGACCTCCCGCCGGGCGCGGCGCCCCGCGGAGTGCAACGACGACGCGTTGCCCGTGCGCGCCATGGCCTCCGCCATCACGGCGACGGCCTCGGGCACCATCGGGGTGGTGGCCGCGTGGTCCAGGTACGTCACGGCCGGGACCCCGCTCGGCGTCGGGCTCCCCTGGTGGGCGCGATCTCCTGGTCGTTCATCGTGTTCAGGGTAGACGCCGGACCGCCGTGCGACCGTCCGGCCCGGGGTCCTAGGCCGCGCCGACGGCCCGCTCCGCGCGAGCGGCCAGGGTGCGCCGGTCGCCCTCCGGAGCCAGTAGGGGCAGCAGCGTGAGCGTGCAGTCGAGGCGCTCGAGCCGGAGCACCCGCAGCAGCGAGTCCCAGAGGGTCTCGTCGCCGACGAACGCGCCCGCGGTGGTGGGCCGGCCGTCCGGCAGCGTGAGCTCGATGCGGACCGGGCGGACCGGGCGCCCGGCGTCGAGCGCGGCCTGGAACGGGGCCCGGCGGAAGGGACCCGACGCCGAACCGCACCAGGTCGTGCCCTCGGGGAAGACGCCGACGGTCGCGCCGGCGCGGAGGGCCTCGGCGGTGCCGGCGACGACCCGCGGGAGCCCGCGCAGACCCCCGCGGTCGACGAAGAGCGCACCCGTGCGCCGCGCGATCGCGCCGATCAACGGCCACTCCGCCACCTCGTGCTTGGCGATCATCCGGACCGGGGCGACGGCGCCGAGGGCGACGACGTCGATCCAGGAGAGGTGGTTGGCGACGACGAGGACGCCGCCCGCGCCGTACGTGGTGCCGTCGACGCGGAGCCGGACGCCCGCGGCGCGCAGCACGCCCCGGAACAGCCGCGGACTCGGGCCGACGAGCAGGACCGGCAGGGCGACGAGCAGGAGTGCCAGGAGCGCGGTGAGCCGGAGTGCGACGCGGAGGGCGGCGCGCGGGCCGGTGGCGGGCAGGCAGTCGGGGCCGCAGGGGGAGCAGGGCGCCCACGCCGGTCGATCGGCGACGGGCGGGAGGCCGGGGTGGGTGGGGTGGAGGGTCCGGGTCGGTGTGGTGCGGCGCGCCGTCCGCTCGCTCACTGCTCGCCCAGGAAGAAGCGGAGGTAGCGCCGGTCGGCGTGGTCGAGACCGAGGAGGACGAGGAAGTCGGCGCACCCGAAGGCAGGATCGTGGGCCGGCTCGCCGCACACCCACGCGCCGAGCCGCAGGTAGCCGCGCAGCAGCGGCGGGAGCGCGGTGCGGCGGTGCCGGGTGGCGGCCTCGGCGTCCCACGGCCGGTGCGGCGTCACGCGGTACTCGGCCGGCGAGAGGTGCGAGGCGAAGACCGTGTCGCGGACCCCGGCGGCCAGCGCGCCGCCGTCGGCCAGAGGGACGCTCGCGCAGCCCGTGAGCCAACGGTTGCCGGTGAGCAGCATGTACCGGGCGATGCCGGCCCACACCAGCCCGACGACCGCACCCGCCCGGTGCCCCGGGTGCACGCAGGACCGCCCGGTCTCGACCAGCTGGGAGCGGATCGGGTCGAGCGCGGCGAGGTCGAACTCGCCCTCCGAGTAGAGGCCGCCCGCGGCGCGCGCCCGGCGCGGCGGCAGCATGCGGTAGGTGCCGACGACCTCGCCGGTCGCGTCCTCGCGCACCACGAGGTGATCGCAGAACTCGTCGAAACGGTCGGCGTCGAGGCCGGGCCGCAGGGAGTCGAGCCGCGCACCGAGCTCGCCGGCGAACACCCGGTGCCGGAGCCGCTGGGCGGCCGCGACGTCCTCGGGGTCGGTGGTGAGCAGCAGCGAGTAGCGCGTGGCCGCCGCGTCGGGCGTCCGGACGAGAACCTGGGAAGAGGTCACGCGTGCTTGGTATCGGCCGGGTCCGAACGGGCACGTGATCGTCGGCGTCCCGCGTGTGAAGCCCGGGTGAACCTCGACGCCGGACGAACGTGCCGATCGGCGGGCGGTGCCGGACCCGGAACGGCGGCGGCCCCGCCCCCGGAGTGACGGGGGCGGGGCCGCGAAACCTGTGCGGGACCTCTGCGCAGGTCAGTTCTTGCGCTTGGTGATCTCCTCCTGGAGCTGGGGAGCGACCTTGAACAGGTCGCCCACCACGCCGAAGTCGGCGATCTCGAAGATCGGGGCCTCGGGGTCCTTGTTGACCGCGATGATCGTCTTCGAGGTCTGCATGCCGGCCCGGTGCTGGATCGCCCCGGAGATGCCCAACGCGATGTACAGCTGCGGGGACACGGTCTTGCCGGTCTGCCCGACCTGGAACTGGTGCGGGTAGAAGCCGGAGTCGACCGCGGCACGCGAGGCACCCACGGCCGCACCGAGCGAGTCGGCCAGGCCCTCGACCACGGTGAACTGCTCGGCCGACCCGACACCGCGGCCGCCGGACACGATCACCGAGGCCTCGGTCAGCTCTGGGCGGTCGCCCACGGTGACCGGCTCCCGGGACTGCACGGTGGCGGACCGCCCGGAGGCGGCGGGGACCTCGACGGTCTCCTCCGCACCCGCGCCGTCGGCCTGCTCGACCTCGACCGAGCCCGGGCGCAGCGTGATCACCGGGTGGCTGGTGTTGGCCTTGGCCTCGGCGATGAACGCCCCACCGAACACCGAGTGCGTCGCCCCCTCCGGGGCCACCCCGACCACGTCACCGAGCAGCGCCGAGTCGGTCTTGATGGCCAGCCGGCCGGCGATCTCCTTGCCGTCCGCCGAGACGCCGATCAGCACCGCGGCCGGGTCCTTGGACTCGACCAGCGAGGCCAGCACCGACACCTGCGGGGTGAGGAAGTCCGACGAGTCGGTCTCCGCGACGTAGATCTTCGCCGCGCCGTGCGCCTTGAGCCCCTCGGACAGCTTCCCGGCGCTCCCGGCCGGCCCGACCACCACCGCGGACGGCTCACCCAGCGCACGGGCCGCGGTCAGCAGCTCGAACGTGCTCTTCTTGATCTCCCCGTCGAGATGGTCGACGAGGACCAGAACCTCAGCCATGCCTCTTTGCCTCTTCTCGAAAGTCTCTGTCGGGGTGGATCAGATGAGCTTCTGGCCGACCAGGAACGCGGCGATCTTCGCGCCGCCGTCGCCCTCGTCCTCGACCTTCTCGCCCCCGGACTTCGGCGGCTTGGGCTGCGAGGAGGTCACCGTCGAGGTGGCGTTGGCCAGCCCGACCTCGGACGCGTCGATCCCGGCGTCGGCCAGGGTCAGCGTGGTGACCGGCTTCTTCTTCGCCGCCATGATCCCCTTGAACGACGGGTACCGCGGCTCGTTGATCTTCTCGTTCACCGAGACCACCGCGGGCAGCTCCGCCGAGAGCACCGTGACCCCGTCGTCGGTCTCCCGGCGCACCGTCACCGTCGACCCCTCCACGGTCAGCTCGCGCGCGTGGGTCAGCGACGGCAGGCCGAGCACGTCGGCGACCATGGCCGGAACGGCGCCGATGCGGCCGTCCGAGGCCTCGTTGCCGGCCAGGACCAGGTCCACCTCCCCGAGGGTGCCGATCACCTTGGCCAGCGCCTTGGTGGTCTGGATCGCGCACGAGCCGTGCAGCGCCTCGTCCGAGAGGTGCACGGCCTTGTCCGCACCCATGCTCAGGGCCTTGCGAATCGCGTCCGTGGCCCGGTCCGGACCCATGGCCACGACGGTCACCTCGGACCCGTCGTGGGCCTCCTTGAGCTGCAGCGCGGACTCCACCGCACGCTCGTCGATCTCGTCCAGCACCGCGTCCGTGGCGTCCCGGTCCAGGGTGTGGTCGCCCGAGGACAGTTTCCGCTCGGAGTAGGTGTCCGGCACCTGCTTGACCAGCACGACGATGTTCATCGGACCTCTTCGACCTCCTGCCGGTTGCGCGGCTCCTCCGCTCCTGCGGGGGATCCCACGGCTACTCGCCTGCCAAAACGTGCGTGCGAACCTAGCGCCGATCCCGACGACGCGCGCCGTCTCGACGCGGGCGGGTGACGCCGGGTTCTCCGGCCCCGTCCGCGGCCGGCACGACACCGCCCGGACCACCGGTCCGCCGGCCCCGCGCCGCCCGCCGGGATCCCGGGGATCGGGACTCGCGGGGGCCGCGGCATGCCGTCTGACCTGGGCCCGATTGTTACCGTGCGGTATCCGAACAGCAAACGACGCCCGGGGTGAGCCTGCTCACCAGCCCCCTCACCAGCGCGGGTTCGGTGCACGCGGAGTGACCTTCCCCGCGTCGGGGCACGACCGGTGCCGGCCTCCGGAAGGGGCCGCCCGCCCCTAGGATCCCGGTGCCGGGCGCCCGCGCCGGCGGACGGGGGTTGTGCGCGTGCTGGTGACGGGCTTCGACGACCGCACGGGTCAGGGGTACGTCGTGCGGACCGGCTCCGACCTGGCCGCGGGCGACCGCGAGGAGGGCACCCGCGAGGTCACGCACGAGGGCGTCACGGTCCTCCTGACGGACGGCCTCGCCCTCCTGCTCGACGACGCGTTGGCCCACCGCCCCGTGACCCGGCTCGGCTGGGGCGGCCCCGAGGTCCCCCTGACGCTCGACGACCACACGCTGCTGGCCTGGCTGACGGAGTCGGTCGGCGGGATCGTCACCGTCTCGAACGACCCGGGCCCGGACCCCCGGACCGCCCGGTGAGCACCTCGCTCCCGCTGACCGGCGAGCGGACCGTGCCCGGGATCGCGGAGGAGAACTACTGGTTCCGCATCAGGTGAACGCTGTCCGACAGTCGATCACCTGAGGTCAGCGCGGAGCGTTGTGCGGTCAGTTCTCGTGGCAAACGACGACCACGAGAAGCGCCCCCGGGCGGTGCTAGCGACACCGGCCCCGGGGACCTGACCGGAAAGAAGGTCCGGCCCGATGAACACCGTACCGAGCACCCCTGTTCAGGATCACGCACGCGCGCATCGCGCCCTCGTCGCAGCGGTTGAGCAACTCCCGCTCCCGCTCGCGCAGCTCCTGCTGACGATCCTCCACGACGGCCTGGACCTCGCTCAGGCCATCGTGGAGGCCGCGCCGGCCCTCTACCCGGACGAGGTCCCGTTCGATCTCGAACAGCGCGCGATCATGCACGAGTCCGCCCTGAAGTTGGCGCTGAGCGCCTACCTGCGCGCGCTCGGATCGATCGATGACCGGTTCCCGGACGAGATCGGCGATCTGACCGCGCCGCAGTCCGTCTAACCCTCGCGGCTGCCCGCCTTCGGTAGGCGCGGCCTCGCCCCCTCTGCGGCCGTCCTGTGCCGCTCCCTGCTGTCCGCCTGCCTGGCGGGCCGATCACGCACACCCTCACACCTGGAGATCACCATGCGCGCAATCCCTGTCGACACCTCCCGCGTTCAGTTCCTCGCCACCGGCAAGGCCGTCGCCCGCGCGGTCTACGCCGAACTCACCGACGGGTCCCGTCGCCGGGTCCCGGACCGGCAGGAGATGAACGACGACGGCGTCCCGATGTGGACCCTGGACGTCCTGGTGGACGACCCGGACGCGGACCGGGCCGAGGTCGTGGGCGTCAAGGTGGCCAGCTACGACGAGCCGGCCGTGGAGAAGTTCCGCCCGGTCCAGTTCGTCAACCTCGTCGCCGTCCCCTACGTCCAGCAGGGCACCAACCGTGTGGCGATCTCGATGCGTGCGGACGGGATCGAGGTTGCGACCGGCAAGGCGGCCGCGGCGTGAGCCTCGCCCCCCATCACCACGGAGCCCCCGCGTCGATCTCTGGCGTGGGGGCTCCGGCCCGTTCCCTGCTCGGCCGTCATCGGGCCCGCCGCGCCGCTGAGTGGGCCGAGGCCGACACCGTAGCCGGATCGCCGATGCCTGGCGTGAGGCCTGCATCGGGGCCGGCGTGGGCGCCGGACGCCAGGGACTGCATGTCTCGGCTCTCCACCAGCTCCGGCGTGGCCTGGACGTGCTCGGGCGCGCTCGGGGCGCGCTGAGCGGGTCCTCCGCTCGGTAGGCGACCGGTCGACCGGTCGGCATCGGTGGTTTCCGGGAACGCCGCCACGACTGCCCGGCTCGATATCGTCGTCACCCGGTCGCTGGATCGACAGCTGCGTATCGGAGCGCTTCACTCCGTTCCCTTGGTGACGTCGCCCGGCGACTCAGCCGCGGGTCCTTGCCGAAGAAGGGGAGGCTCACATGGACCAGCGCGTCAAGGACACCCTTCGCCAGCCGTCGCTCGTGGAACGCGTCGCGCAGAACCCGGTCGGCGGCTTTCTGCCCTGGATCATCTTCTGGGTGGTTGCCAACAGCCCAAGTACCTGGGAGTACGGCGCGATCGGCGCGGCGGTCGCCGCGATCATCTTGGCGGTCCCGTCCGCTCGGCACCGCCGGGTGAAGCTGCTGGACGTAGTCACGATCGTGTTCTTCGTCGGGCTCGCGATCGCCGGAGCGGTGCTCGGCGCGCAGGATCGCGACGTGCTCGACACATACTCCACCACGATCTCCAGCGGCCTGCTTGGACTGGTCGCACTGACGTCGCTGGCGTTCGTGCCGTTCACCGAGCAGTACGCACGGGAGTCCACGCCCAAGCAGGTGTGGTCGACTCCCGAGTTCAAGCACGCGAACCGGGTGTTGACGCTGGTCTGGGCGCTTGCCTTCCTCGCCACCGCGCTCCTCGGCTACATCGCGGTGCGGGTGCCTTCGACCAGCGACTGGACGAACTGGGTCCTGCCGATCGTGGTCCTGGTGGGGGCCTTCAAGATCACTCGCTGGTATCCGGAGCACATGGGCAGGCGCTGAGCGGAGCTTGCGGCGCGAGCATCAGCGCTGAGCCGGCGGACCCGGTGTCCAGCAACGGCGACGCCCCCAGGTCGCCGTTGACCCGGGGACGTGCCTGCCCTGCTGCCATCCCGCCCGGCGTCCCCGCGGGGAGCGCAGCGCCGGCCCTTCTCCACACCCGGACCCGAGGCTCACGCCCTCGCCGCACCGGCGACTTGCCTATGAGGTCATAGGGGGACGGATTACTGCGCTTCACCCGTCCCTGAACTGCGAAAACTTGCGGGGTGAAGAACTCGACATAGGCCCGGATCAAGGAGGTCATCCCGCTGGGAAGAATTGGCCTTCAATCGTGTATGTATTCACGACGAGGGCCCAGGTGTGTGGGCCAGGTCACGTCAGGAAGAATCGGGCCCGTTCTCTCCTCCGATCACGACTGAACCCCGCTGCCCGCCAGCGGCGGCCGCGTCCAGCAGTACGGTCCATGGCTGCTACCGAGACCGCACACGATCTGATGCGGGCCCGGTCGTTGCGAGTACGGCGCGCCGGCCCGCCAGTAGAGGTCATGGTCCTCGGAGTTGCGACAGGCCACGGGCGGGTTCGGGTCACGTCCCTGGCCGAGGCCCTGTCCGCGCTGCATCGGCCGTCCTCGCCCCTGTCCCCGTGCCCGGTCCTGCATGATCTTGGCCGCACCGCGGACCCCGGGCTCGGCGATGTTGCACGCGGCGTGAGACGGAGCCGTGCCCCCCGCAGGCAGGTGGTCGAGGTGCCACTCGCCGTGATCAGCTCGCCGCACCGTGCGCACGGAGTCTGTCCCCGCGCCACGATCGGCACCCGACGCGCCCGTTCCTTGCGGTGGAAGTGCCCGTAGCGCCGGCCGTGTTCGCGGTCATAGGCCACGGTCACGCCCCCGTCGAGTCGAGTCGCGGCCGAGCAGCCCGGACAGGTCATCGGGTGCGCCCTTGAGCTGGACGAGGAGATCCCGTGCGGTGGCCCGTGCATCGCATCGATCGGCTTGCCGTCCTCGTCCACCAGGTCACGCACCCGGGCCTCGGCCACGCGGTACGGCACCTGGCTGCCCTCGGCTCTGGCGTCCACCAGGACACGCGTCGAGCGGGTGTCTGGCCGGCCGCCACGCGTCTTGTCCACGGTGATCTGCACGGTCAGGTCGTGCGGCCCCTTCCGCCACGCCTCGGCGAGCGTACGGGCGAACTGAGGCGTGGCACCCTGCTGCTCGGCGACGTGCGCCAGGCCGTCCGTGACGCGTTCCATGCCCTCGGCCGTGAGCTCCATCAGTGTCCGCGGCGAGCGGTCGGTCTTCTCGATCGTCATAGTCGTGATCTCTCCTTGTTTTGATCTTCATGGACTGGGTCAGCGAGCGGCCTGTCCGCGATCACGCACCCTTTCCGGGGGGTGCGCGTGGGGTCATGCGGCCGGTGCGAACCACGGCGGACGCTCGGCCCCGGCCTGCCGGGCGGGCCCGGCCTCCTCGGCCTGGGGCTTGGCCTCCTCGGCTAACCACGGCGCCCACGCCGGGCGCTTCGCCTCCTCGGCCTGCCGGGCGCGCTCGGCCTCCTGGGCCTTGCGCTTGGCCTCGGCCTCCTCGGCTCGGCGCTTGGCCTCGGCCTGGGCCCGTCTTCTGACGGTCGATCTCGGCGTAGCGGGCCCGTTCCGCGCGGGTTTGCTCGGCCCAGTCCCGGGCGATCTCGACGGGGATGCCGAGATCCCTGGCGACGACCGCGACGTCCTCGCTGCTGTTGACCGCCCGCCTGATCACAGCGCGCTTAAGACCCTCGGTCCAGCCCCGGACATACCCGATGTCCTTGCCGGTCTCGTCGGCGATCTCGGCGGCCGTTGCGGTGCCACTGACGATTCGGGCCGCCGCGGCGTTGCGCTGGTCCTCGGTCAGACGCGCCGCGGCCCGCCGGCGCTTTCCGCCGTTGGCTTCGCCGCGGAGCCCTTCGCCGAGCGTTCGGGTCCTCGGGCACCGTGTTCGGCCTTGGCGCCGCTCTCAGACGGTCTCGCGGCCTCGGCCTGCTCGAGTTCCCGTTCGAGGCACCGGCGCAGGAACGCTGCCTCGTTGCGGACGTGTCCGGTGGCCCCGGCGACTTGCGGTCCATCCACGCCTCGGCCCTGTCCGGCGAGCACCCCGAGCCCCTCGGCAATCTCGGCCTTGAGTGCTGCCCTCGGACCTTGACCCGTCGAAGGCGCAGCGCCAGCGGAGCCCGAAGCCCCAGCGGAGGGCATAGCGGAAGCCGCGGAGCCTGATCTTCCTCTCTCTACGCTCCCTTGGGGTCGCTGCGAGTCAGAAGGATTGTCGGCCATATTGGCCGGGCCCTCGTTGTCCGTCATTTTGTCCGACGAGCGCGGCAGGGCCCGCAGGCGGATGAGCAGGGGTAGGCGCCACTTCACGGTGGTGCGTAGCCGAGGACCGGCCCATCCGTTGCGCGCGATTGCTCCGACGTCCTCCAGTTCGACGAGGGCGCGCCGGACTGTGCGGTCGCTGGATCCGGTCCACTCGGCCAAGTGCTCCTGCGACACGAAGCACGTCGGGTCCTCGTCGTCCCGACCGGTGCCGCCATCGCCGCGAACACATGCCGGGCGGTGCTGCTCAGGTCCGGGTGCAGCTCGCCGAGGCGGCGGACGACGAGGCCGGCGTCGAAGAACGTCACCGGAGTGCCTCGGCGATCGCGGGACAGTCGTCCTCGTGCTCGATCGCGACGGACAAGACTTGCCCGGCGCGCACGGCCGCACGCCGCTCGGCCCGGTTCGGTAGGCGCAGCGCCGCGCCGCACGGGCACCGGCCTGTCATGGCCGAGATCCGACGCCGTGCAAGGTCCTCGCGGCTCGCCGAGGCTGACTCCGGAATGGCCGGCAAGACGAGCGCGGCGGGCTCGCCGTGGACCCGGCCGAAGGTTACGTCGTGGTGGCCGTAGTCGTGAGGCATACCGGTTTCAGAGGACATTCGTGGGTCCTTGGCTGTTAGGACGAGGCCGCCGGTCACCTGGGCGAGGGGGACGGCGGCCTTCGTCGTGTACGGGGAGCAGTTGCGGGATCACGCCGAGCGCGGGCCCCGATCAGCCCGGAGCGCACGCAACTCGGCGACCCGTGTCGACGGGTGAGAACGGCGCTTGCGGCGCTTCTCCGCGGACTTGCGCGCGAGGTTGAGAGAGAAGGCCTTGCGGGCGGCCTCGGCCGCAAGGTTCGCGGTCAGCGGCGGTCATGACACCGTCCGGGTCTACCTCGCGCCGGAACTTCTCCATCAGGCCCTCGCGGGCCGGCGCGGTACGGGCAGACCGGTCCACGTCTTGGCCCATGACTCGTACGACGCGATACGCGCGATGAGCGATCGGTCAGCCGGGTCGGATGAGGGCATAGGCGGCCCCAGACCCCCTTCGGGTCCTCGGCCGGTGCCCAACGTCCGGACTCGCGCAGCACGTGCGCGGGCGGGTACTGACGTACTGAGATCACGACCTCAGCGCAGGCCTAACAGCTGTCCAAAACGACGCGTCAGAGATCGCGTCCGACGTCATAGCTCAGTGATCGGGACGCGCTTTTTCCGCAGCTTGAGCATCCGACGGATGTCCTGGCCCTTGAGGTCCCAGGTTCGGCTCGGCACGACACCTTGGTGATCCAGAGGTCGTCGAAGTCGTCCAATGGCCAGATGTCCGCGTGGCTGCGGGCTACGTACAGAAGCTTCTCCTCGCTGACCCAGTCGAACTCGTATGTCCAGTAGGTCTCTGCGTGGGCGTAGTCCTCCTCGGGCACGTCCGCGCTGGCCCGGTGCCGAGCACGCCCCTCCTCGTCGGGTGCCGCGTAGACCGTCGCGATCTTGTGCTGACGGTCCTGCCGTCCGGGACGGCCGGGGCAGACGATCGTGAGCACGCGGTACCGGGCGCCGCCCTGGAGCACCGCTCGCGCGCCGGCCTGGTCCCGGGCGTTCACACGCGGTCCCCTCGGGCGAGCCGGCGCGCGGCGTCACGGGCGCGAGCCTCGGCGGTCGAAGCGCTGTAGCGGCGGACCATGAGCGGGGATCGCCACCCGGCCAGCTTCTCCACGTCGCCTTCGTTTGCCCCGTGCGCAAGTAGATCGGAGGCCCAGGTGTGGCGGAACCGGTGCGGATTGATGGCCGGCAGTCCGATGGCCTCGCAGCGACGCGACAGCATCTCGGCAACCGCTCCCCCGGTGATCCGCCCGTCACCACTGCGCGCCTTCGCGGACAGGAACAGAGCAGACGACTCAGCGAGCGGGTGCCGGGCCCGGGCGCGCAGGTACTTCCGCAGCGCAATGGCGGTCTTCGGCCCGACCGGCACGATGCGCCCTCGGCCGCCCTTCGTGCGCCGGAGCGTGATCTCGTGCGCACGGAGGTCGAGGTCGCCGAGGTCGATCCCGGCCAGCTCGGCGCGCCGGCAGCCCGTGTCCAGCAGGACGCGCAGGATCGCGGTGTCGCGTCGGTCGATGAATGACGCCCCGTCCGCGGACCGGAGCAACGCGGCCAGGTCGGCGTCGTGGATCACGGGCGTGGGCTGAACCTTGACTGTGGGTAGGTCAACCCCCTCGGCCGGGTTCGCCGGGAGACCGCTGTTCGGGTCCGCGGCGATGTAGCCGAGCCACAGCCGCAGCGCGATCAAGCGCACCCGCCGCGTGCTCTCACTGCGCCCGGCCTCGGCGAGGCTGCCGAGCCAGCGGTGGACGTGCTGGCGGGTGATCTGCTTGGCGGCCTGGACCTCGGGCGCCTCGTCGGTCAGCCAGGCGAGGAACTGATTCACGCTGCGGAGGTAGACCGTGCGGGTTTCCTCGGCCACGTCGAGGAGCGTGTCGTGCCACTCGTCGCGCCAGTCGGCCAGGTCATCCACCGTGCTAAGTTATCACCTCAACGAGCGCTGTCCGAAACCTGACGCGGCAAGGAGAATTGATCTTGACCAGTGAACTGGCAGGTCAGACGCCTTGCCTGCCGATCACCGGAGAGCGCACAGTCCCCGATATTGCCCACGAGAACTATTGGTTCCGCCGGCACGAGGCGGTGTACGCGGCGCTCGTCCCGCAGTGCGCCGGCGCGGCCGTGCTGGAGGCGGGCTGCGGCGAGGGTTACGGCGCGGACCTGCTCGCGGGCGTCGCGCGGCAGGTCCTCGGCCTGGACTACGACGTCCTGACGGCGGCCCACGTCGCCCGCCGCTACCCCCGGGTCGGGGTCGCCCGCGCCAACCTCGTCGCCCTCCCGGTGCCGGACGGCCGGCTCGACGCGGTGGTGTCGCTGCAGGTCGTCGAGCACCTGTGGGACCAGGCGCTGTTCCTGCGCGAGTGCTTGCGGGTGCTGCGGCCGGGCGGCCGGATCATGGTGTCCACCCCGAACCGGCTCACCTTCTCCCCCGGCCGGGACACCCCGCTGAATCCCTTCCACACCCGCGAGCTGGCGCCGGACGAGCTCGCCGAGCTCGTGCGGGAGGCCGGGTTCACGGACGTCGAGCTGCTCGGGCTACACCACGGACCGCGGCTGCGGAACCTCGACGCGCGGCACGGCGGCTCGCTCGTCGACGCCCAGGTGGCGGTCGCGCTCGCCGGCGGCGCGTGGCCCGCGGACCTGCTCGCCGACGTGGCGTCCGTGGCCGTGGCCGACTTCCTCCTCACCCCGGACGACCTCGACGCGAGCCTCGACCTTCTGGTGACGGCGAGCCGCCCGTGAGGGGCACCTTCTGCCTGGTCCTGCACAGCCACCTGCCCTGGGTCGCGCACCACGGCCGGTGGCCGGTCGGCGAGGAGTGGCTGTACCAGGCGTGGGCGCAGGCCTACCTCCCGTTGGCCGACCTGCTGCGCCGGCTCGCGGCGGAGGGTCGCCGGGACCTGCTGACCCTCGGCGTCACGCCCGTGCTCGCCGCGCAGCTCGACGACCCGCACTGCCTGCGCGGGATGCACGCGTGGCTGGCCACCTGGCAGCTGCGGGCGCACGAGGCCGCGCCGCGGCTGCCGGAGCTGGCCGGCTACGAGCACCGGCGTTCGGCGGCGGCGCTCGGGGAGTTCGAGACGCACTGGCGGCACGGCGGCTCGCCGGTGTTCCGGTCGCTCGAGGGCACCGTCGAGCTGCTGGGCGGGCCGGCCACGCACCCGTTCGGCCCGCTGCTCGATCCCCGGGTGCGTGAGTTCGCGCTCGAGGCCGGACTGTCCGACGCCCGGTGGCGGCGCGGCGCGCGGCCGGCCGGGATCTGGGCCCCGGAGTGCGGGTTCGCGCCCGGCATGGAGCACGAGTACGCCGCTGCGGGGGTGACCCGCTTCCTGGTCGACGGGCCCGCGCTGCACGGCGACACGGCCTTCGCGCGCCCGGTCGGGGCCGGCGACGTCGTCTGCGTCGGCCGCGACCTCGACGTCACCTACCGCGTCTGGTCGCCGCGCAAGGGCTACCCGGGGCACCGCGACCACCGCGACTTCCACACCTACGACCACGCGTCGGGCCTCAAGCCTGCCCGGGTCACCGGCCCGGACGTGCCGCCGCACGAGAAGGCGCCCTACTCCCCCGCACGCGCAGCCGCCCAGGTGGAGCGGGACGCGGCGGACTTCGTCGCGGTCGTCGGGGCCCGGCTGGACGCCCTGCGCGCGCAGCACGGCCGGCCCGCGCTGACCGTCGCCGCCTTCGACACCGAGCTGTTCGGGCACTGGTGGCACGAGGGCCCGGCCTGGCTGGAGGCGGTGCTGCGGGCGCTGCCCGGGGCCGGGATCCGCGTGACCACGCTGAGCGGGGCGCTCGCCGACCCGGGCCTGACCGGGGAGCCCGTGGACCTGCCGCCCTCCTCGTGGGGGTCGGGCAAGGACTGGCGGGTGTGGGCCGGCGAGGCGGTGACCGACCTGGTCGACCTGAACGCGCGGGTGCAGGAGGCGCTGCTCACCGCCGTCGGCAAGGGCCGCTCCTTCGCCCGGGACCCGCTGCTCGACGCCCTCGCCGAGCAGGCCCTGCTCGCGCTGTCCAGCGACTGGGCCTTCATGGTCACCACCGGCTCGACGGTCGACTACGCCCGGGAGCGCGCCCACCGGCACGCCGACCGCGTGTCCACCCTCGCCCACCTGCTCGACGAGGGTCGCCGCGAGGAGGCCGCCGCGCTCGTCGGGAGCTGGGAGCGGGCGCCCTTCGGGCACGTCGACGCCCGGCTGTTGCGGGTCTGAGTCAGCCCGGGCCCTGCAGCGCCTGCTGCCGCAATTCCACGAAGGAGCCGGCGAGATAGGTCGAGTACGACGTGTCGTACGTGTAGCCGCCCTGCTCGTACCCGCCGGTCAGCCCGACGATCTCGGGTCCGTTCGCGCCCGCGCGCAACCACGGCCCGCCGCTGGTCCCGTCCTCCAGCCCCGGCGCCGGCAGCACCAGCTGGGTCGGGGAGAACCGCCCGGTGACGCCGGAGCGGACGGTCGGGCCGTCGTCCTCGTCCGGGTAGCCGATCGCGCGGACGGTGTCGCCCGCGCCCGGGTCGAAGGCGATCGGGAAGCCGCCCGTGCTGGCCTGGACCGGTCCCGCGCCGTCGGCGGGCTGCACGGTCAGGAACGCGACGTCGAAGTCGGGATCGGCGTCGGCGAGGAAGCGCGGGTCGACGACCGCGCTCGTCACCGTCCACACCCCGTGCGGCCGGACGCCGTCGTGGTAGCCGGGGACGAAGGACATGCCGGTGCGGGCGGGCGTGCCGTCCCCGGCGGCCACGCAGTGCGCGGCGGTGAGCACGAGGTCCCCGGCCGGGCTGTCGACCACCGCGCCGCTGCAGTAGTGGTCGCCGAGGTCGCTCGTGGTCCCGGTGAACAGCGCGCCGACGGCTCCGTCCTCGGCCGCGGCGGGCCGGGCGGGAGGCGCGGACGGGGCGGGCGCGGCGGCGCAGCCGGCCACGAGGAGCGCCGCGATCGGCACGACCAGCGCTCCCGCGATCCCCCGCATCCGCCTCTCCGCTCGTGTCGGCGTCCCGCCACCGTATCCGCGGCGGTGGGGCGGCCGGCGGCGGACGAACCACTACCCGCCGGTAACCACGGCCGTGCGACCTGCCAGGATCGGCCGCGATGCGCGTGCTGCTGGTGTCGTGGGAGTACCCGCCGGTCGTGGTCGGCGGGCTGGGCCGGCACGTCCACGCGCTGGCCCGGGAGCTCGCCGCGGCCGGGCACGAGGTCGTCGTCCTGACCCGGCAGCCGGCCGGGACGGACGCGGGCACCCACCCCACCACCGACCGGAGCTCGCGCGGCATCCGCGTGCTGCGCGCCGCCGAGGACCCGGCACACCTGGAGTTCGAGCGCGACATGGTGGCCTGGACGCTGGCGATGGGCCACACCCTCGTCCGCACCGCGCTGACGCGGCTCGGCGGCTGGCGGCCGGACGTCGTGCACGCGCACGACTGGCTCGTCGCCCACCCCGCCACGACCCTGGCCGACGTCCTGGGCGCGCCCCTGGTCGCGACCGTGCACGCCACCGAGGCGGGCCGGCACGCGGGCTGGCTCTCCGCCCCGCTCAACCGGCAGGTGCACTCGGTGGAGTGGGCGTTGGCGAACCGCGCCGACGCCGTCATCACCTGCTCGGCGGCGATGCGGGCCGAGGCGGCGCAGCTCTTCGACCTCGAGCCCGAGGCGATCCACGTCGTGCACAACGGCATCGACGCGCGGGGCTGGCGGGTGAGGCGCGAGCGCGCCGCGGCCGTGCGGGAGCGGTACGCGCCCGGGGACGCGCCGCTGCTGCTGTTCGTCGGGCGCCTGGAGTACGAGAAGGGTGTGCAGGACCTGCTCGCCGCGCTGCCGCGGATCCGGCGGCGGCACCCGGGCACGCGGCTGCTCGTCGCGGGCACCGGCACCCAGCAGGACTTCCTGCGGTCCGAGGCGCGGCGCCACCGCGTCGGGCGGGCCGCGACCTTCACCGGGCACCTGCCCGACGGCGACCTGGCCGCCCTGCTCGCCGCCGCGGACGCCGTCGTGCTGCCCAGCCGGTACGAGCCGTTCGGGATCGTGGCGCTGGAGGCCGCGGCCGCGGGCGCCACGCTGGTGGCGTCGACCGTGGGCGGACTCGGGGAGCTGGTCGTCGAGGGCGAGACGGGCTGGTCCTTCCCGTCCGGCGACGTCCCGGGCCTCGCCGCCGCCGTCGACCGGGCGCTCGCCGACCCCCGCGCCGCGGCCGGGCGGGCCCGGGCGGCACGGGCGCGGCTGCGCACGGACTTCTCCTGGCGCGGCATCGCCGCCCGGACCGCGGAGGTCTACGCCGCGGCCCCGAACGGTGGCCCACAGGAGCTCCCCCGGCCGAAGATCCCGTCCGGGAACGTCCTCATGCCCGCTTGAGCCGCCGCTCCACCGCCGCGCGCTGCTTGCGGGCCATGTCCGCCACCGCCGCGCGCTCGGCGGCCGCGGCCTCGTAGTCCTCGACCCGGTTCCGCACGACCCGGGCGGGCGCGCCGACCGCGACCGAGTACGCGGGGATGTCGCCGCGGACCACGGCGTGCGCGCCGAGGACGCTGCCGCGCCCGACCCGTGTGCCCCGCAGGACCGACACCTTGACCCCGATCCAGGTGTCCGGCCCGATGCGCACGGGCGCCTTGACGATGCCCTGGTCCTTGATCGGGACGTGCACGTTCTCCGTGCGGTGGTCGAAGTCGGTCACGTAGACCCAGTCGGCGACGATCGACGCGGCCCCGATCTCGACGTCGAGGTAGCAGTTGACCGTGTTGTTGCGACCGAGGACCACCTTGTCCCCGATCCGCATCGAACCCTCGTGGCAGCGCAGCGAGTTGCCGTCCCCGATGTGCACCCAGCGGCCGATCTCCAGCCGCCCGTACCCGGGCCGGGCGAGGATCTCGACGTTGCGCCCGAGGAAGACCATGCCGCGCAGCACGACGTGCGGGTTCGCGGCGCGGAAGCGCAGCAGCCGCCAGTAGCGGACCAGGTACCAGGGGGTCCAGGCGCGGTGGCGGACCACCCAGCGCAGCGACGCCACGGTGAGGAAGCGGACCTGCTCCGGGTCGCGGCGCCGGCGGGTCCAGCGCTCCCGGATCAAGGCGCCCCACATCGAGGTCATGGCCGACCCTAAACCGGCGCCCGCGTTTGCCCGGCGACCGGTCCGGGGAAGCAGATCCACCGACACACCCACGATCTCGGAGGTCCCATGACCGAGCGCACCGGCGACGCCCCCGGCGACGAGGGCGCGGAGCCCTCGCTGACCGGCGGCGGTGGCGCGGGCACCGCCCGCGGCGACTTCGACCACGAGGGCAACCCCCGCGGCGGCGACCCCGACCGCACGGACGCCGGCGCCACGGACGACGCCGCCCGCGAGCTGGACCGCGAGTACGAGAGCGAGCCGACCCGCAGCGAGTGAGCGACTAGGTTCACGCGGGTGCCGACGCCGCTGATCCTCGACACCGATCCGGGCGTGGACGACGCCGTGGCCCTCGTCCTCGCGCTGCGCAGCCCGGAGCTCGACGTGCGGGCCGTGACGGCGACCTTCGGCAACGTCGGCCTCGAGCACACCCTGCCCAACGCCCGGCGGCTGGTCGCGCTGGCCGGGCGGCCCGAGGTGCCGGTCGCCCGGGGCGCCGCCCGCCCGCTGGTGCACCCGCAGCTCGAGCGAGCCGCCCGCTGGCACGGCGCCGACGGGCTCGGCGGGCGCGCCGAGGCCCTGCCGGACATGGCGCCGCTCGACCGGCGCCCGGCCGTCGAGCTGATGGCCGACGTGCTGCGGTCCGCCACCGAGCCGGTCACGATCGCCGCGATCGGACCGCTGACCAACTGCGCGGTGCTGCTCGCCGCCCATCCCGAGCTGGCCGAGCGGATCGGCCGGTTCGTGGTCATGGGCGGCTCGCTCGGCGGCGGCAACACCGCGGGCGCCGCGGAGTTCAACGTCTACGCCGACCCCGAGGCCGCCCACCGCGTCCTCACCCAGCCCGAGGTGCCCGTCACGCTCGTGCCGCTGGACCTGACGCTGCGCTGCGCCGCCGACGCCGACTGGGTCGCCGGGCTCGCCGCGGGCGGGCCGACCGGGGCGGCGCTCGCGGACGTGATCGCGGCCTACCGGGTCGCCTTCCGCGAGCACTACGGGCGGGACGCGGTCGCCCTGCACGACGCCGTCGCCCTGCTCGAGGCGATCCGGCCCGGCGTCCTGCACACCACGCCCCTGCCGCTGCTCGTGGCCTGCGACCTCGGGCCGGCCCGCGGTGTGGTGGTGCCCGACGGCCGGCCGGACGCGCCCGGCCCGCCCGTCGCCGTGGCCCTCGACGCGGACGTCGACGCCGTCCTCGGGGAGATCGCGGCGCGGCTGAAGGACTGAGCAGGACCGGGAAGGCGCCAGGACTCCGCAGGGACCGGGAAGGACCGGGCACGACGCGGTGAACACGCCGTGTCGTGCTCCGAAACGGTGATTCCGGACGGTCTGCTCTCCCGTCGGCCGCGTGCGGCTCGGCATGATCCTCTTCTCGGGAGGCGCCGGAAGGGGACCGGGGTGGAGCTGGTGGTGCTCGTCGTCGGGGATCCCACCGTTCCGGCCCCGCTCGGGGTTCGTTCCGTGGTCCCACCCGCCGAGGCCGTCGCCGCGGCCCGGCGGCTGCGGCCACAGGTCGTGCTGGTCGACGCCGACACCGGGCCCGCCGCCCTGCACGCCGTCGAGACGCTCGCCGCCGAGCTGCCCGATATCCCCGTCGTCGGGACGGGCGCGGGGCCGGAGCTCGTGCTCGACGTCGTCCGGGCCGGGGCGACGGGCTACGTCCTGCGGGACGATGCGGCCCTCGCCGAGGTCCTGCGGGCGGCGGTCGAGGGTGGTCCGGCCTTCGGCGAGGGGCTGGCCGAGCGGGCCCTGGACGGGGCGGCCTCCGCCGTGGACGCCGCCACGCCCCGGCTGACCGAGCGGGAGGCCGAGGTGCTGCGGCTGGTCGTCGAGGGGCTGACCGCCCGGCAGATCGCGACCCGGCTCGTGCTGTCGCCGCGGACGGTGGAGAACCACATCCAGCGCACCCTGCGGAAGTTCGACGTCCCGGGGCGGGCCGCGCTCGTCCGGTACGCGATCGAGCACGGGCTCGCGTAGATCCTGCGGAGGTCGGCGGGGCGCGGGTACGGGGCCCGCTGAGGTCGCCGTGATGCAGGGCCGGCTCAGCCCGGGGCGTCGATCGCCACACTCCCGCCCGCGATGGGCGTCGGCGCCGAAGCGATCGGTCGGCCGACACGGGGCGGATCAGTCGTTCGCCAGCCCCTGCTCGATGGCGTAGCGGACGAGCTGGGAGCGGTTGTGCAGCTGCAGCTTGCGCAGCGTGTTCTGCACGTGGCTCTCGACGGTGCGGTGCGAGAGGACGAGCCGCTCGCCGATCTGCTTCGCGGTGAGGCCCTTCGCCACCAGCCGCAGCACCTCGGTCTCGCGCTCCGTCAGCGCGGGCACCGCGGGCTCCCCCGCCGGGCGCTGGGCGAGGCGGCGGTACTCGCCGAGCACCAGCCCCGCGAGGCCGGGCGTGAAGACGGGCACGCCGGCCGCCGTGCGGCGCACCGCGTCGACCAGCTCCTCGGCGCTCGCCGACTTGACCAGGTAGCCGGTGGCGCCGGCCTTGAGCGCCTCCAGCACGTCGGCGTGCTCGCCGCTGGCCGAGAGCACCAGCACCCTGGTGTCCGGGAGCTTCTCGACGATCCCGGCGATCGCGTCGACGCCGGACGTCTCGCCCAGGTTGAGGTCCATGAGCACGACCTGCGGGCGCACCGCGGGGGCGATCCGGACCGCGGCGCCGGCGTCGGGCGCGGTCGCCACCACCTCCAGGCCCCGCTCGCCGAGGTCGCGGGCCACGCCCTCGCGCCAGATGGGGTGGTCGTCGACCACCATGACGGTCACGGTCACACGCTCTCCCTGCGCTGTCCCGAGCCGACCGGGATCCGGATGGTCCACTCGGTGCCCCGGCCCGGCCCGGTGTCCAGGTCGAGGGTGCCGCCGAGGTCGCCGACCCGGCCGCGCATCGAGCGCGACACCCCGAGCCGGCCCTGCTCCTCCGCCTCCGCGAGCCGGCCCGCGGGGATGCCCGGGCCGTCGTCGCGCACGCTGATCTCGACCGCGTCGTCGAGCTCCTCGACGAGGACCCAGGCCGGGGCGTCGGCGCCGACGTGCCGCTCGACGTTGGCCAGCGCGGCGCGGACCACGGCGTCGAGCTCCGCGACCGTGGCGGCCGGCAGCTCGACGGGGTGCGCGGGCGCCGACACGCTCACCCGGCCCGACGCCAGCGCCCGCAGCGTGGCCGCGAGGTCGCGCCGGCCCTCGGCGTCGACCTGGGCATTACCGCTGGTCAGCAACGTGCGCAGGGCGACCTCCTGCTCGCCGGCGAGCGCGCCGAGCTTGGCCGCGGCGCCGCCCAGCTCCGCCCCGCGGCGCCCGACGTGCGCGAGGACCTGCAGCACGCCGTCGTGCACCGCCCGGGCCAGCCGCTCCCGCTCGGCCGCGGCGGCCTCCTCGGCGACGGCGCGGCGCACCCGTTCGGCGGCCCGGCGCAGCACGAGCGAGGCGAACCCGACGGTGAGCCCGGCGAGCATCAGGATCTGGATGTCGTTGAGCTCGGTGAGCGTGGCCCGGGCCTTGGCCACCACCAGCGCCGCCGAGATCACCGCCGCGGCGGCCACCCCGCCGGGGATCCGGTAGGCGACGGCGCAGGCGAGCACCGCGCCGGAGGTCCAGATCGAGCCCATGCCCGGCGCCGAGGCGTCGAGCTGGGCGTCCGTGACGATCAGCGGCGTGGTGAGCATGATCCCGGCGCTCACGACGAGGTCGGCGAGCGCGAGCGGCCCGCGCCGGGCCTCGAACGCCTCGCCGAGGTAGCCGCGGGCGAGCACCGCGGTCCAGGCCGTCATGCCCGCGAGCACCAGGCCCGCACCCGCCGGGGACGCGTAGTCGGTCATGTGGAAGGCCGACACCCCGATCACCGTCACCAGCGTGAGCACGCGGTAGACGACGACGCCGCGCCACAGCGGCTCGAGCGGGCGTTCCACGTCGATCAGTGTGGCGTGGACGGGAGCGCGGCGGAACACACGGTCCAGCCTCCCGGTCCGCGTGCCGCCCGGGGATCCGTAGTCCTACCGGGCCTTGGTCCCGGAGATCAGGGCGTTGTAGAACCACGCCCGCGGGACGATCCGGCTCAGCGCGGAGTCGAGCGCGGAGAGCCGCTGCCAGGAGTGGTAGGCGAACATCGCCCATTTCCAGCCCAGCTTGCCCGGGGGCACGGCGGCCTCGAAGGTCCGCACCGGCCAGCCGAGCATGGCCGCGGTGAGCTCCTCGGTGACGGCGCGGACCTCGCAGGCGCCGGCGCGCTCGGCCGTCCGCTCCAGCTCGGCCGGGTCGAAGGTGTGGATGTCGACGACCGCCTCGAGCGCGGCGGCCCGGCTGGACTCGTCGAGCTCGGTCTGCGGGCGGCGCCAGCCCTGCAGGGGGCCCAGCCGGGTGATCGTGGTCGCGGCCTTCCACGTCCACTGCGAGAGCTTGCGGGCGTAGGCGTCGCCGATCGTCGTGGGCTCGCCCGCGAAGACGAACCGGCCGCCCGGCTTCAGCACGCGCACCACCTCGCGGAGCGCGGCCTCGACGTCCGGGATGTGGTGCAGCACCGCGTGCCCGACGACCAGGTCGAACGTGTCGTCCGGGTACGGGATGGTCTCGGCGTCGGCGACCGTGCCGTCGACCGGGAGGCCGAGGTGCTCGGCGTTGCGCAGGGCGGCCTGCACCATGCCGGGCGAGAGGTCGGTGACCGAGCCCTTCTCCGCGACGCCGGCCTGCATCAGGTTGAGCAGGAAGAACCCGGTGCCGCAGCCCAGCTCCAGGGCGTGCCCGTAGGGGCGGCCGTCCCAGCCGGTGGCCAGGCGGAAGCGGCCCGCGGCGTAGTCGATGCAGCGCTCGTCGTAGCTGATCGACCACTTCTCGTCGTACGTGCCCGCTTCCCAGTCGTGGTAGAGCACGTTCGCCAGCTTGGGGTCGTTCCAGGCGGCCTCGACCTGCTCGGCCGTCGCGTGCGGGGTGGGGGCCTGGTCCGTACTCATGAGTAGCGACCCTAGCCCGTGGGTGCCGACTGCCCCTGGAGGGGCAGTCGGCACTACCTCCCCGATCGACCTGCGGGAACGACGATCCGCGGCGGGACCGGGATCCGCATCAGGTCCTCGGCGACGACGAGCTCGCCGTCGAACACCTCGCGGGCCTCGGCCGCGAACCGCTCCGGCTCGGTGTAGCGCTGGGAGAAGTGCGTGAGCACGAGCGTGCGCACGCCGCACTCGGCCGCGACGGCCGCGGCCTGGCGGGCCGTGAGATGGCCGAACGCGTGGGCCAGATCGGCGTCCTCGTGCAGGAAGGTCGCCTCGATGACCAGCATGTCGGCGCCCTCGGCGAGGGCGTACACGCCGTCGCAGAGCCGGGTGTCCATGACGAAGGCGAACACCTGCCCCGGCCGCGGCACGCTGACCTCCTCCAGCCGCACGCCGTCGAGCTCCCCGCGGGTCTGCAGCTCACGCACCCGCGGGCCGGTGATCCCGGCACGGACCAGGGCGTCCGGGAGCATGCGACGACCGTCGGGCTCGACGAGCCGGTAGCCGAAGGCCTCGACGGGGTGTTCCAGGCGCCGGACCTCGAGGGTGCCGAGCTCGTCCCGGGCGACGACGCCGTCCCGGTCGTGCGGGTGTTCGCGCAGGTCCGCGCGCTCCCGGTAGGAGGTGGCGTAGCGGAGCCGGGTGAAGTGCTCCTGCCCCGACGCCGGGAAGTGGGCGTGGACGGGATGGAGGACCTCGTCGAGGGAGAGCCGCTGCACCACGCCGGGCACGCCGAGACAGTGGTCGCCGTGCATGTGGGTCAGGCAGATCCGGGTCACCGCGCTCGCGGCGACGCCGGCGAACAGCATCTGCCGTTGCGTCCCCTCGCCCGGGTCGAAGAGCAGGCCGGCGGAGGCGGGGCGTGCGGAGCCGACCGTCGACGCCGCGTCCCAGCGCAGCAGGTAGCCGTTGTGGTTGCGGGTGCGCGTGGGCGCCTGGCTCGCCGTCCCCAGCACCACCAGCTCTCGCGCACTCACGGGCCGCGACGCTACCCGGACCCGCCCCTGAGCGAACGGCACTTTCGCTCACTAGATGTGAGCGAGAGTGCCGTTCGCTCAAGGGGTGGGTGGCTCGAGCGGCCGGTGAAGCTGCTAGCGGCCGGTGAAGCTCGCCTTGCCGGGGCCGTTCTCCACGAAGGACTTCATGCCGATCGCGGCGTCGTCGGTGGCGAACACGCCGGCGAACAGCTCGGACTCGAGGTCCAGGCCCGTGCGCAGGTCGGTGTCCAGGCCGCCGTCGATCGCCTTCTTCGCGGCGGCGTAGGCCAGGGCGGGGCCCGAGGTGAACTGCGAGACGTACTCGACGGACCGGGAGTACACCTCGTCGGCCGGGACGACCTCGTCGACCAGCCCGATCGCCAGCGCCTCCTGGGCGTCGACGAACCGGCCGGTGTAGATCAGGTCCTTCGCGCGGGACGGGCCGATCAGCCGGGCGAGCCGCTGGGTGCCGCCGCCGCCCGGGAAGATGCCGAGCAGGATCTCCGGGAAGCCGAGCTTGGCGTTGTCCCCCGCGATGCGGCGGTCGGCGCCGAGGGCGACCTCGAGCCCGCCGCCGAGCGCGTAGCCGGTGACCGCGGCGACCGTCGGCTTGGGGATGATCGACAGCGCGCCGAGGCCGGCGGAGAGCGCGCGGGCCCGCGGGGCCATGTCCGAGTAGGACATGGTCGCCATCTCCTTGACGTCCGCGCCCGCCGCGAGCGTCTTCCCGCCGCCGTAGACGATCACGGCACGGACGTCCTCCCTGGTCGCGGCCTCCTGCGCGACCTGCAGCAGCTCCGCCTGGACCTGCCGGTTGAGCGCGTTCATGGGCGGCCGGTCCAGCCGGATCGTGCCCACCCCGTTGTCGACCTCGAGCCTCACGAATTCCGTCACGCCGGGACCCTAACCCGCGGGTCCGGTCCCGGGGCGGGTGCACGAACGGCGCTTTCGCTCACTAGGAGTGAGCGAAAGCGCCGTTCACCGTCCGGGGCCGGGATCAGCGTCAGGGGCCGGGATCAGCGCAGCCAGGCCGTGTACCGCCCGCGCCGGCGCTGCACGGCGAGCGGCAGGCCGAAGGTGGCGGAGAGGTTCTCGTCCGTGAGGACGTCGTCGAGCAGGCCGGCCGCCACGACCTTCCCGCCGCGCAGCAGCAGGCAGTGCGAGTACCCCGGCGGGATCTCCTCGACGTGGTGGGTGACCAGGACGGAGGCCGGGGCGTCGGCGTCGAGGGCCAGCGTGGACAGCCGGGAGACGAGGTCCTCGCGGCCGCCGAGGTCGAGGCCGGCGGCGGGCTCGTCGAGCAGCAGGAGCTCGGGATCGGTCATCAGCGCCCGCGCGATCAGCACCCGCTTGCGCTCGCCCTCGGACAGCGTCCGGTACTCGCGGTCGCCGAACCCGGCCATCCCGAGCTGCTCGAGCAGCTGCTCGGCGCGGTCGGTGTCCAGCGAGTCGTACCGCTCCCGCCAGCGGCCGAGCACGCCGTACCCGGCGCTCACCACGACGTCGGACACCCGCTCGTCGCCCGGGATCCGGATGCCGAGGTTGGCCGAGGTGAGGCCGATGCGCGGGCGCAGCTCGAACACCGCGACCCGACCCATCCGCTCACCGAGGACGTCGACCGTGCCGGCCGTCGGGTGCATCTCCGCGGCGGCCAGGCGCAGCAGGGTGGTCTTGCCGGCGCCGTTGGGCCCGAGGACGACCCAGCGCTCGTCCAGCTCGACCTGCCAGTCGACGGAGTCGAGCAGCACGGTCTTCCCGCGGCGCACCGTGACGCCGTCCATGCTGATCACGAGATCGGACGGATCAGGTGTGACGCTCTGCACTGACGTTTCTGCGCCGGCGGGCGATCCGGGGGAACTCACGCCCCTATCCTCGCCGATCGTGCCGGTCTTCCCGTTGGGTGCCCACGTCGACGACACCGGGGCACGGTTCGCCGTCGCCTCGACCAGCGCCGACGCTGTCGAGGTGTGCCTGGTGGACGGCGCGCCCGGGGAGCTGGCCGAGCGCCGGGTGGAGCTCACCGAGCGGACCTTCGGGGTGTGGCACGGGCACGTGCCGGGGGTGCGACCGGGGCAGCGGTACGGATTCCGGGTGCACGGCCCGTACCGCCCGTGGGAGGGCCACCGGTTCAACCCGCACAAGATCCTCGTCGATCCGTACGCGCGCCGGATCACCGGCCGTGTCACCGACCTCGAGGCCGCCCGCGGCTGGGTCGACGACCCGATGACCGGCCCGCCCAGCACGGTGGACTCGCTGGGCGCCGTCCCCCTGTCCGTGGTCGAGGCACCCGCCGGCACGCCCCTGCCGCCCCGGCCGGACGTCCCGTGGTCCGAGACCATGATCACCGAGCTGCACGTGCGGGGCTACACGATGCGGCACCCGGAGGTCCCGCCCGAGCTGCGCGGGACGTACCTCGGGCTGGCGCACCCCGCCGTCGTCGCGCACCTGCAGCGGGTCGGGGTCACCGCCGTCGAGCTGCTGCCGGTGTGTGCCGCCGCCTCGGAGCCGGCGCTGCTCGAGCGCGGCGCCCACAACTTCTGGGGCTACTCCACGCTCGGCTTCCTGGCCCCGCACGCCGGCTACGCGAGCGTGCCGGGCGCCGAGACCGCGGAGTTCCGGTCCATGGTGGACGCCCTGCACGCGGCGGACATCGAGGTGATCCTCGACTTCGTCCCGAACCACACGTGCGAGGGCGGCGTCGGCGGCATGACGCTCTCCTACCGCGGCCTCGACGCCCGCGCCTACTACTCGCTCGGCGGCCTCGGCCACGACGCCGACATCACCGGCACCGGCAACACCCTCGACGCCGGCTCCCCCACGGTGATCAGGCTGGTGTGCGACGCCATGCGGCACTGGGTCACCCGCTACGGCGTCGACGGCTTCCGCATCGACCTCGCCTCGGTGCTCGGCCGGCCGCACTCCGGGCCGTTCGACCCGCACTCGGCGCTGCTCACCGCGATCGCGCAGGATCCCGTGCTCTCGACCTGCAAGCTCATCGCCGAGCCGTGGGACGCGACCGGCGAGGGGTACCGGGTCGGCGGCTTCGGCGTCGCGTGGTCGGAGTGGAATGGCCGCTACCGGGACGCCGTGCGGGACTTCTTCCGCGGGCACGGGCACATCGCCGAGCTGGCGTCGCGGGTGACCGGCAGCTCGGACCTCTACGCGCTGTCCGGTCGACGGCCGTGGGCGTCGGTCAACTTCGTGACCGCGCACGACGGCTTCACCCTGCGCGACCTCGTCTCCTACGAGCGCAAGCACAACGAGGCCAACGGCGAGCAGAACCGGGACGGCACGGACGACAACCGTTCGCAGAACTTCGGCGTGGAGGGCGAGACGTCGTCACCGGTCGTCCGGAAGCGGCGGCGCGCGACCGCGCGGGCGATGCTCGGCACCCTGCTGCTGTCGATCGGGACCCCGATGATCCTCGGCGGCGACGAGCGCTGGCGCACCCAGCACGGCAACAACAACGCCTACTGCCTCGACGACGAGACGACCTGGGTCGACTGGGCGCCGGACGGGACCGACCCGGACGCGGCCGAGGCGATGACCCGCTTCGTCGCGCGCGTCGCCGCGATCCGCCGGTCCTCCCCCGCCCTGCACCGCGACCGCTTCCTCCGGGACGAGGAGGTGCGGTGGTGGCATCCCTCGGGCCGGCCGCTGACCCACGAGGACTGGCACGACGCCCACGCCCGCTCCCTCGGCCTGCTCGCCGGCGAGTGGCTCTTCCTGCTGCACGCCGGCGGCACGGGCGCGGCCTGCGTGCTGCCGGGCGGCGGCTCGCCGCTGGTCCCGGTACTCGACAGCACGAGGGAGGACGGCGTCCCCGCGGCCGAGCGGCGCCTGCGCCCCCGCAGCACCATCACCCTTCCGCCGCACTCGCTCCTGCTGTTCCGGCGCGTACCGAGCTGACCCCGCCGGACGGCCGCTCCCGCCGGGCGAACGGCCGAACTTCGGCACGTCCGCGTTTGTCCTCCGTAGATCCTCGGGCATCCGCGCGCCGCCCCCCGATCTCGGCGGGCCGCGGCGGCCGGATCCGCCGCGCGGGCGGAGGAGGACTCGTGGTGAAGACGGGACGACACCTCGGCCGCGGGCTCGCGGTCGGGGCACTGGTCGGTGGGGCCGGAAGGCTCCTGTTCGCCCACCGGCGGCCCGGGCCGCCGTGGCTGTCGCCGGTCGCGGGCGTGGGCGCGGCGTTGCTGGGGATGCTGGCGGCGGCGCGGGTGCCGCACACGAGCGGGCCGGAGCGGCACGATGGCTGACGGGACGCGGTCCTCGGACCTGGCCGACATCAGCGGCTACATCATGCTCGGCAACAAGAAGCTGACGCTGCGCATCCGGGTCGAGGAGACAGGCGAGGCGCAGGTGGACGCCGACCTGCAGGGCGGGGGCGACGCCGCCGTCGAGGAGCAGGCCTGGGCGGCCGGCCCCGGCTCCGAGCAGGACGGCGGGGAGGACCGGGACGACGACGAGGTCACCCCGGACGAGCTGGAGGACGAGGTCTCGCCGGACGAGCTCGCGGACGAGGGCGACGAGGCGGAGGAGGCGGAGGAGCCCGGGGAGTCCGACGAGGACACCGGGGCGGCCGACGAGTCCGAGGAGGACGCCTACGAGCCCGAGGAGTCCGAGGAGGACGAGGAGGACCTCGAGGACACCGACGCGCTCGACGACGAGGGCGAGGACGACGAGGGCGACTACGACGAGGCCGAGGACGACGAAGGCGACGAAGGCGACGTCGACGAGGCCGACTACGACGAGGACGAGGCCGACGAGGGCGACACCGAGGGCGACGAGTCCGAGGAGCCGGCGGGCGAGGTCGGGGACGCCTCCGACGAGGACGAGGAGCCCGGCGAGCTCGCGGACGAGGACACCGAGGAGTCCGACGAGGACGAGTACGACGACTCCGCCGTCGACGAGGCGGACGAGCCCGCCGACGACGAGGCGGACGAGCCCGCCGACGACGAGGACGAGTACGACGCCGAGGCCGCCGACGAGGCCGACGAGCTCGAGGACGAGGACGACGAGGCCACCGACGAGCTCGAGGACGACGAGGCCGCGGACGAGGCGGACGAGCTCGAAGCCGAGGACGAGGACGACGAGGTCGCCGACGAGACGGACGAGCTCGAGGACGAGGACGACGAGGTCGCCGACGCGACGGACGAGCTCGAAGCCGAGGACGAGGACGACGAGGTCGCCGACGAGACGGACGAGCTCGACGACGAGGACGACGAAACCACCGACGAGCTCGAGGACGAGGACGGGCTCGACGAGTCCGCGAGCGACGAGGCCGACGAGGAGGACGAGGACGACTCCGCCCTCGAGGATCGCGACGTCGACGAGGAGGGCGACGAGGCCGAGGACCTCGACGACGACTACGCCGAGGACGCCGCCGACCAGGCCGACGACGAGGCCGATGACGAGGCCGACGACGAGGCCGATGACGAGGCCGACGACGAGGCCGATGACGAGGCCGACGACGAGGCCGGGACCGAGGCCGAGGACCTCGACGAGGAGTACGACGAGGACGACGAGGACGACTCCGCGGACGCCTACTCCGCCGACGAGGCCGACGACGAGGCCGAGGACGACGAGGCCGAGGACGACTCCGTGGAGGACACCACCGACACGGATGACACCGACACGGACCAGGACGGGGCGGCGGCCCGTGCGGGATCGACCGGTGGCACGGGGAACGGCGAGGCTCCCGAGGAGGACTCCGACGACGGGGACGGCGCGGTCGACCGCGGCAGCCCGTCCGAGGACGAGCTCCGCGACCTCCTGGTCCACCGCGCCCGCCCGGCGCGCTCGGAGCGCGAGCGGGTGGCGTCGGACCGCGGGGCCCGTGCGTCCCGGACCGCCCGCGGCGGCTCGTCGGTGCGCCGTAGCGGGCAGGAGCGTTCGGCGCGACGGCGCGGGCGCGGTGCGGACGGCGGGAGCTGAGACCGCCTCGGTTGGGCTACTCGGCGGAGCCGCTTCGGCGAGGGCGGCGCACCATCGCTGGTCGGGGTGGAGGTCGTCCGCGCGAAAGGGTGTGTCGGTCCGCCCGCTCGGGTACGTGCGCAGCACGCTTCACCCCGAGCGGGCGACGCCGCCCGCCGCAGACGAGTGCGGAGGTGGTCCGTGGCCAGGCGCACGAGTGACCGTGAGCGGGGGTTCGCGCTCAGCCGCGTGATCGCGATCGTCAACGACAAGGGCGGGGTCGGGAAGACGTCGATCGCGGCGAACCTGGGCGGGCAGTTCGCCGGCGCGGGCTACCGCACCCTGCTGGTCGACCTCAACCGCCAGGCCAACCTGGCCGACGACCTGGGCTACCGCGGCACCGACATCGACGACGAGGGTGCAGGGCTGCTCGGCTCGGTCATCTCGGGGACGCCGCTGCGGCCGGCGGAGGACGTCCGCCCGCAGCTCGACGTCGTGTGCGGCGGGGCCCGCCTCGAGGACCTGACCCCGATCATGGTCTCCCGGCTGCAGCACCACGGCCGCGAGGCGTTCCGCGTGCTGGGCGACGTCCTCGCGCCCGTGGCCGCCGACTACGAGGTGGTGTTCGTCGACTGCCCGCCGGAGTCGACGATCCTCACCGACCTCGCGCTGGCCTCGGCGCGCTGGGTCCTGATGCCCACGAAGTCCGATCTCGGCGGGCTCCTCGGGATGACGCTGGTCGCCGAGCGGTTCACCCTCGCCCGGGAGATCAACTCGCGGCTCGGGTTGCTCGGGGTGGTGCTGTTCGCGACGGGGACCCGGGCCCGCGCCGTCCAGGGTGAGGCCCTCGCGGCGATCGACGAGGCGTTCGGCGGCTCCTCGCCCCGGTTCGAGACGACGATCCGGCACGCGGAGCGCACCGCGCAGGACGCGCGGCGCCTCGGCAAGCTCGCCCACGAGCTGGAGGTGGAGGCCGCCGCTCAGCCCGCGTGGTGGGAGGAGCTGCGTTCGGGCAGCCGTACCCGGCGGGTGTCGGCGACGGCCGCGAGCGTCGCCGGCGACTACCGCGCCCTCGGCATCGAGGTGCTCACCGCCCTGCAGGCCGCCGAGGACGCGGAGAAGAGCGAGAAGGGGCGACGGCCGCGCGCCGGCGCACGGCGGAAGGCCCGGGCGTGAGCCGCCCGGTTCGGGACCTGTCCTCGGCCTTCGGAGCCGCAGCCGCCGGCCTGCGTCCCGCGCGACGCCGGCGCAGGTCCGCTCCCAGCGGCGATCGCGCGGAGCAACCAACGACCGCGCCACGACCGGACAGCACGCCCGACGACGACAGCACGCCCGACACCACCGACACGCCGGACACGCGGGACACGCCGAACACCGGTAGGGACACCGCCACCGACGAGACGAGGAGCGACGAGATTGCCACCGACGACAGGACCGAGCGCCCCGTCGACCGGGAGCCGGGCCGGACGAACGGCCGATTCCCGCCCCGCCGGAGCGGAACGTCCCCCCAGGAGCTCAACGGCCGCGCGGAGCCGCGCCGCACCCGCACGGTGGAGCACACCGAACCCGCGGTGCGGAAGGCCCGCACCCCACGCCCCCGCTACGGCGAGGTGCGGCTCCGCGACGCCCGACAGCTGGACCTGTTGATCCTCGCCGTCGTCGAGGACCGGCCGGAGAACGGGCGCGTGGTGCACCGGATGCTCCGCGAGCGCAGCGACGGCGTGTTCCAGCCCTCGCTGCAGGGCACCTACCACCGGCTGCACCGGCTGAAGAACGACCGGCTGATCACGCTGGGTCCCGCCCGGCGCAACTACCGGCTCACCCCGCTCGGCGAGCGCATCCTGGCCTCCCGTCGTCGCGAGTGGGCGGCCTTCGCGCACGGCGTCGACCGCGTCGTGGGGCGCCCCGACTCCTGACCCGGCCCGGGGTCCTGACGCACCACCCGCGAGGACCCGCCCGACTCCCGAGGCGGTGATCCACCGTTCGGAAGCGGAGCGTCCAGATCGAGCGTCCTGCTGCCGGGCCGTGGATCTTGGACGTCGGCCGACCGCGCCGACGTCGGCCCGACGCGCCCGGTGACCACCGCCCCCTCCGCGGCGTAATCTTCCGACCATGCCGCGTTACGAGTTCCGCTGCCGCGAGTGCACCACGACCTTCGAGGTCGACCGCCCCATGGCCGCGGCCTCGGATCCCGCCGACTGCCCGCACGGTCACAGCGACACCGTCAAGCTGCTCTCGACCGTCTCGCTCGGCGGGCGCGCCGGCGCCGCCCCGGCCATGGCCCCGATGGGCGGCGGAGGCGGCTGCTGCGGCGGGGCCTGCGGCTGCGGCTGACCGCGGCGCCGCCCCGCGCGGCGTCGACCACGGCCGTCCGACGCCCACCCACCGCGCCCACACCGGCCTCATTGCACCGCGAGATCAGCGCGGGCTCACCGCGGGATCAGCGTGTTCTGCCGCGCCACGATCCACCACCGCCCCTGCTCCCGCACGAGCACGTACAGCGCCGACATCGTGTGGTCGAGGTCGATCGGCGTGCCCTCGGCGTCCACGGCGCGGGCCAGCTTGCGCACGAGCGCGACGTCCGGGCGCACGAACGTGACGTCGTCGATCTCGTAGCGGGCGTACTGGTCCTTCAGGAACCCGCGCACGGCCTGCGTGTGCACCTCGCGCAGCGCGTCGAGGCCGGCGGTCGCCCTTCCGTTCACGCCGACCGCCACGGCGTCGGCGGCGAAGTGTCGGGTCATCAGCTCGGCGTCGTTGGTGTTCAGCCCCGTCTCGACGTCCGCGATCACCTGCCGGAGCGCGGCCAGGTCGGCGGAGTGGTCGGCGTCGTCGGAGACCGTCGGAGCGGTGGTCACGGAAGTCATGACGACACCCTCGGACCTCGACCCGACTCGAGGTCAAGACCTTCCCACATGCACGAACGGCACCCTCGCTCACTAGGTATGAGCGAGAGTGCCGTTCGTGCAGGGGAAGCGGCTAGGCCAGGACGATCTTGCCCAGCTCGGCGGGCGAGGCCAGCAGCGGGTGCTGCGGGAGGACCCGGACCGTGTAGCCCGCGAGCCCCGCGTGCGGCAGCGGGACCACGGCCTCGAACCGGTCAGCGCCGTCCGTGGCGCCCACGTGCTTCATCGCGACCCGTACTGTGTCGTCGAGCTCGTCCGCCTCGTCCACCCGGCCGACGATCGTCTCGACGGTCACGTCGTCCGGCGAGAGGCCACCGAGGTCGACGGCCGCGCGCACGGTCATCGGTGCCCCGACGACCGGGGTGTCCGGCAGCCCGGACGCGTCGACCCCCGTGACCTGGACCTTCGTCCACGCGGTGTTCAGCTTCTCCCGGTAGGACGCGATCTCCTTCGCCCCGCCGAAGTCCGAGGCCGTGACGGTCCGGGCGGCCTCGGCGGCGGGCGCGTACCAGTTCTCGACGTACTCGCGCACCATCCGGGTCGCCTGCACCTGCGGGCGCAAGGTCTCCAAGGTGTGCCGGACCAGGGCGGTCCACTTCGGCGGCACCCCGGCGTCGCGCTCGTAGAAGGCGGGCGCGACCTGGGTGGCGAGCAGCTCGTAGAGCGCCTGGGCCTCGAGGTCGTCGCGCTTGTGCGGGTCGTCGATGCCGTCCGCGGTCGGGATGGCCCAGCCGTTCCGGCCGTCGTAGAGCTCGTCCCACCAGCCGTCCCGGATGGAGAGGTTGAGCCCGCCGTTGAGCGCCGACTTCATCCCGGACGTGCCGCAGGCCTCCAGCGGGCGCAGCGGGTTGTTCAACCAGACGTCGCAGCCCCAGTACAGGTAGCGGGCCATCGACATGTCGTAGTCCGGCAGGAACACGATGCGGTGCCGCACGGCCGGGTCGTCGGCGAACCGGACGATCTGCTGGATGAGCGCCTTGCCGCCGTCGTCGGCCGGGTGGGACTTGCCCGCGACGATCAGCTGCACCGGCCGGTGCGGGTCGAGCAGCAGGTCGCGCAGCCGGCTCGGGTCGCGCAGCATCAGGGTGAGCCGCTTGTAGGTCGGCACCCGGCGGGCGAAGCCGACGGTGAGCACGTCCGGGTCGAAGACGTGGTCGGTCCAGCCCAGCTCGGGGGTCGACGCGCCGCGCTCCAGCCAGGCGGCCCGGACGCGGCGGCGGACCTCGTCGACCAGCCGGGCGCGCAGGGCGTTGCGCAGGCCCCACAGCTCGGCGTCGCCGACGTGGTCGAGGGCGGCGGCGGAGCGTGCGGAGCCGATCCCGGACGCAGGCCCGGGCTCGCCGATCAGGGCGGCCACGTCCGGGGACTCCCAGGTGTGCCCGTGCACGCCGTTGGTGACCGAGCCGATCGGCACCTCCTCGGCGTCGAACCCGCGCCAGAGGCCGCCGAACATGCCGCGCGAGACCTCGCCGTGCAGCTTCGAGACGCCGTTGGCGCGCTGCGCGAGCCGCAGCCCCATGTGCGCCATGTTGAACATGGCCGGGTCGTCCTCGGCGCCCATCGCGAGCAGCCGGTCGGTCGGCAGGCCGGGCAGCAGCGCGTCCGTGAGGTAGCGGCGCACCAGGTCGACGGGGAAGCGGTCGATGCCCGCGGGCACCGGCGTGTGCGTGGTGAAGACCGTGCCGGCCCGCACCGCGGAGAGCGCCTGGTCGAAGTCCAGGCCCTTCGCGGACCGCAGCTCGCGGATGCGCTCGAGGCCGAGGAAACCGGCGTGGCCCTCGTTGGTGTGGAAGACCTCCGGCTCCGGGTGGCCGGTCGCGGCGCAGTAGGCCCGCACCGCCCGGACGCCGCCGACGCCGATCAGGATCTCCTGCTTGATGCGGTGGTCCTGGTCGCCGCCGTAGAGCCGGTCGGTGACGGTCCGCAGGTCGGCGTCGTTGGCCTCGATGTCGGCGTCGAGCAGCAGCAGCGGGACCCGGCCGACGGCCGCCTGCCACACGCGCGCGGCCAGCGTCCGGCCCTCGGGCATGGCGACCTCGACGATCACCGGCGCCCCGTCGGCGTCCGTGAGCAGCTGCAGCGGCAGGCCCTGCGGGTCGAGGACCGGGTAGTGCTCGAGCTGCCAGCCGTCGAGCGAGAGCGACTGGCGGAAGTACCCGGACTGGTAGAGCAGCCCGACGCCGATCAACGGCACCCCGAGGTCCGACGCCGCCTTGAGGTGGTCGCCGGCCAGCACGCCCAGGCCGCCCGAGTAGTTCGGCAGCACCTCGGACACGCCGAACTCCATGGAGAAGTAGGCGATCGCGTCCGGTCTCCCCGCCCGCCCGAGCCCCTCCTCGCCCTGGTACCAGCGGTCCTCGCCGAGGTACCGCTCCAGGTCGGCGGCGAGCCCGGCGACGGTGCCGACGAGGTCCGCGTCCTCGGCCAGCTCGGTCAGCCGGGCGGTCGGGATCTCGCCCAGCAGCCGGACCGGGTCCTCCCCCGCGCGCTCCCACGCCGCGGGGTCGAGCGAGGCGAACAGCTCGCGGGTGGCCGGGTGCCAGCTCCACCGCAGATTGGTCGCCAGGGTCTGCAGCGGGGCCAGCCGCTCGGGCAGCTGGGCACGGACGGTGAAGCGGCGGAGGGCTCTCACGGGGCCGCACAGTAGTACGGGATCGGTTCGGTGACCGATCCAGCTCCAGGTCAGGTGGCCTGCTGATCCAGTCGGTCGAGCACCGGCGCGGCACTGAACCGGTCGTGCCGGAAGGACTCCGGACCCAGCGGTGGACCCGGTTCTCGGCGAAGGCCGGCAGTGCCGCGAGCACCGGCTGGGCGCTCCGGTATCCGGCGACGTCCTCCTCCGTCGCGTCGACGAAGGAGAACGACGCGTCGCCGGAGGCGCTCGCGTTCTCCGCCGCCACCTCGGCTGGACCTGCCGGCGCTGGGTCCTGCCCCGGCTGGGCCGGCGAGCAGCGCGCCCTGACCGCGGCACCGGGCACCTGCCGAGGCCGTGCTCGCCCGCGTCGGGGCCCGGCTCGCCGCCGCCGCACCGCTGACCCGGGCGCTCGATCGGGTGGAGCGTGAGCGGCTCGCGGAGCTCCTCGAACGGGTGATCATGCACCCCGACGCACCAGCGGCCGGACACGCAGCGCAGCCGCGCCGACCGCTCACCGACGGGCGCTCGCCGGGCGGTCGCGACGGGTCGGTGAAGAGCATGTGAACCTGTGTCGCCACGCCCGGTCCCGTTACGCGCAGCGGTGGACGGGGTAGGTACGGTTGTGACGCACGCGATGCCGGGCGTCCGCGTGCGAATCCGACCAACGAACTGCGGGGGTGGACGTCGATGACGGGTCGGCTGGGGATCGATGACGTCAGTCCCGCGGTGGGCGACGGCCGTCATCCCAGCAAGGCCGTGGTCGGCGAGGTGATCCCGGTCCGCGCCACCGTCTGGCGCGAGGGGCACGACGCCGTCGCCGCCAACGTGGTCTGGAAGCGGCTCGGCGCCACCGCGCAGGCCGAGCACGTGCGGATGCTGCCGGACGGGGTCGGCACGGACCGCTTCGTCGCCACCGTGGTGCCGGACGAGCCCGGGCTGTGGACCTTCCGGGTGGACGCCTGGAGCGACCCGTGGGCCACCTGGCGGCACGCCGTCGAGGCCAAGCTGAGGGCGAACCAGAGCGCGGACGAGCTGGCCAACGACTTGGAGACCGGCGCTCGGCTGCTGCAGCGCGTGGGCCGCCGCCCCAGCGAGCGCGCCAACCGCGACCTCCTCTTCGGCGCCGCGAACGCCCTCCGCGACACCGCGCTGCCGCTGCACGCCCGCGTGGCCCCGGCGCTGTTCCCGGCCGTGCACGCGATCATGACCGAGCGGCCGGTGCGCGAGCTGATCACCCGCGGCCGCACCCAGCAGGTCTACGTCGACCGCGAGCGGGCGCTGTTCGGTTCCTGGTACGAGTTCTTCCCCCGCTCCACCGGGGGGCGGGACGAGACCGGCCGGGCCGTGCACGGCTCGTTCGTCACCGCGGCCAAGGAGCTCGACCGGATCGCGGCCATGGGCTTCGACGTCGTGTACCTCCCGCCGATCCACCCCGTCGGCACGGTGCACCGCAAGGGCCGCAACAACTCCGTGCACGCCGAGCCGGGGGACGTCGGCTCCCCGTGGGCCATCGGCAGCAAGGACGGCGGGCACGACGCGATCGACCCCGAGCTCGGCACGATCGACGACTTCGACTCCTTCGTCGCCCGCGCCAAGGACCTCGGCATGGAGGTCGCGCTCGACTTCGCGCTGCAGTGCGCGCCGGACCATCCGTGGGTCGAGGCCCACCCGGAGTGGTTCACGGTGCGGCCGGACGGGTCGATCGCCTACGCGGAGAACCCGCCGAAGAAGTACCAGGACATCTACCCGATCAACTTCGACAACGACCCGGCCGGGCTCTACGCCGAGGCGCTGCGGGTCGTGCTGCACTGGGTCGAGCACGGGGTCCGGATCTTCCGGGTGGACAACCCGCACACCAAGCCGCCGAACTTCTGGCACTGGCTGATCTGGCAGGTCAAGGCGCGCTACCCCGACGTGCTGTTCCTGGCCGAGGCGTTCACCCGCCCGGCCCGGCTGTTCGGGCTCGCGCGGCTGGGCTTCACCCAGAGCTACACCTACTTCACCTGGCGCACGGAGAAGGAGGAGCTGGCCGAGTTCGCGCTCATGCACGCCGAGCGCGCGGACGAGTGCAGGCCCAACCTCTTCGTGAACACCCCGGACATCCTCCACGAGTCGCTGCAGACCGGCGGCCCGGCGATGTTCGCCATCCGCGCAGTCCTGGCCGCGACCATGTCCCCGACCTGGGGCGTGTACTCCGGCTTCGAGCTGTTCGAGGGCACCCCGGTCAAGCCGGGCAGCGAGGAGTACCTCGACTCGGAGAAGTACGAGCTGCGCCCGCGGGACTTCCAGGCCGCGCTCAACGAGGGCCGCTCGCTCGAGCCCTTCCTCGGCCGGCTCAACGAGATCCGCCGCGCGCACCCGGCGCTGCAGCAGCTGCGCGAGATCCACTTCCACGAGGTGGACAACCCCGACCTGCTCGTCTACTCGAAGCGGGACCCGGGCACCGGCGACACGGTGATCGTGGTCGTCACGCTCGACTCGCACGAGATGCGCGAGGGGTTCGTCCGGCTCGACATGCCCGAGCTGGGCCTGGACTGGCAGGACCAGTTCACGGTCACGGACGAGATCACCGGGGACATCTTCCGCTGGCAGGAGCGCAACTACGTGCGACTGCAGCCGCTGGAGAACGTCGCGCACATCCTGCGCGTGCACCGGGGCTGACCCCACCTCCTCCTCGACGACGCCGGTTCCGCTCCGCGGGGCCGGCGTCGTCGCGTTCTCGGGAACTCGTGGCGAAACGTGATATCACTTTGCTATGGTGAGCATGTCACGAAAGGAGCCCGCCGTGTCCGACTCCCCCGCCGCCCCGCCCGTCCTCCCCGCCCCCGACCTCCCCGACATGCCGCAGCCGCGCGTCGAGGAGCGCCCGCTCACCGGGGCCGGCGGCTTCGGCATGCTCGCCGTGGTGGTGGTGCTCGTCCTCGGCGGCATCGCCCTGCTGGCCCTGACCGCCGTGCTCGGCCCGCTCGCCACCGGGCTGGGTGCCACGGCACTCGTCATCGGCCTCGTCCTGGCCGGTGGCCTCACCGCCGTCGCGCCGGGCGAGGCGCGCGTGGTGCAGCTGTTCGGCCGCTACCTCGGCACGATCCGCACCAGCGGCTTCCGCTGGCTCAACCCGTTCACGCAGCGGCGCAAGATCTCCACCCGCATCCGCAACCACGAGACCGAGCTGGCCAAGGTCAACGACGCCGACGGGAACCCGATCGAGATCGCCGCGGTGGTCGTCTGGCAGGTCCGGGACACCGCGAAGGCGAGCTTCGAGGTCGACGACTTCGTCGAGTTCGTCGCCATCCAGTCCGAGACCGCGGTCCGGCACATCGCGACCAGCTACCCGTACGACAACCAGGGCGCGCCCGGCCTGTCCCTGCGCGACAACGCCGACGAGATCACCGGGCGGCTGTCCACGGAGATCGCGGCGCGGGTCGAGTCGGCCGGCGTCGCCGTGATCGAGTCCCGCATCACCCGGCTCTCCTACGCCCCGGAGATCGCCCAGGCGATGCTGCGCCGCCAGCAGGCCGGTGCCGTCGTCGCGGCGCGGGAGAAGATCGTCGACGGCGCGGTGGGCATGGTCAAGCAGGCCCTCGACCGGCTCAGCGAGCAGGACGTGGTGGACCTCGACGAGGAGCGCAAGGCCAGCATGGTCAGCAACCTGCTGGTGGTGCTCTGCGGCGACCGCGACACCCAGCCCGTCGTCAACACGGGCTCGCTCTACTCCTGAGCCGGATGCCCGCCGAGCGCAAGAAGATCCTGCTGCGCCTCGACCCGGCCGTGCACGACGCGCTCGTCCGCTGGGCCGACGACGAGCTGCGCAGCACCAACGCCCAGATCGAGTTCCTGCTCCGCCGGGCGTTGGCGGACGCCGGCCGGCTGCCGGGCGGCGCCGCGCCGATGCGCCGGCCCGGGCGACCCCGCCGGGAGGAGCGCGAGCCCGGGCCGGACGACTGAGCCCCATCGACCCCGGAGGAGACCCCGTGCCGACCACCCCGATCTCCCTGCCGGAGCGGCTCTACCTGCTGGGTTACGACCCGCAGCGGAAGCGGTTCACCGGCTCCGGCGAGCGCGGCTGCCTGCTCCGTGCCGCGGCCCTGACCGAGCTGCTCGCGGCCGGGGCGCTGCGCGACGAGGGCGGCAAGGCCGTCGCCGTCCCGCGCGCGACGCCGCCCGCGGACCCGCTGCTCGCGCAGGTGCTCGAGGAGGTCGCCGGGGACACCCGTCCGCGGTCCTGGCAGCACTGGGTGCGGCGCCGCGCCCGGCACGCCCCCGGCCTGGTGCGCGACCGGCTCGCGGCGGCCCGCTGGCTGCGCGTCGAACCGCACCGTGTCCTCGGGATCTTCCCCGGCCACAGCGTGACGGTGCGGGACACCCGGGCGGTCCGGAGGCTCGCCGACTCCGCCCGGGCGGCCCTGCACGGCACCCGGCCCGAGGAGGTGGCCGAGGCCGACGCGGCCGCCGTCGCCCTGGCCGCCGCCGCCCGCCTCCGCACGGTCGTGAGCCGGGCCGACGGGAAGCGGCGCCGGGACCGCATCGACGCCCTCACCGCCCGCACCGGCCCCGTCCCGAAGGTCCTGCGCAAGGTGGTCGACGCGAGCCGAGCCGCCACCGTCGCCGCGTCGTCCGGCGGCGGGTGAGGATCAGTTGACCCGCTTCTCCCGGCCCTTCCAGAAGGGCTCGCGCAGGGCGTACTTCTCGATCTTCCCCGTGGCCGTGCGCGGGAGCGCGTCCGTGAACTCCACGCGCCTCGGGCACTTGAACCCGGCCAGCCGCTCCCGGCAGTGGGCCACGAGGTCGTCGGCAGTGGCCGTGTCGTCCTCGAGGACCACGATCGCGGTGACGAGCTCGCCCCACGTGTCGTCGGGGATGCCGATGACCGCCGCCTCGCGTACCGCGGGGTGCGCGGTGAGGGCGTCCTCGACCTCGATGGAGGACACGTTCTCGCCCCCGCTGACGATCACGTCCTTCTTCCGGTCGGAGATCGTGAGGTAGCCGTCGGCGAGGCTGCCGCCGTCGCCGGTGTGGAACCAGCCACCCGCGAGGGCGCGCGCCGTCTCCTCCGGCTTGTCCCAGTAGCCGTCGAGGTTGTGGTTGGTCCGGGTGAGCACCTCGCCGTCGTCGGCGACCCGGAGCCGGACGCCCAACGCCGGGGCCCCGGCCCGGCCGAGCCGGCGGGCCCGGCGCAGCGGGTCGAGGTCGCGCCACTCCGCCCGCATCCGGTTCACGGTCAGCAGCGGGGAGGTCTCGGTGAGCCCGTAGATCTGGACGAACTCCCAGCCCAGCTCCTCGTCCGTCCGCTCGATCAACCGGGTCGGCGGCGGCGCCCCGGCCACGACCACCCGGACCCGGCCCCGCCCGGGCACGGGGCCGTCCCACGCCGACGCCGCGTCCAGGACCGCGGAGACGACGGCGGGCGCGCCGCACAGCAGGGTCACCCCGTGCCGGTCGATCCGGTGGAGGATCTCCGCGCCGTCGACCTTGCGGAGCACCACGTGCCGGCCGCCGACGCCGGTCAGCGCGTACGGCAGGCCCCACCCGTTGGCGTGGAACATCGGCAGCGTGTGCAGCAGGACGTCGTCGTCGGTCAGGGCGAGGTGCAGCCCGAAGACGACGGCGTTGAGCCACAGGTTGCGGTGGGTGAGCTGCACGCCCTTCGGGCGCGCGGTGGTGCCCGAGGTGTAGTTGAGCGTCGCGGTCGCCGACTCCGCGATCGGGTGCTCGATCGGCTCGTGGGCGCGGTCGAAGATCGTGTCGTCGTCCTCGCCGAGGACCAGGACGTGCTTCGCGGTCGTCGCCTCCCGCAGGTGTGCGAGCTCGGGGTCGAGGAGCAGGACCTCGGTCCCGCTGTCGCGGACGATGTGGTCCACCTCGGGCGCGGTGAGCCGGAAGTTGACCGGGACCAGGACGCGGCCCCACCCGGACACCCCGAAGAAGGAGACCAGCAGCCGCGCCGCGTTCTGGGACACGATCGCCACGCGGCCGCCGGCCGGCACACCGAGCCCGTCGAGTCCGGCCGCCTGGGCGCGGGCCAGCCGCGCCACGTCCCGGTAGGTCACCGCTCCCCAGGACGGCGCGGGCTGCCGGGGCTCGTCGACGATCCCGACCCGGTCGGGGTAGACGAGCTCGGCCCGGTCGAGGAAGTCCCGGACGGCCAGGTCGACGAACATCGCGATCACATCCCTCTCGTCGCGGACGGCCGCGACGCTCGCGCCCTCGCGCCCGACACGACCAGGGCCGGACGGCCCGGCGGTCGCGGCGCGCTCCGACCTGAGAAACCGGGCCGGCCCGGATAGAGTCCGCAACCGATGAGTGAGACGGTCGAGACGGACAGCGGCGAGGTCGTCGTCAACGAGCCCGGTGCCGAGGACTACGCACACGCGCGCGCCCTCGAGGTGGACTCGGAGTGGTTCAAGACCGCCGTGTTCTACGAGGTCCTCGTCCGGGCGTTCGCCGACTCGAACCGGGACGGCTTCGGCGACCTGCGCGGGCTCACCGAGAAGCTGGACTACCTCCATTGGCTCGGGGTGGACTGCCTCTGGCTCCCACCCTTCTACGACTCGCCGCTGCGGGACGGCGGGTACGACATCCGGGACTTCCGCGCGGTGCTGCCGGAGTTCGGCACCGTCGACGACTTCGTCGTGCTCCTCGACGAGGCGCACAAGCGCGGCATCCGGGTGATCACCGACCTCGTCATGAACCACACCTCGGACCAGCACCCCTGGTTCGAGGCCTCGCGGCGGGACCCCGAGGGCCCGTACGGCGACTTCTACGTCTGGTCGGACGACGACACCCGCTACCCCGAGGCGCGGATCATCTTCGTCGACACCGAGTCCTCGAACTGGACCTACGACCCGGTCCGCGGGCAGTTCTACTGGCACCGCTTCTTCTCCCACCAGCCGGACCTGAACTACGACAACCCGGCCGTGCAGGAGGCGATGATCGACGTCCTGCGGTTCTGGCTGGACCTCGGGATCGACGGCTTCCGGCTCGACGCCGTGCCCTACCTCTACGAGCGCGAGGGCACGAACTGCGAGAACCTCACCGAGACGCACGCGTTCCTCAAGCGCTGCCGCAAGGTGATGGACGACGAGTACCCGGGCCGGGTCATGCTCGCCGAGGCCAACCAGTGGCCGTCGGACGTCGTGGAGTACTTCGGCGACCCGGCCGTCGGCGGCGACGAGTGCCACATGGCGTTCCACTTCCCGCTGATGCCGCGCATCTTCATGGCGGTCCGCCGCGAGAACCGCTTCCCGATCTCCGAGATCCTGGCCCAGACGCCCGCGATCCCGTCCAACGCGCAGTGGGGCATCTTCCTGCGCAACCACGACGAGCTCACGCTCGAGATGGTCAGCGACGAGGAACGCGACTACATGTACGCGGAGTACGCCAAGGACCCGCGGATGAAGGCGAACATCGGCATCCGCCGCCGGCTCGCCCCGCTGCTGGAGAACGACCGCAACCAGCTCGAGCTGTTCACGGCGCTGCTGCTCTCGCTGCCCGGCTCCCCCGTCCTCTACTACGGCGACGAGATCGGCATGGGCGACAACATCTGGCTCGGCGACCGGGACGCGGTCCGCAGCCCGATGCAGTGGACCCCGGACCGCAACGCCGGGTTCTCGATGTGCGACCCGGGCCGGCTCTACCTGCCGATCATCATGGACCCGGTGTACGGCTACCAGGCGGTCAACGTCGAGGCGCAGTCGAACTCGTCGACGTCGCTGCTGCACTGGACCCGGCACATGATCGAGATCCGGAAGCGCCACCACGCCTTCGGCCTCGGCGACTTCCACGAGCTCGGCGGGTCCAACCCGTCCGTGCTGGCGTACACCCGCACGGACGGGGAGGACACCGTCCTGTGCGTGAACAACATGAGCCGGTTCCCGCAGCCGGTCGAGCTCGACCTCTCGGCCTGGGAGGGGCACGTGCCGTGGGAGCTCACCGGTGGGGTGCCCTTCCCGCGGATCGGCCAGCTGCCGTTCCTGCTGACCCTGCCGGGCCACGGGTTCTACTGGTTCGCGATCAAGCCCGCGGAGGACACCGCATGACGGCGCTCGCCGAGGAGCTCCCCACCCACCTGCCCGACTACCTGGCGCGCCAGCGCTGGTTCCCGGCGAAGGGCAGGCCGGTCGAGAACGTCGCCGTCGCCGGCGCGACCGGGCTGATCGACGAGGGGGAGCTGCTCCTCGACCTGTGCCTGGTGCGCGTCGCCTTCGCCGACGCGAGCGCGCCCGAGCACTACCAGCTGCTGGTCGGGCGGCGGCACCAGCCGGCGCCGGACCTGGAGTACGCCACGATCGGCACGGTGGGCGACCGGATCGCCTACGACGCGATGTGGGACCACGAGGCGACCGCCTTCCTGCTCGACGCGATCCGGGAGGGCCGCACCTACGGCGACGTCCGGTTCGTGCCCGAGCCCGGCGCCGACATCCCCGTCGGGGTCCCCGGGCGCATCCTCGGGGTGGAGCAGTCGAACACCTCGGTCGCCTACGGGGACCGGAGCATCTTCAAGCTGTTCCGCCGGGTCGCGCCCGGGCTGAACCCGGACCTGGAGCTGCACCGCGCGCTGCGGTCGGTGGGCAGCGAGCAGGTGGCGTCCCTGCAGGGCGCGATCGAGGGCACGCTCCCGCTCGACGGGAGCACCGAACCGGCCACGCTCGGCATGCTGCAGGACTTCAAGTCCAACTCGGCCGAGGGCTGGGCGATGGCCCTGACCAGCGTCCGGGACCTCTTCGCCGAGGGCGACCTGTACGCCAACGAGGTCGGCGGCGACTTCGCCGGCGAGGCGCGGCGGCTCGGCGAGACCGTCGCCGTCGTGCACAAGGAGCTGGCCGAGGCCCTGGGCACGAGCACCCGGGCGGCCGACGAGCTGCGGGCCGCGCTGACCGCCCGGCTCACCGAGGCCGCGGCACAGGTGCCGGCGCTGGGCGGGCACGTCGACGGCATCCGCGCCGTGTACGACGCGCTGACCGGCGAGATCCCCACCCAGCGGGTGCACGGCGACCTGCATCTCGGGCAGACGCTGCGCACCCCGCGCGGCTGGCTGCTGATCGACTTCGAGGGCGAGCCGTCGGCGCCGCTGACCGAGCGGACCCGGATGGACTCCCCGCTGCGGGACGTCGCCGGCATGCTGCGGTCCTTCGACTACGCCGTCTACCACCAGGTCACCCAGGCCGACACCGACGAGCACGAGCAGCAGCAGCTCTTCCACCGTGCCGACGAGTGGGCCGTGCGCAACCGCTCCGCGTTCTGCGACGGCTACGCGTTCGCCGCCGGCCGGGACCCGCGCGCGGAGGCCGCGGTGCTGCGGGCCTACGAGCTGGACAAGGCGGTCTACGAGGTCGTCTACGAGACCCGCTCCCGTCCGAGCTGGGCCACCATCCCGCTCACCTCGATCGCCCGGCTGGTCGAGGAGGCGCAGGAGAAGGGCGTGGACACCGCCGACCCGGAGTCGGACCCGCACATCTCGCTCTAGGGGACGAGATCGTTCCCGGGCCGCCCGAAAGCGGGCCGGACGAGGTTTAGCCAAGAGCCACAACCCGTTCGGCGGACCACAGTGGGCGCGTCCCGACCGTCCGCAATAGGGTTTCCGGGTGGCACACGAGGACACCCGCACGATCGACCCCTGCCCCCCGGACCAGGCGACGACCGACCGGCTCCTGGGTGGTGCCCACCACAATCCGCACGGGGTGCTGGGCGCGCACCCGATGGCCGGCGGCGGCACAGTCGTCCGCGTGCTGCGCCCCCACGCCGCCGAGGTGTGGGTGCTGCGGGGCGGCGACCCGGACGACGCGCACCCCCTGGTCAAGGTGCACGACGCCGGCCTGTTCTCCGGCGTCGTCGACGGGACCGGCTGGGACTACACGATCCGCGTCCGCTACGGCGACCGCGTCGACGTCACGGACGACCCGTACCGCTGGCTCCCGACCCTGGGCGAGGTCGACCTCCACCTGATCGGCGAGGGCCGCCACGAGCGGCTCTGGGACGTGCTCGGCGCGCACGTGCGCACCTACGACACCTCCTCCGGCCAGATCACCGGCACCAGCTTCGCGGTGTGGGCGCCGAACGCGCAGGGCGTGCGCGTGACCGGCGACTTCGACGGCTGGGCGGGCTGGGCGCACCCGATGCGCTCGCTCGGCGGCGCCGGCGTCTGGGAGATCTTCGTGCCCGGCGTGGGCGTCGGGACGCGGTACAAGTACCGGATCCTGGGTCGGGACGGGGTGTGGCGCGACAAGGCGGACCCGCTGGCGTTCGCCACCGAGGTCCCGCCCGCCACGGCGTCCGTGGTCACCACGCGGAGCCACGAGTGGGGCGACGAGGAGTGGATGGCCGCGCGGGCCGTCCGCCAGCCGCACGCCGAGCCCATGAGCGTCTACGAGCTGCACCTCGGCTCGTGGCGGCAGGGCAACGGCTACCGCGAGATCGCCGACCAGCTCGTCGAGTACCTGGGCGAGACGGGCTTCACGCACGTCGAGCTGCTCCCGGTGGCCGAGCACCCGTTCGGCGGCTCCTGGGGCTACCAGGTCTCCGGCTACTACGCGCCGACCTCCCGCTTCGGCACCCCGGACGACTTCCGGTACTTCGTCGACACGCTGCACCGCCACGGCTACGGCGTGATCGTCGACTGGGTGCCGGCGCACTTCCCGCGGGACGAGTGGGCGCTGGCCCGGTTCGACGGCTCGCCGCTCTACGAGCACGCCGACCCCCGCCGCGGCGAGCAGCCGGACTGGGGCACGCTCGTGTTCGACTTCGGCCGTCGCGAGGTGCGGAACTTCCTGGTCGCCAACGCGCTGTACTGGCTCGAGGAGTTCCACATCGACGGGCTGCGGGTCGACGCCGTCGCCTCGATGCTCTACCTCGACTACTCGCGGTCGGACGGGCAGTGGTTGCCCAACCAGTACGGCGGCCGGGAGAACCTCGACGCCGTCTCCTTCCTGCAGGAGATGAACGCGACCGTCTACCGCGAGCACCCGGGCGTGGTGACGATCGCCGAGGAGTCCACGGCCTGGCCGGGCGTCACGCGGCCCACCTACATGGGCGGGCTCGGCTTCGGGTTCAAGTGGAACATGGGCTGGATGCACGACACGCTCGACTACACCGGGCGCGACCCCATCCACCGCAGCTACCACCACAACCAGATGACCTTCTCGCTGATGTACGCGTTCAGCGAGAACTACGTCCTGCCGATCAGCCACGACGAGGTCGTGCACGGCAAGGGCTCGCTGTGGACCCGCATGCCGGGCGACGACTGGAACAAGGCCGCCAACGTCCGCGCGCTGCTCGCCTTCATGTGGGCGCACCCGGGCAAGCAGCTGCTGTTCATGGGCCAGGAGTTCGGCCAGGTCCGCGAGTGGTCCGAGGAGCGCTCGCTGGACTGGGACCTGCTGGCGGACCGGCTGCACGGCGGCATCAAGTCGCTGGTCGGCGACCTGAACCGCACCTACCGGGAGCACCCGGCGCTGTGGACGGCCGACCACTCGCCCGAGGGCTTCTCGTGGATCGACGCGAACGACGCCGCGGGCAACGTCCTGAGCTTCCTGCGGCAGGGCACCGACCACGACGGCCGCCCGGCGGTCCTGGCGTGCATCGCCAACTTCTCCGGCCAGCCGCACGAGAACTACCGGGTCGGGCTGCCGTTCGCGGGTCGCTGGCGGGAGCTGGTCAACACGGACGCGGAGAGCTACGGCGGCTCCGGGGTGGGCAACCTCGGCGCCGTCGAGGCGGAGCGGGTCGTGTGGCACGGGCGGCCCGCGTCGGCCGTGCTGCGGCTGCCCCCGGCGGGCGTGGTGTGGCTGGTGCCGGCGGAGACCGGCGGCCCGGTGCACCCGAAGCGGCCCGTCCGGTCCGCGGCGACCGAGCCGGCCGTCGAGGCGCCGCCCGCCGGCGCGGCGCACTCCCCCGACCTGGCGCGGGGCGTTCCGCCGGCACCGGAGATCGGCCCGGCGGACGAGGACTCCCGGGACATCTGAGCTCGTCGACGGCGAACGGCACTTTCGCTCACTAGGTATGAGCGGAAGTGCCGTTCGTGGGTCGTGAGCGAGGGTGCCGTTCGCTCAGTAGGTCTGAGCGAGGGTGCCGTTCGTCCGGGCGGGGGTCGGGGCGCTCGGGGCGGCGCGGAGCAGGGTGATCCAGTAGGCCAGGAGGATCGCGCAGTAGAGGCTGCGGCCCAGCGGCGTCCACGGGTCCGCCGGGGTCCAGAGGTCGCCCCAGGACACCGGGACCAGCGGCAACGCCAGCAGCGCGGCCACCCACGCCCGGCGCACGCTCCCCGCGGCAGAGGCCGACACCACCGCCAGGACGCCCGGCCACAGCAGCAGCACGTAGTTGTGCCAGGAGATCGGCGACATCAGCAGGCCCGCGGCGATCACCGCCCAGGGCGCGGTGCCGGCGGGGTCGACCGTTCCGGTCCGGGTGCGCCGTGCGAGCCAGACGAGCGTGCCGATCAGCACGGCCGCCCCCAGCACCGTGCCGACGGCCGACGGCAGGCCGAGCCGCAGCGCCTCACCGGGCAGGGCGGCGTTGTCCAGGACGTCCGGCACCGGCTCGCCGAACCCGATCCGCAGCCACTCCAGCGCGCTCGACGGGCCGGCCGCCAGCGCCCCCACGAGCGTGGCGACGACGGCGCCGCCGATCCCCGCCCAGAAGGGCCGCCAGCGCAGCTGGACGGCCGGGAGCAGCAGGACCGGCGCGAGCGAGGGCTTGAGCGCGACGGTGACGCCGTAGAGCGCCCCGGCGAGCAGCGGGTGCCCGCGGCGCTCGGCGACCCAGCCCGCGACCAGCCCGACCAGCAGCAGACCGTAGATCTGGCCGAGGTAGAGCGTGCCGTGCAAGGGCGAGGAGGCGAGCATCGCCAGCGTGGCGCCCGCCGTCCACCACCGGGACAGCCGCAGCTCGCGGCACACCACGAGCACGGCACCGACGACGAGCAGCAGGGTGAACCCGGCGAACACCCGGTAGGCCAGCACGACGTCGAGGCCCGCGAACGGGGCCAGCAGCAGGCTGAGCAGTGGCGGGTTGAGATTGCGCAGCTTCGCGGGCGTCGCGTAGATGTCGCCGCCCTGGGTCAGGGCGACCGCGGAGTGCCAGAAGGTGTCGAAGTCGGCGTGCAGCTCCCGCATGTCCGTCGACGCCAGACCGAGGACCAGCCAGTTGTGGTGCGTGGCGTGCAGGACGGCGGTCAGCGCGAGCGCCGCCGCCGCGAGCACGACCGCGCCGACGCGGGCCGCCGGCCACCGCCGGGCCGGGGGCCGCGGCGGATCCGCGACGGGCTGCGGGCTGGTCGTGGACACGGACGCCGACGGTAGTCGGCGGGCACCGCGTCCGGCCGCCCGCCCCGGCCGGCCCGGGAGCGCGCTCAGAAGAGCGCGCGGGCCAGGGCGCGACGGGCGGTGCTCACCCGCGGGTCGTCCGCCGGGAACAGCTCGAACAGTCCGACGAGGTGGCTGCGGACCTTCTCCCGGTCGTCGCCGAAGGTCCGGCCGACGGTGTCGACCAGGCGCCGGAAGGCCGACTCGGCCTTGTCCAGGGCGACCTCGGCGTCGGCCGCGGCGAGCTGGGCGTCGACGTCGTCCGGTGCGGCGTCCGCCCGGCCGATCGCGGACGGGTCCGCCTGCTCGGCGCGAGCCAGGAACCGGACCTGCGAGAGCGCGGCCTGGGCCATCTCGTTGGCGGGCTCCTGGTCGAGGATCTGCTGGTAGGCGGCCTCGGCCTCGGCGTAGTCGCCGCGCTCGAGGGCGTCCTCGGCCGCGGCGAACCGCGGGTCCTCCGGCTCCTCCTCGGGTTCCGCCCCGCCGCCCGCGGCCGCGCGGCGCTCGCCCTCGGCGATGGCGGGCATGCGGTCGCGCAGCGCGTCGAGGATCCGGGCGATCCAGTCCTTGACCTGCGGCTCGGACAGGGCGCCCTGGAACGCGTCGACCGGCTGGCCCGCGACGACCGCGACCACCATCGGGATCGACTGCACGCCGAAGGCCTGCGCGATCCGCGGATTGGCGTCGACGTCGACCTTGGCGAGGATCCAGGCGCCGCCGCTCGCGTTCGCCAGCCGCTCCAGCACCGGCGAGAGCTGCTTGCACGGCTCGCACCAGGTCGCCCACAGGTCGACGACCACCGGGACCTGCAGGGACGCCTCGAGCACGTCCCGCTGGAAGCCCTGCTCGGTGACGTCGACGACGTACCGGCCACCCCCGCCGTCCGGGGAGCCCGGGGAGCCCGGCGCGCCCTGGGCCGTGCTCCGGGCGCCGCCCGCCGCCTGCTGGCGGGCCGCGGCCTCGGAACGGGCCTTCAGCGCGGAGAGGTCGACGGCGCCCGCCAACGCGGACGACAGGGCCGCCGTCTGAGCTGCCTGACGAGGATCGGGTCGCGACACGCCGTCCATCCTGGCACGATCGCCACCCGGCCCGCCCGTCGCCCACCGCACGGACCGCCGGTCGGTCACGCGGGGCGTGTCGACACGAGCGGGCGCATCCCCATCGGGTTCTGCGGCAGGAAGTCGCCCGCGGCGAGGACCCGCTCGACCAGCGGGCCGGCCAGCGCGACCAGGCGCTCCGCCCGCGCGTCGCCGAGTGCCCGCCAGGCCTCGTCGGCGAGCGCGTCCGTGCGCGCCTCGACCTCGGCGCAGAGGGCCCGGCCGGCGCCGGTCAGCACGGTGTCGGCGACGTCCTCGCCGCCCGGCGCCGGCTCCACCAGCCCCCGGTCGGCGAGCCGGGCCCGCGCCGCCTCCCACTCCTCGACGGTCCAGCCGCGCCGCTCACGCAGCCAGTCCCCCGGCAGCTCCTGCGCCCCCGCGAACACCACGAGCGCCTCCACCGGGTCGATCCCCGCGGCGACCAGGGCCGCGACGTGCCCGTCGCCGCGCTGCTCGCGCAGGATCGTCTGCGCTTGCCAGAGCACGAGGTGCGGGGCGTCCGGCCAGGGCAGGGCCGCGTTGGCCGCGGCCAGCGCCCGCCCGGCCGTCGAGACCGAACCGGCCGCCTCGCGCGCCAGCTCCGCCGCCTCGGCCACCTCGCCGGACCCGGTGAGCTCGCCCAGCGAGCGCCGCAGGGCGGCGTCGACGGCCGCGAGCCGGGCGTCGAGGAGCTGCGCGGGCGACGCGACCGACCAGACCTCGGGCACGGACCGGGCCACGAAGCCCGGGGCGAAGTTGTAGAACAGCGCGGCCACGACCTCGGCCGGCACGGGGCCGAGCGGTGCGGCGCGCTGGCCGAAGTAGCCGCGCCAGAAGCCGCGCACACCCAGGGCCTCACCCGCCGCGCGGGCCTCCGGGGCGAAGTAGGTCACCGCGTGCAACGGCTCCAGGGCCCGCCACAGCCGCCGTGCCCGGTGCTCCCCCTCCGCGGCGTCCGTGCTGGTCGCAGGCCTCGTCCCGGTCGTCATCGCGCCTCCCGTGCTCGATCTCCCCGCGACCGTAGGACGCCCGACCATCGCGGGGCCAGGGCCGCGCGTTGGGCCGATCCGGTGGCGGCGCGCACCCGCGGTTCCCGGACCCGCGACCCCGATCACCGGACCGGCGGAGCACCAGCGGCGGCGCGCACTCGTTGATCCCGGCGAGAGGACGGCACGTCACCGGACGTGCACGCCGGACGGATCCGCCCCGGGCCCGTCCCCCGACCGGAGGATGCGATGAGCCAGGAGAACACCGTCGCCGACCGCCTGCTGGCGGAAGCGCGAAAGAAGACCGCCCGCCGGCAGAGCCCCGCGCTGGGCAAGGTGGCGCTGATCATCGGCATCGTCGCGCTGGTCGCGAGCCCGATCTCGATCGTCGGCTGGGTCGGCGGGCTCGCCGCGATCGGGGTCGGCATCGCCGCGGTGCGCAACCCGGACACCGCGAAGCTCGCCAAGATCGCGATGGGTCTCGGTTTCGCCGCGATCCTCGTCGGCGTGTTCTTCTTCACGCTCAACATCGCCTGACCGGCTACGCGCCGCGGCCGGCAGGGTGCGCCCTGCCGGCCGTCCGCGTTCTCGGAACCTGTCGGAACCTCGCGGGACCTCGCGACGGCGTGCCGAGCCCGGTCGGCGACGCTCAGATGCCGACGAGCAGCTCCGCCAGCTCGGCGGGCCGGGTGAGCATCGGGAAGTGGCCGCCCGGCAGCTCGCGGACCTCGAGGCCCCGGGCGGCGGCGAGCCGGCGGGAGGTCTCCGGGTTCACCACCCGGTCCTCCGCGCAGACCACGGACACCGTCCGCACCGCGGGCCACGCGGTCAGCGGGGTGACCTCCTTGCCGATCGCCCAGGCCTGCGGGCGGAGCTCCGCGATCGCCTCCCGGACGGGGTCCGACGCGCCCAGCTCCTCGGCCACCCCGGCGTAGAGGGACGCCTCGGCCGCCTCCGCCGGCCAGATCGTCGTCCCGCCCGCGCCGCGCTCCTGACCGGGCCCGAACCCCTCAGCCATGATCGTCCGGTCCTCGCGGAGCAGGTCGTCGTGCGCCCGCCCGGGCTCCGGCAGCATCGCCCCGACCAGCACCAGGGCGTGCGCCCGAGGGCCGAGCTCCGCCGCCACCAGCGGCGCGGTGAGCCCGCCCAGCGAGTGCCCGACGACCACGACCGGCCCCTCCGCCGGCGCGGCGGCCAGCGCGGCCGCGGCGTACCCCGCGGCCCCGACCCCGGGCTCGTCGGACGGCAGGTCCGGCGCCGCCGAGGCGCGCCCGCGGGCCCGCAGTTCCGCCTGCAGCGGCGCCCAGCTCGATCCCCGGTGCCAGGCCCCGTGGAGGAGCAGGAAGGCGGGATCAGCCATCCGTGCCGAGCGCCTTCTCGATCCGCTCCACCTTGGCCGAGAGCTGGCCGGTGTACCCGGGCCGGATGTCGGCCTTCAGCACCAGGCTCACCCGCGGGGACCGGGCCTGCACGGCCTCGACCGCGCGGCCCACCACGGCCATCGCCTCGTCCCAGGTCTCGGCCTCGATGGTGGTGAACATCGAGGTGGTCTCGTTGGGCAGGCCGGACTCCCGGACCACGCGGACGGCCTCGGCGACCGCGTCGCCCACGCTGCCGTCGTCCGACGAGCTGCCGGACGGCGCGATGCTGAACGCTACGAGCATGTCGCCAGCCTGCCCCATGATCTCGGGTCGCGGGCGTCCGCCCTGCTAGCGTTCGCGGTCATGGCCGCGCGCGACCCCCTCCCCTTCGACCCGATCGACCGGGCGGCGGAGCTGTGGGCCGAGCGCATCGGGCCGTCGGACACCATGGCGGCCGTCACCAGCGTGATGCGGGTGCAGCAGATCCTGCTCTCCGCCGTCGACGCCGCGCTCAAGCCGCACAATCTCACCTTCGCCCGCTACGAGGCCCTGGTGCTGCTGAGCTTCTCCCGGGCCAAGCGGCTGCCGATGCGGGTGATGGGCGAGCGGCTGCAGCTGCACCCGACCAGCGTCACGAACATCGTCGACCGGCTGCAGGCGGACGGGCTGGTGCGCCGGACCCCGCACCCCACCGACCGCCGCGCGACGCTGGTCGAGATCACGCCCGACGGGCTGGAGCGGCTCGAGCAGGCCACGAAGTCCGTCACCGCCGTCGACTTCGGGCTGGTGGGTCTCGACGCGGAGGGCAAGGCCACGCTCTTCGACCTGCTCGGCCGCATCCGCGCCGCGTCGGGCGACTTCCGCTGAGTCAACGGCGCGACTTCCACTGAGCCAACGGCGCGACTTCCACTGAGCCAACGGCGCTCTCGCTCACATCTAGTGAGCGAGAGCGCCGCTCGCTCACCCGGGTCCGCTCGCTCACCTGGGTCCGCTCGCTCACCCGGGCGGTGAGGCACTAGAGGGAGCCGAGGAGCTCGTCGGCGGCGCGGTAGGGGTCCAGCTCGCCGGCCACGACCTTCTCGGCCAGCGTCTCGAGCGCGGCGCCCCCGCGGACGTCACCGAGCCGTGCGCGGACCTTCTCCAGCCCGATCGCCTCGATCTCGCTCGCCGCCCGGCGACGGCGCCGCCGCGGGCCCTCGCCGGACGACTCGAGCCAGGCACGGTGCTCGTCGATCGCCTCGGCGACCTCGTCCACGCCCTCCCCGCGGGCGGCGACGGTCCGGCACACCGGCGGCTTCCAGGCGTCCCGCCGCTCGCCGAGGGACATCATGTAGCGCAGGTCCCGGACGGTCTGGGCGGCGCCCTCGCGGTCCGCCTTGTTGACCACGAACACGTCCGCGATCTCGAGGATGCCTGCCTTGGCGGCCTGCACGCCGTCGCCCATGCCCGGGGCGAGCAGCACGACCGTGGTGTCGGCGAGCGAGACGACGTCCACCTCGGACTGTCCCACCCCGACGGTCTCGACGAGCACGACGTCGCAACCCGCGGCGTCGAGCACCCGCAGGGCCTGCGGCGTCGCCCAGGCCAGCCCGCCCAGGTGACCCCGGGTGGCCATCGACCGGATGAACACGCCCTCGTCGACCGCGTGGTCGCCCATACGGACCCGGTCGCCCAGCAGGGCGCCGCCGGAGAAGGGCGACGACGGATCGACGGCGAGCACACCGACCCGTTTGCCCTGCTGCCGGAACGCCGCGACGAGCGCGGACGTCGTGGTGGACTTGCCGACGCCCGGTGAGCCGGTGAGCCCGACGACCTGCGCCCGCCCGGTGTGCGGGGCCAGCAGCGCGGCGATCTCGGGCAGGTCCGACGAGCCGCTCTCGACGAGCGAGATCAGCCGGGCGACCGCGCGCTGCTGCCCGTCCAGCGCGCGGTCGACCAGCTCCTGCGGGGACTGCCGGGCCAAGGGATCAGGCCGGGACGCGGAGGATCAGCGCGTCGCCCTGCCCGCCGCCGCCGCACAGCGCGGCCACGCCGACGCCGCCGCCGCGGCGCTTGAGCTCGAGCGCCAGGTGCAGCGTGATCCGGGCACCGGACATGCCGATCGGGTGGCCGAGGGCGATCGCGCCACCGTTGACGTTGACCTTCTCCTCGTCGATGCCCAGCTTGCGCGAGGAGACCAGGCCGACCGCGGCGAACGCCTCGTTGATCTCGACCAGGTCGAGCTCCTTGGGGTCGACGCCCTCCTTGGCGCAGGCCTTGATGATCGCGTTGGCCGGCTGCTCGTGCAGGCTCGCGTCCGGCCCGGCGACCACGCCGTGCGCGCCGATCTCGGCCAGCCAGCTCAGGCCCAGCTCCTCGGCCTTGGCCTTGCTCATCACGACGACCGCGCACGCGCCGTCCGAGATCTGCGAGGACGAGCCCGCGGTGATGGTGCCGTCCGCGGAGAAGGCCGGGCGCAGCTTCGCCAGGCTCTCGCCGGTGGTGTCGCCCCGGACGCCCTCGTCCTGCGCGAACACGATCGGGTCGCCCTTGCGCTGCGGGATCTCGACGGGGGTGATCTCCTCGTCGAACACGCCGTTCTTGGCGGCCTCGGCGGCGCGCTGGTGCGAACGGGCGGCGAAGGCGTCCTGGTCCTCCCGGGTGACGTCGAAGCGGCTGTTGTACTTCTCCGTCGACGCGCCCATCGCGCACTGGTCGAAGGCGCAGAACAGCCCGTCGTGGGACATGCTGTCGATCAGCGTGGCGTCGCCGAACTTCGTGCCCTCGCGGGACTTCGGCAGCAGGTGCGGGGCCTGGGTCATCGACTCCTGGCCGCCCGCGACCACGATGTCGAACTCGCCGGCCCGGATGAGCTGGTCGGCCAGGGCGATCGCGTCGATGCCCGAGAGGCAGACCTTGTTGACGGTGAGCGCCGGGACGTCCATCGGGATGCCCGCGGCGACGGCGGCCTGCCGGGCCGGGATCTGCCCGGCGCCCGCGGTGAGCACCTGACCCATGATCACGTACTCGACCTGCTCGGGGGCCACGCCGGCCTTCTCCAGCGCGCCCTTGATGGCGAAGCCGCCGAGCTGCGCGCCCGAGAAGCCCTTCAGCGACCCGAGCAGCCGGCCGACCGGCGTACGGGAACCAGCGACGATCACGGACTGCGCCACGACGACCTCCAGCAACTGCGTTGGCACACGGGTTTGGCACCTGGGATTGGCACGGACCATACCCGCCGGTCACAGGCCGGGAGACGGGCCGAACGGAGGGGGTGAGCAGCCACACACGGGCCCACGACCGCGAACGAGCATTACATTCCCGGGGCATGACGGCACAGACGGAATCGGCCCACGGCGCGCTCGGATCCCTGCTGACCCAGATCGACCACGTCGGCATCGCGGTCGCCGACCTCGACGAGGCCATCGCCTGGTACCACGACGTGTTCGGCCTGGTGAACACGCACGAGGAGGTCAACGAGGAGCAGGGCGTGCGCGAGGCGATGCTCGCCGCCCCCGGCACCGATCCCGCCTCGAGCACCCGCATCCAGCTGCTGGCCCCGCTGCGCCCGGACTCGACGATCGCGAAGTTCCTCGACCGCAACGGGCCGGGCCTGCAGCAGCTCGCCTACCGGGTCACCGACATCGAGGCCGCGATGGAGGCGCTCAAGGCCAAGGGCCTGCGCCTGCTCTACCCGGAGCCGCGGCGCGGCACCGCGGACTCGCGGATCAACTTCGTGCACCCGAAGGACGCCGGCGGCGTGCTCGTCGAGCTCGTGGAGCCGGCGGCCGGCGGGCACTGACCGGTTGAGCGAACGGCACTCCCGCTCACTCCTACTGAGCGAACGGCACTCCCGCTCACTCCTACTGAGCGAACGGCACTTTCGCTCACACCTAACGCGCGAACGGGCCGTTCGTGCATGACGCAGCCCCTCCGATCAGGCGGTTTCCCCCCGATCGGAGGGGTTGCTTCATTGATCCAGTCGGTGGCCTGCGTCACGATCGCCCCCATCGTCGGAGTGTGCCGACACAATGCCTCGGGTACCATACTGATCGGTAACTGATCGGTATCCCAAGCAAGACACACGACTCACGCCACCGGAGGCCAGGCCGTGCAGGAGATCCTCGACGCCATCCTTGCCGAGCGTTTCGACGCCGTCGGCGAGCTGTCAGTGCCGGACCACTACCAGGCGATGACGGTCCACGCGGACGAGACGGAGATGTTCGACGGCATCGCCACCCGCGACAAGGACCCGCGCAAGAGCCTGCACCTCGACAGCGTCCCGACGCCGGAGCTCGGCCCGGGCGAGGCGCTCGTGGCGGTGATGGCCAGCGCGATCAACTACAACACCGTCTGGACCTCGATCTTCGAGCCGCTGTCCACCTTCGGCTTCCTCAAGCGCTACGGGCGCGAGTCCGAGCTGGCCAAGCGGCACGACCTGCCGTACCACATCGTCGGGTCCGACCTGGCCGGCGTGGTCGTGCGGACCGGCGCCGGGGTCAACGCCTGGAAGCCGGGCGACCGCGTGGTGGCGCACTGCCTGTCCGTCGAGCTGGAGAGCCCGGACGGGCACGGCGACACGATGATGGACCCGCAGCAGCGGATCTGGGGCTTCGAGACCAACTTCGGCGGCCTCGCGCAGCTCGCGCTTGTCAAGTCCAACCAGCTCATGCCCAAGCCCGAGCACCTGACCTGGGAGGAGGCGGCGAGCCCCGGCCTGGTCAACTCCACGGCGTACCGCCAGCTGGTCTCCCGCAACGGTGCGGACATGAAGCAGGGCGACACCGTCCTGATCTGGGGCGCGAGCGGCGGGCTCGGCTCCTACGCCACCCAGTTCGCGCTCAACGGCGGCGCCACGCCGGTCTGCGTCGTCTCCTCGCCGGAGAAGGCGGAGATCTGCCGGTCGATGGGCGCCGAGCTGGTCATCGACCGCAACGCCGAGGGCTACAAGTTCTGGAAGGACCCGCAGACCCAGGACCCGAAGGAGTGGAAGCGCTTCGGGGCCCGGATCCGCGAGCTCACCGGCGGCGACGACCCGGACATCGTCTTCGAGCACCCGGGCCGGGAGACCTTCGGCGCGTCGGTCTACTGCGCGCGCAAGGGCGGCACGATCGTGACCTGCGCGTCGACCTCCGGGTACATGCACGAGTACGACAACCGCTACCTGTGGATGAACCTGAAGCGGATCGTCGGCTCGCACTTCGCGAACTACCGCGAGGCGTGGGAGGCCAACCGGCTCATCGACAAGGGCCTGATCCACCCGACGCTGTCCAAGGTGTACCCGCTCGCCGACACCGGCCAGGCGGCGTACGACGTCCACCAGAACGCCCACCAGGGCAAGGTCGGCGTGCTCGCGCTGGCGCCCGAGGAGGGGCTGGGCGTGACGAACCCGGAGAAGCGCGCCAAGCACCTCGAGGCGATCAACCGCTTCCGCGGGGTCTGAGCACCACCTGAGATCGGCACCGTGGCTCCGTGACGCACCTCCGCGTGCGTCACGGAGCCACACCGCTTCTCCTGCGAGGAGCGACGCAGCGCCTGATTCAGGCGTTATGGCTCCATCCTGCGGATTCGCCGGCACGCCCCACCGCCGCGGGCCACGCCCGGACGGGTGACGGCGCCCACGCGGCAGCGCGCAGGGCCCTCCGCAGATGCGGTAGCCCGGTACGGTGACGCTCATGGTCGGTGAACCGGAGAACCCCCAGCCCGACGCCGGTCTCCAGCCCACGGCAGGGTTCCGGGTCGTCCGCCGCGGTTACGACCAGGACCAGGTCAACGGGCATCTGCACCGGATCGACGCGGAGGTCCGGCTGCTCGCCGCGGACCGGGACGCCGCCGTCGCGCAGGTGACCCGGCTGAGCCGGGAGCTCGACGAGACCCGCAACCGGCTGGAGTCGATGCGCCAGCAGGTGCGCCGGCTCTCCGGGCCGCCGGACAGCGTCCAGGGCCTCAGCGAGCGGATGCGGTCGATGCTCCGGCTGGCCGAGGACGAGGTCGCCGAGACGCGCGCCCGCGCCGACGCCGAGGTGACCCGCCTGCGGGCGGAGTGCGACCAGGAGCTGGCCGAGCGCCGGGCGGAGGCCGAGCGCCGCCGCGAGGCGCTGCTCGCCGAGGCGCGGGAGGAGGCCGAGCGGGTCGTCGCCCGGGCGAAGGCCCTGCAGGCCCAGGCCGCCCAGGACAAGCTGGCGAACGACGAGGCCATCGCCCGGGTCCAGGCCGAGTCGGCCGCCGCGATCGCCGCCGCGAACTCCGCCGCGGCCGCCGAGCGCGAGCAGGTCGAGGAGGACTTCCGGATCGCGATGGACCAGCGGCGCACCGAGACCCTCGGGGCGCTGCAGGCCGAGCGCGCGGCGACCCAGCAGGAGATCGCGCGGCTTCGCGCCGAGGCGGACGAGTACTCCCGGACCACCCGCGCGGCGGCGGACGAGTACGCCCGGGCCACCCAGGCGGCGGCCGACCAGCAGGCCGCCGGAATCGTCGCCGACGCCCGCGGCGAGGGCGACCGGCTGGTCCGCGAGGCCGAGCGCCGCGTCGCACAGCTCACCGACCTGCGCACCCGGGTCGCCGAGCAGCTCGCGCACGCCCGCGCCGCGCTCGTCGCGGACCTCGCGGCGCTGGGTCCGCTCTCCGACGAGAGCGAGCGGACCGGCCGCGCCGACGGCACCCCCGCCGTCGACGGCACCGTTCCGGAGCAGGCCGGCGAGCAGTCCCGCCGCCGCCCGCGCCCTCATCCGGCCCCGGCCCGCGCCTGACCCGTCACCCCTCGGCCGGCCCGTCGAAGGTCACCCGGAGGACGGGCGGACCGCGGCTCAGCGGGGGCGGCGGATCCCCGGCCGTCGGCGGCCGCGCGCGTTCCAGCACGGCAGGTGCCAGTGCCGGCGGTCCTCGACGCCGCCCCACTCCCCCGTCGGCCACGTCACCACGTGCCCGACGCCCGCGGGGATGAGCTGGTCGCAGCCCGGGCAGCGGTAGTCCTTCACCGACGAGCCGCCGGGGACGTGCCGGACGGCCCACTCGCCGTCGGGCCCCGTCTCGGCCCGGGTCACGATGCCGGACGACAGGGGTGCGGGCACGGCGCGGCCCCGCCCCCGTTCCGAGGGGCGGGGCCGTCGACCGCGTGCCATGTGTCCGACGGTAACGGCCGCGGCACCGCGTCGCGGGCGGCGCCGCAGCGCGTCACAGTCCGGCCTCGGCGCGTCACGGATCAGCGCGGCACCGGGAAGCGCCTCACCGATCAGCGCCGCACAGCTCAGCGGGAGGTGTAGTCCCGGAAGCCCTGCCCGGTCTTGCGGCCGAGCCGGCCCGCGGTGACCAGGTGCTCCAGCAGCGGCGCCGGGGCGAAGCCGGACTGGCGGAACTCGGCGAACAGCGACCGCTCGATGGCGAGCGACACGTCCAGCCCCACCACGTCGAGCAGCTCGAACGGCCCCATCGGCAGGGCGCAGCCGGTCTTCATGGCGGCGTCGATGTCGTCGACCGTCGCGTAGTGCGCCTCGAGCATCTTCACCGCGTCGTTCAGGTACGGGAAGAGCAGCGCGTTGACGATGAAGCCGGCGCGGTCGCGGCAGGAGACCGGCACCTTCTTCAGCTTCTGGCACAGCGCCAGCGCGGTGGCCGCCACCTCCGGCGCGGTGTTGATCGTCGACACGACCTCGACGAGCTTCATCACCGGGGCCGGGTTGAAGAAGTGCAACCCGAGCACGTCGGCCGGCCGGTTGGTGGCCGCCGCGCACTCCACGACCGGCAGCGACGACGTCGTGGTCGCGAGGATCGCGCCCGGCTTGCAGATCTCGTCGAGCGCGCCGAACACCGCACGCTTGACCTCGAGCTCCTCGGCGATGGCCTCGACGACGAGGTCGACGTCCGCGAAGTCCTCCAGCGAGGTGGTGCCGGTGATCCGGCCGAGCGTGGCGTCCCGGTCCTCCTCGGTGAGCCTGCCCCGCACCACGGCCTTGTCCAGCGCCTTACGGATCCCGCCGATGGACGCCTCGACCTTGGACTCGCTGCGCCCGCGGACCACGACGTCGAACCCGGCCTGTGCGAACACCTGCACGATGCCGCTGGCCATGGTGCCGGTGCCCACCACACCGACCCGCTGGACCTCCCGCGTCGGCACGTCCTCGGGCACGACCGAGCCCGGGGTCAGGGCGTCGGGCACGACCTTGCTGCTGTGCGGCTTCTCGTAGGTGTAGAAGCCGCGCCCGCTCTTCCGGCCGAGCAGACCGGCGGTGATCATCTGCTTGAACACCGGCGCCGGGGCGTGCATGAGGTTGCGCGACTGCGCGTACATCGTCTCGAGGATCTCGTACGCGGTGTCGAGGCCGATCAGGTCGAGCAGGGCCAGCGGGCCCATCGGGTAGCCGCAGCCGTAGCGCATGGCGGCGTCGAGGTCCTCGCGGCTCGCGTAGCGCGACTCGTACATCCGCGCCGCGTGGTTGAGGTACCCGAAGAGCAGCGCGTTCGCGATGAACCCGGCCCGGTCGCCGATCACGACCGGCACCTTGTCCAGGGTGGCGGCGAAGGCCTTGAGGTCCTCCACCACGTCCGGCTCGGTGACGACCGTGCGCACCAGCTCGACCAGCTTCTGCACCGGCGCCGGGTTGAAGAAGTGCATCCCGACGACCTTGCCCGGGCGCGCGGTGCGCACGGACAGCTCGGTGACCGACAGCGACGACGTGTTCGACGCCAGGATCGTCTCCGGTCCGACGTGCTTGTCCACCTCGGCGAACACGGACGCCTTGAGCTGCAGCGACTCCGGCACCGCCTCGACGACGAGGTCGCACGGGGCCAGGTCGGCCAGCGACGTGGTCGTCGTGATGCGGCCGAGCAGCTCGGCGGCCTGCTCCTCGGTCAGCTTGCCGCGCTCGATCGCCCGCCTCGTCGAGGTCTCCAGGTGCGCCTTCCCGCGCTCGACGGCGGCCGCGTCCACCTCGGCGGCGATCACGTCCAGGCCGTTGCGGGCGAACACCTCCACGATGCCCGCACCCATGGTGCCCAGGCCGACCACGCCGACCGTCCGGAACTCGCGTGCCACGCCGTTACCTCCCGCTGCCTCGAGGGTGTGTACTCGGCGGTAATCCTCTCATCCCGCGCTGCGTGGTAACCCACGCATGAGGTCGGGAACACCCCCTCCGGATGGCGGGTCTACCGCCCGTGACGTGCCCGGACGAGGCCGAGGAGGGTGCTCATGTGCTTCGCGGTGCGGGTGAAGCTGGTGACCGGCACGGGCAGGGCGAACCGCTGGCGGGCGATCGCCTGGGGCCGGGTGAACTCGCGCAGGCCGTCCTCGCCGTGGATGCGGCCGAAGCCGGAGTCGCCGACCCCGCCGAACGGCAGCGACGGGATGCCCGCGAACGCGATCACGCCGTTGACGCTCACCATGCCGCAGCGCAGGCCCTCCGCGATCCGCTCGCCCTCCTTCGCCGAGCCGGTGAACACGCTGGCCCCGAGCCCGTAGCTGGTCCCGTTGGCACGGCGGACCGCCTCGGCGACGTCCGGGACCCGGTTGACGACGATCAGCGGTCCGAAGGTCTCCTCGGTGACGGCGGAGGAGTCCTCCGGCACGTCGACGATGACGACGGGCTCCACGAACGGAGGCTTCACCGAGTCCTCGCCGCCGACGACCGCGCGCCCGCCCTTCTCCAGCGCGTCCCGGACGTGCCGGCGGACGACCTCGGTCTGCGAGGTCATCGTCATCGGGCCGAACTGGGTGCCGGCGCGCAGCCCGCGCGTCTTCGCCACGAGCGCCGCGGTGAACTCCTCGGCGACGGACTCGACGACGTACACCCGCTCGACGCCGACGCAGGTCTGGCCGGCGTTGGACATCCCGCCCCACACGGCGGCATCGGCCGCGGCCTCGACGTCCGCGCCGGCGTCGACAATCAGGGCGTCCTTGCCGCCGCACTCGATGAGCACCGGCGTGAGCGTCTCGGCACAGGCGGCCATGACCCGCCTGCCGGTGGCCGTCGAGCCGGTGAACGCGATCTTGCCGACGCCCGGGGCGCGGCACAGCGCGGCACCGGTCTCGCCGAATCCGGTCACCACCTCGAGCAGCGTCTTCTCCGGCACCGCGTCGGCCAGCGTGCGGGCGAGGATCTCCCCGACGCCGGGGGTGAGCTCGCTGGGCTTGAACACGACGGCGTTGCCGGCGGCGAGGGCGTAGGCGATCGACCCCATCGGGGTGAAGACCGGGTAGTTCCACGGCCCGATGACGCCGACGACGCCGATCGGCGGGTAGCCCAGCGTCGCCGCCTGGTTGGCGCCGAGCAGGCCGGGCGACACCGTCCGCCGGCCGAGGGTCTTCTTCGCGTGCTTGGCCGCCCAGTCCACGTGGTCGATCGCGAGGACGAGCTCGAGCCGGGCGTCGTCGAGCGGCTTGCCGGTCTCCGCCGAGACGACGGCGGCGACCTCGTCCAGTCGCGCGACCAGCGTCTTCCGCCAGGCCAGCAGCCGCTCGCGCCGGCCGTCGAAGCCCAGGGCGCGCCACCACCGCGCGGCCTCCTCGGCCCGGGCGACCGCGGCGAGCACGTCCGCCTCGCCGTGGACCGGGTGGGTGCCGACGACCGCCCCGGTGCGCGGGTCGAGCGAGTCGAAGGTGTCGGTGCTGGTGCTGGCCGGAGCCTCGGTGCTGGCGGTCACGTCGGTCAGGGTAGGGCGGGCGCGAGGGGCCGCGTGTGCCTCCGGCGACCCGGGCGGACCACCCGCGACCGGTGGTCCGGCGGCAGGACGCGGCGCTGCGCGGACCCCTCCTCCGCACAGGGCCGCGCCCGGTGGATCCGCGCCCGGACACGACGCCGCCGTGCCCGCGCGGAGAAGGAACCTATAACGCGTTACAGGTACTCCACAACGCCGTTGCGCTGGGCTAACCTCCGCCGATGACCGAGCGGCGACCCGGGCGGCGCGAGGAGCGCACCGCCGAGACGCGGGCCGCGATCCTCCGCGTCGCCGAGGAGCTGTTCTCCGAGCAGGGCTGGCAGGGCACGAGGATGACGGAGGTCGCGGCCCGCTCGGGTGTCGCGATCGCGACCCTCTACAACCACTTCGGCAGCAAGCACGCGCTGATCGCGCACCTGTTCGTCCCACGGATCGCCGACGCCGTGGCCGCCGTCGAGGAGCGGATCGCCGCCGGCGCGACCCCGCACGAGGTGGTCCGGGTCGCCGTCGGGGAGATGGTGCTCATGCTCAGGGTCCGGCGCACCCTGACCTTCGCGCTGTTCGCGGCGCTGCAGGAGGACGCCATCCGCAACGACGGCCCGCCGCGCGGGCCCGACGACACCCGGGTGATCGCGCAGATCCCGCGGATCCTCGACACCGCCCTGCGGTACGCCGCGGACGTGCTCGGCCTCGACCTCGACGTCGACCGGACCGCCCGCTACCACACGAACGCGCTGCTCCTGCAGGTCCTGACCCGTCCGGACTCGACGGCCGGCGACGTGCGCGACTTCGTCCTGCGCCAGCTCGCCGGGGTGCTGCCGCCGGCTCCCCGGGGGCAGCTCAGAAGAGCCGCAGGTCCTTGGAGTCCAGGCCCCGTAGCGCGTCGTAGTCCACCGTGATGCAGCGGATCCCGCGGTCCTCGGCGAGCGTGCGCGCCTGCGGCTTGATCTGCTGGGCGGCGAACACCCCGGTCACCGGCCCGAGCAGCGGGTCGCGGTTCATCAGCTCGAGGTAGCGGGTCAGCTGCTCCACGCCGTCGATCTCGCCGCGGCGCTTGATCTCGACCGCCACGTGCCCGCCCCCGGTGTCCCGGCAGAGCAGGTCGACGGGGCCGATCGCCGTCATGTACTCGCGGCGGACCAGGGTCCAGCCCTCGCCGAAGGTCTCGGGGTGCGCGGCCAGCAGCTCCTGCAGGTGTGCCTCGACGCCGTCCTTGACCAGACCGGGGTCGACGCCCAGCTCGTGCGAGGAGTCGTGCAGCACCTCGTCGATGGTGATCACGAGCGACTCGTCGGCCTTGTTCCGGACCGTCCAGACGCCCGGCTCCTCGGTGAGCCAGCACGGCGGGCTCATCCAGTTGAGCGGCTTGTAGGCGCGGTCGTCGGCGTGCACGCTGACCGATCCGTCGGCCTTGACCAGCAGCAGCCGCGGGGCCATCGGCAGGTGTGCGGTGAGCCGGCCGACGTAGTCCACCTGGCAGCGGGCGATGACGAGGCGCACGGGCCGTCACCCTAGAGGGGCGTTGCGGTCCGCCAGCGCCCGGCCGTGCTCGGCGAGCATCGCGCGCAGCTCGGGCGGGTCCAGGCCCTCCACCTCGCCGCCCAGCGCGACCAGTTGGCTGGCGGCGACCCGCAACGACTCGACGTCGAGCAGCACCTCGCGCCAACCGTCGGCGTCCGGTTCCCCGGCCGCCGCGACGGCCGTGTGGGCCGCCTCCGGGTCCGTCACGTGCGGCAGGGCGCGCAGGCCGACGGGCGAGAGCCGGAGCCGCACCTTCTCCCGCAGCATCGACGCGGCGAACCGCCCCGCCGACTCCGCCCACCAGGTCGGCAGGTCGAAGTCCGTCGGCCGCTCGAACGTCACCTCCAGCGGCTCGGCCTCGGCGATCCGGGCCGCCCGGTAGGTCCGGACGTCCCCGTCCACCCCGGCGACCAGGTACCAGACCCCCGCCTTCAGCACGAGGCCGAGCGGCTCGACCTCGCGGTGCACGTTCCGTGGCCCGTAGACGATCCGCACCCGGCGCTGCTCCCACAACGCCTCGGCGAGCACGGCGAGGTGCGTGACCTCGGCGGGGTTCTGGAACCAGCCCGGTGCGTCCAGGTGCACCCGCTCGGCGACGACGCGGGCGTGCGCGCGCAGGCCCTCCGGCAGGGTCGCGAGGATCTTGGCCTGGGCCCCGGCCAGCGCCGCGCCCAGGCCCAGCTCGGCGAGCAGCTGCGGCGCGCCCATGGTGAGCATCGCCGCCGCCTCCTGCGCGGTCAGCCCGTCGAGCCGGGTGCGCCAGCCCTCGACGAGCCGGATCCCGCCACCGGGCCCGGGCTCGGTCCAGATCGGCACGCCCACCTCGGTCAACGACGCGACGTCCCGGTAGATCGTCCGCTCGGAGACCTCCAGCTCGGCGGCCAGCTCGGCCGCGGTGGCCGAGCGGCGCCGCTGCAGCACGAAGAGCAGGGCCATCAGCCGGGACGCGCGCACGGGGTCGATCGTCGCAGGTGGGAGGCTGGCCGTGTGGAGACCCTCTCGACCCGGCAGGTCTACGCGAACGACTGGATGACCGTCCGCGAGGACGCCGTGCGCCGCCCCGACGGCACGGACGGCGTCTACGGCGTGATCGACAAGCCGACGTACGCCCTGGTGATCCCCCGCGACGGCGACCGGCTGCACCTCGTGGAGCAGTTCCGCTACCCGATCGGCCTGCGGCGCTGGGAGTTCCCCGCCGGCACCGCGCCGGACCGCGCCGCCCAGGACCCCGCCGAGCTGGCCGTCCGCGAGCTGGTCGAGGAGACCGGGCTGCGGGCGGGGCGGATGGAGAAGATCGGCACGCTCGACGTCGCTCCCGGCATGTCCAGCCAGCGCGGGCACGTCTACCTCGCCACGGAGCTCACCGAGGGCGAGGCGCAGCGCGAGCACACCGAGCAGGACATGCGGCAGGCCTGGTTCGGCATCACCGAGTTCGAGGCGATGATCGCCGACGGCGCGATCACGGACGCCCAGTCCGTTGCCGCCTACATGCTCCTGGTCCTGCACGACCGCCGCACCCGGTGAACCGCGCCCCGTGACCCGGGCGAACGGCACTCTCGCTCACACCTACTGAGCGAGAGCGCCGTTCGCTCACCCCTCGAGAGCTACAGGCGGACGGGGAGGGCGGCGAGGCGGCGCGAGCCCGGGACGGGCTGCCACACCAGTTCCTCGGGCGGGACGGCGAGCTCCAGGGACGGGAAGCGGGTGAACAGCGCCCGCAGCGCCACCTCCCCCTCCTGCCGGGCCAGCGCGGCGCCGAGGCAGTAGTGCGCGCCGTGGCCGAACCCGAGGTGCCCCTCCCCGCGCTCGGTCCGCCGTGCGACGTCGAACGCCTCGGCGTCGTCGAACTCGCGGGGGTCGCCGTTGGCGGACAGCAGGATCGGCTGCACGGCCGCACCGGCCGGGATCTCCACCCCGCCGATCTCCACCGGCTCGGTCGCGTACCGCACGCGCACCATGCTGACGGGTCCCCAGAGCCGCATCAGCTCGTTCACCGCCGTCGGCCACAGGGCGGGGTCGGCCTGCAGCCTGGCGAGCTGGTCGGGGCGGCTGAGCAGCGCGGCGACCGAGTTCGCGATCAGGTGCGCGGTCGTCTCGTGCCCGGCGAAGACCAGGGCGAGCACCATCGTGACCAGCTCGAAGTCCGAGAGCCGGTCGCCGTCCTCCTGCGCGCGGATCATCGCACCGAGCAGGTCGTCCGTCGGCTGGGCGCGGCGGCGCGCGACCAGGTCCCGGATGTGGTCGACGGTGGCCCGCATCGCGCCGGGCACCCGGGCCGGGTCGGTCGACACGAGCTCGCGCCCCCAGACGTGCCAGTTCGCACGGTCCTCCTCCGGGATCCCGACGAGCTCGCAGATCACCGTGATCGGCAGGGGGTAGGCGTAGGCCTCGACCAGGTCGACCGGTTGCTCCGCGGTCGCGAGGCCCGCGAGCAGCTCCGCGGTGATCTCCTCGACGCGCGGCCGCAGGTCGCCGACGCGGCGGACGGTGAACGCCCGGGAGACGAGCTTGCGCAGCCGGGTGTGGTCGGCGCCGTCCGCGTCGAGCACGCTGCGGGTCATGTAGTCCGTGAGGTCCGGCGTCAGGCCGATCGCGGCCATCAGCTCCTTGCGGGTGTCCCGGCCGCCGGGGGCGTTCGCCGGGTCGTTGACGAACCGCGGGTCGCTCAGCACCGCGCGGACGTCGGCGTAGCGGGTCACGAGCCACAGCGGGGCCTCGTCGGCGCCGTAGCCGAACCGGCTGCGCAGCACGGGCGCCTGCTCGCGGAGGCGGCCGAACGCGTGCCAGGGGTCGGCGAGGAGTTCCGGGTCGGTGAGGGCGGGCGCGTCGAGCACGGCCATGGTGGTCACCTGGTTTCGCTCAGGGTGGGTAGAACGTCGAGCAGCGAGCGGAAGAGCGCCGCGCACTCCGCCGCGCACTCGTGCGTGAGCGGTGCGCCCGGGATCTCCAGGGCGCTCCGCAGGGCGTGTTCGAGCAGGTCGGCACGGGCGTCCGGGTCCGCCGGCCCGGGCGCGGTCGGCATGCCGTCGAGGAAGAAGAAGCCGGTGGTGACAGCCGTGAAGAGGTGCATCTGCGCGTCGATCGGCAGGTCGGTGGGCATCCGGCCCGCCTCGCGCAGCAGCCCGAACCAGCGCCGGCCGACCTCGGTGCGCTTCGCCGTGAGGTCGCCGAGGGCGTCGGCGGCCTCGTGGGCGAGCCGGCCGAGCACCTCGGGGTCGCCGAGGTAGAGCGGCCGGGTCACCGGGTCGTCGAGCAGCTCGCGGTAGATCGACCGGACGGCGCGGGCGGGCAGCGCCTCCGCGGGATCGGCCTCCATCCGGTCGGCCATCCGCGCGGTCACCGTGCGGTGGCTGCGCAGCAGGACGGCGAGGAAGAGCGCCTCCTTGGTGCGGAAGTGCAGGTAGACCGTGCCCTTCCCGACCCCGGCGCGGCGCGCGACCTCGTCGATCGTCACCCGCTGGTAGCCCCACCGGACCAGCAGGTCGGCGGCCGCGTCGAGGAGCCGGTCCTCCCGTGACCGCGTGACTGAAACTGCCGATCCGGTCATGCGGTCACGGTAGACCCGTTCCGCCCGCCCGTCCAGCTACCGTTGGACCCATGGGTTACGAGCACCTCCTGGTCAAGCAGGACGGGGAGACCGTCCGCATCACGATGAACCGCCCGGAGCGCCGCAACGCCCTCTCCGAGGACCACCTCCGCGAGCTGCTCGACGCGTTCGAGACCGCCGGCAGCAGCGACGCGACCGGGATCGTGCTCGGCGCCGAGGGCAAGGCCTTCTCGGCCGGGCACGACTTCGCCGACGTCGCCGCGCGGGATCTCAAGGGCGTCCGCGAGCTGCTCACCCTGTGCACCGAGGTCATGCAGACGATCCAGGCCGTGCCGCAGGTGGTGGTCGCGAAGGTCCACGCCATCGCGACGGCGGCCGGCTGCCAGCTCGTCGCGACCTGCGACCTCGCCGTCGCGGCCGAGTCCGCGGCCTTCGCGCTGCCCGGCGGCAAGGGCGGCTGGTTCTGCCACACCCCGGCGGTCCCGGTGGCGCGCAACGTCGGCCGCAAGCGGCTGATGGAGCTCGCCCTGACCGGCGACCCGATCGACGCCCGCACCGCCGCGGACTGGGGCCTGGTCAACTACGTCGTGCCGGACGCCGAGCTCGACGCGAGGACGGACGAGCTGCTCGCCCGCGCCACCCGCGGCAGCCGGTTCGGCAAGGAGGTCGGCAAGCAGACGCTCTACGCGCAGCTCGACCGCCCGGAGGCGGACGCCTACGCGATCGCCGTCGAGGTCATGGCGGCGATGTCGCACTCCGCGGGCGCGAAGGAGGGCATGGCCTCGTTCCTGGAGAAGCGCAAGCCCGTCTGGCCGGACTAGGGGCAGCCGTTACCCTTCGGCGCGATGCACCTGGTCTCCCGACGATCGCTCCTGGCCGGGGCGGCCGCGCTCGGAGGCGCCGCCGCGCTGGGTGCGTGCGGGTCACGCGCGGGCTCGGCGCTGGAGCGCATGCGGGCGGACGGCGTGGCGCGCATCGGTATCGCGGGCGAGCGGCCCTACGGCTACTCGGCCACGGACGGCACGGTCACCGGGGAGGCGCCCGAGGTCGCCCGGGCCGTCCTCGCCGGGCTCGGGGTCGGCGGGATCGAGGCGATCCAGGTCCCGTTCCGCGACCTGCTCGACGGGCTGGTGGCCGAGCAGTTCGACATCGTCGCCGCCGGCACCACGATCACCCCGACCCGGTGCGCGCGCGTCGCCTTCTCCCGGCCGGACTTCCTGGCGCCGCTGGCCTTCCTCGTCCCCGCGGGCAACCCCCACGGCATCCGGACGTTCGACGGCGTGCGGCGCGCGGGGATCACCCTCGGGGTGCTGACCGGGTCGGCGGAGGAGGAGTTCGCGCGCGCGGCCGGCGTCCCGCCCGAGGCGATCCGCACCTACGACGGGCAGAGCACGCTGTTCCGTGCGGTCGCCGGCAACGAGGTCCCGGCCGCCGCGCTGACCCGCATCTCCCTGCTCGACGAGCTGGCCCGCAACCCGGGCACGCCGGTGCAGGTGACCCCCGGCGTCGCCGCCCGGGTCGACGCGGACGGGCGGCGGGTCTACCCGGTGGGTGCCTTCGCCTTCCGCCCCGCCGACGCCGACCTGCGCAGCGCCTTCGACGCCGGCCTCACCGAGCTGCAGACCTCGGGTCGCTGGCTCGAGATCGTGCGGCCCTTCGGGTTCGACGCCGAGAACCTCCCGCCCGCCGGCCTCACCGCCGAGGCGATCTGCGCAGGTCAGCCCGGGTCGTGAGGGGCGACTGCCCCTCCAGACGGCAGTTGCCGCGCACGGGTCAGTGGGCGAGCACGGCCTGCAGGAAGTCCTTGGTGCGCTGGTGGTCCGGCTCGGTGAAGAGCTTCTCCGGGGGCGCGTCCTCGAGCACGCGGCCGCCGTCGAACATCATCACCCGGTGCGAGAAGTCCCGCGCGAACCCCATCTCGTGGGTCACGCAGAGGATCGTGATGTCGGTGGTGTCGCCGATGTCCCGCAACAGCTTCAGCACGCCGGCGACGAGCTCGGGGTCCAGCGCCGAGGTCACCTCGTCGAGCAGCAGCACGTCCGGGCGCATCGCGAGCGCGCGGGCGATCGCCACGCGCTGCTGCTGACCGCCGGAGAGCTGGGTGGGGTGGGCGTCGATCTTCTCCTTGAGCCCCACGAGGTCGAGCAACTCCTCGGCGCGGGCGTTCGCCTCGTCCTTCGACAGCCCGAGCACCCGCGTCGGGCCCTCGCAGAGGTTGCCGCGCACGGTCATGTTCGGGAACAGGTTGAACTGCTGGAAGACCATCCCGATGTGCTTGCGGACGTCGCGCAGGTACTTCTCGCGCGGCGGGCCGAGCTTCCCGCCGCGCTCCTCGTGGGACAGGTAGCGACCGCCGACGGAGATGGTGCCCTCGTTGCACTGCTCCAAGGTCATGAGCAGGCGCAGGATCGTCGTCTTGCCCGAACCCGAGGGGCCGATCAGGGTGACGTGCTCCCCCGGCGCCACGGTGAAGCTCAGGTCCTTCAGCACGACGTTCGACCCGAAGCGCTTCTCCACGCCGTCGAACACGATCATGGGTTCGGAGGTGTCAGGCGGTGACACGGCGGCGCTCCAGTCGTCGGACCAACATGGACGCCGGGTAGCTCAGCAGCAGGAAGAGCAGGCCGGCGATGGTGTAGGGCTCGGTGTAGCGGAAGGTCAGCGAGCCGAGCTCGCGCGCCTCGTTGACGACCTCGACCACGCCGATCGCGAGCAGCAGCGGGACCTCCTTGAACATCGAGATCACGTAGTTGCCCAGCGCCGGCAGGACGCGCGGGACCGCCTGGGGCAGGATCACGCCGGTCCACACCCGCAGGCGTGGCAGGGAGAGCGCGGTGCACGCCTCCCACTGCCCCTTCGGGATCGCGTCGATCCCCGCGCGGTAGACCTCGGAGGTGTAGGTCGCGTAGTGGACGCCGAGCCCGACGACGCCGACCACGAACGCGCTCAGCGTGACCCCGAACTGGGGCAGCACGAAGAACAGGAAGAAGACCTGGACCAGCAGCGGGGTCGAGCGCACCACCTCGACGAAGGCCCACAGCACCTGGTCCAGCACCGGGATGCGCAGGCGCCGCAGCACCGCGAACACCAGCCCGAGCAGGAGCGCCACCACCGAGCCGAGCAGCGTGATCTCGATCGTCGTGACCAGCGCCAGGAGCAGGTCCGGCAGGATGTCGAACGCGTAGTTCCAGTCCCAGACGGGCATCAGGCCGCGACCCCCTCGGTCCCCGTCGGTCCGGCAGCCCGCGCCGCCGCCCGCGCCGCGCGGGAGGGCCGGCGGCCGAGCCGTGCCGAGGCCACCCGCTCCAGCAGCCGCATCACCAACGTGATCAGCGCGGCGAGCACCAGGTAGATCACGAAGGTCACGCCGAAGATCAGCAGCGTGTCGGCGCCGAAGTTCGGGATCAGCACCTCACGCGCCTGCCGGGTCACCTCCGGCACGGTGATCAGGGCGAGGATCGCCGACGACTTCAGCAGCTGGATGAACAGGTTGTTGAAGGGCGGCAGCATCTCCACGAAGGCCTGCGGCAGGATCACGCGGCGCATCCGCTGCGCCGGCGAGAGGCTCAACGCGATCGCGCCCTCGTACTGGGCGCGGGGCACCGAGCGGACCGCGCCGCGCACGATCTCGGCGCCGTACGCGCCGTGGTTGAGCCCCAGCACCACGATGCCGGCGAACAGCGGCAGCAGCTGGAACCCCACCAGGACCGGCAGGACGAAGTAGATCCAGAACAGCTGGACGACCTCGGAGGTGCCGCGGAAACCCTCCACGTACACCCGCGTCACGCCCCGCACCGTGCGCGACGGCGAGAGCAGCAGCAGGCCCGCGGCGACCGACAGGACGATCGTCAGGAGCACGCCCCCGAGCGTCGCGATGACGGTCTCGGGAATGCCGTCGGACAGGACGCCGACGATCTGCGGGAGGTTCTCCACCGTGGACCCGTGCCGTGCTCAGGCGGCCGCGCAGAGCTTCTCGGTCGTGACGTCCGCGCCCGGCAGGTTGTCCTGGGTGAACCCGAAGGGCGTGACGATCTGCAACCACTGTCCGCTCTGGTGCAGCTTCGTCAGCTCGCCGTTGAAGGCGTTGACGAGGTCGGTGTCGGCCTTGCGGAACACGAAGGCGCCCGCGGAGACCGTCTGCTTCCCGTCGATCGTGGGGAAGAACCCCTTGGTGACCTCGACGTTCGAGCCGGGGTTCTTGGCGACGACGTCGTTGAGCGAGATGTTCGTGAGCGCCGCGGCGTCGACCCGGTCCGCGGTGACCGCCTGCAGCAGCGTGTTCTGCGAGTCGAAGACCTGGATCTGGCTGTCCGGCACGCCGCTCTTCTGCGCGTACCCCTGCTCGACGGCGCCGGAGAGGACCGCGAGCCGGAGGTTCTTGTTCTTGATGTCCTCGAAGGTGGACACCCCGTCCGGGTTGCCCGTCGGCACGAGGAACGCCGTGGGCGCGGTGTAGTCCGGGGTGGAGAAGGCCGCGTTCTGGCAGCGCTGCGCGTTGATGAACATGCCCGCGGTGACCATGTCGAACTGGTTGGCGTTGAGCGCCGGGATGAGCGACCCGAAGTCCACGGTGGTCGCCTGGATGTCGTTGATCCCCAGGTTCTTCAGCACCGCGCGGCCGACCTCCACCGACTCGCCGGTGACCTTGCCGGTACTGTCCGTGAACCCGTAGGGCGCCTCGTTGGCGATGCCCACCTTCATCGTGCCGGCGGACCTCGCGCGCTCGAGCGTGCCGCCCGCGCCGGCGCCCCCCGTGCTGGTCTGCGTGCAGGCCGACAACAGGGCCGGGCCGCCGAGGGCCACGGCCCCGGCGATCGCGCTGCGGCGGAAGAACTCTCGGCGGGTCCACGAATTTCCGGACATGGCAGGCACCCCTTCGGCTGTCGACGGCGTCGTCTCGAGCAGGCCGGACCGGGCACACCCCCTGCGCCGGTGACCGGCAACGGAGATCGAACGTAGGTGGTCGATCATGACTGGTCAAAGGCTGGCGGCGACTACGCACGGTCGTTACGCGACTGTGACGAACGGCGACGTACCGCACTGACCGGGAGCGGCGGCGGTTCCGGAGAGTGATCGGTGCGCGTCGCGGCGCGGTGACCCGGCCGTGATCGCCGGGATACGGGAGGATCACGCCATGGCACTTCGCATCGCGGGCCTGCCCCTCCCGGGCCCCTCGGACCTGGTCGACGGGGCGCGGGCGGTCGCCGGGTGGACGGGCGAGGCCGTCGGCGTCGCGGCCGGGCTGCCGGAGCGCACCGCGGGGCTGCTCGACGAGGTCGCCACCCTGCTCGCCCGGGTCAACGGGATCGCGGGCCGGGTCGAGGGCCTGCTCGACCGCGTCGACGGCGTCGCGGACCGGGCCGACGGGCTGATCGGCCGGGTCGAGCGGGTCGCGGGGACCGCGGAGGACCTCGTCGCGCGGGTCGACCGGACCGCCACGGACGCCACGGCGCTGATCACGCGGGTCACCAGGACCGCGTCGGACGCGGAGGCGCTGGTCGCCCGGGTCGGCGCGGTCGCCGAGGAGGCCGAGGGGCTCGTGGCGGGGGTCCGCGGCACCGCGGGAACGGCCGACGAGCTCATCACGCGGGTCGCCGCGACCGCCGGCTCCGCGGACGAGCTCATCACCCGGGTCACCGCGACCGCCGGGTCGGCCGACGAGCTGATCACGCGGGTCGGCGGGACGGCCGAGTCGGCCGAGGAGCTCATCACGCGGGTGGGCGGCACCGCCGAGTCGGCCGAGGAGCTGATCACGCGCGTCGGCGGCACCGCCGAGTCGGCCGAGGAGCTCATCACGCGGGTGGGCGGCACCGCCGGCTCGGCGGACGAACTCATCACCCGGGTCACCGCGACCGCCGGGTCGGCCGACGAGCTCATCACGCGGGTCGCCGCGACCGCCGGGTCGGCGGACGAGCTCATCACCCGGGTCACCGCGACCGCCGGGTCGGCCGACGAGCTGATCACGCGGGTCTCCGGGACCGCGGGCTCGGCGGACGAGCTGATCACGCGGGTCAGTGGCACGGCCGGCTCGGCCGAGGAGCTCATCACCCGGGTCGGCGGGACCGCCGGGTCGGCCTCGGAGCTGATCGAGCGGGTCCAGGGCACCGCCGCGTCCGCGGAGGAACTCGTCGCCCGGGTCGGGACCGTCGCGGGAGACGCCGAGCGGATCGTCCGATCGGCCGGTTCCGTCGCCGACGACGCCCGCACGATCGTCGCGGGCGCGGGCTCGGTCGCCGACGACGCCTCCGAGCTGGTGCAGCGGGCCGCCGCCGTCGCCGACCGCGCGGACCACCTCGTCGGCGACGCCTCCGGGCTCAGCGAGCAGGCCGGCGCGCTCCTCGCGACCTACCGCCCCATCGCGGAGCGCGCCGCCCCGCTGGCCACGCGGTTCGTCGACGAGTTCTCCGAGGAGGAGCTGCACGCGGCGATCCGCATGGTCGACCAGCTCCCCGCGCTCACCGAGCACCTGGAGAGCGACATCATGCCGATCCTCGCGACGCTCGACCGGGTCGGCCCGGACGTCCACGAGCTGCTCGAGGAGCTCAAGGGCGTGCGGCAGGCCATCAACGGCATCCCCGGCTTCGGCTTCTTCCGCCGCCGCGGCGAAGACCGCGAGGAGGCCTGACCCGCTCGCCCTCCGGCGACCAGCGCCCGTCCTCGGCACACCGACAGACCGGCACACCCGACGGACCGGCACACCCCGGCGGTGCCGGCACACCCCGGCGGTGCCGGCACACCCCGGCGGTGCCGGCACACCCCGGCGGTGCCGGCATACCCCGATGGCGCGCGACCTCCGGCGTCGCCGACGCACCCGACGGGGTGCGACCTCAGACGCCGCCAGCACACCCAGCGGTACCGGCACGCGCAATGGCGCGACCGCCGGCATCGCCGCACAACCCGACGCGCCGCGCCACACCCCGGCGGCGCCGATACGCCCGACGGCGCGCGACCTCCGACGTCGCCGGCATAGTCCGGCGGTGCCGGCAGGCCCGACGGAGCGCGACCTCCGACGTCGCCGGCACACCCCGACCTGCCGCGGCACATCGCGACGGCGGCGGCACACCCTTCGTGACGTGACCTCACACCCGCCGGGTTCGTCGCACACGCCGTCGACCGGGTGTGTCACGGCCGACGTGGTGTGCGAGGTGTCCGGGTCAGCAGCAGGCGGCGTCGGGCAGCCGCACCGGCACGGAGCAGCGGGCAGCCGGCGATCTCGCGCCACTCGAACCAGGCCGGCTCGCACACCCGCTTCGGCGTCCCACAACCCGTCGACGGGTTGTGCCGCGTCTACTTCAGGTGTGCCGCGCCGCCACGGCCGGTGTGCCATACCCCGGCGGGTGCGTGACGCCCTGCCGGGTGTACGAGGCCTTGCCGCGTGCGCGAGGCCCTGCCGCGGGCACGACGCCCTGCCAGGTGCGCGACGCCCTGTCGGGTGCACGAAACCCTGCCCGGTGCGGGCCGGCCCGATGCGTGGCCCTGCCAGGTGCGGGAGCCCCTGCTCGCTGTATGTAGCCCTGCCGGGTGCACGAAGCCTCGCCGGAAGTGCGACGCCCTCACCGTTGTGGCGCACTCGGGCGGATGTGCGACGTCTCCATCGGCGTGCCGGGCGGGGCCGCTGCGCCCGGTGGATGTGGAACGCGGCAGGACGCCCCAGGCAATCCGCAGCACCGCGACGGTCGGAGCACCCCATGATCCACGCCCGAGCAGGAGAACAGTCGGATTCCGGACGTCCCGTTGCCCCATCGTGGATCACTCGACCACGAGTGAGGAGGCCCGAGCCTCTCGCACACCCCGGCACGACATGCGCGAACGGCACTCTCGCTCATACCTACTGAACGAGAGTGCCGCTCGCTCCCCTGCCTCGGGGTTCAGTCCAGCCCGTGCTCCCGGCGGACCAGGGTGACGATCTCGTCCATCATGTCGGTGAGCTGGTAGTCCTTCGGCGTGAAGACGGCGGCGACGCCCTTCTCCTTCAGCGCCTTCGCGTCCTCGGCCGGGATGATGCCGCCGACGATGACCGGGACGTCGTCCGCGCCCTGGGCCCGCAGGCCCTCGACGACCGCCGGCACGACCTCGAGGTGCGAGCCGGACAGCACCGACAGGCCGACGACGTGCACGCCCTCCTGCACCGCCGCCGCCACGATCTGCGCCGGGGTGAGGCGAATGCCCTGGTAGACGACCTCGAAGCCGACGTCGCGGGCGCGCACGGCGACCTGCTCGGCGCCGTTGGAGTGCCCGTCGAGGCCCGGCTTGCCCACGAGCATGCGCAGCCGCGAGCCCAGCTCCTCGCCGGTCGCCCGGACCCGCTCGCGCACCTCCGCGATCTCCACCGCGGCCTCCCCGCCTGCGACGGCAGCCGACACCCCGGTCGGCGCCCGGAACTCCCCGAACACCTCGCGCAGCGCCCCGGCCCACTCGCCGGTGGTGACGCCCGCCTTGGCGCAGTCGATCGAGACCTGCATGAGGTTCTCGTCGGTCTTGGCCGCGTCCTGCAGCCTCGTCAGCACCTCGGACACCGCGGCCTGGTCCCGCGACGCCCGCCACTGCTGGATCGCGGCGACGGCGGCGGCCTCGGTCGCCGGGTCGACGGTCTCGATCGCGGCGGCGTCGCCCTGCAGCGGGCTGGGCTCGGTCGTCTCGAACTTGTTCACGCCGACCACGACGTCCTCGCCGGACTCGATCCGACGGCGTCGTTCGGCCAGGGCCGTGACCAGCTCGCCCTTCATGTAGCCGTTCTCGACGGCCGCGACCGCCCCGCCCATCTCCTGGACCCGGTCGATCTCCGCCTGCGCGGCCTCGACGAGCTCGGACACCTTGGCCTCGATGACCCTCGAGCCCTCGAAGATGTCCTCGTACTCGAGCAGGTCGGTCTCGTAGGCGAGCACCTGCTGCATCCGCAGCGCCCACTGCTGGTCCCACGGCCGCGGCAGGCCGAGCGCCTCGTTCCAGGCCGGCAGCTGGATCGCGCGGGCGCGGGCGTCCCGGGACAGGGTCACCGCGAGCATCTCCAGCACGATCCGCTGGACGTTGTTCTCCGGCTGGGCCTCGGTGAGCCCCAGCGAGTTGACCTGCACGCCGTAGCGCAGCCGCCGCTGCTTCGGGTTCTCCACGCCGTAGCGCTCGCGGGTGATCGTGTCCCACAGCCGGCCGAGGGCGCGCAGCTTGCACATCTCCTCGACGAACCGCAGCCCGGCGTTGACGAAGAACGAGATCCGCCCGACGACGTCCCCGAACCGTTCCTGCGGCACCTGACCCGAGTCGCGCACCGAGTCCAGCACCGCGATCGCGGTGGACAGCGAGTAGGCCAGCTCCTGCGCCGGCGTCGCGCCCGCCTCCTGCAGGTGGTAGCTGCAGATGTTGATCGGGTTCCACTTCGGGATCTCGGTGACCGACCACGCCACCATGTCCGTGATCAGCCGCAGGCTCGGGGCCGGCGGGAACACGTAGGTCCCGCGGGACAGGTACTCCTTGACGATGTCGTTCTGCGTGGTGCCGGCGAGCTTCGCGCGCACCTCGGCGTGGTCCAGCCCCGAGGCCTCGGCCTGCTCCTCGGCGACGGCGACGTACAGCGCGAGCAGCCACATCGCCGGTGCGTTGATCGTCATCGAGGTGTTGGCCTCGGCGACCGGGATGCCGTCGAAGAGCGTCCGCATGTCGCCGATGTGGCTGACCGGCACCCCGACCTTGCCCACCTCACCCTTGGCGAGCTCGTCGTCGGGGTCGTAGCCGGTCTGCGTCGGCAGGTCGAACGCGACGGACAGGCCGGTCTGGCCCTTGGCGAGATTGCGCCGGTAGAGCGCGTTGGACTTCTCCGCCGAGGAGTGACCGGCGTAGGTCCGGATCACCCAGGGGCGGTCGCGCTCTCGGTCGGTCGGGTACGGCACCGGACACCTCCACGTCGAAGACCCCCGGATCGTACTGGCCGGTAGCCTCCGCCACCCCCGACGAACGGACGTCGTCACACCTGTCTGGGTGGAAAAGTACGCGATCTGCGCGGCAAAGTACGCACTCGACCGATCAAGCCGTCGCAGGCCCCTCCGGTCGGAGGGGCTCGAGGCTCGGGTCCGATGCAGCGTGGGAGATCAGGAGGTCGGCGTAGACCCCGGGATGGGTCAGGTGCGGGAGGTGGCCCGCACCCGATACCTCCGCCACGCGGGCGCCGGGAAGCCCTTCGGCGAGTGCGCTCATGATCGCGCGCATGTACGGCACGGCGTGTTCGCCGCGTGTGAGCAGGCGCTGTCAGACCCGGTGGTACTTCGCGTCGAAGAAGCAGAAGATGCCGTAGGCCGCGATGCCCAGCGCGACCAGACCCAGCAGCACGACGCCGAAGGGCTGGCCGGCGAGGGTCTTGAGCGCGCTGTCGAGGCCGTTGGCCTTGGCCGGGTCGAAGGTGAGGGCCGCGGACACGATCAGGCCGCCGAGCACACCGATCGCGATCCCCTTGGCAATGTAGCCGACCTGCCCGGTCCGCTCGTCGACCTTGCGGGCGTGCGGGTGAACACCGGCGAGGTCCTGGTCCTCGGTGAACTTCTTCTTCGCGCCGTGCCAGATCATCACGCCGCCGCCGATGACCACGCCGATGCCGACGAGCGCGACGATGACCTGTCCGCCCGGCAGGCCGAGCACGCCGGCGGTCGCCTGGCTGCCGCCGCCGCCCTGCGCGCTCCCCTGCACCGCGGCCCGGACCGTCAGGACCGCCAGCGCGGCGTACACCACGGCCTGTCCGGCGCTGACCAGGCGCTTGACCAACTTCTTCTTGCCGTCCTCGACGTAGCCGAAGCCGAACAGCGCGGTGGACAGCCGCCACAGCACCACGGCCACGAACCCGACGAACAGCACCCAGAGCAGCACCCGACCGAAGGGCTGCTGCGCGAGCGTGGTCACCGCGCCGCGCTGGTCGGCCTCGCCCCCGCCCCCGCCCAGGGCGATCTGCAGCGCGAGCCACCCTATGAGGAGGTGCAGCACACCATTGGCGGCGATCCCCAGGCGGGCGCCCTTGCGGACGGGTTCGCTGCGGGCGGCCCGAGCGGCGTGCCGGTGGGCGTCGCGGGCCGCCGTGCCGACGGACCCGGCGACCTCGCCCACGGCCCCGCCGACGCCGGAGCCCGCCGTCCGGTCCGACGTCTCCGACGGCTCCTGCCTGCGCCGCGGCGTCTGCCCGGGGTCACGCTGCCCCGAGGTGCGGGACGATCCGGCCGGGCTGACGTCGGTCATGGGAACCTCCGCGATCACGCGTCCGGGCGAGGGGCCACCCGGGGGTGACGCGGACTGTGGCACGCCGGGACGCTCCCGGCATCCCGGACTGCTCCGGAAGGAGGAACGGGCCGCGCTATCGGTCGGGGTCGACCGACACCCGCCGGATGTCCGCACCCAGCGACGCCAGGTTCTCGACGAACCGGGGGTAGCCGCGGTCGATGTGGTCGACGTCCCAGACCTCGGTGACGCCGTCGGCGCACAGCCCGGCGAGCACGAGGCCCGCGCCGGCCCGGATGTCGCTCGCCCACACCGGGGCGCTGGAAAGCCGCTCCACCCCGCGCACGACGGCGTGGTGCCCGTCCGTGCGGGCGTCGGCGCCCAGCCGGATCATCTCGTCGACGAACCGGAACCGCGCCTCGAACACGTTCTCGGTGATCATCGAGGTGCCGTCCGCCACCGCGGACAGGGCGATCGCCATCGGCTGCAGGTCGGTGGCGAAGCCCGGGTACGGCAGCGTCACGAAGTCGACGGCCCGGGGCCGGCCGGACATGGACACCGAGAACCCGTCCGTGCCGGTGCGGGTCTCGGCGCCCGCGCTGCGCAGCTTGTCCAGGACAAGGTCCAGGTGGTGCGGGTCGACCCCGCGGACCGTGACCTCGCCGCGGGTCATCACCGCGGCGAAGGCCCACGTCGCGCCGACGATCCGGTCGCCGATCACGCGGTGGGTGGTCGGCCGCAGCTCCGGGACGCCGTGCACGGTGAGCGTCGACGAGCCGACGCCCTCGAGCTCGGCGCCCATCTGCTGCAGCATCACGCACAGGTCCACGATCTCGGGCTCGCGCGCCGCGTTGTCGATGACCGTGGTCCCCTGGGCCAGCACGGCCGCCATCAGGATGTTCTCGGTGGCCCCGACGCTCGGGAAGTCCAGCCAGATCTGCGCGCCGTGCAGGTCGTCCGCCTGGGCGACGACGCGGCCGTGCTCGATCTCGGTGGTCGCGCCCAACTTGCGCAGGCCGTTGGCGTGCATGTCCAGCGGGCGCGAGCCGATCGCGTCGCCGCCGGGCAGCGGGACGACGGCCTTGCGGCAGCGGGCGACCAGCGGGCCCAGCACGCACACGGACGCCCGCAGCCGCGACACCGAGCGGTAGTCCGCCTGGGCCCCCGGCTCGGCCGGCACGTCGATGGTGACCCGGTCCCCCGCGACCTCGACCGTGCAGCCGAGGCTGCGCAGCACGTCCGCCATCAGCGGGACGTCGAGGATCTCGGGACAGTTCGTGATGGTCGTCGTGCCCTCGGCCAGCAGCGCCGCCGCCATGAGCTTCAGCACGCTGTTCTTGGCCCCGACGACGTCGACCGTCCCGGACAGCCGGGCCCCGCCGCGGACCGCGAAATGCTCCGTCACGACGCCCGACGGTATCGGCTCCCGGCTCAGCCGCCCGCCTCGGGCCCACCCGGCCGCCACAGCACGTCACCGTTCGGGTTCGCGGCGCGACAGAGGATGAAGAGCAGGTCGGAGAGCCGGTTGAGGTACTTGGCGGTCAGCGGGTTGGTCCGCTCGGCGTCCGTCTCCAGGAGCGCCCAGACGCTCCGCTCCGCCCTCCGCGCGACCGTCCGGGCCACGTGCAGGTAGGCGGCGCCGGGCGTGCCGCCGGGCAGGATGAACGACGCCAGCTTGGGCAGGTCGGCGTTGAACTCGTCGCACCAGCCCTCGAGCCGGGTGACGTACTTCTCGTCGATCCGCAGCGGCGGGTACTCCGGATCGGAGACGATCGGCGCGCACAGGTCCGCGCCGACGTCGAACAGGTCGTTCTGCACCTGCCGCAGCGGCACGAGGAGGCGTTCCTCCAGCTGTCCGACCGTCACGGCGACGCCGACGGCCGCGTTGCACTCGTCCGTGTCGGCGTAGGCCGCGAGCCGGCGGTCCGTCTTCGGGACGCGGCTGAAGTCGCCGAGCGCGGTGGTCCCGTCGTCGCCGGTCTTGGTGTAGATCCTGGTCAGGTGCACGGCCATGCGTCGAGCCTAACCCCGCGCCCCGACCGGGAGGTCCGCCCCAGCGGCACACCCTGGCCCGACGGCGAGGGCGGTCAGCTGGCCTGCCGGTAGCCGGTGCGGCCCGGCGGGGTGGCCTCGAGCCAGGCCAGGAAGCCGGTGAGGACGTCCCGGTCCATGGCCAGCTCGACGTCCTCACCGTGGTCACGGCAGCGCAGCACCGCGGTGGCGTACGGGATGGCGAAGGACTCCTCGGGCAGCGGCTCCCGCCGGTCCACAATCTCGACCTCGGTGCGGTCGATCGCGACGGTCGGCCCGAGCCGGAAGCTCGTGAGCCGGTACCAGGCGAACTCGTCCCCGCGGTAGCGCCCCACGCCGAAGTGCCAGTCCGTGACGGCGAAGCGGCGGCGCAGACACAGGTCCACGCCGCCGCCCCGCATGAGTCTCACCCGCCGCACGGCGAGCCAGCCCAGCAGCAGGCACGCGAGCAGCAGCACGGCCCCGACCACGATCGCCACGGTCCCGGCCACTGCTGCCCGACGCTCCCGCCTGTTGTCCGGACTTACTGCCCGGCCGTGGCGGCCTCGGCCGCCCGGAGCCGTACCTCGGCCCGCTTGCGCGCGGCCGCGCCCTCCTCGTCCGAGCCGTCCGCGCGGTCGAGCGCGGCGCGGGCCCGGCTCACGTCGATCTCGTCCGCCAGCTCGGCGAACTCGGCCAGGATCGACACGCGCTCCGGCGAGATCGACAGGAAGCCGCCGTGCACGGCCACGGTGAGCGGCGAGCCGTCCACCGGGTCGATCCGGACGACGCCGGCCTCCTCGAGCTGCGCGAGCGTGGGCTCGTGGCCGGGCATGATGCCCAGCTCGCCCTCGGTCGTGCGGGCGAGCACGAAGCTCGCCTCGCCCGACCAGATCCGCCGCTCGACCGCGACCAGCTCCACGGTCATCTCAGCCAATTGACCCGCTCCTTCGTCGCGAGTGGGCACATGCGGTCAGCCCTCGAGCTTCTTGCGGTTCTTCTCGAGGTCCTCGAGACCACCGCAGAGGAAGAAGGCCTGCTCCGGCACGTCGTCGAACTCGCCCTTGGCGATCTTGTCGAACGACTCGATGGTCTCCTTGAGGGGGACCGTCGAGCCCGGCTGGCCGGTGAACTGCTCGGCGACCAGCAGGTTCTGCGACAGGAAGCGCTCGATCCGGCGGGCCCGGCCGACGAGCTGCTTGTCCTCCTCGGACAGCTCGTCGATACCGAGGATCGCGATGATGTCCTGCAGGTCGTTGTACTTCTGCAGGATCCGCTTGACCTCGTTGGCGACGCGGAAGTGCTCCTCGCCGATGTACTGCGGGTCGAGGATCCGCGAGGTCGAGGTGAGCGGGTCCACCGCCGGGTAGATGCCCTTCTGCGAGATCGGGCGGGAGAGCTCCGTCGTCGCGTCCAGGTGGGCGAACGTCGTGGCCGGCGCGGGGTCGGTGTAGTCGTCCGCGGGCACGTAGATCGCCTGCATCGAGGTGATCGAGCGGCCGCGGGTCGAGGTGATCCGCTCCTGCAGCTCGCCCATCTCGTCCGCCAGGGTCGGCTGGTAACCCACCGCGGAGGGCATGCGGCCCAGCAGCGTGGAGACCTCGGAGCCGGCCTGGGTGAACCGGAAGATGTTGTCGATGAAGAGCAGCACGTCCTGGTCCTGCTCGTCGCGGAAGTACTCCGCCATCGTCAGCGCCGACAGGGCGACGCGCATACGCGTGCCCGGCGGCTCGTCCATCTGCCCGAACACCAGCGCGGTGTCGTTGATGACGCCGGACTCGGTCATCTCCGTGATGAGGTCGTTGCCCTCACGGGTGCGCTCGCCGACGCCGGCGAACACCGACGTACCACCGAAGTTCTTGGCGACACGGGTGATCATCTCCTGGATGAGCACCGTCTTGCCCACGCCGGCGCCGCCGAACAGGCCGATCTTCCCACCCTGCACGTACGGGGTGAGGAGGTCGATGACCTTGATGCCGGTCTCCAGCATCTCGGTCTTGCCCTCGAGCTGGTCGAAGTTCGGCGCCTTGCGGTGGATGCTCCACAGGTCGCCGGTCGGCCGGAATCCCGGGTCGTCGAGGCAGTCGCCGAGCGCGTTGAACACGTGCCCCTTGACCTGGTCGCCGACCGGCACCGAGATCGGCCGGCCGAGGTCCTCGACCAGCTGGCCGCGGACGAGGCCGTCCGTCGGCTGCATGGAGATCGCGCGGACGAGATTGTCGCCCAGGTGCAGGGCGACCTCCAAGGTCAGCGTCTTGGCCAGGTCGCCGAACTCCACCTTCACCTGGAGGGCGTTGTAGAGATCCGGGACGAAGTTGCGCGGGAACTCGACGTCGACGACCGGGCCGGTGACCCGGACGACGCGGCCCGTTGTCGTGCCGGCGGCCGTGTTCTCAACGGTGGCGGTCATCAGCTCTCACTTCCTGCGCTGACGAGAGCGTCGGCGCCACCGACGATCTCGCTGATCTCCTGGGTGATCTGGGCCTGACGGGCCTGGTTGGCCTCCAGCGTCAGGGTACGGATGAGTTCGTTGGCGTTGTCCGTCGCGGCCTTCATGGCTCGCTGCCGGTTGGCCGACTCCGATGCCGCCGACTCGAGCATCGCCGCGAACAACCGTGCCCCGACGTACTTCGGCAGGAGCGCGTCGAACAGCACGTCCGCGCTCGGCTCGAACGCGTAGAGCCGCGCCGGGCCGTCGCCCGCCGACGGGCCCGACTCCCCCGGCCGGACACCCGTCGCGCCGCCGGTCTCGGTCTCGGACGTCGTCGCGTCGACGCCGTCGCCCTCACCGACGTACTCGACCTCCATCGGTGCCATCCGCCGCGCCTGCGGCACCTGGGTCACCATGTTGCGGAACTGCGTGTACACCAGGTGCAGTTCGTCGACGCCGCGGACGCCGTCCTCGCCGGCGCCCTCCTCGGTGTCGTCCGCCCCTGCCATGAACGCCGCGACGAGGGTGCGCGCCACCTCGGCGGCGTTCGCGTAGGTCGGCTGCTCGGAGAATCCGGTCCAGGAGTCCTCGATCTTCCGCCGGCGGAACCGGTAGTAGTTCACCCCCTTGCGCCCGACCACGTAGAGCACCGGCTCCTTGCCCTGCTCGCGCAGGAGCGTCTGGAGCTGCTCGGCCTCCTTGAGCACGTTGGCGTTGTACCCACCGGCCTGACCGCGGTCGCTCGTCACGACGAGGACCGCGGCCCGCTTCGGGTTCTCCCGCTCGACGAGGAGGGGGTGGTCGAGCGCCGAGTTGCTGGCCAGCTCGGTGAGCGTGGCCGTCATCTGCTCGGCGTAAGGCTTGGCCTCCTCGACCCGCGCCCGGGCCTTCGCGATCCGGGAGGTCGCGATGAGCTCCATCGCACGGGTGATCTTCTTGATGGACTGCGTCGACCTGATCCGCCGCCGCAGCACACGGATCTGTGCCGCCATCGGTCCCTACCCGTCAGCTCGAAGCCGGCGCCGGCTTGTTGACCCGGACCGTCTCGTGGTCGACCTGGTCCTCCTCGAGGGCCTCGGCCTGGGGCTCCTTGACGACCGAGGACCCGTCCGACGCGGTGAAGTTCCGCTTGAAGTCGTCCACCAGGCCCTTGAGCCGGTCGACGTTCTCGTCCTTGAGCAGCCCGGTGTCCCGGATCTCGGCGAGGACACCCTCGTGGTTGCGCCGCAGGTGGTCCAGGAACTCGGACTCGAAGCGCGCGACGTCGGCGACCGGGACCGAGTCCAGCTGGCCCGAGGTGCCGAGCCAGATCGACACGACCTCGTCCTCGACCGCGAACGGCGCGTACTGCGCCTGTTTGAGCAGCTCGACGAGGCGCTCGCCGCGGCCCAGCGCGGCGGCCGACGCGGCGTCGAGGTCCGAACCGAACGCGGCGAAGGCCTCCAGCTCGCGGTACTGCGACAGGTCCAGACGCAGCGAGCCGGACACCGACCGCATCGCCTTGATCTGCGCCGAGCCGCCGACCCGGGAGACCGAGATGCCGACGTTGATCGCCGGCCGGACGCCCTGGTTGAACAGGTCCGACTCGAGGAAGACCTGGCCGTCGGTGATGGAGATGACGTTCGTCGGGATGTAGGCCGACACGTCGTTCGCCTTGGTCTCGATGATCGGCAGGCCGGTCATCGAGCCCGCACCGAGGTCGTTCGACAGCTTGGCGCAGCGCTCCAGCAGGCGGGAGTGCAGGTAGAAGACGTCGCCCGGGTAGGCCTCGCGGCCCGGCGGACGGCGCAGCAGCAGCGAGATCGCGCGGTACGCCTCGGCCTGCTTCGACAGGTCGTCGAAGATGATCAGGACGTGGTTGCCGCCGTACATCCAGTGCTGGCCGATGGCCGAGCCGGTGTAGGGCGCGAGCCACTTGAAGCCGGCCGGGTCGGACGCCGGCGCCGCGACGATCGTCGTGTACTCGAGCGCGCCCGCGTCCTCCAGCGACTGCCGGATACCGGCGATCGTGGAGCCCTTCTGGCCGATGGCGACGTAGATGCAGCGGACCTGCTTCTTCGGGTCGCCCGACTCCCAGTTCTGGCGCTGGTTGATGATCGTGTCGACGCAGACCGCGGTCTTGCCGGTCTTGCGGTCGCCGATGATCAGCTGGCGCTGGCCGCGGCCGATCGGGGTCATCGCGTCGATGGCCTTGATGCCGGTCTGCAGCGGCTCGCGGACCTCCTGGCGCTCCATCACGGAGGCGGCCTGGAGCTCCAGAACGCGGCGGCCCTCGGCATCGATGTCGCCGAGCCCGTCGATCGGGTTGCCCAGCGGGTCGATGACGCGCCCGAGGAACTTGTCGCCGACCGGCACCGAGAGGATCTCGCCGGTCCGCTTGACCGACTGGCCCTCCTCGATACCGCCGTAGTCCCCCAGGATCACGGCGCCGATCTCGCGCGCGTCGAGGTTCAGCGCGACACCCCGCACGCCCCCTTCGAACTCGAGGAGCTCGTTGGTCATCGCCGAGGGCAGGCCCTCGACGTGGGCGATGCCGTCACCGGTGTCGGAGACGGTGCCCACCTCTTCGCGGGAGGTCCCGGTCTCCAGCGACGAGACGTAGCTGGAGATCGCACTCCGGATCTCCTCCGGGGAGATCGTCAGCTCTGTCATGGCTGTCGTCTGTTCCTTCTCTTCGAAACGTGGGGCGGTCAGCTCGGGATCGACCGGCGGGCCGCGGCGAGCTTGCCGGACACGCTGCCGTCGATGACCTCGTCGCCGACCCTGATGACCATGCCGCCCAGCAGGCTCTCGTCGAGCTCCACCTGCAACGCGATGTCCCGTCCGTACAGGCGCGAGAGGGAGGCGGTGAGCTGCCGCTCCTGCGCCTCGCTCAGGACGACCGCCGTGCGCACGTAGGCGACGGAGCGGTTGCGCCGGGCCGCGGCGAGCTCGGACAGCTCCTCCGCGGCGACGTCGAGGTGCCGGGACCGCGGGGTCCGCACCAGGTCCCGCAGCAGCGCCGCGGTGACCGGGTAGACCTTCGTGCCCAGCACCGAGTCCAGCAGCTGGACCCGCTTGTCCGCCGGCACGTCCTCGTCCGAGAGCAGCGCCGTGAGCTGCGGCTCGCGCTCCAGGATGCGGCCGAACCGGAACAGCTGGTCCTCGACGTCGTCGAGGGCGCGCTGCTTCTCGGCCGCGGCCAGCAGCCCGGTCCGGGCCAGCGCCTCGGTGGCCTCGACCAGGTCGGCCGGGCCGGACCAGCGGGCGCCGGCCAGGTCCGCGACGGTCTCGAGGGTGGCCGGTGCGACCTTCCCGTTCAGCACGGCCCGGACCAGGCGGCCGCGCTGCTCGGCCGTGGTGGCGGGGTCGGAGAACGCCCGGCGCAGGCCGCGCTCGGCGACCAGCAGCCGGGTGACGGCGTAGAGCTCCTCGCCCAGCTTCTGCCGATCCCCCGCGGCGAGCGGGCCGAGCCGGGTCTCGAACCGCTCCGAGACCTCGGCCAGCGACTCGCGGCTGGTGGCGGCCAGGACGAGCGCCATCAGCGCGCCCCGGTCGTCTGGCGCGGGGCCATGTCGTCGAGCTGCGACAGGAAGCTGTCGACGGTGGCCGACCGGCGCGCCGGGTCGGCGAGCTCCGACCCGAGGATGCGCTCGGCCAGCTCGGCCGACAGGCCGCCGATCTCACCGCGGAGCGAGCGCTCCGCGGCCGCGCGCTGCGCCGTGACCTGCTCCTCGGCACGCGCCCGGATCCGCGCGGCCTCCTCCTCGGCCTCGGCACGCAGCTCGGTCTTGATCTGCTGGCCCTCGGCCCGGGCGTCGTCGCGGATGCGCGCCGCCTCGGCCCGCGCACCGGCGAGCTGGTCCTCGTACTTCTTCTTCAGGGCGTCGGCCTCGGCCTGCGCCTGCTCCGCCCGCTTCAGACCGCCCTCGATCTGGTCGGTGCGCTCCGCGTACAGCTTCTCGAACTGCGGGAACACCGTCCTCGCGAGGACCCAGAACAGCAGGCCGAAGGCGACGAGACCGACGATGATCTCGGCGAGGTGCGGGACGAGCGGGTTCAGCTCCTCCGCGGCGATTGTCATGGTGTGCTCCTCCGCGTCACCTGTGGTTCAGGGGGTGCGTCAGAGGGCGAAGGCGAGCACCAGGCCCAGAATCGCGAGGGCCTCGGAGAGGGCGAAGCCGATGAACGCGATGCCCTGGAGCTGCCCGCGGGCCTCCGGCTGGCGGGCGACGCCGTTGATGAAGGCCGCGAAGACGATGCCGACGCCGATACCCGGGCCGATGGCCGAGAGGCCGTAGCCGATGGCGTTCAGGTTACCGGTGATCATTGCGCTTCCTTTCGATCCGGGTCCGCGGCCGTCCCGCGGTTCCGAAGGGTCTCTGGGGTGGGACTCGACGGGACCTAGTGGTCGTCCGCGAGGACGGTGCCGATGTACGACGCCGTGAGCATGACGAAGATGTACGCCTGGATGACCTGCACGAACGCCTCGAAGAAGGTGAAGACGATCGCCATCAGGAAGGCGAACGGCGAGAGCACCTTCAGCTGCCAGTCGTCCGCGTGCAGCAGCATGTACTCGCCGCCGAGGACGAAGAGCAGCAGCAGCAGGTGGCCGGCGAACATGTTGCCGAAGAGCCGCAGCGACAGGGTGACCGGTCGCAGGACCAGGTTCGACAGGAACTCGATCGGCGTGAGGATGATCCGCACCCACCACGGCACGTCCGGCGGCCAGGTCGACAGGCGCATGTAGCCGCCGAACCCGTGCTTGCGGATGCCCGCGTACGTGAACACGACGTACACGAGCCCGGCCAGCGCGTAGGGGACGCCCGGGTGCGAGAAGGTGGGGAACTGGATGAACGGGATGATCCCGAACAGGTTGTTCACCAGGACGAAGGCGAACAGCGCGGTCAGGAACGGCACGTACTTGACGAAGTCGCGGCCGCCGATCATGTCCCGGGCGATCGTGTTCCGGACGAGGCCGTGGAAGGCCTCGCCGAGGAACTGCGCCTTCCCCGGCACGAGCGCTGGTCTGCGCACGGCCACCAGGAAGAACGCGGCGATGATGATCGCCGCGAGCACGAGCTCCAGGACCGGCTTGGTCACGGGCCCGAAGACCGGCGGCAGCTGGAAGTCCTCGACCCCCGGGGCTTCGAACCCCGGCGCCGGGGCGGTGGCCGTCGTGGTCACCCAATGCTCCTTCCGGTTCCGCCGTCCGGGGAGCCGGAGCGTGCGGAATCGAGACGATCAGGACTTAACGTACCTGACGTAGATCAAGTACATCGAGGCCGCCGCACCGACCAGCAGGCCGGCCACGGTGAAGCCCCGTAGGTCGAACAGTTCGTCCACCCCCCACCCGATCCCCCCGAAGAGGAGGATGCCGGTCAGGAGGTGCGACAGAGCGGTCCAGGCCTCGCCGGGTGGCGGCGTGCGCCCCGGCGTGCCGCCGGGTCCGCCGCTCGCCTTCTGCGGGGGCCGTTCCTGCTCCATCACGGGGGACCCTATCAGCCTGGTTACGGCGCACTTACCCGGTACGACCTGCCGTGACGGCCCCCGGCGGCCCGATCCTTACCCTCCGGCACGCCTTCGGCCGCCCGACGTCGCTCTATCGCCTGTAGAAGTTCCGGCGGGGTGTGATGCAGGTCTCCCTGAGAGCGCCATCACGGACATCCCGGACACCGCGGACAGCCTCGGCAACTTCACCCGTTCAGCTCATCGGGCGAGCCCACCCACCTGCTCGGGCGGGTGCGGAAGGGCTGATCAGACGTCGACGGAGGGGGCCTTCGCGCGGACGAACCCGACCACCTCGCCGGCGATCCAGCCGATCGTGACGCCCAGCAGGCTGAACGCGAAGGTCTGGTTGTCGAACAGCGTCGTCCCGCGGAAGACGAGCAGGAACACCAGCAGGACGACGAACTTGCCGGCGAAGGACGCCATCGCGCCCACCATCACGCCGCCCGGTGTGGCCCGGGCCGTCCCCTTCATCACCGCGGTGCCGACGAACCCGAGGCCGAGCCCGATGACCACGCCGAGCAGGCCGCCGATCAGGCCCGGGACGCCGCGCAGCACCACGGACAGCACGATCGCGAGCACGCTGACCGCACCACCGACCAGGATCGCGGCCTTCTGCATGGCCGCCGCCAGCCGCAGCACCGTCCGGACGTGCGGCTGCTCGTCGGCCGCCGGGGCGGGGTTCGGGTTCTCGCTCATGGCTACTCCTCGTCGGCCCGGCACGGGCCGCTCGTGTCAGGTCCGTCCCGGGGCCCGCGGCGGGGTGCCGGGACGGGGCGGCCCCGCGGACCCGGCCCGCCGCGCGCTGCGGGCCCGCGGCACGGCGGTGGCCAGCACCGCCACCCCGAGGCCGAGCGCCACCGCCCACAGCACGAAGGCCGGGTCGTCGATCAGGGCGAGCGCCACCGCGCCGAACGCGAGGATGCCCGCCCAGAGGTAGATCAGCAGCACCGCGCGCCGCTGGCTGTGCCCGATCTCCAGCAGCCGGTGGTGCAGGTGCATCTTGTCAGGCGAGAAGGGGCTCATCCCGGCCCGGGTGCGCCGCACGACCGCCATGAGCAGGTCGAGCAGCGGCACGAACACGACGGCGGCCAGCACGATGAGCGGGGCGAACAGCGCCAGGATGTCCGTGCCGTCCGTCGTGGTGGTGATCGGGATCTTGCCCGAGGCGCTCGTCGTTGCGGCGGCGAGCATCAGCCCGATGAGCATCGAGCCGGAGTCGCCCATGAAGATGCGGGCCGGGTTGAAGTTGTGCGGCAGGAACCCCAGGCAGGCCCCCGCCAGGACGGACGCGATCAGCGCAGGCGGGTAGGCGGCGGCGTCGTTGCCGTTCTCGCGGACCAGGCCGATCGCGAAGGCGCACGTCGCGGTGGCGGCGACGAGGCCGATGCCCGCGGCGAGCCCGTCGAGCCCGTCGACGAAGTTCATCGCGTTGACCAGGGCGACGGTCAGCACCACCGTGAGCACCACGCCCTGCTCGGGGCCGAGCGACAGGATCGATCCGGAGATCCCGGTGCCGCCCCCGCCCCACGGGATCCAGAACACCGAGAACTGCACGCCGAACAGCACCAGGACGCCGGCCGCGGTGACCTGCCCGGCGGCCTTGGTGATCGCGTCGAGCTCGAAGCGGTCGTCCAGCGCCCCGACCGCGACGAGCAGGACGGCCGCGAGCAGCACGCCCTGCACGTCGCGCGAGTAGTCGAAGGCCAGCCGCAGCGCCGGGAGCTGGGCCGCGAGCCCGATCCCGGCGAGCACCCCGCCGAACATCGCCAGCCCGCCCCATCGCGGCGTCGGCGTCACGTGGACGTCCCGGCCGCGGGGCCACGCCACGGCGCCGAGCCGCAGCGCGAGCACCCGAACCAACCCGACCAGCAGGAACGTCACGACGGCGGCGGCCAGCCCGACCAGCAGGTACTCCCGGATCGGGAGGCCCAACCCGAAGGAGGACTGGCCGTACGAGGACTGGGCGAGCACCACCGCGTGCGCGCGGGCCGGGGCCGCGGGTCAGCCGCGCGGGTAGGCGGGGGCGCGGGAGACCAGGGAGGAGACGGCCTCGGCGACGTCCGCCAGCTCGCGGTCACCCGCCGGGGTGCCGTGCTCCGCCCTGACCGCGCGGGCCAGCAGCGAGGCGATCTCGGCCATGTCCGACTCGACCATGCCCTGGGTGGTGACGCTCGGCGAGCCGACACGGATGCCCGAGGGCTTCATCGGCGGCGCCGGGTCGTACGGGATGGCGTTCTTGTTCAGGGTGATGCGGGCGAGGTCGCAGCGCGCCTCGGCCTCCCCGCCGGTCACGCCGATGGGCCGCAGGTCGATGAGCGCGAGGTGCGTGTCCGTACCGCCGGAGACGGCGCGCATGCCCTCGGCCTCGAGCCCCTTGGCCAGCGCCTGCGCGTTGGCGATGACCTGGTTCGCGTAGGCCTGGTAGGCGGGCTGCGCCGCCTCCTTCATCGCGACGGCCTTCGCGGCGACAGAGTGCATCAGCGGACCGCCCTGCGAGAACGGGAAGACGGCCTTGTCGATCGCCTTCGCGTGCTCCTCGCGGGCGAGGATCATGCCGCCGCGCGGGCCGCGCAGGACCTTGTGCGTGGTCGCGGTGACGACGTCCGCGAACGGGACCGGCGAGGGGATCGCCTTGCCGGCGACCAGGCCGATGAAGTGCGCGGCGTCGACCATCAGCTTGGCGCCGACCTCGTCGGCGATCTCCCGGAACCGGGCGAAGTCGATCAGCCGCGGGTAGGCGGTGGCGCCGGCGATGATGATCTTCGGCTTGTGCTCCAGCGCCAGGTCGCGGACCTGGTCGTAGTCGATGAGCTCGGAGTCCTCGCGCACGGTGTAGGACACGGCGTGGAACCAGAGGCCCGAGAAGTTGACCTTGCTGCCGTGGGTGAGGTGCCCACCCTGCTTGAGGTCCATGGCCAGCACGGTGTCGCCGGGCTTGGCGAAGGCCGCGTAGGCGGCGAGGTTCGCGCTGGCGCCCGAGTGCGGCTGGAGATTGACGTGCTCGGCGCCGAACAGCGCCTTGGTGCGGGCGTTGCCGATCTCCTCGGCGCGGTCCACCACCTGGCAGCCGCCGTAGTAGCGGCGGCCCGGGTAGCCCTCGGCGTACTTGTTCGAGAGCGTGGACCCCAGCGCCGCGAGGACGGCCGGGCTGGTGAGGTTCTCGCTGGCGATCAGCTGCAGTCCGCCGCGGAGGCGCTCCAGCTCGTCGAGGACGACGCCGGCGATCTCCGGGTCCTCCTGCTGCAGGGCTCCGAAGTCCGGACCCCAGAACGGCACGTCCTGACCGGGGGCGTTCTCGCTGTGCGCACTCACGGTGTACCAGGCTACCTGCGGTTCCTCGCCGTCCGACGAGGACCCGCTCCGGAATTCGGAGCGTCTGCGCAGTGTCACCGCCCCGTGTACGGACCGTGCGGACGGCTCATCGGATCGGTGCTCGCGGATGTGGACACCGCTCCGGGACGACTGGGAGACTGCCCCGCATGACCTCCCCCCGCTCCGCGCCCCGCACCGCCCGCGAGCGCGTCCGCGCGCAGCTCACCGCCGAGATCGTCGACGTCGCCCGGACGCACCTCGCCACGTCGGGCGCCGCGGCGCTCTCGTTGCGGGCCGTCGCGCGGGAGCTGGGCATGGTGTCGTCGGCGGTCTACCGCTACTTCCCCAGCCGGGACGACCTGCTCACCGCGTTGATCGTCGAGGGCTACGACGCGCTGGGAGAGGCCGTCGAGCTCGCCGAGGCGGCCGTCCCGCGCGAGGACCTGCTCGGGCGCTGGCACGCCGCCTGCGCCGCGGCCCGCACGTGGGCGCTCGCCCACCCCCACGAGTACGCCCTGCTCTACGGCTCCCCCGTGCCCGGCTACTCGGCCCCGCAGGACACGATCGCCCCCGCCGCCCGGGTGGCGGTGGTGCTCGCCGGCGTGCTGCGGGACGGGGTCGCCTCCGGCGCCGTCAGTCCCCCGCCCGGGGACGACGACGCCACCATCGCCCCCGGCCTGCTCGACCAGCTGGGTCTCCCGACCGACAGCGGGCTCGGCGGGCGGCTGGTGCTGGCCTGGTCGAGCCTGTTCGGCGCCATCGGCTTCGAGCTCTTCGGCCACACCCACAACGTCGTCGTGGCGCACGAGGAGCATTTCCGCTCCCTGGCCACCCGCCTCGCCGCCGAGGTCGGCCTGCCCGCGTGATCATCAGGAGCAGAGGGTTCGACGATCATGATCATCGAGCCCTGAGCTCCCTCTCGGCGGTGAAGAGCGCACTCCGGTGGGCGAGCTGCTCGCGGACGAGCGCGAGCGTGCGCTCCGGCCGCCGAAGGATGTCCGCCGCCCGGAAACGCATCGTGTGCCAGCCGAGCGCACCGGTCCGCAGGTCGCGCTCCCGGTCGAGCACGTCGTCGTGGTCGCCGCCGTCGTACTCCAGGGCCAGCCTGGCCTGCGGGTACGCCAGGTCGAGGCGGGCGACGACGCGGCCGTCGGCGGCGCACAGCACGTACTGGACGACGGGTGGCGGCAGCTCACCGAGCACCAGGACGAGCCGGAGCCTGGTCTCCATCGGGGACTCGGCCCGTGGCGCGGCGAGGGCGACCACCCTGTCGAGCCGCCGGACTCCTCGCGCGCCCGGGTTCGCGGCCCACCGGTCGAGCAGCGCGGCGGGCTCGAACCGCAACGGTCCACCCGGCCGGGCGGGTCGGGCGAGGGCGTCCACCGCCACGACCGCTTCGACCAGGTCCAGGCGCCTGGCCAGGTCCCACGCCGTCCGCTCGCGCCCGGTGACCAGGACCCCACGGCCTCCGGGCGGGACGACCCGGTGGAGATCCTCCGGCGCGACCGTGCCCTGGTGCACCAGGAGTCCGCGGTGTCGCGGGATGTGGGCCGGCACGAGCACCTCGGCCGCAGCGCCGCGCGGCTCGCACGACGCCGCCAGCAGCTGCGCCGCGGAGTACCCGGCCAGCACCCCGCCCCGCCGCTCGACGTGCAGGAACGCTGCCCGGCTCCGCATCTCGAAGGTCGGCTGGATGTCCGCGGGCAGGTAGACGTCGGGGAACACCCGCACGAAGCGCGGGCCGCGGAGCAGACCCCGGGTGATCAGTCCGGCGCGGACCGCATCGGAGCCTCGGAAGGGCGAGTCGAGCACGCCCGCACGCTCCCCCGCGACCACCGGCGCCGGGCGCAGTTCGACAGAACCGGTCGCAGGAGCCGCGCTGACCGCGGTTCCTCGCGCCGACCCATGATCATCAGGAGCTCTGGGTCGGTTCGGCCGCCTCCAGGAACCCTCAGCTCCTTCTCGAAGGAGCCGGTCAGCCGAGGGGGACGTCCTGCCCCACGACCTCCCCGACCTGGGCCCGGGTGACGGCGCCCTCGCGGAGGATGCGGGGTTGCTTCCCCGTCAGGTCGACGATCGTGGAGGCGACGGGGTCGCCGCTGGGGCCGCCGTCGAGGTAGAGGGCGACCGAGGAGGCGAGCTGGTCGAGGGCCTCGGCGGCGGTGCTCGCGGGCGGGCGGCCGGAGATGTTCGCGCTGGACACGGCCATGGGGCCGACGTCGCGGAGCAGCTCGAGCGCCACCGGGTGCAGCGGCATGCGCAGCATCACGGTGCCCTTGGTCGAGCCCAGGTCCCAGTTCAGCGACGGGGCGTGCGGCAGCACCAGCGACAGCCCGCCCGGCCAGAACGCCTCGATCAGGGCACGGGCGGTGGCGGAGACGCCGAGGACGAGGCCGTCGATCGTGGACCACGAGCCCACCAGCACCGGGACGGGCATGTCCGGGCCGCGGTGCTTGGCGGCCAGCAGGTTGCGGACGGCCGTCGAGGAGAAGGCGTCGCAGCCCAGGCCGTACACCGTGTCCGTCGGCAGCACGACGAGCTGCCCGGCCCGCACGGCGCGGGCGGCGGCGGCCAGCCCCTCGACGCGGGCGTCGGGGTCGGAGCAGTCGTAGACGGGAACGGCCGGAGCAGTCACGACCGGCACCCTACGACCGTGCCCGGACGACCCCGCCCGCACCCCCGTGACATGCACGAACGGCGCGTTCGCTCACTAGGTGTGAGCGAGAGCGCCGCTCGCTCATCCACCCCACCGGATGCACGAACGGCGCGTTCGCTCACTAGATGTGAGCGAGAGTGCCGCTCGCTCATCGGTGGCTCAGGTGGGGGTGGTGCGGCGGGCGGTGGCGAAGCGGGGGCGGCCGGTCAGGTCCCGGTGTTCCTGCACGTCCGTGAGCACCTTGCGGCGACGCAGCAGGGCGGGAACGGCCTCGCCGTGGGTGTCGTCGTGCTCGATCGCGAGCCCGCCGCCGTACCGGAGCAGGGTCGCGGCCAGCGCGATCACCGCGGGGATCAGCGCGAGCCCGTCCGCGCCGCCGAACACCGCGACGGCCGGGTCCCACTCCGCGACCTCGGGCGGCACCGGTGTGCCCTCCGGCACGTACGGTGGGTTGCAGACCACGAGGTCGACACGGGCCTCGAGCTCGGGCAGCGGGTCCTTCCAGCGGACGTCCGCAGCGTGCAGCGTGACCCGGTCGCCGTGCGCCGCGATGTTCCGACGCGCCCAGGTGAGCGCCACGGGGTCGATCTCGACGGCGTGCACCCGGGCGTCGGGCCGGCTCTCGGCGAAGGCCAGCGCGAGCGCCGCCGATCCGGTGCACAGGTCCACGACCAGTGGGTTCTCGACGCCGCGGAGCTGCCGCAGGCCCCACTCGAGCAGCAGCTCGGTCTCCGGGCGCGGGGTGAACACCCCACGCCCGACGGCGACCTCGACCGGGCCGAGCACGGCGGTGCCCAGGACGTGCTGCAGCGGCTCGCGGGTGGCGCGCCGGGCGACGAGCCGGCGGTACTCCTCCACCTGCGGCGGGTCGACGAGCGGGTGCAGCATCAGCCGCCCGCGCGGCACGCCGACGACGTGCGAGGCCAGGAACTCCGCCTCCACCCGGGGCGACTCGATCCCCGCCTCCGCCAGCGCCCGCTCGGCCTCCGCGATCGCCACCCGCAGCGGCTGCCGGCTCACGCGGCGCTCACGCGCCCTCCTCGGCGGCGGCGATCGCCTCGGCCCGCTCGGCCTTCGTCAGCGCGGCGACGACGTCGTCGAGGTCCCCGTCGAGCACCGCGGAGAGGTTGTGCGCCTTGTAGCCCACCCGGTGGTCCGAGATCCGGTTCTCCGGGAAGTTGTAGGTGCGGATGCGCTCGGACCGGTCGACCGTCCTGACCTGCGACTTCCGCTCCGCCGAGGCTGCCGCGGCCTGCTCGGCCTCGTGCAGCGCCTGCAGCCGCGAGCGCAGCACCTCCATCGCCCGGGCCCGGTTCTGCAGCTGCGAGCGCTCGTTCTGGCAGCTGACGACGATCCCGGTCGGCAGGTGCGTGATGCGCACCGCGGAGTCCGTGGTGTTGACGCTCTGCCCGCCGTGCCCGGAGGAGCGGAAGACGTCGACCCGGATGTCGTTCTCGTCGACCTCGACCTCCGCGTCCTCGCCGGTGTCCGGGTACACGAGCACGCCGGCGGCGGAGGTGTGGATGCGGCCCTGCGACTCGGTGACCGGCACCCGCTGCACCCGGTGCACGCCGCCCTCGAACTTCAGCGCCGACCACACGCCGTCGGCGCTGGGGGTGCGCGAGCGCAGGAGCAGGGTGATGTCCTTGTACCCGCCCAGGTCGGAGCCGACGGAGTCGAGCACCTCGACCTTCCAGCCGCGGCGCTCGGCGTAGCGGGTGTACATCCGCACGAGGTCGCCCGCGAACAGCGCCGACTCCTCGCCGCCCTCGCCGGACTTGACCTCCATCACGACGTCGTCGCCGTCGTGCGGGTCCCGCGGGACCAGCAGCTCGGCCAGCCGGGCCTCCAGCGCCGGGATCCGCGCGGCGATCTCGTCCGCCTCGGCGGCGAACGCCCGGTCCTCGGCGGCCAGCTCGCGGGCGGCGGCCTCGTCCGACCGCGCCCCGGCCAGCTCCCGCGCCACCGCGACGACCGGGCCGAGCTCGGCGTACCGCCGGCCGAGCTTGCGGGCCGTGCCCGCGTCGGCGTGCACGGCCGGGTCGGCCAGCCGCGACTCCAGCTCCGCGTACTCGTCGATCAGCGCGTCCACGCCTGCCGCGCTGCTGCTCACCGCCACCACGTGCTCCCGTTCTCCCTGGTCCTCACCCCTGACATGCGAACGGCGCCCGGCCCCTGGCAAGGGGACGGGCGCCGGACGGGAAAGCTACTTGGCGGCCTTGCGCCTGCCGTAGCGCGCCTCGAAGCGGGCGACGCGGCCACCGGAGTCCAGGATCCGCTGCTTGCCCGTGTAGAAGGGGTGGCAGGCGGAGCAGGTCTCGACGGTCATCACGCCGCTGGTCTTGGTGCTGCGGGTGGTGAACGAGTTACCGCAACCGCAGGTGACCTGGGTCTCGACGTACTGGGGGTGGATGCCCTCACGCATGGGATGTTCCTCTCGAAGATCGGCCGCCGGGTCTCACACCCCTCGCTGTTCGGGGTTTCCGGGGGCGGAGCCCCCGGATGTGGGTGAACCGGAGCCGGATGCGTACCGCCTCATTCAACCACCCGGCCCCGGCGGGGATTCCCACCGGGGCCGGGCGCTGAGATCACGCGTCAGTCGTCGTTGCCGAAGTTCCCCGGCGTGGTCTTCTGGACCTGCATGAGGAACTCGATGTTGGTGCGGGTCTTGCGGAGCTGACCCAGCACAAGCTCGATCGCCTGCTGGTGGTCGAGCGCGGACAGCACGCGGCGGAGCTTGACGCTGATGGCGAACTCGTCGCCGGACATCAGCAGCTCCTCCTTCCGGGTGCCGGAGGCGTCGACGTCGATCGCCGGGAAGATCCGCTTGTCCGCGAGCTTGCGGTCCAGCTTGAGCTCGGCGTTGCCGGTGCCCTTGAACTCCTCGAAGATCACCGTGTCCATCGTCGAACCGGTCTCGACCAGCGCGGTGGCGAAGATGGTCAGCGATCCGCCGTCCTCGATGTTCCGCGCCGCGCCCAGGAACCGCTTCGGCGGGTAGAGCGCGGTCGAGTCGACACCACCGGACAGGATCCGGCCCGACGCGGGGGCGGCCAGGTTGTAGGCGCGGCCCAGGCGGGTGATCGAGTCCAGCAGGACGACGACGTCGTGCCCCAGCTCCACCAGCCGCTTCGCCCGCTCGATGGCGAGCTCGGCGACGGCGGTGTGGTCCGACGGCGGGCGGTCGAAGGTCGAGGCGATGACCTCGCCCTTCACCGACCGCTGCATGTCGGTGACCTCCTCCGGCCGCTCGTCGACGAGGACGACCATGAGGTGGCACTCGGGGTTGTTGGTGGTGATCGCGTTGGCGATCGACTGCAGCACCATCGTCTTGCCGGCCTTGGGCGGCGAGACGATCAGCGCGCGCTGGCCCTTGCCGATCGGCATGACCAGGTCGATGACCCGGGTCGTGAGCTTCGACGGCTCGGTCTCCAGGCGCAGCCGCTCGTTCGGGTAGAGCGGGGTGAGCTTGGTGAACTCCGGCCGCTGCCGGCCGGACTCCGGGTCCCGCCCGTTGATGGTGTCGATGCGCACCAGCGGGTTGAACTTCTGCCGCTGCTGCTCGCCCTCGCGGGGCTGGCGGACGGCGCCGGTGATCGCGTCGCCGCGGCGCAGGCCGTGCTTGCGGACCATCGACAGCGACACGTAGACGTCGTTCGGGCCGGACAGGTAGCCGGTGGTCCGGACGAACGCGTAGTTGTCCAGGATGTCGACGATGCCGGCCACCGGCAGCAGGACGTCGTCCTCCCGCACCTCGGTGTCGACGGTGCGCTCGCCGCCGCCGCGCGAGTCGCGGTCACGGCCCCGGCGGCGGTCCCGGAACCGGCGCCCGCGCCGGCCGCGGCCGTCGCCGTCCTCGTCCGAGTCGTCGTCCGGGCGGGAGTCCCGCGGCTCGGTCCGGGTGTCGCCGCGGTCGCCGCGGTCGTTCCGGTCGGTGCGGTTGTCGCCGCGGGTGCGGCCGCCGCCCTCGCCGCCCCGCTCGGTGCGCTCGGTGCGGTTCCGGTTGCGGTTGCGGCCGCCGCCTTCGCCGTCCCGGTCGGACCGGTCGGTGCGGTCGCCGCGGTCGGTCCTCTCCTTCTCGGGCGCGCCGATGCTCGCGGCCACCGCGTCGAGGGTGTCCGACTGGGGCTCGCCGCCGGAGCGACGGCGGGTCTGCCGGCGACGGCCGCCCTCCTCGCCCTCGGCCGGGGTGTCGGCGGGGGTGTCGGCGGCCGGGGCGGCGACGCTCTGCTCCGGCGCGTGCCCGTTGACCTGGCCGTTCACGGCCTCGGCGGCCGGGGTGACCCCGTTGACGCCGGGGGTCGGCTTCGGGTCCGGGGCACCCGCGGGCCGGCTCGCCGCGCGGCGGCGCCGGGTCGGGGCGGGGGCCTCCGCGGCGGCCTGCTCCGAGGCCGGGGCCGCGGCGGGCTGCTCGGCCGCCGGGCTCTCCGGCGCCGCGGCCTTGGCGGCGGCACGGGTGCGGCGCGGCTTGGCGGGCGCGGTGTCCTCCCCGCCGTCGAGCGGGAGCTGGTCGGCGGAGCTCGCCTTCCGGGAGGTCCGCCTGGCCGGGGCGCCCTGCTTCTCCTTGATGGCGGCGATGAGGTCGCCCTTCCGCATCCCGGCGATGTCCGGGATGTTCAGCTCGCCGGCGAGCTGACGCAGGTCGGCGAGGACCATTCCGGACAGCCCGCCCCGCCTCTTGGGGGCAGCACCCTCGTCCGTTGCCGGGGTGCTGACGAGATCGGTCTCGCTCACGAAGTTCCTTCCTGACCGGCCCACGAGCGGCGCCGGGACCAGCGGATTCCACACGTCACGTCCGGCTCCTCCGCCGGACAACGACGCCGGGGCGGCATGACGAGAGCCGCCGTCGGCGATGTGCAGGGGCGGCGACCAGTGCGACGGTCGCGGGGAAGAGGCCGCTCGGTCCGGACCGGATTCCGACCACATGGGCTGCAGTGAGTGGGTTCCGGCTCGAGAGGCCACGCGGATGACGCGTGGATCGCCGTGCGAAACCGAGGGTAGACCGTCGGCGGGTCCGCGGCAACAACACCCCCGGTCGGACCCGGCGTGTCGCACCGCGAGGACCCGTGCCGACACCGCCGGTGCCCGTCCTCGACGACGTCGCCGCCGGTCCCCCGACACCGGCGGCCGACCGAGGGCGCCGCTCAGCCGATCTCGACCTGTGCGCCGAGCGTGTCGACGGGCAGCGGCAGCGCCGTGAACCCGGCGGTGTCGAGCTCCTCGGGCAGCGTCCCGCCCGAGGTCAGCGCCAGGACGGTCGGTCCGGCGCCGGAGATCGCGGCCGGCACGCCGTGCGCGCGCAGCGCGTCGACGAGGTCCGCGGACTCGGGGTAGGCCGGGCGGCGGTAGCCCTGGTGCAGCCGGTCCTCCGTGGCCGCCATCAGCAGCTCGGGCCGCTGGGTGAAGGCGAGGACGGACAGCGCGGTCCGGCTCCCGGTGAACGCCGCGTCGGGCAGCGGGACCAGCTCGGGGAGCAGGCCGCGGGTCGTCGTGGTGGAGGACTCGACCCCTGCGACGAGCGCGACCGGCCTGATGCCGGCGTGCACGTCGAGCCGGACGGCGTGGAACCTGGCCGAGGTGTTCCCACAGTCGGGGGGCTCCGCCCCCCGACGACCCCCCGGAACGACCTGGACCTGCTCCCAGGCCACCACGAACCCGCCCAATAGGCTGGCGGCGGCGTTGTCCGCGTGCCCCTCCATCCCGGCCGTGACCTGCAGCAACGAGTCCTGCTCGAGCTTCGGGTCGCGACCGGACAGCACGCAGGCGGCGACGGCGCCGGCCACGGCCGCGGCGGCCGAGCTGCCCAGGCCGCGCGAGTGCGGGATCGCGTTGCGGCACCGCATGCGCAGGCCGGCGGGCTCGTCGCCGAACAGCGCCCACGCCGTCCGCATGGCGCGCACCACGAGGTGCGACTCGTCACACGGCACCTGGGCGGCGCCCTCGCCCTCGACCTCGACGTGCACGCCGGGCGCGCTCGTGGCGCAGACCTCGACGTCGTCGTACAGCCCGAGCGCGAGCCCGAGCGAGTCGAAGCCGGGCCCCAGGTTGGCCGACGACGCCGGCACCCGGACCCGCACCTCGGTCGGGCGCCCCATCAGGCCAGCTCCAGGGCCGCCGCGACGGCCGCGGGGTCGATCGGCACGATCTCGGGGGCCGGGGCGGTGGCCAGCACGCTGTCCGGGTCCTTGAGGCCGTTGCCCGTGACGGTGCACACCACGAGCTGCCCGCGGTCCAGCCAGCCGTTCGCCGAGGCCTGCAGCAGCCCGGCGACGCTCGCCGCCGACGCCGGCTCCACGAACACGGCCTCGCGGGTGGAGAGCAGCCGGTGTGCGGCCAGGATCTCGTCGTCCGTGACGGCGGCGAACCGGCCGTCCGACTCCTCGCGGGCGGTCTCGGCGCCGTTCCACGAGGCCGGCGCACCGATCCGGATGGCCGTGGCGACGGTCTCGGGGTTCTTCACCGGCGCCCCGTGGACCAGCGGCGCGGCACCGGCGGCCTGGAAGCCGAACATCCGCGGCAGGGCGGGGATCAGCCCGTCGGCGTGGTAGCCGCGGTAGCCCTTCCAGTACGCGGTGATGTTGCCCGCGTTGCCGACCGGCAGGCAGTGCACGTCCGGCGCGCGGCCCAGCGCGTCGCAGATCTCGTAGGCCGCGCTGGCCTGGCCCGCGATCCGGGTCGGGTTCACCGAGTTGACCAGCGCGATCGCCGGGTAGTCCGCGGTGGTCTTGCGGGCCAGCTCGAGGCAGTCGTCGAAGTTGCCGTCGATCTGCAGGATCCGGGCCCCGTGCGCCACGGCCTGGGCCAGCTTGCCCAGGGCGATCTTGCCCCGGGGCACCAGCACCGCGCTGGTCATCCGGGCGCGGGCGGCGTACGCGGCCGCCGAGGCGGAGGTGTTGCCGGTCGACGCGCAGAGCACGCTCTGCTTGCCCTCGGCGAGCGCCGCGGTCACGGCCATGGTCATCCCGCGGTCCTTGAAGGACCCGGTCGGGTTGAGCCCGTCGACCTTGAGGTACACCTCGCAGCCGGTGCGCTCGCTCAGCACCGGCGCCGGCAGCAGCGGGGTGCCGCCCTCGGCCAGGGTGACGATCTCCCAGTCCGGCCCGACGGGCATCCGGTCGCGGTAGGCCTCGATCACGCCCGGCCAGGGGGCCAGGCGGTGCACGGCGGTGCTCACACTCTCTCCCGTCATCGCGCGGCGTCGCTCGACCGCGTGTTCATCCGGCCACGCCGAGGGTGCTGACCGGCCGGCCCAGCCCCTCCACGCGCAGCACGCTCTCCACCCCGCGGACGACGTCGAGCCCCGCGAGCGCCTCGACCGTCGCGTGCAGCGCGGAGTCCGGTGCCCCGTGCGTCACGACGACCAGGCGCGCGGCCTCGGCCTCGGCCTCCGGCACGTCCCCGTCCTCGCGGCCGCCGGTCTGGCGCACCGCGGCGATGCTGACCCCGCGCCGCGCGAACTCCCCCGCGACGGCGGACAGCACGCCCGTGCGGTCCGCGACCTCGAGGCTCACGTGGTAGCGGGTGTGCACGTCCCCGATCGGCAGCACGGGCAGGCTCGCGTAGGCCGACTCGCGCGGGCCGCGCCCGCCGCCGACCCGGTTGCGCGCCACGGCGACCAGGTCGCCCAGCACCGCGCTGGCGGTGGGCGCGCCCCCCGCGCCCTGGCCGTAGAACATCAGCTGGCCCGCCGCGTCCGCCTCGACGAAGACGGCGTTGAACGCCTCGTTCACACTGGCCAGCGGGTGGCTGAGCGGGATCATGGCGGGGTAGACCCGCGCGGACACGGACTCCGGCGCGCCGCCGCTGCCGGGGACGCGCTCGCAGATGGCGAGCAGCTTGATCGTGCAGCCGAGCCCGCGGGCCGCGGCGATGTCGGCGGCCGTGACCCGCCGGATGCCCTCGCAGTGCACGTCGGCCGCGGTGATCCGGGTGTGGAAGGCGATCGTGGCGAGGATCGCGGCCTTGGACGCCGCGTCGTAGCCGTCGACGTCCGCGCTCGGGTCGGCCTCGGCGTACCCGAGCCGGGTGGCCTCCTCGAGGGCCTCCGCGTAGCCGGCGCCCGAGGCGCTCATCGCGGAGAGGATGAAGTTGGTGGTGCCGTTGACGATCCCGGCCACGCGGGTGATCCGGTCGCCCGCCAGGGACTCGCGCAGCGGGCGGAGCAGCGGGATCGCGCCGGCGACCGAGGCCTCGTAGTAGAGGTCGACGCCCGCGGCGTCCGCGGCCTCGGCGAGCGTGGCGCCGTCCTCGGCGAGCAGCGCCTTGTTCGCGGTGACCACGGACTTGCCCGACTTGATCGCCTGCAGCAGCAGCGTGCGGGCGGGCTCGATGCCGCCGACGACCTCGACGACGACGTCGACGTCCTCCCGGCTCACCAGCGCGGAGGCGTCCGTGGTCACCAGGTCCGGGTCCAGCCCCGGGTGGCGGTGCGGGCGGCGCACGGCCACCCCGGCCAGCTCGACCGGCGCGCCGACCCGGGCCGCGAGGTCCCCCGCCTGGTCCTCGAGCAGCCGGACGACCTCGGACCCGACGGTCCCGCAGCCCAGCAGCGCGACCCGGACGGGCGCGTCTGACGTCACGACGATCCTCCTGAGAATGTGGTGCGGGCGGGGCCGGTGGCGCCGACGGCGCGGCCGGGCCGGGCCCGACCGGGGATCATCCCTGCCCGGCGCCCCGCGCGACAGTCCGGGGTGCCCACCCTCACGCCCGTCCCCCGCCCGGCCTCACGGGCCGACCTCGAGGCGGAACAGGTCCTCGTCCGTCTCGCGGCGCAGGATCACCCGCGCCTCGCCGTCCCGGACCGCGACGACGGCCGGGCGCGGCAGCCGGTTGTACGAGCTGGCCATCGAGTAGCAGTAGGCGCCGGTGGCGGCCACCGCCAGCAGGTCGCCGGGCGCGAGGTCCGCGGGCAGCCAGCAGTCCCGCACCACGATGTCCCCGGACTCGCAGTGCTTGCCGACCACCCGGGACAGCGCCGGGTGGGCACCGTCGGGCAGCGAGTCCAGCGCCGACGACCGGGACACGAGCCGGCAGTCGTACAGCGCGTCGTAGAGGGCGGTGCGGATGTTGTCGCTCATCCCGCCGTCGACGCTCACGTACCGCCGCGAGCCGACGCCGAGCGGGACCTCCTTGAGCGTGCCGACCTCGTAGAGCGTGATCCCGCCGGGGCCGGCGACGGCGCGCCCGGGCTCCACGGCGATCTCCGGCACCTCGAGCCCCGCGGCGGCGCACTCGCGCTCGACGATCCCGCGCAGCTCCTTGGCCAGCGCCTCGACGGACAGCGGGTCCTCGTCCGGCCGGTACGCGATGCCGATGCCGCCGCCCAGGTCGAGGGTGGTGAGGTCGGCGAGGGCGGCCGCGCCGTGCTCGCGGTGCAGATCCGCCAGCAGCCGGACGACGCGGTGCGCCGCCACCTCGAAGCCCTCGGTGTCGAAGATCTGGCTGCCGATGTGGCTGTGCAGGCCGACGAGCCGCAGGTTGCCGGCCTTGAGCACGCGGCGGGCGGCCTCGGCGGCGTCGGACTCGAGCCCGCCGGCGATCGAGAACCCGAACTTCTGGTCCTCGTGCGCGGTCGCGATGAACTCGTGCGTGTGCGCCTCGACGCCCACGGTCACCCGGATCATCACCGGCTGGACGACGTCCCGGTCGGCGGCCACCGCGTCGAGCCGGACGATCTCGTGGAACGAGTCCAGCACGACCCGGCCCACGCCGCTCTCGACCGCGGCGGCCAGCTCGGCGACGGACTTGTTGTTGCCGTGCATCGCGATCCGCTCGGCCGGGAAACCCGCCCGCAGCGCGACGGCCAGCTCGCCGCCGCTCGCGACGTCCAACGACAGGCCCTCGTCGGCGACCCAGCGCGCGATCTCGGTGCTGAGGAAGGCCTTGGCGGCGTAGTGCACGGACTCGGCCCCGAACGCGGCGGCGAACTCGGCCGCGCGGGAGCGGAAGTCCGCCTCGTCGATCACGAACAGCGGGGTGCCGTACCGCCCGGCCAGCTCCCGGACGTCGACGCCGGCGACACGCAGCGCGCCGTCGGCCCCGCGGCGGGCGTTGCGCGGCCAGACGGCCGGCGCGAGGTGGTCGAGCTCGGCGGCGCCCGTCGGGCGGGGGCCCGCGGTCTCCGGCGGCGCCTGGATGCCGCCGTGCAGGGGGCCGGCGGGGTGCGCTCTCACGGGTCCGTCCTCACATCCGTTCCGGTGCGCTCACGCCGAGCAGGCCGAGCCCGTTCGCGAGCACCTGCCGTGCCGCGACGCACAGGGCGAGCCGGGCGCGGTGCAGCTCGGTGACCTGCTCGTCGCCCATCGGCAGGACGCGGCAACTGTCGTAGAACTTGTGGTACGCGCTGGCCAGGGCCTCGAGGTAGCGCGCCACCCGGTGCGGCTCGCGCAGCTCGGCCGCCGCGCGCACGACCTCCGGGAACTCCCCGAGTGTACGGATGAGGTCGCCCTCGCGCGGGTGCTCGAGCAGCCCGAACCCGGTACCGGGCTCGACGCCGAGGTCGGCGGCGTTGCGGGCCAGTGAGGCCAGCCGGGCGTGCGCGTACTGCACGTAGAAGACCGGGTTGTCGTTGCTCCGCTTGACCAGCAGGTCGAGGTCGATGTCCAGCGCGGAGTCGACGGACGAGCGGATCAGCGAGTAGCGGGCGGCGTCGACGCCGACGGCCTCGACCAGGTCCTCCATCGTGACGACCGTGCCCGCCCGCTTGCTCATCCGCACCGGCTGGCCGTCCTTGACGAGGTTGACCAGCTGGCCGATGAGCACCTCGACCACGGCGGGGTCGTCGCCGAACGCGGCCGCGGCCGCCTTGAGCCGGGAGACGTAGCCGTGGTGGTCGGCGCCGAGCATGTAGATGCACAGGTCGAAGCCGCGCGCCCGCTTGTCCCGCAGGTAGGCGATGTCGCCGGCGATGTAGGCCGGCCGCCCGTCGCTCTTGATGACGACGCGGTCCTTGTCGTCCCCGTGGTCGCTGGAGCGCAGCCACCAGGCGCCGTCCGCCTCGTAGAGGCTGCCGTTCTCCTTCAGCGCGTTCACGGCCGCCTCGACCGCGCCGGACTCGTGCAGCGAGTTCTCGTGGAACCAGACGTCGAAGTCCGTGCCGAACTCGTGCAGGTCCTGCTTGATCTCCGCGAACATGAGGCCGACGCCGACGCGGCGGAAGATCTCGTCCCGGTCCGGCGCTCCGAGCGCGGTCGGCTCGGCCTCGAGCACCCGCGCGGCGATGTCGGCGATGTAGGCGCCGCCGTAGCCGTTCTCCGGGGCGGGCTCGCCCTCCGCCGCCGCGACCAGGGAGGCGACGAACCGGTCGATCTGGGCACCGGCGTCGTTGAAGTAGTACTCGCGGGTGACCTTGGCGCCCCGGGCGGTGAGCACCCGGCCCAGCGCGTCGCCGACCGCGGCCCACCGGGTGCCGCCGAGGTGCAGCGGGCCCGTGGGGTTGGCGGAGACGAACTCCAGGTTCACGTTGCGCCCGGCGTACTCGTCCCCGGTGCCGTACGCCTCGCCGGCCGCCAGCACCTCGCCGACCAGGGCGCCCTGCGCGTCCGCCGCCAGCCGCAGGTTGATGAAGCCCGGACCCGCGACCTCGGCCGACGCGATCCCGGGGCGGCCCGCGAGGTCCTCGGCCAGCCAGCCCGCCAGGTCCCGCGGGGCCACGCCGGCCTTCTTGGCCGTGCGCAGCGCGAGGTTGGTGGCGTAGTCGCCGTGCTCGGGGTTGCGGGGCCGCTCGACGCCCGCGTCGGCGGGCAGCGCGTCCGCGGCCAGGCCGCGCGCGGCCAGCACGTCCAGCGCGGCGACACGGACCAGGTCGGCGAGCACGTCGGGAGTCACCCCACGAGGATAGGAGGTGGCACTCGGGGGTTTCTCAGGCGGCGCTCCTACACTGCCTGGGCGCGACCGCCGGATGGGTGACGGTCGCTCGACCCCCGATCATCTGGACGGTTCATGGCCAGCGGCAAGAGCAGCAAGGCGAGTCGGAGCAAGGCCCGCAACTCGGTCGTCACCCGGCGCTCGACGCCGTGGGGACTGATCGCGGGCGTACTGGTCGTCGTGCTGTTCGCCGGCGCGATCTTCGGCTACGCGGTCTACAAGAACAACGAGAACAGCGCCGCCCAGGACGCCCTCGCCGCGTACACGCCGAGCGACACCAACAGGGACCCGTCGACGCAGATCCCCGGCGTCGTCACGGACAACTACACCGGGTCCGGCCAGGGCCATGTCGTCGGCCCGACGCGGGTCGCCTACACCCACACGCCGCCCATGGGCGGGGACCACGACCAGTACTGGGCCGCGTGCACCGGCATCGTCTACCCGACGGCGGTGCGCCAGGAGACCCTCGTGCACTCGCTCGAGCACGGCGCGGTCTGGATCGCCTACAACCCCGACCAGGTGACCGGGGCGGCGCTCGACACCCTCTCGGCGAAGGTCGACGGCCAGCCGTACACCGTGATGTCCCCCTACCCGGGTCTCGACCAGCCGATCTCGCTGCAGGCCTGGAACCACCAGCTCAAGCTGAGCGACGCGAACGACCCGCGGGTCGACCAGTTCATCACCGCGCTGCGCCGCAACCAGTACAACTACCCGGAGATCGGCGCGACCTGCCAGGCGCTCGGCCCGGGCGCGTTCGACCAGGACAACCCGCCGCCGTTCGAGCCGACCCCGACCGTCTCGGAGATCAACGGCGGCACGATCGTGGCGGAGCGCGGCTCCGGCACCACCGGCGGCACGATGCCCGACCCGGGCTCCGGCGGCCAGTGAGCCCCGTGGCCACGGACCTCGCCGAGCCGGACGCGGCGGCCGACCCCGGTCGCCGCGAGCCGCGGTGGGTCCGTCCCCTGGTGGTGATCGCCGCCGCGGTGGCGCTGCTGCTGATCGGCGGGGCCGCCGGGATGCTGGTCGGGCTGCCCGGCTCGGCGGGGACCACCACGCCGTCGGCCGACTCGGTCGACGTCGGGTTCGCGCAGGACATGACGGTGCACCACGAGCAGGCCGTCGAGATGGCCTCGTGGGCCCGGGACCACACCTCGGACCCGCAGGTCAAGCAGCTGGCCTTCGACATCGAGACCACGCAGCTCCAGCAGATCGGGCGGATGCAGGGCTGGCTCGGGCTGTGGGGCGCTCCCGCCTTCCCCACGGGACGGCCGTACATGACGTGGATGGCCGGGCCCGGGGACACCGGGCACGGGCACGCCACCTCCGACGGGTCGGCCGCCCCGTCCGCGGGCGCCGCCCGGATGCCGGGCATGGCGACGGACGAGGACCTGAGGAACCTGCGGGCCGCGAGCGGCACGCAGCTGGACACGCTGTTCCTCCAGCTGATGCTGCGCCACCACCTCGGCGGCACGGACATGCTGCGGTACGCGGCCGAGCGGGCGGCCGTGCCCGAGGTCCGCAACCTCGCCGCGCAGGCGCTGTCGGCGCAGACCTCCGAGGCCGACCTGATGCGGCAGCTGCTCGCCGAGCGGGCCGCGCAACCCCTCCCGCAGAACTGATCCAGGGGTGTTGTAGGGTTCTCCTGCACGCCGCGGGAACGCGGCGAGCGGGAGTCGCCCCCGTAGCTCAGGGGATAGAGCACCGCCCTCCGGAGGCGGGAGCGCAGGTTCGAATCCTGCCGGGGGCACCACGTTGACCTGCACGTATCGCTCAGCGTCATTGCGATGAACAACCTCTGAAGCACCTTCGTGGAATGATTCGTGGAACGAACTCATTCCACGAGCCGCTCCACGCTCGACGCAGCATCGCTGACAGTGGCCGGCAGAGGGGTCAACACTCGGCATGGAACCTGGTTAGAGCCCTGCTCCGCCGCAGCCCGCTCGGGGTCTGAGGGTCGGTACCCGCTTCGGCGGGGCGGTGGCGGGCTGCTGCTCGGTCGTCCCCACCGTGTTCGGGCTGCCTCCCATCCGCCAGCTCCGGTCACGTGCTGTCACCCTGCTTGCGGCAGGCCGACACACAGGATGTGAACGAGTGGCTGGATGCGCCTCGATCGCGGCCTGGTCTGCCGCGTCGTTACGGTGCGGTCGTGGACCCCGGGGCTGCTGCGCTGTCCGTTGTTCGGCACACCGAGCCGGAGGCGCTCGGCAACCTGACCGCGGTCCTGCAGCTGTGCGCGGCCGGGAAGCTGCGGTGCAGCGAGAAGACACGCCGTCCGTCGGCGGTCACGACGCGAAAGGTCGCGGAGGCGCTCGTCGCTGGGGACTTCTACCCCGACGAGGCGATCGCCTCCTTCGCCTGGCCGCTGCTGCTGCATGCCGGCGGGCTCGCCCGGCTGGACGGGCCCCGGCTCACGCTGACCCCGAAGGGCCGCAAGGCGCTCGGTCAACCCGGCCACGAGGTGATCCGCGGCTGTGGAAACGCTGGCCGCGGCACGCCTCGATCGACGAGTTCAGCCGGGTCGAGCAGATCAAGGGCCAGAAGACCGCGGCCGCGCCGCCAGACCGTGAGTGCCGCGCTCGGCCTCTGCCCTCCCGGCGAGTGGATCGGGGTGAACGACCTGTTCGCCGCGTGCGCCGCGCGGACCTGAATCCAACCGCACCGAGGTTCCTGCGTCCGCCGACACGCTGCTCGACGAGCTCATCCTGTGGGGAGATACTGCCTCCGCACGCGACCGCCTGGCTCGCTGGTGCACGGCCGGAGCCCAACTGCCCGTCCTGACCCTGCCCCTGATTCGGACCGCTGACTGAACTCGACTACATGCTCGAGGCGTTGATTCCGTCGCCGGCGTAACGGTGTAGCCGCCCACGTGCCTCGGCGCGCGGCTGTCGCACGAACTCGGCGGCCGGGGGACCTACTTACCTACTGCATTCGGGGCGCTCGCTCGGCAGCCGGCAGTGGGGGCAGGTTCGCCTTGATCGTCACGGGGAACGTGATGCTCGTCGCTCACCAGATGGTCGGCTCTGCCCCGCTCGTTGTGCCGAGCGTCCAGGGCTACCACCGCGCCAGTCCAGCTCGGCGGCCAGCTTGATAGCTGATTGATCTCGCTGCCCTTGGCCGGGATCTGGCGCCGCGTGAGCACGAGCAGATCAGTCTCGAGCGGCCCGTGTTCTGGTGGCATGCTCAGTGCATGCCGGAGCTGTTGTGCCCGGTGCTGGTGGGTCGCGACCAGGAGTTGGGGGTGTTGCACTCCGCCCTCGATCGCCTGGCCACGGGTCACGGCACGACGCTGGTAGTCCTCGGCGAGGCAGGTGTCGGCAAGTCTCGTCTGGTTCGGGAGGCTGCCGCGGATGCGGGTGCACGACAAGTCCCGGTGCTGATCGGTCGCGCTGTTGGGCGCGACCGCCCGAATGCTCTTCGGCCATTCGCCGAGGCGTTGTTCTCCCACATGCGCCGGTCGGGCCCGCCACAGGCCGCTGAGTTGGCTCCGTTTCGGCCGATTCTGGGCCGACTGATTCCGGAGTGGCGCCTCCCCGGCGAGCCGCCTGGGGAGGTATCGGTCGTCGTGCTGGGCGAGGCCGTGCTCAGGGTGCTCGCCGCGGTGGACGCCGGCGTCGGCTGTGTGCTCGTGCTGGAGGATCTGCAATGGGCGGATGCCGACACTGTTGAGGTCGTCGAGTATCTGGCCGACAACGTAGCCGACCAGCCGATCCTGTGCCTGCTCACGCTTCGCGACGAGGAACCGACGCTCGCCATGTCGCGGGTCCACGACCTGGCGGCTCGGCGCTCGGCGTCTCTTCTGCAGCTGCGAAGACTGACCGCGGACGAGGTTTCGACGGTTGCGGCGGGCTGTCTGGGCGGCCTGCCCGTTCCCGCCGCGTTGACCGAGGCGCTGGTGCCACGGGCCGACGGTCTGCCGTTCCTGGTCGAGGAGTTGCTCGCGGCGATGGCGCAAGCCGGTGAGCTGCAGAAGACGCCCGAGGGCTGGACGCTGGATCGTTCGTTCGGTGTTGCTGTTCCCGCGACGTTCGCCGAGACCGTTCGCCGACGTATCGCGGCGGTGCCGGGCATACGGGACCTCTTGGGAGCGGCCGCGGTGCTCGGCCGGAGTTTCGACTGGCGCCTGCTGCCCGACATGATCAAAGGCGAGGACGAGGCCGCGGTGGTCACCCACCTTCGTCGGGCTGCCGAGGCCCAGCTGCTGTCGGCTGCGTCCGGCGACGGCGGGTTCCGATTTCGCCATGCCCTGACCCGCGAGGCGATTCTCGCCCAGCTCGTCCCGCCGGAACGGGTTCTCCTCGCTTCGAACGGTCTGCACGCCGTCGAGCAGGCACATCCTGGGTTGCCCGGACAGTGGTGCGAACTCGCGGCCGAGCTTGCCGAGGCGGCGGGGCAGCCGGCCCGGACCGCCGAACTACACCTCGAGTCGGCACGACGCGCGTTCGCACGGGGCGCTCTGGCCAGCGCCGAGGCCACGCTCGAGCGGGCCAGGAACCTGGTCGGCGACGATGCTCGACGTGCCGCCGAGATCGACGAGGTGCTGTGCGAGGTGCTCGTCGCGACCGGTAGCGCGCACCGCGTCAGCGAGGTCGGGCAGCGGTTGCTGTCGGGTCTCGGTGCCGTGGCCGCGCCACCGGCACGCCGGGCGCGCGCGCATCTGCTGCTGGCTCGGGCCGCGATCGTCTCAGCCGATTGGCCTCGGGCCCGCGACCAGCTCCGCCTCGCCGAGGAGCTGTCCGAATCCGGAGGCGTTGTCGGCGAGGCCGAGATGCTGGCCGCCCGGGTGGCCGTCGGGGAAGGCCGGCTTGACGACGCCGGAACGCTGGCCATGACGGCACTGGCCACCGCACAGACGCACGGACGCTACGAGCTGGCCTGCGAGGCACTGGAGGTACTCGGGCAACGCGAGCGCCAGCGCGACCTCGCCGCGGCCGAAGAGGCCTTCACCGCCGCGCTGGTTCTGGCCGACCAGCACGGTCTTCGCCTGTGGCGCATCCGGGCGCTCCACGAGCTGGGCACGATCGATCTCCTCGGTGGCGGTCCGCTGGACCGGCTCGCGCAAGCCCGCCAAGCCGCAATCGATGCCGGCGCGTTGGCGACCGCCGCCACCGTCAGCCTGCAGATGGCCGCCTGGTCGCTCAGTCGTGCCGAACCCGAGGGCGTGATCGAAGCCGCTCGTTCGTGCGTCACCGAGGCCAGCCGGCTGCGGCTTCCTCTCGTCGCCGGCCTGGGATACGTCCTGCAAGCGGTCGGTCATGCTCTGTTGGATCAGCGCGCGGAGATGGAAGCGGCCATCGACAACGCCGTCACCGTGTCCGCTGGCCATCGCGAGGTCCGTGGCGACGCCGCCCTCATGGCCCGGGCGCTGCTGTGGCTGGTCCGGGAGGACCGTCGCCGGGCCCTGGCCGAGCTCGACGCGGGTATGGAGCTGTTGCGAGACACACCGGTCACGGCACCTCACCGGGGTCTGTGGGCGCTGCTGCACACCCTCGACCGCGACGACGGGCCAGCCGCCGTGGCGGAGGTGGAGGCCTCGGGCCTGACCGTGTACTGGCTGATCCGTGGATGGGTGGGCCACGCCCGCGCGGTCCATCTGGGCCGGCGGGGCCATCTCGCAGAGGCGGAGGAAACCTTCGCCACGGCCGATGCCGACCTGGCCCCCTGCGACTGGTATCGCCACCACGCCCGCCGCCTGGTGGCCGAGGCAGCGATACGTGACCGGTGGGGGAACCCGAAGCTTTGGCTGGCCGACGCGCTCGCGTTCTTCGACGCGGCCGGGCCGCCCGCGGTGGCCTCCGCCTGCCGCTCGCTGCTCCGGCAGGCCGGCGCCCCGGTACCCCGCCGCCACCGGTCGACAGCGAACCTGCCCGAAGCCGTGACCTCGGCGGGGGTGACCTCCAGAGAGGCCGAAGTGTTGACGTTGCTGGCCGAAGGACTCTCCACCAGGGACATCGCCGCCCGCCTGTACCTGTCTCCCAAGACCGTGGAACGCCACATCGCCAACCTGGCCGCCAAGGTCGGCGTCGGGGGTCGGTCGGAGCTCATTTCCTTCGCCGCCCGCCATCTTCTGGGGGCCGAATGACCTAAAGATGGGGGCCTGCCCGATGCCGGAGCGCAGCGCTGTCTCGATCATGGCGGCATCCCCTCCACCACCGGAGCACCTCATGGCCGAGACGCGAACCTTCGTTCTACGCCCGCTGGGGACTTACGGCGCAGCAGTACGACGTCATTCGGATCCTCTACTTCGGCGAGCCCGAGGGCGTACGCCTCGCCGACATCGGCGAGCGGCTGCTGCAGCGTGTTGCGGACGTCACGGGCTGGTCGTCCAGATGGACGAGGCGCTCATACCGGCTCACGTGCCTGGTGGGGCCGCTCTCATCCAGGACGAGCAGCGACAGCTGGAATCGCTGCTGCTTGGGCGGCCGCCGCGATCGCTTCCTCCGGCGAAGACGCGCAGGACGCGACACGGGGACGAGCTCTCGTAGGTCATCTGACGCGCACGAAGGAAGGCGAAGGGAATGGACCCCATCTACCGCGTCGGCAACGATGTCCACGTCCTGCCTAGCAGCTTGCCCATTCCGGGCATCGGCACATTGGTCGTGAACGCGTACGTAATTCTTGCCAGGGAGCCGGTCCTGGTGGACACAGGGCTCGCCATGGACGGCGAGGAGTTCGAGCACGCGCTGCGCTCGATCGTGGACCCGGCAGACATCCGCTGGATCTGGCTCACCCATGACGACGCCGATCACACCGGCAATCTCGAGCGGGTCATGTCACTGGCTCCGGCGGCTCGCCTGCTGACACATGGCCTCGGCGCGTTGCGCATGTCCACATGGTGGCCCGTTCCCCTCGATCGGGTGAGGGCGCTGCAGCCCGGGGACCGAATCGACGTGGGAGACCGTTACCTCCGCGGTATGCGGCCACCGCTGTTCGACAATCCGATGACAACCGGCCTGCTCGACGAGCTGACCGGCGCGATGTACACAGTTGACACGTTCGGTGCGATCCTGCCGAGCGTCCCGGAGAACTGCGACGACGTTCCCGAAGCGGACCTCGTCGACGGAATCGTCGGCTGGGCGGCGTTCGACTCGCCGTGGACGCAGCTCGTCGACCACGCCCGCTTCCGGGCGGCGGCCAACGAGGTCGCACGGCTGCAACCTACGACCATCTTCGGTTCCCACCTGCCCAGCGCGTCCGGCCGTATGGCCAGGCAGTTCGTCGAGGTCATCGCGTCGGTTCCCGCCCGCCCACCGTTCGTCCCGCCGGACCACGCAGCCTTCGCGTCGATCTTCTCTACGCTCGGTGCAGCTGCCCCAACTCCACCCGCCTGATCGACCGTGAGGAGGACGACATGACCCCCACCGACACGGTGCCAGCCGCCAAGGCCACGGTGTGCCCGACGCTCACCGGGATCCATCACATCGGCATCACGGTCACCGACATCGAGGCGAGCGCTGCCTGGTACGAGCGGGTGCTTGGGCTCGGCCGCCTCTTTCAGGTACGCCACTACCGCAGCGAGGCGAACGGTCACACGATCGTGCTCGGTCCGCCCGACGGGTCGTTCACCCTGGGAATCGATCACCACCCGGCGAACACGGGGGACGGCTTCGACCCTACCCGGACCGGCCTGGATCACCTGTCCTTCCAGGTCGAGTCGGTCGACGCACTGCACGCTTGGGTGACGCACCTGGAGGGCCAGGGCGTATCGAACTCCGGCGTGTACCCCATGGCGGGCTTCCCGCTCTCGCTGGTGACGTTCTGCGACCCAGACGACGTGCAGCTCGAGTTCATCGCCTTCCACGGCTGAGCACACCGCGTTGCCACGACACCCCGGGCTGAAGAGCCCGACGCCGACATCGGCGACCGGGCTTATCACTCGCGAGGCGAGACCGGGATCGACCAGACTCCTCGGTCTCGGCCTCGGCGGTGCGTCAGCACGGCGACCTCCCGACCGCCGACTCGTGACGTTCAACTTCACGACCTACGCGGACTCGCCGAGCACGAGGCCTCCAACTCGTCCACTGAGAACACTCGCCGTGGAATGCCTCGTGGAACGAACTACAGCAGCGGGGAGGGCACCACAGACACAGGACGCGAACAGAAAGCCCAGGTAGGATGCTGGAGGACGTGGGCGATCACGACATCTACCGCCCTCCGGAGGCGGGAGCGCAGGTTCGAATCCTGCCGGGGGCACCCATCCACCACGACGCGGCTCCGGCCGCTCGTCGTGTTCTCGGGGCCGACAGCCGACCGACAGCGGCCTGACAGCGGCCGCACCCACACTTCCCGGGCCGGACGCGATCGGCGCGTCCCCGACCCGGAGGTGCCACCTCGTGACTTCCTCGCCGACCACGATCGCCGACCACGTCGTCGCGCCCGACGGCACCAGGATCGGCTTCTGGACCAGCGGCGACGGCCCGCCCGTCGTCATGGTGCACGGGGCGATGGCCGACCACACCACCCTCGACCGGGTGGTGCCGCTGCTGGCCCCGCACGTCACGGTGCACGCGGTGGACCGCCGCGGCCGCGGGATCAGCGACGACGGGCCCGACTACGCGATCGAGCGCGAGTACGACGACCTCGCCGCCGTGGCGGCCGCCGTCGCCGCCCGCGCGGGCGGCCCGGTCACGCTCTACGGCCATTCCTACGGCGCCACGTGCGCCCTCGGCACCGCGCTCCGCTCGCCCGACGTGGCCCGGCTGGCGCTCTACGAGCCCGCCTTCGCCGGCACCGCCCATCATCCGGCGCCCCTGCTGGACCGGCTGGAGGAGCTCGTCGTGCGCGGCGAGCGGGAGGCGGCCGTGGAGACGACGCTCCGCGAGGTGCTGGAGGTCCCGGAGGCCGACGTCGCCGCGATGCGGGCGCTGCCGTCGTGGTCGGCGCGGGTCGGGGCCGCCCCGACGATCCCGCGCGAGCTGCGCACGGCCACGGCCCGGATCCTCGACCCCGCGTCGTACGCGCACCTCGCCATGCCCACCCTGTTGCTCGACGGCGAGCGGAGCCCGGCCGGCCAGCGCGCCGTGGTCGCGACCTTGGCGGGGGCGCTGCCCGCCGCCCGCGTCGCGGTGCTGCCGGGGCAGGGCCACCTCGCCCAGGTCACGGCACCGGAGCTCGTGGCGGGGGCGGTGCTCGACCTCGCCCTGGGCCCGTAGCGCCCACCGAAGGCTGGGCACGGGACCTCGCCCACCTGCGGCGATCCCGCGCCCTGGCTACGATCTCCCGGTGCCCGATCCGCCCACCACCACCGGTGTCGCGGACCGGCGTTTCACGGCCGACCTCGAGCGCGCCCTGCAGCCGCTGGAGGACCCCGAGGAGATCATGCGGGTCGTCGCGCGGATGCTGGGCGAGCACCTGCGGGTCGACCGGTCCGCCTACGCGGAGGCGGAGGCGGACGAGGACCACTTCACGATGACGGGCAGCTACGCCCGGGGACTGCCGCCGCTGAGCGGCCGGATGGCGATGTCGGAGTTCAGCGCCGACACGCTGCGCTGCATGCGCGAGGGCGTGCCCTACGTGCTCGACGACGCCGAGACCGATCCCCGGGTGCTGCCGGAGCAGCGCGAGATCTACCACCGCACCGGCATCGCGGCCGTGATCTGCACGCCGCTGCACAAGGGCGGCCGGTTCGTCGCGGCGATGGCCGTGCACCAGGCCACGCCCCGGCACTGGACACCGGACGAGGTGGCCCTGCTCGACGCCGTCGTCGTCCGGTGCTGGGAGTCCCTGCAACGCGTCCACGCGCACGCGCGCGTCCGCGAGGGCGAGGAGCGCTACCGCCTGCTCGCCGAGCGCGCGACGGACGGGATCTGGCTCGCCGACGCCGACGGCCACTACACCGATGTCAACCCGGCCGCGTGCGCGATGCTCGGGTACACCCGCGAGGAGCACCTGCGGCTGTCCGTGGCCGACATCGTGCGACCCGCGGACCGGGACCGGCTCGACGGGCTGCTCGCGCGGCTGCGCCTGGGCGCGCCGGTGAGCGAGGTCTGGGAGCTGCGCCGGCGCGACGGCGGCACCGTCCCCGTCGAGCTGTCCATGCGGTTCGCCGGCGGGCGGCTGCAGGCGATCGGCCGGGACATCACCGAGCGGCAGCGCGCCGAGGCCGAGCGCGAGCGGCTGCTGCGCCGCGAGCAGGAGGCCAACCGCCAGCTCGGGCTGCTGCAGCGGGCCACCGCCGCACTGTCGGCCGCCGACACGCCGGCCCGGGTGGCGGAGGTGGCCGTCGAGCAGGTGCGGGAGCTGCTCGGACCGTGCGGGGTGGCCGTGTGGGAGGCCGGGGAGGAGGGCCTGCACAGCACCGCCGTCGTCGGCTGGGAGGACGAGCGGCTGGCCGACGGCGGTGCGCTGACCGCCCGCCCGGACGGCCTGCTCGCGGGTCTGCCCGGCGCGCCGCCGCTGTGGCTGCTCGAGGACGGGACGGCCGAGGCGGCGGACCTCGGCTGGGCGGGGCGCCACGAGCGGACCCGCGAGGCCCTGAGACGCCACGGGTACGGCTCGCTCGGGTGTCTCCCGCTCGAGGCGGCCGACCGGCCCGGTCTGCTCACGGTCGGCCTGCCGCTCGGCCGGGTGCCGAGCGCCACCGAGCGGGCGACCGCCGAGTCGCTGGCCGACCAGTGCGCCCAGGCGCTGCACCGGGCCCGGCTGCTGGAGGCCGAGCGCGAGGTCGCGACCGTGCTGCAGCGCAGCCTGCTGCCCCGCGAGCTGCCCGCCCTGGCCCGGCTCGCCGCCTCGGCCCGGTACACGCCGTCGGCGGAGTACTCCCAGGCCGGCGGCGACTGGTACGACCTGCTCCCCCTCGACGGGACCCGGGTCGCCCTGGTGATCGGGGACGTCGTCGGACACGGGCCGGCGGCCGCCGCCGTGATGGGGCAGCTGCGCAGCGCCCTGGCCGGGCACCTGCTCGACGGCCGCTCCCCCGCCGCCGCGCTGGAGCGCCTCGACCGGTTCGCCGCGCACGTCCCCGGCTCGGCGGGCAGCACCTGCGCCTGCCTCACCTTCGACTGGTCGGACGGGGTGCTGCGCTGGTCCTCGGCCGGGCACCCGCCCGTCCTGCTGCTCGACGGGGACGGGTCCCGGTTCCTGGCCGGCGGCGAGGGCACCGTCCTGGGCACCCCCGCGCGGCCGCCTCGACCCGAGGGCGTCGAGGTCCTCGGCGCCGGGACCTCGCTGGTGCTGTACACGGACGGCCTGGTGGAGACCCGGGACGAGGTGCTCGACGCCGGGCTGGGCCGGCTCGCCGCGGTCGTGCGCGAGCACGCGGACCTCGATCCGGCCGCGCTGACCGAGCAGGTCGTGCGCGGGGTCCTCGGCGGCTACGCCCCCACGGACGACGTCGCCCTGCTCGTCGTGCGGACCGTCCCGGCCCCGGTGACCGGCACCCACCCGGCCGGCGCCACCAGCCTGCGCGCAATGCGGCGCGCCGCCGCCGCGTGGCTGGTCGAGGCGGGGGTGCCGCCCGAGACCGCCGACGACGTCCAGCTCACCCTCGGCGAGGCGGCGGCCAACGCCGTCGAGCACGCCTATCCGGAGGGCGGCGGCGACTTCACCTGGTCCCTGGCACGGGCGGGCGACGGCGCCGTCGAGGTCACCGTGACCGACCGCGGGCGCTGGCGCCCGGTCCCCGCCGACTCCGGCTACCGCGGGCACGGCCTGCGGGTGCTGCGCGAGCTCGGCGAGGAGCTGGGCATCGAGCGGGGCGCGGACGGCACCCGGGTGGCCTTCCGGGTCCCGCCCGGCACCGCGCCGCCGGCGCCCGCCGCGGCGGCGCGGCACCGGACCGTCGTGCCGGTCCCGGTGGGCACGGCCTGGCGGACCGGGCCCGAGGACGAGCGGATCCTCGTCGTCACCGGCGACGTCGACCTGGCCGGGCGCGAGGCCGTGGCACGGGAGCTGCTACCGGCGCGCGAGCCCGGCCGCGCGCTCGTCGTCGACCTGAGCGCGGTGCCCTACCTCAGCAGCGCGGGGATCGCCCTGCTCAGTGAGGCGGCCGCTTTGCGGCCCCGGCTCGCCGTGGTGGTCGCCGCGGGCAGCGCCCCGGCCCGCGCCCTGGAGGTCACGGGGCTCGCCGCGGTCCTCGCGGTCCGCGTGACCGCGGTCACGGGCTGATCGCCCCGCACAACGCCGTCGGCGCCGTCGTGAGCGGGATGTGACACGGCGGACCGATTGCGCTGACCTGGCGGCAATCGCCCGTTCCTAGCGTCGACCGGGCGGGGTGACCGAGAACCCGCCCAGTTCGGCAGCGCGACGGCACGGAGGACATCAGGCGTGGGCACACCGGACCCCGGCCCGCTCACCAGCGTTCGCACGGTCTGCTCCTACTGCGGCGTCGGCTGCGGGATGGTGCTGGACCTCGAACCCGGCCCGGACGGGTCCCCCCGGATCCGCAAGGTCCGCGGCGACGCCGAGCACCCCGCCAACGCCGGCCGGCTGTGCACCAAGGGCGCGCACAGCGCCGAGATGCTCGTTGCCGACGGCCGGCTCCGCACCGCGCTGCGCCGTCCCGCCCGGCGCGCCGAGCCCGAGCCCACACCGGTCGACGCCGCGATCACGGAGACCGCGCGGCGGCTGCGGGCGGTCCTCGACGAGCACGGGCCGGACGCGCTGTCGCTCTACGTCTCCGGGCAGATGACCCTGGAGGCCCAGTACCTCGCCACCAAGCTCGCCAAGGGCTTCTGGCGGACGAGGTGGATCGAGTCGAACTCGCGGCTCTGCATGGCCAGCGCCGGCACCGGCTACAAGCAGTCGCTCGGTTCCGACGGGCCGCCCGGCTCCTACGCCGACCTCGACCACGCGGATGTCCTCCTGGTGGTCGGCGCGAACGTGGCCGACTGCCACCCGATCCTGTTCCTGCGCATGATGGACCGCGTCAAGCAGGGCGCGAAGCTGATCGTCGTCGACCCGCGGCGGACCGCGACCGCCGCCAAGGCCGACCTGTTCCTGCAGCTCGAGCCCGGCACCGACCTCGCGCTGCTCAACGGGCTGCTGCACCTGCTCGTCGAGCAGGGTGCGGTCGACGAGGAGTTCGTCGCCGAGTTCACCGAGGGCTGGGAGGCGATGCCGGAGTTCCTCGCGGACTACGCCCCGGAGGCCGTCGCCGCGATCACCGGCGTGCCCGAGGCGGACCTGCGCGAGGCGGCCCGGCTGATCGGCGGCGCGGCCAACTGGACGAGCTGCTGGACCATGGGGCTCAACCAGAGCACGCACGGCACCTGGAACACGAACGCCCTGGTCAACCTGCATCTCGCCACCGGCGCGATCTGCCGGACCGGCTCGGGCCCCTTCTCGCTGACCGGCCAGCCCAACGCCATGGGTGGGCGCGAGATGGGCTACATGGGCCCGGGGCTGCCCGGCCAGCGCGCCGTGCTCTCCGCCGACGACCGTCGGTTCGTCGAGGAGCTGTGGGCGGTGCCCGAGGGGACGATCCGCGCGGACGTCGGCACCGGGACGATCGACATGTTCGCGCGGATGGCCGAGGGCGAGATCAAGGCCTGCTGGGTCGTCTGCACCAACCCGGTCGCGAGCGTGGCCAACCGGGCGACGGTGATCGACGGGCTGCAGCGCTGCGAGTTCGTGGTGACCCAGGACGTCTTCGCCGGCACGGAGACCAACGGCCACGCCGACGTCGTGCTGCCGGCGGCCATGTGGGCCGAGGTCGAGGGCGTGATGATCAACTCGGAGCGGAACATGACGCTCCTGCAGCCGGCGGTCGCGGCGCCGGGCGAGGCCCTGCCGGACTGGCAGATCATCGCCCGGGTGGCGTGCGAGATGGGCTACGCCGAGCACTTCACGTACTCGTCGGCCGAGGAGGTGTTCGAGGAGCTCAAGCAGGCCTGGAACCCGGCCACGGGCTACGACGTCCGCGGGGTGACCTACGAGCGGCTGCGCGCCACCCCGGTGCAGTGGCCGGCCGCGCCGGACGGGCCGGACCGCAACCCGGTGCGCTACCTGAACGACGGGATCAGCCAGCGCCGCCGGGGCGAGGGGCGGCTGTCCTTCGCCACGCCGTCGGGCAGGGCGCAGTTCCTCCCCCGCCCGCACATGCCGCAGGCCGAACTGCCGGACGACGAGTACCCGCTCGTCCTGACGACGGGCCGGCTCCAGCACCACTGGCACACGCTGACCAAGACCGGCAAGGTGCCGGCGCTGACGAAGCTCAACCCCGGCCCGTTCGTCGAGATCCACCCGGCGGACGCCGAGGCCGCGGGCATCGCCGACGGGGACCGGGTCGCCGTGTCCTCGCGGCGCGGGCGCGCGGTGCTGCCCGCCGTGGTCACCGACCGGATGCGCCCCGGGACGTGCTGGGCGCCCTTCCACTGGAGCGACCTGTTCGGCGAGGACCTCGCCGTCAACGCGGTGACCAACGACGCCGTCGACCCCGCCTCCCTGCAACCGGAGCTCAAGGCGTGCGCGGTCGCGCTGACCAGGGTCGCGCCCGCCGAGGCCCCCGTGAGCGGCGATCGTCGTCGAAGCGACGATCCGCACTCGCGACGGGTCGGGGAGGCGCTGGGGCTCGACCTGGCCCCGCCGGTGCTGACCGGGGCGGAGCGGCGCTACCTCGCGGGCTTCCTCGCCGGGGTGGAGCGGGGCGGGGCGCCGGGCGTGCCCGTGCTGCCCGCCGCGGCACCCGTCGGCCGGGACGCGGCGGCGTGGATCAACGGCATGCTGGCCGGGACCTTCTCGCGGCTCGCGGCCGGGGCGCCCGAGAACGCCCCGCCGGAGGGACGGCCGCTCGTCGTCCTGTGGGCGTCGCAGACCGGCAACGCGGAGGGCGTCGCCTCGGCCGTCGCGGCGCGGCTCACCGCAGCCGGACGGCATCCGCAGCTGCTCTGCATGGGTGACACCTGTCCGGACGCTCTTCCCCCGAACGCCGACCTCCTGGTGGTCACGAGCACGTTCGGCGACGGCGACGCCCCGGACGTGGGGTCCGACTTCTGGGAGGACCTCGCCGGCGACCGGCCGCCGCTGCGGGACGTGCGGTTCGCGGTGCTCGCGCTCGGCGACCCGAGCTACTCCGAGTTCTGCGGGCACGGCCGGCGGGTCGACACGCGGCTGGCCGAGCTCGGCGGAACCCGGCTGCTCGACCGCGTGGACTGCGACCCCGACTTCGAGGGCCCGGCCGCCGCGTGGACCGAGCAGGTCGTGGGCCTGCTGACGGGCGCGCCGGCCGGCACGTGCGCACCGGCCACCACCCGGCCCGTCCCGCCACCGGCCGCCCCACCTGCGGAGACGGCGCCCGTGTCCGTGGACGCCACGCTGCGCGAGGCCCGCCTGCTCAGCCTGCCCGGCTCGGCCAAGGAGGTCCGCCGGTTCACCCTCGCCGGCGAGGACGACTTCTCCTACGAGGCGGGGGACGCCCTCAGCGTCCGGCCGGTCAACCATCCCGACCTCGTCGAGGAGTGGCTGGAGCTCACCGGCCTGCCCGCCGACGAGGCGGTCACGGTGCGCGGCGCGGACATGGCGTTCGCCGTGGCGCTGGGCCGGCACCTCGACATCACCCGGATCTCCCCGGCGCTGCTCACGTTCGTCGCCGAGCGCACCGGCGACCGGGTGCTCAAGGAGCTGCTGCGGGCCGGGCACGGCACCGACCTCGCCCGCTGGACCTGGGACCGGCAGGCCCCGGACGTCCTCGGCGAGTACCCGGTCAGGGCCTCGGCACAGGAGTGGGCGGACACGCTGACCGCCCTGCAGCCCCGCCAGTACTCGATCTCCTCCAGCCCCCTGACCAGCCCCGACGCCGTCTCGCTGACCGTCTCGGTGGTCCGCTTCACCAGCCGGCACGGACGGTCCCGCCGCGGGGTGTGCTCCACCTTCCTCGCCGACGCGGCGGGCGACGGTCCGACGCCGGTGCTCGTCAGGTCGTCGCCCCGGTTCCGGCCCCCGGCCGACCCCGCCACCCCGATGATCATGGTCGGTCCGGGCACCGGGGTGGCCCCGTTCGTCGGGTTCCTCGAGGACCGGCGGGCCCGCGGGCACACCGCGCCGAACTGGCTGTTCTTCGGCGAGCAGCGCTGCGCGACGGACTTCTACTACCGCGAGGAGCTGGAGGGCATGCGGGCCGACGGCACGCTCACCCGGCTCGACCTCGCCTTCTCCCGGGACCAGCGGCACAAGGTCTACGTGCAGGACCGGATGCGCGAGCACGGCGCCCAGCTGTGGCGCTGGCTCGCCGACGGCGCCCACTTCTACGTCTGCGGCGACGCGGGCCGGATGGCCAAGGACGTCGACCTGGCGCTGCGGGACGTCGTCGCCGCGCACGGCGGGATGGACGCCGACCGCACGGCCGCCTACGTGAAACAGCTGGTCGCCGACGGCCGCTACGTGCGGGACGTGTACTGATCATCTCCTGGCCACGGGCGAAAACCATGATCGTCGACGTTCCGTCAGGGCTCCTTCACCGCGAGTTCACCTCACCCGTATGCTCGCCCCGTCCGGCCGACGGTTCGGCCGATGGGGGGACGATGACGATCGACGACGCACGCGACGCGGTCACGCCGCCGAGGGGCCTGGTGGCCCGGCCCGCGGCCGAGATCCCGGCCTGGCGCGGACTGGTGGTGTTCGTGGTCCGCGAGGCCGCCGCACACCAGATCGACGAGGCGGTCGCCGGCATCGCGCGCGGCCTGGAGATCCTCGACGTCGTCGTGCTCGACCCCGCACAGCGCGCCGCCGCGCGGGCCGGGCTCGCCGGCGCCGACTGGGGGCCCGGCGGCAAGCCGGTCCCCGGCGGCGGCCCGCACACCTTCGTGATCGCCTGCGACGTCGCGCCGCCCGTCGGCGTCGTGCACGGCGTCCGCAGCATGGCCGACCGGATCGACGAGGTCCGCGCACGCACCACGCACCGGCTGCTGCACATGCTGCCGCCCGAGCAGCACTACGAGCCGCTGCACGTGTCCCGGGGCCCGCAGCAGGCGCTGGACTTCCTGGAGGTCCTCGGCGACCTCGGGGTCCAGGCCCGGCTGCTCCCGCGCGTCACGGCCCTGATCGAGGCCTGCTCGGTGCCGTTCCCGCTGGTGCGGATGCTGGCGCCGGACTCCCCCGGCTACCGGGCGCGGGTCGCGCTCGTCGACCACCCGGTGCACGGGCGGACGGTGTGCAAGATCTTCCGGCCGGGCGCGCTCGAGTCCTTCCGCCGCGAGCTGCGGGCCCGCCAGGAGCTCGCCGACCTGCCCGAGGTGCCCGAGCTGCTCGAGCACGGGCCGAACTGGCTGCTCACGCCCTTCTACACGGACGTCGGGCGGCACCTCGTCCGCCCGCTCGCCGGGGTGAAGGAGATGCACCAGCTGCGGCCGGACGTCGTCCGCCGGCTGGCACGCTTCGCCCGTGACCTGCACGAACGCGGCAAGTTCGTGCTCGACCTCTCCCCCCACAACCTCATGTGGGACGCTCACGCGGGCCTCAAGGTGCTCGATCTCGAGTTCGTGCTCGACTACCCCGGGCCCGTGCCGCCCTTCGAGCAGTGCTGGAGCTTCCACGGGGTCCCGCGGGAGCTCCGCCGCATCGGGGACGGCCTGCCGGACCTGATGCTGACGAAGGGGGTCGGGAACTCGGTGTTCCATCCCGCCGTGTCCGGGCTGGCGCCGGAGAGCCTGCTCGCGCCGCCGCGCCGCGGCGAGACCGTGCGCCGCACCGCCACCCAGCTCGCCTGGTACGCCGGGCTCGCCGTGGCCGGTCGCGTGCACCCCGCGATGCGCCGATGACGGCGCTTCCCCCGGAGCCGCCCACGGAGCCGATCCCGAACCCCGGGCGCCCGGCCCGGCCGAGCCTCACGGCCCGGACGGTGCGCGGGTTCGCCTGGTCCTTCACGGGCTCGGTCGGGCAGGCGGTGCTGCAGATCGCGGCGACCGTGGTGCTCGCCCGGCTGCTCACCCCGGAGGAGTTCGGCTCGGTCGCGGCGGCGCTGCTCGTCGTCGGGCTCACCCAGCTCGTCACGCAGCTGGGGGTGGCGGCGGCGCTGGTGCACCGCCGCGAGCTCACCGACCGGGACGTCGCGGCGGCCTTCTGGTTCTCGATCCTGCTCTCCGCGGTCTTCGCCGCGCTGCTGTTCGCGTTCGCGCCGTCGGTGAACGGGCTGGTCGGGCTGCCCGCGGACTCCGGCCTGCTCCGGATGCTGTCGGTCACACTCGTGCTGGCCGGGGCCACCGCCGTGCCCACCGGGCTCCTGCAGCGGGACCTGCGCTTCCGGCCGATGGCCGTCGTCGACCTGGTCGCGGCCGGGCCGGGGATCATCGGCGTGTCCGTGGTGCTGGCGCTGCTCGGCTTCGGCGCGACCGCGCTGGCCTGGGCGGAGATCGCGGCGGCGCTGATCAAGTGCGTCGGGTACCTGGCGCTCACGCGGCCGTCGGTGGCGGTGGAGGCGCCGTCCGCGGCCTGGGGACGGCTGCGCCCGATGCTGAACTTCGGCTCGGGGTACTCGCTCACCCAGCTCGGCAACTGGATCGCGCTGAACGCGGACAACCTCGTCGTCGCCAACGTCCTGGGCACCGGCCCGCTCGGCGTCTACACGCGCGCCTACAACCTGCTCTCCGAGCCCGCGAACGTGATCGGCGGTGCCGCGGACAAGGCGCTGTTCCCGGCCATGGCCCGGGTGCGGGACGACGGCGCCCGGCTGCGGCACGCCTACGTCCGCACCTCCTCGCTCGTCGCGCTGGTGACCGCGCCCGCCGCGGTGCTGCTGTTCGTGCTCGCCCCCGAGGTCGTGCACATCCTGCTCGGCTCGCAGTGGGACGCGGTGATCCTGCCGGTCCAGGTGTTCGCGCTGGTCCTGCTGCCCCGCACCTCCTACAAGATCAGCACCTCGCTCACCCGCGCGACCGGCGCGGTCTACCGGGCGGCGTGGCGGCAGTGGCTCTACGCCGCCGAGGTCGTGCTGCTGTGCTCGGTCGGCGCGCGACTGTGGGGCGTGAACGGCGTCGCGATCGGGGCCTCGGTCGCCATCCTGGCGCACTTCCTCGTGATGCTGCGGTTCTCCGCGCGCGTCTCCGAGGGCCTGATGGGCGCGGTGCTGCGGATGTACGTCAAGCACGTGCCGGCTGTCGTGGCGGTCGCGCTGGCGAGCTGGGCCGTGGCCGCCGCGCTGCGCCCGGTCGGTTCGGACGTGCTCACCCTGGTCGCCGCGGCCGCCGCCGGCGGCGTCGCCGCGCTGGGCGTGCTGGCGCTGCTCCGGGGCCGGTTCGCGGAGGAGCTGGCGGTCGTCGCGAACCTGCGGCGGGGAAAGAAGGTGCCGGTCCCGGCGTGAGCCGGTAGGACGGCGCCATGAGCGACGGCGGGAACGTCAAGGCGGAGCTGCACCACTACTTCCGACAGGGCCGCGAGGCGCTCCTGTGGAAGCTCGACGGCGTCTCCGAGTTCGACGCCCGCCGCCCGCTCACGCCGACCGGCACGAACCTGCTGGGGCTGGTGAAACACACCGCCGTCGTCGTCGCGGGGTACTTCGGCGCGGTCTTCGACCGGCCCTTCCCGCAGCCGCTGCCGTGGGCGGAGGAGACCGCCGCGCCGAACGACGACATGTGGGCCCTGCCCGGCGAGACGCGGGCACGGATCGTCATCCTCTTCCACGACGCCAACGCCCACGCGGACGCCACCATCGACGCCCTCGACCTCGACTCCCCCGGCGACGTGCCGTGGTGGTCCGGGCCCGTCACGCTGAGCCGGATCCTCGTGCACGTGGTCGCGGAGGTGCACCGGCACGCCGGTCACGCCGACCTCGTCCGCGAGGCGGTCGACGGCTCCGCCGGCCTCCGCGCCGACAACTCCAACCTCGCCGAGGGTGACGCCGCGTGGTGGGCGGAGTACCGCGCCCGGCTCCAGGCGGAGGCGGAGCGGCACAGGTAGACGGGGGCCTGTGCGCGGAGCGCCACAGCCACCGCGGGTAGCGGAGAGGAGCCACGAGCGGGTACGGGACACCCGAGCGGGTGGTTCCGTTCGAGCACTCGCCGGAGAAGGAACCCGGCATCGGCAAGAGCTCCGGGCGACCGTTTCGCCCGCCCACGGATCGCCGGTCGGACGCCTCGCCCGTACGCCGATAGCAGGCTTCCGTTAACCGGTTCGCAACGACCCTGGCTGTCACCTCGCGTAGTCGGAGCACTACCTTCGCGGCCACAGTTCCAGGAGGTGACAGTCAGTGGCGCTTGCGTCGATCTTGTCCGGAATGCCCGATCTGTTGCAGCGCACGCTCGCGCAGCACACCCCCGATCCGCACGGGTACTGCCGGGAGTGTCGCGAGGCGTCCGGGATCGCCGCACCCTGGCCGTGCGTCACCCGCGAGGTCGCCGAGGAGGCCGAGTACATCCAGCGCGGCGGACTGCCCGGCACGCTCGGCGGCCGGCATCGCGGGCGGGGCTGAGACCCGGAGATCGAGGACGGAGCTCGAACCCGCGGGCGGCGGGGCCGCTGCCCCCGGTCTCCCGTGTCCTCCCGGGAGACCGTTCGAGATCCGAGCATCAGACGGCCTCATCGTCGACCGGTCGACGCACACCGGCGGCCCACGCCCGGGGCGCTCGTGGACCACGTCGGACGTCGGTGATCCCCTGTGGTCCGCCTCGGCTCCACTCAGGACCTTCGGCCGAACGGACGCACCGCCGCGGTCCGGGGCCGGGCGTTCGGGGCAACTCGGCCCGCAGCCGTCGCGAACGGCGCGCCGAACGGCACCGCACCTGTGAACGCGACCACCGCACCGACCGCCCGGCGAGACCGTCACCACCCGAACGGCCGTTCGTCGCTCGGCCCGATCCGATCGTCTCACCAGGGGCAACCTCTCCCGCTCTCCCGGCCCGGAACCCCCTAGCGTCGGTCTCGACCGGATCACGGGACGATCACGAACGGCCCTGGGCGACCCCGAACGCCCACCTCCCCAGCAGGGCCGATCCCCGTCGGGACCGCCCGTGGCCCGGTCGCCGTCCGACAGCTGAACACGAGAGGTCGCAGTGGCCCGGCATCGCTCCCCACGAGGCCGCACCGCGATCCCCCACCAGCAGCCGCAGCCGGCGCCGAGCTCCCCACGGCGTCGTCGCGGTCGGGTGGGGGACGCGGTCCGGTCGGTCCCCGGTCCCGTCCGTCACGGGTCCGCGCTCGCACTCGCCGCCGGCGGCGTCGTCGCCGTCCTGGCGGCCGCCGCCCCGCTAACGGCGTCCGTCGACGCCGCGCTCCCCACGAGCGCGACACCCGAGGCACGGCTCGCCGCCGACGCCGTTCCCGCCCCCGCGCCCGCGATCCCGGCGCAGCGCTCGGCACCCGCCGTCGAGATGACGGCACTGGCCGACGCCGCCCGGATCGCCGGCGAGCACGCCACCGCCGAGGTCGCGCGGCAGGAGAAGGCGGCCGAGGCCGCGCAGGCGGAGGCCTCGGCGGCCGAGGAGCGCGCCACGCAGGCGCTCGCTGGCCGGACCCTGCAGACGAGCTCCGGCAGCACCTCCTGCGGGATGGACACCGCGAACCTCGGCGCCGTCAAGCCCTGGGTGTCCGACGCCGTCGAGTTCCTGGGCTGCCAGTTCGGCGAGCCGCAGACGCTCGGCGTCGCCAGCCGCGGCAACGCCTCCGACCACCCCTCCGGCCTCGCGGCGGACTTCATGGTGGGCAGGGCGAGCGGCGACGCCATCGCGGACTGCGCCCTGCAGAACATGCAGGCGCTGGGCATCAGCTACGTGATCTGGCAGCAGCAGATCAACTACGGCAGCGGCTGGCAGCCCATGGAGGACCGCGGCGGCGCCACGGCCAACCACCTGGACCACGTGCACGTCTCGTTCGAGAGCTCGGCCCCCGCCGGGCGGCCCGCGGCCTGCTGACCCCGGCGCGCCGACGCCGGTAGAACTGGGGGATGGGCGACGGACTCCTCAGGCTCGAACGGCAGGTCGAGCTGCGGTTCGCGGGCGACACCGTCCGCACGGGCAACCACGTGAACCTCTCGGCCGTGCGGGTCGAGGGGTCCAGCGTGTGGCTCGCCGGCGACGAGACCGCGAGCATCGAGCGGCTCGAGCTCGATCGCGCGCTCGCCGTCGCCGACAAGCCGGTGAGCTTCCCGCTCGCCGAGCTGGTGCGGCTGCCCGGGCCGCCGGACCAGGAGGCGGACATCGAGGGCCTCGCCCGCTCCGGCGGGTTCCTCTGGGCGATCGGCTCGCACAGCCTCAAGCGGCGCCGCGTCAAGCCGGACAACGACGCGGCGCGCGCGTTGAAGCGGCTGGCCAAGGTCCGTCGGGAGGAGAACCGGTACGTCCTCGCGCGGCTCGCCGTCGAGACCTATACCGAGGGGCCGCCCGAGCTGGTGCTGCGCACGGCCGCCGGTGTCTGTTCCGCACTTGTCGGCGCGCCCGGCGGCGTCGGCCTGGCGGACCTGCTCGCGGACGACCCGCGGCTCGGCCCGTTCCTGCGCATCCCGGGCAAGGACAACGGGTTCGACGTCGAGGGCCTGGCCGTGCACGGCGAGTCCGTCTACGTCGGACTGCGCGGCCCGGTGCTGCGCGGCTGGGCGGTCGTCCTCGAGCTGCTCCCGCAGCCGGACCCCGCGGACGACGGCCGGCTCGTGCTCGGCGCCTTCCCGGACGGGGAGCGGTACCGCACCCACCTGCTCGACCTGGGCGGGCTCGGCGTGCGCGACCTGTGCCCGCACGGCGACGACCTGCTGGTCCTCGCCGGGCCGAGCATGGCGCTGTCCGGGCCGGTGCGGCTGTACCGGTGGCGGGACGCGGCCGCCTCGGACGCCGCCCTGCTCGTCCGCCGCGACCGGCTGCCGCTGGTCGGCGAGCTGCCGCACGGGCAGGGCGAGGACCACGCCGAGGGCGTCGCGCTGCTCCCCGGGGCCGGGCCGGCACGGCTGCTCGTGGTGCACGACAGCCCGGGACCCGACCGTCGGCCCACGCCGTCGTCGGTGCTCGCGGACGTCGTCACGCTGGACGGGTGAGCCGACCGCTCGCCGCGCACGCGGGCACGCACGTCTCACGGTGAGTCACCGGTACGCGGCTCTTCGTGACCTCTCCGCTACATTTCGGACACGACGCGACGGCCCGGCTCCCCGACGGACCCGGAGACCCTCCGCCCGGTGTCCGGTGCACCGGCGGTCCGCCCGGGCCTCGCACCGAGAAGGCAGGACGTGTCGCGGCACCGCTCCCCCGCCGCGGGCGCGCCCGGTCGCGGGACGGTCGACGTACGACGGCTGCTCGCGGGCACGGGCGCCCCGCCGCTCCGGACCCGTCGGCAGGCGCTGCGCCGCGGCGCAACGGCCGCCGCGGTCACCGGCGGCGCGCTGGCCGTGGTGGCGCCGGTGGCGTCGCTGCTGGCCACGGACCCGTCCGCGGTGGAGTCGACCCAGGTGGGCCTGGCGTCGGCCGACGTCGTCGACGACGAGCTGTTCTCCGCCGACGGTGCCGCCCTCGCGGCGAGCGTCCTGCCGGTCCGCCGCGAGGCCGACCCGCCCGGGCTCGCCGCGGCCGAGAACCTGCTGAAGTCCGCGGGGCTCAACGACGCCGCCCGCCGGGCCGAGGAGGAGCGACTGGCCCGCGAGGCCCGCACGAACTGCGACGTCGACCTCTCCGACCTCGGCGCCGTCAAGCCGTGGGTCCGCGACGCCGCCCGGTTCCTCTCCTGCCTCTACGACCGGCCGGACCTCATCGGCGTCGCCGGCCGCGGGCGCGTCTCCGACCACCCCACCGGCCGGGCCCTCGACCTCATGACGACCGGCGCCCACGGCGACCGCATCGCGGCCTGCGCGCTGGCCAACCGCGAGGCCCTCGGCATCTCGTACGTGATCTGGGAACAGCGGATCAACTACGGGGACGGCTGGGAGTCGATGGAGAACCGGGGCAACGCGACCGAGAACCACTTCGACCACGTCCACGTGTCCTTCGAGCGCTCGTCGGGCAGCGGCACCCCGGACCCCGACCTCTGCACCTGACCTGCACGAACGGCACTCTCGCTCACACCTGGTGAGCGAGAGTGCCGTTCGCTCCTAGATGCCGATGCGAGCGGGGCGGCCGTCCTCGCCCTCGTGCCAGATGTTCACCACCGCGGGCCGCGGCTGGGTGCCCGGTCCGTCCGGCCAGGTCGACCCCGGGTTGGCCGGGGAGGCGTCGTCGACGTCCCCGGGGTGCTGCACCGAGATCAGCACGAAGTCCTCGGTCACCACCGGGCCGCAGGTCTCGCCACCGACGGGGACGGAGGCGAACTGGGTGGTCCGCCCGCGGGTGTCGCCGCGGAGCGAGACGCCGAACAGCCCGTCGTTCTGGCCCAGTGCGGCGCCGGAGTCGGTGGAGATCCACAGGTTGCCGTGGGTGTCGAACGCCACGTTGTCCGGCGACGTGATCGGGCTGACCTGGGACTTGTCGAAGCCGCCGAAGTACGTGGACGGGTCGGCGGGGTCGCCGCAGACCAGCAGGATCGACCAGGAGAAGCGGGTCCCGGTGGGGTCGTCGTCGGCCTCGACCAGCTCGATGACGTGCCCGTGCTTGTTGTCCACCCGCGGGTTGGCCTCGTCCGGCCCCGCCTTGCCCGCCTTCCCGCGGTCGGTGTTGTTGGTCAGCGCGATGTAGACGTGTCCGGTGGTCGGGTGCGGCTCGACGTCCTCCGGCCGGTCCATCTTCGTCGCGCCGACCTTGTCCCCGGCCTCGCGGGTGAAGACGTAGACCTCCTCCGCGGTCATCCCCGGCACGAAGCTCGTGGAGCCGGAGACCAGCTTGATCCACTCGCCGGAGCCGTCGAAGGCGCCGTCCTCGGGGAGGGTGCCACTGCCGTCGGCCTGCGGGCTGTCGCCGGTGAACCGCGCGACGTACAGGGTGCCGTCGGAGAGCAGCGTCTTGTTGTGCTCGCGGGCCTGGCGGCTGTGCCCGTTGCGCATGGTCTTCGACGAGACGAACTTGTAGACGTAGTCGAAGCGCTCGTCGTCGCCGAGGTACACCACGGCGTGCTCGTCCTTCGACAGCCGCACGGTGGCGCCCTCGTGCTTGAACCGCCCCAGGGCGGTGTGCTTGACGGGCCGTGACCGCGGATCGTGCGGGTCGACCTCGACGACGTAGCCGAAGCGGTTCGCCTCGTTCGGCTCCTTCGCCAGGTCGAACCGCGGCTCGACGGTCTCCCACCCCCGCTCGGAGGCCCCCTCCTCGAATCCGTACCGGGCCAGCCGCGCGTCCGCCGGGTCGGCGTTGGCGAAGTACTGGTTGACGTTCTCCTCGCCGGACAGGAACGTGCCCCAGGGCGTCACGCCACCGGAGCAGTTGTTGAACGTGCCGAGCACGACCGTGCCGGTGGGGTCCGCGGAGGTCCTCAGCAGCGACGAGCCCGCCGCCGGCCCGTCGAGCACGAACTCCGAGGTGCCGGTGATCCGCCGGTTGCGGCTCCCCGCCAGGTCCACGGTGATCCGGCCGGTCCGGTCGCGGACGATCTCCACCACGGACAGCCCGTGCGCGGCGAGCCCGATCCGGACCTGCTCCTCGGTGGGAGCGGCCGCGTCGTACTCGCGGAACATCAGCGGCTCGATCGTGTACTCGTGGTTGGAGAACATGACCCAGCGCCGGGCGGGGCCCTCCAGCAGGATCAGCCCGCAGAAGTCGTTGTTGTAGCCGAACTGCTGCGCCTGCGCCTCGGCCGTCTGGCCGTCGAAGTCGAACTCCGGGGGCCCGGGCACGATCGGGTCGCCCCAGCGCACCACGACCTGCTGCGCGTAGCCGCGCGGGACGCGGACGGCGTCGTCGGTGTTCGGCGGGACGGTCTCGTAGTTCAGCCCGTACGGGGCGGGCGAGCGCTCGGGCGCGGCCGGGAGCGGACCGGCCGGGGCGGCCGCGGCCGACGACGCGCCCGCAGCCCCGACGAGCGCGGTCGCGCCCGTCGCCAGGCCGAGCACGGCACCGGCGCGCAGCACCCCGCGCCGGTCCAGCACGGTCTGCAGCACCTCGCCGAAGTACGGGTTGGCCGACCGGTTCGGCTCGGGGCGGGCACAGGCGTCCCCGCAGCGGTAGCGGCAGGTCAGACCCTGGCGCCCGCGGTGCAGCAGGGGAAGGGAACGGGGCGGGTGGTCGCCGGCGCACGGCTGGGCCACGGTCGTCCTCCAGTGTGGTGGGTTCACCGGTTCGGGTCGCCGCGACGCTAGGTAACCGAGGCGAGCCGGAGGTGATCACCACATGGACGACGGGGAAAGGCGCAGGTCACGGATCCGACGGACGTGACGAAGGCCGCAGAGATGGCGCAGGGGTGGCGACGGTCCGACGACCGTCGCGGTCACGCCGTCAGTCCGCGCTCTCCGGGGTGGCGGTGTGGTGGGGGTGCCCGTGCGTGCGGCGGCGCTGCTTCATCTCCGCCTCGAACACGTGCCGGCGCCCGCCCATCAGGTCGTCGCGCATCTCGCGCTCGGTGCCCTTGAGCGGCTCGTAGTAGTTGTCGTCGAAGTCCTCGACGATCTGGAAGCTCCAGCGCCCCTGCAGCACGTTGCGGCCCACGAGCTCGCGCTCGATGCGCTCGGCCCACTCCTCCTGGCCGCACGCGCGGAGCTTGTCCACGACGTCGTCGAGCATGGCGTCCGCCCCGCCCATGAGCTGGTGGAACTCGTACAGCGCACCCCGGGCCCGCTCGATCCGCTCGAGCATCTCGGAGAACTTGCCGGCGGCCTCGACCAGCTCGTCGGAGGCGCCCTCGGGACGGGAGTGGGTCTCGTCGACGGACAGATCGGTGGGGGCGGGCGGGGTCTCGCTCGTCGTGCTCATGCCGGTCGGTACCCGGGCTCCCCCGGGCTGAATCCCGCGCCCGTCGGGCGGGGAGGCCCACCCGGCCGCGCAGCTGTGACGGCGGTAACATGCCGCGGGTTCTGCATCGATGGAGAACGGAGGCGCGCGATGCGTGTCGGGGTCCTGACCGGCGGGGGCGACTGCCCCGGCCTGAACGCCGTGCTGCGGGCGGTCGTCCGCAAGGGCGCGGGGGCGTACGGGCACGAGTTCGTCGGGTTCCGCGACGGCTGGCGCGGGGTCCTCGAGGGCGACGTCCGGCCGCTCGGCGTGCCCGACGTCCGCGGTCTGCTGCCCCGCGGCGGCACGATCCTCGGCTCCTCGCGGACCAACCCGTTCGCGGTCGACGACGGCGTTGCCCGGATCCGCGGCACCCTGGAGGCGCTGGGTGTCGACGCGCTGATCGCGATCGGGGGCGAGGACACCCTCGGCGTCGCGACCAGGCTGCACGACGACGGGGTGCGGGTCGTCGGCGTGCCCAAGACCATCGACAACGACCTCGGCGGCACCGACTACACGTTCGGCTTCGACACGGCGGTCTCCATCGCGGTGGAGGCGATCGACCGGCTGCACACCACGGCCGAGTCGCACCACCGCGTGCTGATCGTCGAGGTCATGGGCCGGCACGCGGGCTGGATCGCGCTGCACGCCGGCATGGCGGGTGGCGCCAACGGCATCCTCATCCCCGAGCAGCCCTTCGACGTCGACCGCGTCGAGGCCTGGGTCGAGAGCCGGTTCCGGGACCGCTACGCGTCGATCATCGTGGTGTCCGAGGGCGCGATGCCGATCGGCGGCGCCGAGGTGCTGCAGAGCATGCAGAAGGACGCGTTCGGGCACGCCCGGCTCGGCGGGATCGGGGACTGGCTGGCGCACGAGATCGAGCGCCGCACCGGCAAGGAGGCGCGCACGACGGTCCTCGGACACGTTCAGCGCGGCGGCACACCCACCGCCCGGGACCGGTGGCTCGCCACCCGCTTCGGGCTGCACGCGATCGACGCCGTCGATGCCGGCGAGTGGGGCACGATGACGGCGCTGCGCGGCACCGACATCCGGATGGTCCCCCTGCTCGAGGCGACCAAGCAGCTCAAGACCGTCGACCCGGCGCTCTACTCCGAGGCGGAGGTGTTCTTCGGCTGAGCGGCGCGACGCGCGGCGCCTTCATCCGGATGAAACAGTCCGGCAATCGCCCGGTGCCGGGCGGGATCTAGAACTGGGAGGTCCCCAGCGCCCGCCGGATCGGAGGCCCGCCGTGCCCGAGCAGCCCGCACGTGAGCAGATTCCCGTCCCGGCCCGGCTCGCCTGCCCCGCCGAGTGTCGCGCGGACCATCGGCGCCGGGCCCACCACGACCGGCTGCTCGACGTCGAGACCGATCCCGACGCGATCGTCGAGCTGTTCGAGACGGCGGTGACCTGGGCGGAGCTGGAGTACCCGGAGGACACCACGCTCCCGCCGGCGCGCTGGGTGGAGTTCGCCGAGAAGCACCGCTGGCGGGACCCGGAGCGCGCGCTGCGGATCTTCTCCCTGGCCGCCGACGCCGCGCTCCGCGGCGCCCGCACGGCCGCGCCGGTCGCGGCGTTGGGCCGGGCGGTGGGGATGGACCCGGGGATCGTGGCCGGAGACGGGATCTGCCCGACCCTCGCCCCCGCCACCCCGCCGCGCCACCTCCGCGTCGCCCCCTGAGCCTGGGAACCCACCCCCGACCCGCCGAAGCCCACCCCGACCCGCCGAAGCCCACCCCGACCCGCCGAAGCCCACCCCGACCCGCCGAAGCGCACACCCCGACTCGCCGAAGCGCACACCCCGACTCGCGGCACGGAGGATCGCATCCTCCGCGAGTCGCGCTCCCGGCTTCCGCGAGTCGGGAGATCTGATCAGCGGGGGAGGCCGGTGATGGCGGTGGTGCGGAGGTCCAGGACCTCCACCCGCTCGTCGCCCCGCGTCAACGCGAGCACGGCGGAGTCGTCGAGCGTCCCGACCACCGCGGCCGCGAGGTCCCGCTCCGCGAACGCTGCGAGGCACTCCTCCTCGCGCCCGGCCGGCGCACAGAGCAGGAAACCGAAGCTGGGGAAGCAGTTGAACCACCGCACCAGCGGCACGCCGGACGGCGCGGGCACGGCCGCGACGTCGACCGTCACCCCCAGCCTCCCCGGCTCCAGCAGCATCGCCAGCGACCCCACGAGTCCGGCCATGCTGATGTCCTTCGCCGCCACGACGACGCCCTCCTCGGCGAGCCTGCCGAGCAGCCGGACGTCGCCGGCGCTGCGCCGCCCCCGCGACTCGAAGGCCGGGAAGAACGGGAAGTCCTCGCGCATCCGCCCGTCGAGCGCGGCCGCTACGACCAGCGACTGTCCGGGCGCGGCGCGGGTCACCGAGAGCGGCGCCGCCGTGGCCCCGACGGCGAAGGCGGAGATCGCCGGGTCGCCCTCGTGCAGCGTGAGGTGCCCGCCGACGATCGGGACGTCGTAGAGCTCCGCCGCCTCGCGCATCCCGGCCAGCGCCTTGCGCGCCAGCTCCTCCGACGCCACGACGGTGTCGACGATCCCGAGCGGCATCCCACCCATGGCCGCGACGTCGTTGACGTTCGTCAGCACCGCGGCGAAGCCGGCACCGTGCGGGTCGGCGGCCACGAACGGCGGGAACAGCGCCTCGCCGCACGCCACGACCGGACGGCCGTGCGCGGTGACGACCGCGCCGTCGTCGCCCGGCCCGCCCTGCCAGTCCGTGCCGCCCAGCACCTCGCCCACCAGGGCGATCTCGGCCTTGGCCGCGAGCCCCGGGTTGGCCAGGCACGCCGCGGCGATCTCCTCGAGGGTCTCGGTCGCGGGCGCGCTCATCGCAGGACCACCCAGACCGCGCGCACCGGGACGTCGCCGGCGTTGCGCCAGGCGTGTCCGCGGTCCGTGGGGTAGTGCAGCGCGTCCCCGGCCTCCACCTCGTACGTCTCCCCCGCGACCTGCACGGACAGCGTGCCCTCCCGGACCAGCACCAGCTCCTCGCCGGGGCGGCGCGGCCTGGTGTCGCCGCTCTCGCCGCCCGGTTCGACCACGACCTCCACCGCCGCCGCCCGCAGCGCGTCCGTGGGCGCGGCGAGCCCCTCCACCGCGACCCCGAGCGCCCCGGGCGCCCAGTCGCGCGGGGCGGGCAGTCGCTCCGCGGAGCGCACGTGCACGGCGGCCGGCGGTTCGAGCCCGCTGTCGTCGACGAACGCCGACACCGGCTGTCCCAGCGCCCCGGCCAGCTTCAGCAGCGTGGTGATCGTCGGGACCATGTCGCCGCGCTCGACCTTGTGCACCGCCGCGGCCGAGACGTCCGCCCGGGCCGCGAGCTGCTGCAACGACAGCCCGAGCCGGGTACGGGCGGCGCGCACCTTGGGGCCGATCGCGTCGACGATGGGCTCCCAGGTCGCGGGGCTCGGCCGGCTCACGTTGACCATCCTAGACGGCGTCCACCTATGGTGAACACCCGCCGCGCATCGCCCCGCCCGATGCCGATGAGCGAGCGGCGCTCTCGCTCACTAGGTATGAGCGACAGCGCCGTTCGCTCACTCGGTCCCCGGAAGCACGACCGGGCGCTCTCGCTCACCGGTATGAACGAGAGCGCCGTTCGCTCAATCGGGCTTACAGGGGCAGGACCTTCACGATCCGGGCCGCGGTGCGACCCGCGATGCGCAGGTCGGGGCGCGGGGAGCCCGCCTCGACCCGCTGCACCGGGGCCTCCGCGGGCAGCGACGCGTGGTGCACCGCGACGCCACCCGACTCGTCGATCCCTATCCCCGTCTCCAACGGGGACTCGAGCGCGGCCGCGTGGGCCAACGCGACCGCGCCGTCAGCGCCCGCCGCGCGGACCTGCTCCACCCGCGTCGGTACGCCCTCCTCCTCCGCCCCCGCGCAGACCTCCCGCAGCACCGCCGGGTCCGGGGACCCGCCGTGCCGCAGGACGATCGCCGGCTTCTCGGTCACGACCCCGCCACGTGCGCGTCGACCAGCCCGGACGCGACCGCGTTGCGCGGCCCCTCGCTGCCGTGGACGTTCCCGATCCCGCAGACCACGCCGTAACCGGCGAGGGCGTCGGCGATGAGGTCGGGGATCTCGAAGTCCAGCGCCGAGCCGCCGAGCAGCACCACGAAGTCCAGCATCCGCAGGCTGCCGCCGGGCGCCACCTGCTTGAGCGCCCGCACGGCGTTGACCGCGAACACCTTCCGCTTGGCCTCCCGGCGCACCCGCCGCACGTGGTCGACCGAGTGCCGGGTCGCGACGGGCGCGGGGCCCTCGGGCGTCATCGTGACCACCCGCGCGAACACGTGCGACGGCAGCGGCTCCGCGAAGAACTGCACCGTCCCGTCCTCGTGCCGGACGTGGAAGAAGCTCTCCACCTTCGCCAGCGGGTACCGCTTGACGGCCTCCGCCTGCTCCCGGTCGTCGAGCGCCAGCTCGGAGCCGATCAGCTTGGTGACCAGCTCGCCCGCCCCGGCGACGTGCACGGCCGAGCTGACGCCGTCACGGTCGAGCAGGGCCGCGTCCGTGGACCCGCCGCCGAGGTCCAGCACCGCGATCGGCACGGCCGTCCCGGGCGTGGTCAACGCGCCGCGGACGGCCATCTCGCCCTCGACGCCGCCGATCTCGGCCCGGCAGCCCAGCGCGGCGGCGACCTCGTCGGCCACCACCTGCATCCGGCTGCGGCTGGTGCGCACCATCGCCGCCAGCGCGACGGCGTTCTCCGGCGCGACCTCGCCGGCCAGACCACCGCGGACCTCCTTGGGCACGAAGGTGTCGACGGCGAGCACGTCCCGGATCCGGATCTCCGCCGCCGGTTGCCCGGTCACGTCCGTCATGGTGTCGCGGACCTGCGCGAGCATCCCGCCGACGTGCGTGCCGGCCTCGCCGGTCGCGTCGTCGAGCGGCTGGACCCGGCCGAGCACCTCCATGATCGCCTCGGCCCCCGCGTCGACGTCGACCTGCAGGGTCTTGCCCGCCCCGGAGAGGGTGAGCGTGCCGACCGGGATCCGCCGGTCGGTCACGTCACCGCTGGGGGTCCGGACGACGACGGCGGACCGGTTCCCGGTCAGCGCCCGCGCCACCGGCGAGACCTGCTTGGTCTGGTCGGGGTCCAGCTCGAACACCGACGCCAGCCCGTAGGAGTCCGAGAGCGTGCGGATGGTGCGGCCGGGCGGTGCGACCTCCACCGCCGCGCGCATCCCGAGTGGCACCTTCTCGACCGCGCCGACCTCGTCGACCACCGGGATCGGCGCGCGCAGCCGGTTGACGACGAGCACGGCGTCGTCGTGCGCCAGGACCGCGGCCACGATCTCCAGGCCGCGGTCCGTGGCCGCGTTGAGCTCCGTCGCGACGTCGTCGAAGTCCCAGCCCGCCCCGACCACCGCGATCGTCGGGCCGGACGCGCCGGCCAGCGCGTCGATCGCCACCGTGGTGCCGACCCCGAGCCCCTCCCCGCCCGGCGTGGCGGGGTTGTGCCCGATCATCGTCGACTCGGTGATGATCGTCTCGGAGATCGTCTCCATGGCCAGCCCGGAGATGACCGGCGTGGCCTCGTTGAGTAGGACGACGTCGAGGTCCGCCGGGGAGCGCCCGGCCTTCTCCAGCGCGCGCCGTACCGCGGCCACGGCACCGTCGGTGTTGTCCGGCGTGCCCTTCACGCCGGTGGTGTGCGTGAGCGCCGTGCTCAGGTACTCCGGGGAGTCCCCGGGCACGGCGGCCACGCACGCCTCGGTCGTCGAGTTGCCGATGTCGACCCCGACGACGAGCCGATCCGTCATGCCGTCACCCGCGGGAGATCACCGGCTCGACCTCCACCGGCCTGCGTCCCGCGACGATGCACTCGTACTCCTTGAGGTGCAGCAGCGCGGCCTTTGCCTGCCAGCGCGGCCGGGCCATCTGGTCGTTGCGGGTGGGCACCGGGGCCGGGGACTCGCCCTTGGCGTACTGGGCGGCGTTGGACCCGATCCGGCGGAACACCTCGGCGTCGAGCAGCGGTGACTGCGGGAACAGCTCGAGGTTGGACAGGCGCGGCAGGTCCCGCTGGTGGATCATCGCGGTGCCCCGCGAGAGCAGGCCGATCGAGACACCGGAACCGGACAGCCGGGCGCCGGTGTGCGCGACGGCCGCGAGGTCCGCGGTGTCCCACACCTTGATCACCCGCGCGTGTACGCCCTGTTCCTCGATGCCGGCCAGGATCTGCCGGATCACCTCCGCGTGCGGCACGTCGACGATGGTCTTGGTGAAGGGGTCGGAGAAGGCCGGCGACACGGCCACGACCACCTCGTCGGGCCGCGACGCCCGCTTGGCGGGGCCGACCTCGTTCAGCGTGAGCGTGCGCTCGGCCTGTGTCGACGCTGTGGTGGGTGCGGACATCACGACACCTCCGTCTCGGGGTTCTCGGCGCTCGTCACGTGGCGCAGCTTCTTGAGCTGCTCCCACCGCTCGCCCTGGAGGCGGTAGCCGGAGCCCGGGCCGCCGTAGTCGTTGGCGTCGTTGATCGCCGAGAGGGGCACGAAGTCGTCCGTGAGGATCGCCGACGTCTGCAGCAGGTCGCCGGAGACGCGCTGCCGCAGGACCGTCAGGAAGTTCTCGGCGACATCGTGGAAGCCGCTGCGCTCCAGCGCCTTGACCAGGTCGAGGCCGGTGATCCCCCGGTCCATGACCGACTGCGCGCCCTTGAGGTCCTCGAGCACGTCGCGCTCCGGGTAGTCGCCGCTCCCGTGCGCGTAGACGGCCGCCTCGACCTCCTCGTCCGTGATCCGGGGCAGGTCCAGCTCGGCGAAGACCGCCTGCAGTGCCCGGGCGGCCTTCTCCCGGATCTGCAGGATCTCGTTCTCCCGGACGTGCCGCAGCCCGCCGTCGACCTGGAGGTCGCGCTGGACGGTGTTCCAGTCGTCGTAGTCCTCGACGTCGAAGTTGGAGCCCGCGAACATGTTGTCCGCGTTGGGCACCCCGGAGAAGCCGGAGCAGACGAAGTCCGTGCCCGGCAGCAGCTGCGGCAGCGCGCGGCTGACCCGGCGCATCGCCGAGTGCGAGAAGGACTGGTCGTTGCCGGAGGCGCACTCCAGGTCCATCCAGCTCGCGACCAGGTTCTCCGCGGCCACCGCGCGGATCCCGCCGGGCATCGCGCCGGGCACGCCGATGCAGGAGATGGAGCCGTTCTGCAGGCCCTGCACCCCCGCGCCCTTGGCCATCAGGATGCAGCGGATCTCCAGGTACAGCATGGATCGCCCCTCGGCGTTGCCCATCTGCACCTCCGAGCCGGTGCCCGAGGTGAACCGCATCTTGATCCCGCGCGAGGCGTACGCGCTGGCCAGGAAGGCCTTCGACCACGGGGTGTCGTCGCCGTCGACGAACACGGACTCGGTTCCGTAGACCGAGATCGTCTCGGCGTAGGCGGTGATGCCGCGCATGCCGAGCTCGAGCTCGGTGGCCTCCTCCAGCGCGCACTGGGTGAGCACGCCACCCCGGCCGACCTGGCCGCCGACCTGCAGCGCGATCGCCACGAGCGGGGCGTAGCGGACCACGCCGAGGGTGGTCTCCAGCTCGGCGAAGCCGCGCAGTGCGGCCTCGGCGGCGTCGGCCGCGACCTGGATCGGGTTGTCCTTGGCGCTGGTGGAGTGCGCCTGGTTGGCGGGCGTGCGGCGGGCCCGCATCTTCTGCATCGCCATCATGATCTCGACGACGTTCATCAGCTTGACGACGTCGAGGATCTTCGCCGGGGTGAGCCCGCGCCCGATCCGGGTCAGCTCGTCCCGCGAGGCCCGCGGATCGACCAGCGCCCGCGCGATCTCGACGGACGGGATCGCATTGACCTCCTCCGCGGTCTCCACGTCGATCGCGTGGTCGGCGATGAAGGTGTCCATGAAGTCGAAGTCGGCGCGGGCACGGCCGTCGAGCTCGACGATCTTCCCGTCCTCGACGCGCACGCTCGGCTTCGGGTCGAAGTCCGACTCCATCGCGACGAGGCCCTTCTCGGGCCACTCCTCGACGAAGCCGTCGAGGTTGACGGGGCGGTCCTCCAGGACCTCGGTCCGCTTCGAGCGGCGGTTCTCCGTCGTCGTCATCAGTCCTCCTCGTCGCGGGCCAGCAGGTCGCGGCGCTCGTAGACCTCGGCGGCCTCACGGACCAGGGCACCGCACACGGTGGCCTGGTACTTGCTCTCCAGGTTCTCGGCGATCTGCAGCAGCTGCGCCTTGCTCGAGGCGCGCGGGCGCAGCGCGTTGTACATCGCCAGGACCTCGGCGTCGGGTACTGCGGTGAGCTCGGCCGCGCGCCGGAAGTTCGCGGCGAGCTGCCGGCGGTGCACCGACTCGGCGAGGGTGGCCTGCAGCTGGAGCGTCTCGGGGGCGATCCGCAGGTCGTCGGCGACGATCTCGCCGGCGACGACGGCGTTCATCGTCAGGGCGGAGATCGGCTTGCCCGTCGGGGTGCGCAGGAGGTCCTGACGGTTGACCGAGAGCGGGTAGTCGACGGGCCCGAGGTCGGGGCCGGACCCGGAAGCTGGAGCGGACACGCGCATCACCTCTCGTCGTTCGCCGGGACGCGGGCGGGGCGCGGTCGGTCGACCGCGACGCCCGCGCCGCCTGCCAACCGTTGCGCAGGTGCGCAGGTAGCGGGAACCCCTACGGCCAGGGGCAACCCGAACGGCGCCTCTCCTGCCGGTGAGGTCACGAGACACCCAGGCTGAGCAGGCCCGCGAGGACGGCGCCGATGATCGGTCCGACGACCGGCACCCACGAGTACCCCCACTCCGCGCTGCCCTTGCCCCTGATCGGAAGCAGGGCGTAGGCCGCCCGGGGGGCCAGGTCGCGGGCCGGGTTGATCGCATAGCCCGTGGGCCCGCCGAGCGAACAGCCGATGCCGATGACCACGAACGCGACCGCCGCGTAGCCGAGGGCGCCGTTGCCGAACTGGGGCACGCCCGCGCCGTCGGGCGCCTGGGCCGCCGGGTTGCTGAGGATCCAGAAGACCAGCACGAAGGTCGCGACGATCTCCGTGATCACGTTCCAGCCCGACCGCGCGACGACGGGGCCGGTGCAGAAGATGCCCCGGGTGCCGCGGTTGCCCTCGGGGTCCTCCTCCACGTTCTTGTCGAAGTTCGCCTTGTAGGCGAGCCAGCCGACGCAGGCGCCGACGAACGCGCCCACGAACTGCCCGATCAGGTAGAAGGGCACCATCGACCACGGCGTCGCCCCGGCCACCGCGAGGCCGATCGTCACCGCCGGGTTGAGGTGCGCGCCCGAGGGCTCGGCGATGCTCGCCCCGGCGAACACGGCGAAACCCCAGCCGAAGGTGATCATCAACCAGCCGCCGCCCGTGCCGAGCGTCGGCCGCAGCACCACGTTCGCCACCACGCCGACACCCAGGAGGATGAGCACCGCGGTGCCCAGCGCCTCCCACAACACGATCGATCCTGCCGTCATGCCGGACCTCCCTGTCCCGGCCGCCCTGCGCGGCCCGGCGATACGCTCCACAGTGCTGCCCGTGTGACGGAAGAGGTTGGGGCGCAACGGCCCTCGAAATCTCACCCTCAGCGGGGGTGGGACCTGACCCGCGGGCGAGGAGGAACCTGACCCAAGGCGGAGCTGTCGGCGGCCGCCCCCGTCCGGTTGGGTGGAGGGGGCACCGCCGTACCGGGCGGGGCCCGCACGGACTTCCGGAGGGACTCGAGGATGAGCGGGTTGACCCTGGCCGAGGCGCAGAAGGCGCTGACGGCCGGCCTGAAGAAGGCGGACGAGATCGGCCAGCCGATGAACATCGCCGTCGTCGACGCCGGCGGGCACCTGCTGGCCTTCGCCCGCCAGGACGGCGCGATCCGGGCGAGCATCGACATCTCGCAGCGCAAGGCGCGCACGTCGATCCTGATGAACATGCCCACGGGCGACCTGGCCGCGCTCGTCCAGCCGGGCCAGGAGCTCTACGGCCTCGAGCAGCTCTCCGGCGGCATGGTCCCCTTCGGTGGTGGCCTGCCCGTGCACCGCGACGGCGAGCTGGTCGGCGCGGTCGGGGTGAGCGCGGGCTCGGTGGAGCAGGACACGCAGGTGGCGCAGGCGGCGGTCGACGCGCTCACCTGAGCGTGAGGATGGCGAAGCCGGCCCGGTGATGTGGGTTGGTGGGTGAGAGCGGCGGGCGTGGCCCTCCGCCCGTCGTCGTGGGCGAGCGACGGGCGCTCCGGCGACCTCGGCCGCTCACGAGGGTGGCGGGACGCCCGGGCGTCCGCGCACACCCGCCGGGACCTTCCTCACCCGCGGGGACCTCGCACACCCCTCCCGGCGGCACGGCACAACCACGGCGAGCGCCGCACACGTCGTCGACCGGGTGTGCGGGGCTCGGCGCGGTGTGTCGCGCCACGGGTATCGGGCGCGGCGCTGTCGCGGCGTACCCGACCACGGGCCTGCGGTTCACCCCCACGACAGGCCGGGACGCCACGGGGACCGCGGTTCACCCCCACGACAGGCCGCCGCTCGACGCCACAGGGGACCGTGGTTCACCCCCACGACAGGCCGCCGCTCGCGACGCCTCCCGGGGCACACCCGGAGGCGCGTGGCACAGCCCGTCGACGGGGTGTGCGACTGCCGTCCGGGGTGTGCGGGGCGGGCAGGACGGGTGTGCGGCGCCCTGACCCGCGTGCGCACTCCCCCGCATCCCGACACGCCGCACGTCGACACGTCGAGAGCGGCCCTCGGCACCGACCGCCCGTGACACTCAGCGCTGACGCGCGTGCGCGGCCGGTGGTGCGGGGCACCACCGATCGCGCACGGCCGATGCGTCACGCGGCCGGCGGCCCCCGTCGGCACGCCGGGCGCGCGGGTCTCAGACGATCCCCTGGCGGGTCGCGGTGTAGACGATCTCGGTGCGGCGGCGGACGTCGAGCTTGTCCCGCAGGTTCCGGACGTGGAACTTCACGGTCGCCTCGCTGATCACCAGCTCGGTGGCGATCTCCCGGTTCGACATGCCCGTGGCCAGGAGCTTGAGCACCTGGTTCTCGCGCTCGGTGAGCAGCGGGCCGCGCGGGCCGGCCGGCGTCGCGGGCTCCCGCGGGTCGCGCAGCGCGTCCATCATCATCGTGGTGATGCGCGAGTCGAACACGGCGTCGCCGCGCAGCAGCGTGCGCACGGCGGCCACGATGTCGGCGGTGTCGGCGCCCTTGCGCAGGTAGCCGTGCACGCCGAGACGGACGGTGCGCAGCATGGTCTCCCGGTCGCGGCAGGCCGTCAGCACCAGGATCCGGGTGCCGCGGTGGCGCTGCAGCAGCGCGCGGGCCACGTCGATGCCGGCCGAGTCGCCGCGGCCGAGGTCCACGTCGAGCAGCACGACGTCCGGGCGGAGCCGGTCCGCCGCGACGAGCGCGTCCCGCGGGGTGGCGGCCTCGCCGACGATGCGCAGGTCGGGCTCGGCGGCGAACAGCTGGCGGAGGCCGAGGCGGACGATGCCCTCGCCGTCGACGACCAGGATCCGGCCGGTGCGGACGGTGGCGAACGGGGAGTCGCCGCGGCCGGTGTCCGAGACGCCGGTGACCGCGGGGATGCGCGTGGCCTGGGCCGGGCGCGCGTCGAGGACCCTGATATCGGCGAGTTCTGCGGTCATCGCTGAGCCTTTCGAACGTCGACGGGTCGTAGTCGCGGCGACGGTAAGGTGAATCACGTTGCCCGTTCGTTGCACGCTCACGCTGCCCGCTCGGACAGGCGCAACCTCGCCTTGCTGATCCGGGTGGAGGTGAACGATGATGGGTGCCGGAAGCACGCGGACAGTCGGGGAGCCGATGCCAGTCGACGGGGTGGTCGAGCGCGAGCCGGGGTCCGGCTTGTCCGCCTCCCCGTCACGTCCGGCCCACGCCATCGACGAGCTGTTCGAGGCGGTCCTCGACGACACGGGGGACGCGACCGTCCGCCGGCTCGTCTCCGAGTCCTGGGAACGCAGCCTCGCCGCCGCGATCGACCCCGCCACGGCGCTACCCCCGTTTCGGTTCGACCGCTCCGAGAGCGCCGCGCGGCTCGCCGCGCACCCGCTGCACAACGTCATGCCGCTGCTGCGCAGCAACCTGGTGAGCATCGCCGAGGAGGCGATGCACGTCGTCGTGGTCACGGACGAGCAGGGCATCGTGCTGTGGCGTGAGGGCGCCAACGCCGTCCTGCGTCCCGCGGACCGAGTGGGCCTGGTCGAGGGTTCCTGCTGGTCCGAGGAGGCCATCGGGACCAATGCGATGGGCACGACCCTCGCCGTCGGCAAGCCCGTGCAGATCCACTCGACCGAGCACCTCGTGCGCGCCGTGCACGCCTGGACCTGCGTGGCCGCGCCCGTCACGGACCCGGACACCGGCCGGATCGTCGGCGCCATCGACATCACCGGGCCGCGGCGCACCATCCACCCGGCGATGCTCGCGCTCGTCACGGCCACCGCGCAGCTCGCCGAGAACCAGATGCGGATGCAGCTGGCGATCGCCGACGAGCGGCTGCGCGCCCGCAACCAGCCCCACCTGCAGAGCCTGCGCGGCACACCGGGTGCGCTCGTCACCCCGACCGGCCGGATCATCGCCGGCGAGCCGTTCGGCGAGTGGCCCGAGCGGGTGGACCTGGAGCAGATCGCCGCCGGTGCCGACCGGGTCCGGCTGGCCGACGGGCGGGAGATGCACGTCGAGCCGCTGGCCGAGGGCTACCTGCTGCGCGCCGCCCGGCGCGGCGGCCGCACGACCGTCGTCGACGCGCCGCGGCACGCGCTGTCCCTGCGCTTCCTCGGCGACGGCAGCCCCACGGTGGTGCTCGACGGCGAGAGCCACGCACTCACCCTCCGCCCCGCCGAGATCCTCACCGCGCTGGCGCTGCACCCGGAGGGCCTGACCGCCGAGCGGCTCGCCTTCCTCCTCTACGGCGACGACGGCAACCAGACCACCGTCCGCGGCGAGATCCACCGGCTGCGCGCGCTGATCGGCACGGACGTGCTCAAGACCCGCCCGTACCGGCTCGACGCGGTGGTGGACACGGACTTCGGTACGGTTCGCCGCGCGCTGCGCGAGGGCCGGGTCGCCGACGCGCTGCGGGCCTGCGCGGGCCCGCTCCTCCCGCGGTCGGACGCGCCGGAGGTCCGTGGCGCGCGGGACGAGCTGGAGGTCGGGCTGCGCCGGGCCGTCCTGGAGTCGGACGACGTCGAGCTCGTCCACGCCTACGCCACCCACCGGCTCGGGCGGGACGATCTCGAGGCGCACGAGCTGCTCGTCGACATGCTGCCCGCCGGCGACCCGCGGCGCGCGGTCGCCGAGTCCCGGGCCGCGCGGCTGCTGGCGGAGTAGCGGCGACTGAGCGAGCGGCGCGTTCGTGCACTAGGTATGAGCGAGAGTGCCGCTCGCGCACCGGCCGCCCGCGACTCCACGTGTTGAGCGAGCGGCGCGTTCGGGCGCTAGGTATGAGCGAGGGTGCCGTTCGTGCGGGTGAGTTCCGCGTAGATCCCCGCGTGCACCTCGGCCGAGTGCTCCCAGGTGAACCGCGCGGCCGTGCGCGCGCCCCCCTCGACGAGTGACGCTCGCAGCTCCGGCTCCGTGATCACCCGGCGCAGGGCGGCGGCCAGCGCCTCGTCCTCGCCGACGGCCGGCAGCAGGGCGTCGACCCCGTCCGTGAGGTGCTCGCGGAAGACGGGCAGGTCACTGGCCACGACCGGCAGTCCGAGCGCCATCGCCTCGATCGCGACGAGCCCGAACCCCTCCGCGGTCGACGGGTAGCAGAGGGCGTCCGCCGCGGCGTACCAGCCGGCCAGCTCCGCGTCCGTGAGCGTGCCGAGCTCGACGACGTCCCGGCCGAGCTCCAGCCCCAGCCCGGGCAGCTCCGCGAGCGCCGCCGCGCGGTACGGGGCGAAGTCCTGGAAGGAGTGCCCACCGACGACGGCGAGCACCGGGTCGAGCCCCTCGCGGCGCAGCCGGGCGAGCGCGCGGAAGGCGTGCACCATGCCCTTGCGCGGCTCGATCCCGCCCACCGCGAGCAGGAGGAACCGCCCGTCCGCGGGCCGCGGCACGGGTACCGGGTCCGCGAACCGGTGCCGGTCCACGCCGTTGGGCACGATCGTCGTCCCGACACCGAAGTCCCGGGCGAGGATGCCGCGCCACTGGTCCGACACCACGAGCACCCTGTCCGGCTCGGTGATCGCCCGGCGCTGGCAGTCCACGAGGATCGGGGTGGTGAAGTCGTCGACGTGGTGGGCCGTGCGCAGCACCGTCAGGTCGGCCCCGGTGCGGGCCCGGGCGGCGAGCGCGGCCCGCGCGGCGATGCAGTCCTGCGCGTGCAGGACGTCGAACTCCCCGATCCGTTCCGCCAGCGCGGCCGCGAGCCGCTCGATGCCGTCGAGGGTTCGTCCGGTGAGCGTGGTCCCCTCGCGGCGCGGCCCCGGGACGATCGTGTGCGGCAGGTCGACGGGCCGGTAGAGCCCCTTCGCCGGGTCGCCGAGCGCGAACAGGTGCACCGGCAGGCCGGCGCGGTGCAGCGCCTCGCCCAGCCCGAGCGTGTGGACGTGCCCGCCGCGGGGCGACGTCGAGTGGGTCAGCAGGGCGACCCTCGTGATCCGGGACCCAGTCGCGTTGACCATGTTGCGCACTCGTTCACCATAGTGAATTCTCTGATGCGAGACGACCATGTCCGATAGTGGAGGAGCTCTCGCATGACCGTGACCGACGAGCGCAGCCCCGGCGAGGTCGTCGAGGCGCCTCCGGTCGACACCGCGGCCCTGATCATGGACCTGCAGAGCGTCGGACTGCGGGTCGAGACCGAGCTGGAGAACTCCCGCACGGGCGGCGCCGGCCCGTCGGACTCCGGGATGCTGTGGATCGAGGGCGTCCCGGTCACGGTGCCGCCCAACACGACCTCCCCGTACGCGCTCCGCGCCGAGGACGAGGGCCAGGGCATCTACCGCGACGGCGTGAAGGTCGCCTCGGTCTCCGGGACGCGGCGCCCGCGCTTCTACGACCTCGAGACCGCCGACGGCGTCCCCTACCACCAGATCGCCCTGCTGCACCTGGACTCGCTCGCGTCGACCGTCGTGCAGGCGTGCAACTACTGGGGCAACTCGGACCAGTGCGGGTTCTGCGGCATCGGCGTCTCGCTCGCCGCCGGCGCCACGATCGCGAGGAAGACGCCCGAGATGCTGGCCGAGGTCGCCGTCGCGGCCCGGGACCTCGACGGCGCCGTCGACGCGACGCTGACCACCGGCTCGTCGGTCGCGCCCGACCGTGGCGCGCTGTACGTCGCCCGCTGCGGACAGGCGGTCAAGGAGGCCGCGGGCCTGCCCGTCGAGGTGCAGTTCGAGCCGCCGCGGTCGCTGGACGTACTGCACCAGGTGCACGACATGGGCATCGACTCCGTCGGCATCCACATCGAGTCCTTCGACCCGGCGGTGCTCGCGAGGGTCGCGCCCGGCAAGTTCCGCACCGGCGTCGACACCTACTTCCGCACGTGGGAGCGGGCGGTGCACCTGTTCGGCGAGGGCCGGGTGTCGACCTACGTCATCCTCGGCATGGGCGAGGACCCGGATCTGACGGTGGAGATGTGCCGGCGAGCCGTGGACATCGGCGTCTACCCGTTCGTGGTGCCGCTGCGGCCGGTCGCGGGCTCGCTGATGGAGGACGTCCCGGCGCCCGCCCGCGAGTACACCGAGCCGATCTACCGCAAGGTCGCCGGGTTCCTCGCCGAGCGCGGGCTGGGTGCGCACACCGCTGTCGCCGGGTGCGCCCGCTGCCAGGCCTGCTCCTCGCTCGACCTGGTCCAGCAGTCGGGCGGGGCGACGCCGTGCGGGTCCGGCGGCTCCGTTGGCGGCGCACCGCTGCTGCAGATCGGGAAGCGCCCGGGCGCATGATGGCCGTGCTGCCGGAGCGGGCCCGGCCGGGCGTGGGCGACGCGGAGCGGGCCCACGTTCCGGGCGTGCGCGAAGCGGAACGGGCCGGGTCCCTCCCGGGCAACGGGGAGCCCGCCGGGTCCCTGCCGGGCGGCGCGCGGAGGCCGGTCCGGATCCGGCCCGTGCGGCCGGTCAACGTGCTCGTCGGCGTCGATCCCGTCGTCTGCCGGCCCGCCGCCGATCCGGCCGCCCGCGCCGCCCACCACGCGATCCGGCACGCGGTGTTCGTGGACGAGCAGGGCGTGTTCGCCTACTCCGACCTCGACGCGCACGACGCCCGCGACGACGTCGTCCACGTCCTGGCCACCCACCTCGGCCGCCCGGCGGGCACCGTCCGCCTCTACCCCACCGGCCGCCCCGGCGAGTGGCTCGGCGACCGCCTCGCGGTACTGCCCGGGTTCCGCTCCGCCGCGATCGGCGGCCCCCTCGTCCGCTTCGCCGTCGAGACCGCCGGTGCCCGCGACGGCCGGCGGATGCGCGCCCACGTCCAGCTGCCCAACGAGCGCTTCTTCCACCGCCTCGGCTGGACCACGGACGGGCCGGTCGAGACGTACGTCGGCCACCCGCACGTCCCGATGAGCATCACGCTCTCGGGCCCGGTGACCCCCTGGCTCGCGGGTCCCCGGGTCGCCTGACGCCCTCCCGGGAGAGAGCGGCGAACGACCTCCGATCCCGGCGGCGCGTCGCGACGCGCGGAATCGACGATGGACGAGAGAGCGATCTCATTGCCGCCCGCGCAACGCCCGCTCACCGCCCGGGCTCGACGGAGCCGGTGCTGCGGCACGGCGGACGGCTGAACGGCTGCTCGTCGAGGTGGTGCCGAACGCGCCCGCAGGACGGCCTGCTCACAGATGGCGGTCGAGGAACCCGAAGACCTCGGCCATGCACTCGTCACCCTCGGGGAGCCCCGGCACGCTCTCGAACGCGTGCCACATCCCCTCCCACACCCGCAGCCGGACCGGCACACCGGCCTGACGCAGCACACGGGTGAACCGGACGGCGTCGCTCTGCAGCAGGTCCCGCGTTCCGGTCGTGATCGTCGTCGGGACGAAGCCGCCGCTGAAGTCGGCGAGGAGGGGCGAGACCTGCGGGTCGACCGCGGACGCGGTGCCACGGTAGGCGGCCCACAGCTTCTCGGCGGTGTCCCGGGTGAGCAGGGGGTCACGGCCGTCGTTGGACACGTAGCTGTCGCCGATCCCGCGGAGGTCGGCGGCAGGGGCGAAGAATCCTGCGGCCGCGGGCCGACGCCCTCGGGCAGCGGCCCTCACCGTCCCGATCAGGAGGTTCGCACCCGCCGAGGACCCCGCCACCACCACGGTCCGGTGCCGCCTCGTCACCGCCTGGTAGGCCCGCTGCGTCTCCTCGAACGCCACCGGGAACCGGGCCTTCGGACTGAGGCTGTAGTCCACGGAGTAGACGACGATCCCGAGATCGTGCGCCATCCGGTACGCGTTGTAGTCGTGCCCGCTCAGCAGTGCGAACCCGCCGCCATGGGCGAAGACGCCGGCGACACCCTTCCGGTTCCGCCGGACCTTGCGCGGCTCGATCACCACGATCCGGGTCCCGCCGATCGTCTCCTCCCGCACTGCCAGGTCCAACTGTGCGCGGAGGCCGTCCAGGAACGGTCGGATCCGCGCCGCGAGCAGGTCGTTGACAGCAGCGGCGTACTCCTCCGTCAGCACGGCGTCGGGAACGACGAGCGGGGCGTTCGTCCGCAGGTGGGCCGCGGCGGCGGCGCTGATGGTCTGTGCCTGGATGTCGCTGACCTGGACCACGACCCCTCCGTCCCCTCGACTCCTCCGGGCTCGTTCGCCGTCCTCGAGGTGTTACCGACCGTCGCCGGAACGCGACGGAAGGTGCGTCCTTGTTCGCGAGCCGTGAAGGGGTTATAAGTGGGGTTATAACCCCACAGAGGGAGCAGCCCGTGCCGAAGATCAACGTCTACCTGCCCGACGACCTGGCCGCCGCCGTGAAGGAGGCCGGGATCCCGGTGTCGTCGGTGTGCCAGCAGGCGCTGGCGGAGGCGGTCGCGGCGGCGGGTGGCGCTCCCCCGGCCGGAGGAGCGGACATGAGCGGAACGCCGGGCTGGAACAGGTTCACCGCGCGGGCACGCACGGTGGTGCGGACCGCGCTGGAGAAGGACCGGCCGACCACGGTCGACCTGCTCGCCGCCGTCGTCGAGGAGGGCGGGAACCTCGCCCTGACCGTGCTGGCGACCCTCGACGTCGAGCCGCCGGACGTCCTCGCCGAGGCCCGCGGTCTCGGTGAGGGCACCGACCTGGCCGCCGCGCTCGAGCGGTCGACCACCGAGGCGCTCCGCCTCGAGCACGACTACATCGGCTGCGAGCACCTGCTCCTCGGCCTGGCCGCCGGCCCGGAGGACGACGCCGTCCGCCGCGCCCTCGGGTCGACCGGTGCGAACCTCGAGCGGCTGCGGATCGCGGTCGCGTCGGCCGTGGCCGGGGTGGCGTTCACGAGGAGCCAGCAGGCGACGTCGGGGCTGTCGGCGCCGGTCCGGACGATCCTCGAGGACATCCGAGCCCGGCTCAGCCGGCTGGAGCGGGGCACCACCCCCTGGGCGCCGCGGGGCACCGCCCCCTGAGCGCCGCGGGGCACCGCCCCCTGAGCGCCGCGGGGCACCGCCCCCTGAGCGCCGCGGGGCACCGCCCCCTGAGCGCCGCGGACTCTTCCCCGCACGCGGATGCGCGAGCATTGCAGAGGTCCCGCCACGACACTCCTGTCGGAGCGAGGGCCGGCGGGCAGGTTGACCACGATCGTCGTGTCTGGCCGGCGGGCAGGCTTACCAAGATCGTCGTGTGTGGCCGCCGAGCCACCGGAATCGTCGAGAACCGGCCACGAACAGCGATCATGAGGATGGGCGAACCCCCGACCACGCTCGCGCACGCGAATCCGCAAGCATTGCAAAGGTGCCGCCACAACAGCCCTGACCTGCGCACGTATGACGGCGGCAGATCCACGAGACGACAGTGCGCCCCGCTCGACGACCGAGCGGGGCGCACGTGAAGCGAGCGACTACTCCACCGTCACGGACTTCGCGAGGTTGCGCGGGCGGTCGACGTCCCGCTCCAGCGCCACCGCCGCGTGGTAGGCGAGGAGCTGGAGCGGCACCGACATCAGGATCGGGTCGAGCTCGGGCTCGCTGCGGGGCAGCACGACGGTGCGGTCGGCGAGCTCGGTGGCGAGCTCGCGGTGCGCCAGCGCGATCACCGGACCCTTGCGGGCGCGGATCTCGGCGAGGGTCGAGACGTTCTTCTCGTACAGGTCGTCGTCCGGCACGCAGGCGACGGTCGGCAGCTCCGGGCTGACCAGGGCGAGCGGGCCGTGCTTGAGCTCGGCGCTGGCGTAGGCCTCCGCGTGCACGTAGGAGACCTCCTTGAGCTTCTGCGCGCCCTCCTTCGCGACCGGCCAGCCGCGGCGGCGGCCGATGAACAGCACGCTGTGGTGTTGCGCGATCTCCCGCGCGACCGCCTCGATCGTGCCCGTGCGCTTCTCCGTGTCGAGGATCTCCTCGATCTGGCCGGGCAGGGCGACGAGCCCGTCGAGGATCCGACGGCCCTCGGTCGGCGCGAGGTCCCGCATGCGGCCCAGGTGCACCGCGAGCAGCGCGAACGCCACGACCGTCGAGGTGAAGGACTTGGTCGCGGCGACCGACATCTCCGGGCCGGCGTGGATGTAGATGCCGCCGTCGACCTGGCGCGCGATCGTCGAGCCGACGACGTTGACGATGCCGATCACCCGGCCGCCCTTGCGCTGCAGCTCCTGCACCGCGGCGAGGGTGTCGACGGTCTCGCCGGACTGGCTGACCGCGACGTAGAGCGTGTCCGGCTCGACGACCGGGTTGCGGTACCGGAACTCCGACGCCGACTCCGACGTCGCGGGCATCCGGGCGAGGTCCTCGATCAACTGAGCGCCGAGGTCGCCGGCGTAGCAGGCCGAGCCGCAGCCGAGGATCTTGACGCGGCGGAACTCGCGGGCCTCGCGGACGGTGAGGTTGAGCCCGCCGAGGTGAGCGGTGTTGAAGCGCTCGTCGAGGCGCCCGCGGAGCGCCCGCTCGATCGAGCGCGGCTGCTCGGCGATCTCCTTGACCAGGAAGTGGGCGTGGTCGCCGATCTCGGCGCCGACGACGTCCCAGTCCACCTCCGACGGGGTCTTCGCGGTGGAGCGGGCGTCGAGGGTGAAGGTCCGGTAGCCGCCGGCGGTGATGGTGGCGAGCTCGCCGTCGTCGAGGTAGACGACCTGGCGGGTGTGCCCGACCAGCGCGGCGACGTCGCTCGCAACGAACATCTCCTTCTCGCCGATGCCGAGCAGCACGGGCGAGCCGTTGCGCGCGACGACGATCCGGTCGGCGTGCTCGGTGTCGACGACGGCGATGCCGTAGGCCCCGACGACCTGGCGCAGGGCGATGCAGACGGCCTGCTCGAGGTCCTCGGCGCCACCGGTCGCGAAGGCCGCGGCGACCAGGTGGGCGACGGTCTCGGTGTCGGTCTGCGAGACGAACTCGACGCCGTTGGCCTGCAGCTTGGCCCGCAGCTCCTCGGCGTTCTCGATGATCCCGTTGTGCACCACGGCGATGCGGCCCGCGGTGTCGACGTGCGGGTGGGCGTTCTCGACGGTGGGCTCGCCGTGCGTGGCCCAGCGCGTGTGCCCGATGCCCGGGGCGCCCTTGAAGCGCGCGGGCAGCTCCGCCTGCAGGTCGGCGACCCGGCCGCTGACCTTGCGCACCTTGAGCTGGCCGCGCTGGATCACGGCGACGCCCGCCGAGTCGTAGCCGCGGTACTCGAGCCGGTTGAGGCCCTCGATCAGGATGGGCGCCGCGTCCTGCGCGCCCACGTAACCCACGATGCCGCACACAGTGGTGTTCCTCCTCGCTTCTCGCCGACGGCTCAGCCGTAGACCAGCCGCCGGAGCTGACGCGCGGACAGCGGCGGGGGCGCCACGCGTCGCGCGTCGAGCTCGTCCCGGATCTCGGTGAAGATCCGGTCGTTGCGGAGCCCGCGGGTGCGGAGCTCGGCGTGCCGCCGCCGCACGAAGTCCTCGGTCGACTCCGCGAAGTAGGCGAGCACCTCGTCGACGACGCGGGCGGCCTCGCCCGGGCCGAGCGCGGTGCTGCGGACCAGGTGGTCCACGAGGTCCGGGTGCGGGCCGGCGTACGCGTCGGGGCGCGTCGAACGGTCCGGGGCGGCGGGCACGGCCGAAACTGTGCCCGATCGACCCTCGGAACGCCAAATTCCTGCCCGATTTCGGGCAGGAAAGCGGCGAACCGCGTACCGAGCGCGCCGCAGGACTCACCCACCGTGGGAATCGGACGGCGAGGGGCCGTCCGTTACGCGTGCCGCACGGTCCCTCAGGCCGAGCGGACGGCGGACAGGTCCTCGATCTCGGCGTCGGCCGCGGGCTCCAGCTCCCCGGCACGCCACAGCGCGGCGTACCGACCGTCCGCCGCGAGCAGCTCGGCGTGCGGCCCCTCCTCGACGATCCGCCCGCCGTGCAGCACGACGATCCGGTCCGACGCCGCCGCCGTGGCCAGCCGGTGCGCCACGACGAACGCGGTGCGACGCGCGGTCAGCCGGTCGCCGGCCGCGAGCACCGCCGCCTCCGTGGCCGGGTCGAGCGCCGCGGTGGCCTCGTCGAAGATCAGCAGGTCCGGGTCGACGAGCTCGGCGCGGGCGAGCGCGACGAGCTGGCGCTGCCCCGCGGACAGCCCCTGCCCGCGCTCGCCCACGGCGGTCCGGAACCCGTTCGGCAACGCGCGGATCATCTCCAGCGCGCCGACGGCCCGGGCCGCCGCCTCGATCTCCGCCTCGGTGGCGTCCGGCCGGCCGTAGGCGATGTTGGCCGCGACGTCCCCGGTGAACAGGTGCGGCTCCTGCGGCACGAACCCGAGCCGGCGGCGGTACCCCTCGAGCGGGTAGCGCCGCACGTCGACCCCGTCGACGAGCAGGGCGCCCTCGCCGACGTCGTAGAACCGCGCGAGCAGCTTGACCATGGTCGACTTGCCCGCGCCGGTGGCGCCGACCAGCGCGATCGTCTCGCCGGGGCGCACCCGCAGGTCCACCTCGGCGAGCGCCGGCCGCTCGACGCCCGGGTAGCGGAAGGTGACCCCGCGCAGCTCCACCTCGCCCCCCAGCCGCCCGGGGACTGCGGCCGCGTCCGACTCGGGCGCGGCCGGCACCGAGGTCGGGGTGCGCAGCAGGTCCGCGATGCGCAGCAGGCCGATGCGGGCCTGCTGGTAGCCGTCGAACACCTGGGACAGCTGCTGCACCGGGGAGAAGAACAGCCCGAGGTAGAGCAGGAACGCGGTGAGCACGCCGGGCGTGAGGTCGCCCGCGGCCACCCGTGCGGCGCCGACGCCGAGCACCGCGGCCTGCGCGACGTCCGACAGGAAGGCGACGCCGGGGAAGTAGGTCGCGATGTAGCGCTGGGCACGGATGCGGGTGCGCCGGTAGGCGTCGCTGCGCGCGCCGAACGCCTCGGCGCTGCGCTCCTCCCGGACGAACGCCTGCGCCACCCGCACGCCGGTCACGTTCTCCTGCATGTCCGCGTTGACGACGCTGACCCGCTCCCGCGCCTCCGCGTACGCCCGGGACGACAACCGCCGGAACACCACGGTGGCCACGAGCAGGACCGGCAGCACCGCGAGCGCCACCAGGGCCAGCTCCGCGTCGGTGACCAGCAGCGCGACCGCCACGCCGACGAGGGTGAGCAGGCTGACCACGGCCTGGGCGAGCCCGGTCTGCAGGAACGTCGACAACGCGTCGACGTCCGTGGTCATCCGGGTCATGATCCGCCCGGACAGCTCCCGCTCGTAGTAGTCCAGCCCGAGCCGCTGCAGGTGCGCGTAGCTGCGGGTGCGCAGCAGGTAGAGCAGGCTCTCGCCGGCCCGCGCGGTGACGACGGTCTGGAACGCGACCACCACGGCGTCGGCCAGCACGATCCCGATCCCGATCAGCGTCGCGATCAGCAGGATCCGCGTGGAGCCCGCGGTGATGCCGCCGTCGACCGCGAACCGGGCGACGGACGGGAAGGCCAGGGTGGCCAGCGCGTCGAGTGCGACGAGGGTCATGCCCAGCGCGAGCGTCCACCGCACCGGCCCGAGCAGGCGGGCCAGGCGGAAGCCCGGGTCCGGCGCGGTCGGGTCCACCCCGCCCAGCCGCGGGGTCTCGGTCGCGGGTCTCAGCTTCGCGACGGCCTCGAGGAGCTCCGGGGTGGCGGCGATCCCGCCGACCATGCCCGACGCGCCCGGCCCCGACCGGCCGGGCGGGCCGCCCGAGCCCGTGCCCGCCTGCGCCGCCGCGGCGCGCACCGCCCGGTCCGACTCCACCTCGGTGACCGGGGCCGCCGCCCACAGCTCGGGGGTGACGCCGCCGGTCGGCACCGCCACCGCCGGCGCGGCCGCCGGCAGGGGGACCGCCTCGAGCTCCGGATCCGGGGCGGCGAGGCCGTCCGCGGCCGGGTCCCCGTCGACGTCGGCGGCCGCCTCCGCCCCCGTGGCCAGCAGCTCGCGGAACAGCGCGCACCGCCCGCGCAGCTCGTCCTCGGTGCCGACGTCGACGACCCGGCCGGCCTCGAGCACCGCGATCCGGTCGGCGAGGGCGAGGGTGGAGCGCCGGTGGGCGACGAGGATCGTGGTCCGCCCCGCGGTGAGCTCGCGCAGGGCCTCGTGGATCGCCGACTCGGTGGTGGTGTCGACGGCGGAGGTCGCGTCGTCGAGCACCAGGACGCGGGGATCGGTGAGCAGCGCGCGGGCCAGCGCGATCCGCTGCCGCTGGCCGCCGGAGAGCGTGAGCCCGCGCTCGCCGACCTGCGTGTCGTAGCCCTCGGGCAGCGCCTCGACGAACGCGGCGACCTGCGCCGCCGCCGCGGCGGCCCGGATCTCCTCCTCGCTCGCGTCCGGCCGGCCGTAGGCGATGTTGGCGCGGATGGTGTCGGAGAAGAGGAAGGCCTCCTCGAACACCACGCCCAGCTCGGCGCGCAGGTCCCGCAGCCGCAGCTCCCGGACGTCGACGCCGCCGATCCGCACCGCCCCGTCCCACGGGTCGTAGAAGCGCGGCAGCAGCAACGCGACCGTGGACTTGCCGGAGCCCGCGGTGCCGACCACGGCGAGGGTCTCCCCCGGCTCGGCGCGCAGGGACACCCCGTCGAGCACCGGCCGGCCGGGCTCGTAGCCGAACCGCACCCCGTCGAGCTCCACCCCGACCGGGCCGGCGGGCAGCGCCTTCGGTGCGGGCGGGTCCTGCACGTCCGGCTCCGCGTCGACCAGGTCGTACACCCGCTCGACGCCGGCCCGCGCCAGCTGCGCGCTGACGACCAGCGAGCCGACCAGCCGGGCCGGCCCGACGAGCTGGGCGACGTAGGTGGTGAAGGCCAGGAAGGTGCCCAGCGAGATCGATCCGCGCAACGCCATCAGGCCGCCGATGCCGATCACCGCGACCTGGCCGAGCGTGGGCAGCGCGAGGAGCACCGGGTTGAGCCGGGCCGTCATCCGCGCGGCACGCATCCGCTCGCCGAACAGCCGCCGGGCCAGCCCCTCGAGGGTGCCGACCTCGCGGGTCTCCTGGCCGAAGCCCTTGACCACGCGGACGCCGGTGACGGTCTCCTCGACCTGCTGCGCCACGTCCGCCGCGCGCTGCTGCGCCGACCAGGTGGCCGGGAAGAGCGAGCGCCGCGTGCGGCTGGTGATGTAGGCCGCGAGCGGCAGCATGATCAGCGACACGACGGTGAGCAGCGGGGACAGCCACAGCATCGCGGCGACCGAGGCGACCACCAGCGCGACCGTGCCCGCGGCGAGCGGCACCATCGACAGCAGCGACTGCACCTGCTGCAGGTCGGTGATCGCCCGCGAGGCGACCTGGCCGGTGCGCAGCGCGTCCTGCCGGCGCCCGTCGAGCCGCTGGACGGCGGCGAACACCTGGCGGCGCAGGTCGTGCTGCACGTCGAGCGCCATCCGCCCGGCCAGGTAGCGGCGCAGGAAGGAGGCGGTGAAGCGGACGACCGCCAGCCCCAGGATCGCCAGCACGATCGGGAGCAGCACGTCCGTGACGCCCCGCACCGCGTCGTCGACCGCGACCCGGGTGAGCAGCGGACCCGCCGCGTCGAGGCTGACCCCGAGCACCGACGCGACGAGCGCGCCGATCGTGACCCCGCGGTGCCGCAGGCACTCGCGGGTGAGCCGGCGCAGCCATCCGGTGGGCCGGGTGCCCTGGTCGGGCGGGGTGGTGGGGAGCGGGTCGGGCACGGATCCAGGTTAGGACGCGGGTCCGACACTCCGCCGCCCGACGACGTCCGCCCTGGTCGGCGTGGGTCTCAGGTCACGTCGCGGCGCCCGCCGACCACCCACGCGACCGCCAGGCCCGCCCCGGTCCACACGACGAGCACGAGCAGCGCGCCCCAGCCCGGCGGCGGCGCGGCGACTCCGGCGAGCCCCTCCACGACCGACGGCGCGTACCGGCCGCCGAGCTCGCGGGCGGGCAGGTCGTAGAGGGCGACGTCCCCGGCGTTGGCCGGCAGGAGCGAGGTGACCCGGGCGGCCGCGCCCGGCGCCTCCCCCTCCTCGGTGCCCGACCGCAGGACCAGCGAGACCAGGTTCTCGGCCGCCAGCACGTAGACGAGCAGCGCCACGACCGCGCCCGCCTGGTTGACGACCAGGGTCCCGAGCGCGACCCCGAGGACCGACCACAACGCGCACACGAGGATCCCGGCGCCGCTCAGCGACACGATCCCGCCGACGGACGGCAGCGGCGCCGCCCCCTGCCCCAGCAGCCCGGCCAGCAGCCCGAGCACGATCGCGAGCAGCGCGTACGCGGCCCCGACGCCGGCCGCCACGGCGGCCTTCGCCAGCAGGGTCGGCACCCGCCCGGCCAGCAGGTAGGTCGTGCTCACGGTGCGGTGCCGGAACTCCGCGGTGGCCAGGACCACGCCGTGCAGCGCGGCGAAGACCGTGCTCAGCGACAGCGCGTAGGCCAGCGAGGCCAGCAGGATCCCGGGGATGCCGTCGTCGCCGGCGACCCCGGCGACGGCCGAGCTGAACAGCCCGCCGAAGAGGTTGACCATCACCGCGAGCAGGCCCACCGGGATCGCGAGCGCCCACCAGGTGCGCACCGACAGCGCCTTGAGCGCCTCGGCCCGCAGGACGCCGGTGCCGGGCAGCAGGTCGGCCCTCATGCCACGCCTCCCCCGGTCAGCCGCAGGAACATCGCCTCGAGGTCCGCGCGCTCCTCGGTCAGCCCGTAGACCGCGACCCCGGCGGCGAGCGCGGTGTCGCCGACGAGCACCGCGTCGGCGGCGACGGCGAGCCCGCCGTCGGCGACGTGGTCGATCTCCAGCACCCCCCGGGCGGCGAGCGCCTCGGCCAGCCGGACGGGATCGGAGCAGCGGACCCGGACCGCGGGCCGGCCCTGCAGCCCGTCGGCCGCGCCCTGGTAGACGCAGGTGCCCGAGGAGATCACCACGAGCCGGTCCGCGGTCTGCGCGATCTCCGCGAGCTGGTGGCTGGACACGAGCACGGTCCGCCCGGAGCGCGCGAAGCCGCGCAGGAACTCCCGCAGCCAGGCGATGCCCTGCGGGTCGAGGCCGTTGCCCGGCTCGTCGAGGACGAGGATCCGCGGGTCGCCGAGCAGCGCGGCGGCCAGGGCGAGCCGCTGGGCCATCCCGAGCGAGAAGCCGCCCGCGGGCCGGTCGGCGGCGTCGACGAGCCCGACGAGCGCGAGCACCTCGCCGACCCGCTCCTCCCCGACCCCGATCGCCGAGGCGCACACCTGCAGGTGCCGGCGGGCGCTGCGGCCGGGGTGGACGCCCTGCGCCTCCAGCATCGCGCCGACCACCCGGCCCGGCGCCGCCAGCTCGGCGTACGGCGCACCCTCGACCACCGCCGAGCCGGCGGTCGGGGTGACCAGCCCGAGGATCGCGCGCAGCGTCGTCGTCTTGCCCGAGCCGTTGGGGCCCAGGAAGCCGGTCACCGCGCCCGGCCCGACCGTGAACGACAGCCCGCGCACGGCCTCGACCGTGCCGAACCGCTTGGCCAGGCCGGTCACCTCGATCCGGCCGCTGCCGTCGGGTTCGCGTCCCACACCTCTCCTCACGCCTGCCGGACCCCATCCTGCCCCCGGTTCCCGCACGTCGGGCCCTGGGGTGCGGCCGTACCGTTCGTCCCTCGATTCCGGGTTGTCCCGACGCTAGAGTGACGGCCGCCGTGATCCACCTCACGCCCCGCAACCCCGTCCCGCAGGAGCACCGATGACGCTGTCCCCCGACCGACCCGCCGCCCCCGCAGGAGCCCCGACGGACGTCCCGGGCCTGCTCGCGCGCTGGGCCGCCGAGCGGCCCGACGCCGAGGCGCTGCGGTTCGCCGAGGTGCGCCGGACCTGGGCCGAGCTCGACGAGCGGGTGCGCCGGCTGGCCGCCGCGCTGCGGGCCGAGGGCGTCGGCGCCGGCGACCGGGTCGCCGTGCTCGACCTGAACCACCCCTCCTGCCTGGAGATGACCCTGGCCTGCGCGCGGATCGGGGCGGCCAACGCCGTCGTCAACTTCCGGCTGGCGCCGCCGGAGATCGTCTACGTGCTCAACGACGCCGGCGCCGCGTTGCTGCTGGTCGGGCCGGAGTTCGCGCAGGCGGCCGAGGCGGTGCGGGACAAGGCGCCGACGCTGCGCCGCCTGGTGCGGGTCGGCGGGCCGGACGACGAGTACGAGGCCTGGCTCGCCGCCCACGAACCCGAGCAGGGCCCGGCCGAGGTCGATCCGGACGCCTGCTTCGTACAGCTCTACACGTCCGGCACGACCGGGTTCCCGAAGGGCGTGATGCTCACCCACCGGGCGATGCTGGCCCACTCGTCGAACGTGGCCGAGACCTTCGAGGTGGACCACGACGCCGTCGTCCAGGTGGCGATGCCGCTGTTCCACGTCGGCGGCACGAGCTACGCGCTGCTCGCGATCCACTTCGGCGCCCGGATGGTGATGCTGCGCGTCCCCGACCCGGCCGCGGTCGTCGAGCAACTGGAGGGCGAGCGGATCACGCACACCTTCCTGGTCCCCGCGCTGCTCGCCGCGGTCGCCCAGGTACCGGGCGTCGCCGAGCGGGACCTCTCCGCGATCGAGGTGCTCTCCTACGGGGCGTCGCCGATACCGCTGCCGGTCATGCGGGCCTGCCTGCCGCTGTTCCCCGGCCGGATGCACCAGGTCTACGGCATGACCGAGGCGTGCGGCGTGGTCACCGCGCTCGGAGCCGCCGACCACGAGGACCCGTCCGTGGCGCACCGGCTGGTGTCGGCCGGCACGCCGATCCACGGCGTCGAGATCGAGGTCCGCGACCCCGCCACCGGCGAGCCGGTGCCGACCGGCGAGCCCGGCGAGATCTGGGTCCGCACCGCACAGCTGATGAAGGGGTACTGGCAGCAGCCCGAGGCCACCGCGGCCGCGATCACGCCCGACGGCTGGCTGCGCTCCGGCGACGGCGGCCACCTCGACGCCGACGGCTACGTCTACGTGACCGACCGGGTCAAGGACATGATCGTCAGCGGCGGGGAGAACGTGTACCCGGCCGAGATCGAGCGCGTGCTGGCCGAGTACCCGGGGATCGCCGACGTGGCGGTGATCGGCGTGCCGGACGAGCGGTGGGGCGAGGTGCCCCGGGCGGTCGTCGTCGCGGCGGCCGGGACGGAGCTCGACGAGGAGGCCGTGCTCGCGTACTGCCGCGAGCACCTGGCCTCGTACAAGTGCCCCAAGGGCTTGGACGTCGTGACGGAGCTGCCCCGCAACCCCACCGGCAAGATCCTCAAGAAGGACCTGCGGGCCCCCTTCTGGGCGGGACGGGAGCGCCGGACGGTGTGAACCCGGGCGCTGATGTGACAGTCTCACTGTCGTGAAGCTCTCGACCCAGCTGCCGTACAGCGACGACCCGGTGGCGGGCGCGGCCCGCATCGTCGAGCTCGAGAAGGTCGGGCTCGACGTCGTGTGGGTCGCCGAGGCCTACAGCTTCGACGCGGTGTCCCTCATGGGCTACCTCGCCGCCCGCACGGAGCGGATCGAGATCGGCTCGGGGATCCTGCCGATCTACAGCCGCACCCCGACGCTCACGGCGATGACCGCCGCGGGCCTCGACGCGCTGTCCGGCGGCCGGGCGATCCTCGGGCTCGGCACCTCGGGGCCGCAGGTGATCGAGGGCTTCCACGGCGTGCCGTTCGACAAGCCGATCGGGCGGACCCGGGAGGTCATCGAGATCTGCCGGGCCGTCTGGCGGCGCGAGCGCATCGAGCACGAGGGCATCTACACGATCCCGGTCCCCGAGGGCCGGGGCACCGGGCTCGGCAAGCCGCTCAAGCTGATCAACCACCCGCGGCGGCCGGACATCCCGATCTGGATCGCGGCGCTGGGCGACAAGAACGTCGAGATGACGGCCGAGCTCGCCGAGGGCTGGCTGCCGCACGCCGTCGTCCCCGAGCGGATGCAGCAGGCGTTCGGCGAGCCGCTGGCCGCAGGTCTGGCCAAGCGCTCGCCCGAGCTCGGGCCGCTGCAGATGACCGGCGGCGGCTTCCTCGCGATCGAGGAGGAGATGTGGGAGCCGGCCCGGCAGGCTGCGCGGGCGATGTTCGCGCTCTACGTCGGCGGCATGGGCGCGCGCGGGAAGAACTTCTACAACACCGTGATGCAGCGCCAGGGCTGGCCGGACGCGGCGCGGCTCGTCCAGGACCTGTACCTCGACGGGCGCAAGGAGGAGGCGGCGGCCGCGCTGCCCGACGAGTTCATCGACCGGTCGACGCTCATCGGCCCGCCCTCGTTCGTCAAGGAGCGGATCGCGGCGCTGCACGAGGTCGGCGTCACGCACCTGCAGGTCAACCCGATCACGAACGACGCACCCAAGATCCTCGCCCAGGTGCGGGAGTGGCTGCCCTGAGCCACCGCTGACCAGCCCGCGGTCACGCGAACCGGGGGTGGCGTCACGGGCCGTGTCGGGCCCGTTCCACAATGCCGGGTGAACCTGCCGACCCCCGGGAGCTGCGTGGTGCCCGACCTGCCCGTGCGCACGTCCGACGAACCGATGGAACCGGACCAGTACCGGTACATCGCGACGCACGCGTGGTGGATGGGCACGTTCATGGGCCCCGACCCGGCCGAGCCGGTGCACGTGCACCTGTCCGAGCACCTGCTCCAGCAGTGGACGCCGGCCGTCCAGGACGCGGACTGGCTGCTCGACCGGGAGCTCACCGGGCGGATCACCTGGCTCGCCGGCTCCGGCGAGAAGGCCGACGAGGCCGGGTTCGACCTGCGGGACGCCTGGCCCACCGGCCGGTTCCGCGCCAAGTACGGCGACTTCTACGCCGAGCTGCACGACACCACCCCGACCCGGCCCGCGGGGAACTGGGCCACGCCCACCCCGGAGTTCCTGGCCCTGCTGCCCCGCGAGCCCGGCGAGCTGCTCGCCCGGCTGCTGGCGGACGCGCCGCCGCGGCGCACCTACACCGGCCCCTTCCGCAGCGCCGTCGACGCGCTGCGCACGTGCTCGGTCCCGGCCGACCTGCGCGCGCCGCTCTACGCCGCGCTGCTCGAGCTCCCGGCCGTCTCGCTCGTCGACGAGGTCAAGGACCTCGACGGCAACCTCTGCCTCGCCCTGGTGCACGACGCCGGGCCCACCCGCACCGAGCTGCTCGTCGACCCGGTCGACGGGCAGTACGCCGGCGAGCGGGACACCCTGCGGCGCGACTCCTCGTGCGGGCTGGTCGAGGGCACGGTGATCGCGGAGACCTCCGTGCGCACCGCCGTGGTGCCCGCGATCGGCGCCCTCCCGGTTTTCTGACCGGGCCGGACGGGCACCCGTCGGACGGACGTCACAGCGCCGTACCGGCACCCTCCCCGGGAGGACTACCCTGGGAGGGCGGTCATCGGCGACTGAAGAGCTTCAAGCGAACCAAGGCGGTTGAGAGCGCGTGTCCACCAGCAGTACGACCGGCCATACCGGCGAATTCGGGGCCAACCAGTTCGGCCCGAACGAGTGGCTCGTCGAAGAGATGTACCAGCGGTTCCTCGAGGACCCCTCGACCGTCGACCCGGCCTGGCACGACTTCTTCGCCGACTACAAGACCGGCGGCTCGCTGTCCGGCGCCGCGCCCGCCGAGGACAGCCCGACCGCGCAGGGCGAGGCCGAGCGCGCGGAGGCCCAGCAGGCCGACCGCGACGCCGCCGCCGCGGCGAGGACCGCCACCACCACCGACTCCTCGCCGGGCGCCACGGACGCCGACCCCGCCGCGGCCCCCGACCGCACCGCCCCCACCACCAACGGCTCCTCTCGCACCGGAAAGCAGGACGTGCCCCCCGCCAGCACACCCACCACCAGTCCCGCCGAGCCGACCGAGGTCCGCCGCGCCGGCGACCGCGCCGCGAGCAACGGCTCCGCCACCGCCGCCAAGCCGGCCGCCGGCACCACCTCGAAGGCCGCCAAGCCCGCCGCCGAGAGCCGGGACGAGGTCCTGCCGATCCGCGGCGCGGCCAACGCCGTCGTCAAGAACATGAACGCCTCGCTCGCCGTGCCCACGGCGACGAGCGTGCGCGCGGTCCCGGCGAAGCTGCTCGCCGACAACCGCATCGTCATCAACAACCAGCTCAAGCGCACCCGCGGCGGCAAGATCTCCTTCACCCACCTCATCGGCTACGCCCTGGTGAAGGCGCTGGCGGACTTCCCGGTGATGAACCGGCACTTCGCCGAGACGGACGGCAAGCCCACCGTCGTCCAGCCCGAGCACGTCAACCTCGGCCTGGCGATCGACCTGCCCGGCCGCAACGGGCAGCGCTCGCTCGTCGTGGTGTCGATCAAGGGCTGCGAGCGGATGTCCTTCGCGCAGTTCTGGTCCGCCTACGAGGGCATGGTCCACAAGGCCCGCACCGGCAGCCTGCAGGCCGAGGACTTCCAGGGCACCACGATCTCGCTGACCAACCCGGGCACCCTCGGCACCAACCACTCGGTGCCGCGGTTGATGCAGGGGCAGGGCGCGATCATCGGCGTGGGAGCCATGGAGTACCCGGCCGAGTTCCAGGGCGCCTCCGAGGAGCGGCTCGCGCAGATCGGCGTCAGCAAGATCATCACGTTGACCTCGACCTACGACCACCGGATCATCCAGGGCGCCGAGTCCGGCGACTTCCTCCGCCGGGTGCACCGCCTGCTGCTGGGCGACGACGGCTTCTACGACGACGTCTTCACCTCGCTGCGGGTGCCGTACGAGCCGGTCCGCTGGGTGCAGGACTTCCCCGAGGGCGAGGTCGACAAGACCGCGCGCGTCCTCGAGCTGATCGAGTCCTACCGCACCCGCGGCCACCTGATGGCCGACACGGACCCGCTGAACTACCGCCAGCGCCGGCACCCCGACCTCGACGTGCTGTCCCACGGCCTGACCCTGTGGGACCTCGACCGCGACTTCGCCGTCGGCGGGTTCGGCGGCGAGGCGCACATGAAGCTGCGGGACGTCCTCGGCCTGCTGCGGGACTCCTACTGCCGCACCGTCGGCACGGAGTACATGCACATCGCCGACCCCGAGCAGCGCGCCTGGCTGCAGGAGCGCATCGAGGTGCCGCACCAGAAGCCCTCGGTCGTCGAGCAGAAGTACATCCTCTCGAAGCTCAACGCCGCCGAGGCGTTCGAGACCTTCCTGCAGACCAAGTACGTCGGGCAGAAGCGGTTCTCGCTGGAGGGCGGCGAGACCGTCATCCCGCTGCTCGACGCCGTGCTGGACAAGGCCGCCGAGAACGAGCTCGACGAGGTCGTCATCGGCATGCCGCACCGCGGCCGGCTCAACGTGCTGGCCAACATCGTCGGCAAGCCGATCAGCCAGATCTTCCGCGAGTTCGAGGGCAACCTCGACCCGGGCCAGGCGCACGGCTCCGGCGACGTCAAGTACCACCTGGGCGCCGAGGGCAAGTACTTCCGGATGTTCGGCGACGGCGAGACGGTCGTGTCGCTGGCCTCGAACCCGTCGCACCTGGAGGCCGTGGACCCGGTCCTCGAGGGCATCGTCCGCGCCAAGCAGGACCTGCTCGACAAGGGCGACGGCGGCTTCACCGTCCTGCCGATCATGATGCACGGCGACGCGGCCTTCGCCGGCCAGGGCGTCGTGGCGGAGACCCTGAACCTCGCCCTGCTGCGCGGCTACCGCACCGGCGGCACCGTGCACGTCGTGGTGAACAACCAGGTCGGGTTCACCACCGCGCCCGAGCACTCGCGCTCGTCGCAGTACTGCACGGACGTGGCGAAGATGATCGGCGCGCCGGTCTTCCATGTGAACGGCGACGACCCCGAGGCCTGCGTCTGGGTGGCCAAGCTGGCCGTCGAGTACCGGCAGCGGTGGAACAACGACGTCGTGATCGACATGATCTGCTACCGCCGCCGCGGCCACAACGAGGGCGACGACCCCTCGATGACCCAGCCGGCGATGTACGACGTGATCGACGCCAAGCGCTCGGTGCGCAAGATCTACACCGAGTCCCTGATCGGCCGGGGCGACATCACCATGGAGGAGGCCGAGCACGCGCTCAAGGACTTCTCCAACCAGCTCGAGCACGTGTTCAACGAGGTCCGCGAGCTGGAGAAGACCCCGCCGGCCGTCTCCACCTCGGTCGAGAAGGAACAGCTCGTGCCGACCGGCCTGGACACCTCGATCCCGCTCGAGGTCGTGCACCGGGTCGGCGACGTGCACGACCAGCTGCCCGAGGGCTTCACCCCGCACCAGCGCGTCAAGCCGGTGCTGGCCAAGCGCAAGAAGATGTCCCGCGAGGGCGACATCGACTGGGCCTTCGGCGAGCTGCTCGCCTTCGGCTCGCTGGCGATGGACGGCAAGCTGATCCGGCTCTCCGGCCAGGACTCGCGGCGCGGCACGTTCGTGCAGCGGCACTCGGTGCTCATCGACCGGAAGACCGGCGAGGAGTACTACCCGCTGCGCAACCTGGCCGAGGGCCAGGGCCGGTTCCTGCCCTACGACTCGGCGCTGTCGGAGTTCGCGGCGGTCGGCTTCGAGTACGGCTACTCGGTCGCCAACCCGGACGCGCTGGTCATGTGGGAGGCGCAGTTCGGCGACTTCGTCAACGGCGCCCAGTCGATCATCGATGAGTTCATCTCGTCCGGTGAGGCGAAGTGGGGCCAGTTCTCGGACGTCGTGCTGCTGCTGCCGCACGGCCTCGAGGGCCAGGGCCCGGACCACAGCTCCGGCCGCATCGAGCGGTTCCTGCAGCTGTGCGCCGAGGGCTCGATGACGGTCGCGCTGCCCTCCGAGCCGGCGAACTACTTCCACCTGCTGCGCCGGCACGCGCTCGACGGCGTCCGCCGCCCGCTCGTCGTCTTCACCCCGAAGTCGATGCTGCGGAACAAGGCCGTGGTCTCGCCGATCTCGGACTTCACCGGCGGCCGCTTCCGCCCGGTGATCGACGACCCGGAGTTCCGCTCCGCGGACGGCGCCGCCACCTCGGTCAAGAAGGTCCTGCTGTGCAGCGGCAAGATCTTCTGGGAGCTGCACCAGCAGCGGCAGAAGCGCGAGATCACCGACACGGCGATCGTGCGCGTCGAGCAGCTGTACCCGGTGCCGGACCGCCAGCTGGCCTCGATCCTGGAGCGCTACCCGAACGCCCGGGACATCCGCTGGGTCCAGGAGGAGCCGGCCAACCAGGGCGCCTGGCCGCACATGGGCCTCGAGCTGCCGGACAAGCTGCCGGAGCGGCTCTCGCGCCTCAAGCGGGTCAGCCGCCGCCGGATGGCCGCGCCGGCCGCCGGGTCGTCGAAGGTGCACGAGGTCGAGCAGCGCGAGCTGATCGACAAGGCCTTCGCCTGATCCCGTAGGGCGATGTACTTCACCGACCGGGGCATCGAGGAACTGGTCGAACGCCGAGGGGACGAGGCGGTCAGCGTCGAGTGGCTGGCCGCCCGTCTCCGGGCCTTCGTCGACTCCCACCCGGCCTACGAGGACGCCGTCGAACGCCTCGCCACCTTCCTCGCCCGGGACGACGAGGACGACTGACCTCAGCGGCGGAAGCCGAAGCGGCGGCGGGCGACCAGGTCCAGGAGCTCCGTGTAGGTCTGCTCGACCTCGCGCAGGTAGCGGTCGAGCCGCGCGGGGTCGGCGTCGAGGTCCGGGCGGGGGAAGGGGCGGACCGTCATCCACGGCTCCGCCCACAGCGCCTCGAGCACCGACTCCCAGTGCAGTTCCACGGAGAACCGGGTCAGGGCGGCACGCTCCCCGGCCCGCTGCATGCGGTCGTCGAAGCGGCCCAGGGCCTCCTCCAGGCGGGTCGCGCGGACCTCGTCCTGCCGGCGGACGGCGCCGACCACGGAGTCGATCCCGCTCGCGATCCGGCGGTACGCGACGGCCGGGGACTCCGGCTCCTCCGCGGTGCTCATGCACCCTCCTCCAGCGGTCCCGGCACGATCACGACCTCGGGCCGCGCGTGCGTGGCGCGGTCGAAGAACAGGCCCCGGCCCGGGCGCGGCGCCCAGGTCGTGCCCAGCCCCGGCGCGAGGGCCCCCAGTTCGGAGCCCTGGACGTCCAGCCCGATCCAGGCACCGACGTCGTCGACCCCGGCCGACAGGGTCAGCAGCTGCCGCAGCCGGGTCGCCGAGCGCCACCACCCCACCACGTGCAGGCCCACCTCCGGCCCGAACCGCAGGACCGTGCGCAGCGCCTCCGTGCCGGACCGCTCGAGCAGCGGATCGGCGGTGTCGGCGCCGAGCAGCAGCACGAACACCGGCCGCCGGTCCCCGCTCGCGACCCGCTCCTTCACCTCGCGCGCCAGGTCCTCGATCCGGGCGCGGATCCCGTCGAGCCCGACCGTCTCGACCTCGCGCCCCGCCAGGGCCGCGGCCGGCAGCCCCCCGACCAGCGGCGCGACGACGAACCGGGCCTCCGGCGGCGCCGTCGCGGCCAGCGAGGCCGCCGCGGCGCCCATGACCCGCAACCCCTCGCCCGACGCCGACGCGAGGACGGCGACGTTGCGGCCCGGCGCGTCCGGCAGCTCGACGGCGGCGGCGCTGCCCGCCATGTCGATCACCTGCCCGAGCAGGGCCCGGGGCGTTCCACCCGCGGGCAGCCCGGCGAGCAGGTCCCGGACCGCGGGTGACCGGGCGCCGTCGAACAGCCGGGGCGGCGGGCCGGCGTAGCGCTCGTACGCCGCACGCTGCACCTCGTCGAGGTCCGACCCCGCGCCGGCGTCGGGGATCCGCGCGATCTCGTTGCCGTGCCCGATCCCCGACTCGTGGTTGACGATCGCGTGCCAGCGGGGCAGGGCGAGCGCGGCGTCGTTGAGGTTGGCCAGCACGCGCCGCGCCCGGGGCAGCGCGATCCGCAGCACGAACTGCTCGAAGATCGCGGGACGACCCCAGAACGCCTCGATGCCGGAGACGTCCTGGCTGGCGAACACGAGGTGGATGCCCTGCGAGCGGCCACGCCGGGCGACGTCCTCGAGCAGCGCCGTGGCCTGCCTGGTGACCTGGTCCTTCTCCGCGAACAGGTACTGGAACTCGTCGACCACCGCGACGATCCGCGGCCAGTGCCCCTGCGGATCCGCCCGGCGCAGCTCCTCGAGCTTGGTCACCTCGAAGGACTTGGCCGCCTCGGCGCGCCGGCGCATCTCGTCGGCGAGGAACTGCAGCAGCGCCAGCCCGAACTCGCGGTCGGTGTTGACGTTGATCCCGATCAGCCGGGCGTGCGGCAGCCAGCTCGCGTCCCGCCGGCCGGGCGCGAACTGGGCGAAGGACACGCCCTCCTTGAAGTCCAGCAGGTAGAAGTGCAGCTCGTCCGGCCCGTACCGCGCGGCCATCGACCCGATCATGGCGAGCAGCAGGTTGGTCTTGCCCGAGCCGCTCGGACCGCCGATCAACGCGTGCGGGGAGGCGTCGTCGAGCGCCAGCTCCACGTGCATGCCGTCCGTGAAGCCGATCGGGGCACGGACCCCGGACCGCGACGACTGCGTCCCCTCCCGGTCCTGCGGCAGCAAGTCGGCGAAGGTGGAGACCTTGGCCCGCCAGGCCTCGTGCGCGCGGCTGATCGCGCTGCACGCGTCCGTGACCTGCTGGCGGGGCAACGGGGGGTCCGGGTCCACCCGCACGTGGGGGCCGGTCATCGAGCACCGCACGCCCGCGCGGGTGAACCGCACGGTCTCGACGGTCGCGGCGACCGTCACCGGGACGTCCAGCATCACGAGGTGGATGCCGCAGGCCAGGCCGCTGCGGGCGATCCGCTGCAGCTGCCGCTGCTGGTCCTCGGGCAGCGCGGTCCGGTTGCCCGCCAGGACCACCACGACCCACGGCTCGCTGCGCCGGCCCTCGTGCGCGGCGTGCGCCCGCAGCGAGGGGAAGCCGCCGACGAGCACCCGGCTGTGCACCTTGCGGATCCGCTCGGACAGCTCGTCGAGCAGGTCGCCGAGGCGGTTGGGGTCGTGCGAGGTGACCAGGCCGGTGCGCGCGAGCGGGTAGAGCGCGGGCATCAGCCCGTACTGGCCGACGTCCCACACGTCGACGGTCAGGATCCCCGGCCGGAAGCACGCGAGCATGCGCATGAGCAGCTGCTCGACCAGGGCCTCGGCGGCGGGCCGGGACTCCGGCACCGAGTCGATGCGCAGGTGCGCCTCGTCGAGCAGGGGCACCGCGACCGGGAACGCGTCCCCGATGTCCAGGTGCCCGGCGCCGATCCGCCACAGCTCCGGGTAGTCCTTCACGCCCTCGTTGCGCAGCAGCTCCGGACCCGACGCCGTGGGGTCGGCGGCGCCGACCACCTCGTCCAGCCAGGCGGTCCCGCGCGCCCCTGCCGGCCCGTGCGCGGCGTCGGCCACGACGTCGGCGAGCGCCCGCGGCCCGTCCGGCAGCCAGCCCGACAGCCCCGCGCGGTGGTCGCGCTCGGCCCGCTCGACGGCCGCGGCGAGCAGGGCGGACCGGAACGCCGGCGCCATCGACGGGTCCGCCCGCACGGCCGCGACGCCCTCGCGGCGCAGCCACAGCTCGAACATGGCCTCGGCCTGCGCGCGGACGGCCGCCTCGCGCTGCAGCTCGGCCGCGCCGAGCGCACGCGCCACGGCCGCGTGGAACGCGTCGAACGCGGCGCTGACGCGCTCGCGCCGCGACCTCCTCCCGGGTGCCACGGCTAGAGCCGACCGCCCAGGTCGGCGATCGCGTCGCCCGCCAGGCCCACCGTCGCCACCAGCTCGTCGACCTCCTCACGCGCCTTCTGCATCGCCGCCACCGGCAGGTCCGCGCCGGTGCGCTCGGTGAGCTCGGCCAGCAGCGCGGCGGCCTCGCCCAGCCGCTCGGCGGCGCGCGCGGCGTGGGCGCGGGCCTCACCGGTGGCGCCGCCGACGCCCTCCAGTGCGGCGCGCAGCTCGGCGATGCTCACGGGGTGCTCCTCCGGCCGGGCACCGGTGCTACAGCCGGGCGGCGACGCCCTCGGCCGCCTCGATCGCCGCGTTGATGGCCTGCTGCACGTCGTCGATCTTGCTGGCCGCCTCGGCGTAGTACGCGTTGGCCTGCTCGACGTCGCTCTGCGAGCTGCCCTCGGTCACCTGCTGCAGGGCCCGCTGGGCCTCCTCGATGCTCGAGCGCGCCTGGTCCAGCGCGCCCATGCTCTCGGAGGCCTTGTCGTTGGCCTGCGCGATGCCGTCCCTGACCTCTTCGATGCTCGCCACGGCCGCTTCTCGCCTCTCTCGTTGAACCCGCTACGACGGTAACGGCGGAAACCTACAGTCTGCACGCGGGCACGATCGGTGAGCCCGCGCACGCACCGCCCCCGTCCGGCGCTGCGGGACGGAGCGGACATCCCTACCGTTCCCCGTACGGGGTCAGCGCAGTCGCCGAGCGGGAGGTCGCCGTGAGCACACACCAGGGAACCGACCGGACCGCGGAGCTCACGCCACCCGTCGGCGTCGGCGCCAAGGTCCGCCAGGTCGGCCCCGGCCTGCTCGCCGCCGCGACCGGCGTCGGCGCGGGCGACCTCGTGGCGACGATGGTCGCCGGCGCCCGCTTCGGCACCGTGCTGCTCTGGGCGGCGATCCTCGGCACCGTGCTCAAGCTCGCGCTGGGCGAGGGCGTCGGGCGCTGGCACCTGGCGTCCGGCACGACCCTGCTCGACGGCTGGCGGCGGCTCGGGCGGTGGGCGACCGTCTTCTTCGGGGTCTACATCGTCATCTGGGGCTTCGTGTACGGCGCGACGGCGATGTCCGCGGTCGGGCTGCCGCTCAACGCCCTGTTCGGCGGGTTGTCGGTGCGGTACTGGGCGATGATCGCCGGCGTCGTCGGGCTGGCGCTGGTGTGGACGCAGCGCTACGCCTTCTTCGAGAAGTTCATGACGGTGCTGGTGCTGATCAAGTTCTGCACCGTCGTCGCCGTCGCCGTGCTGGTCGCGCCCGACCTGGGCAACCTCGCCTCCGGGCTGGTCCCGCGGCTGCCGGAGGGCTCGACGATCTACGTCCTCGGCCTGATCGGCGGCGTCGGCGGCACCATCACGATGGCCGCCTACGGCTACTGGATGTTCGCCAAGGGCTGGCGGGGCACCGGCTGGCTGTCGATGATGCGGCTGGACAACGCCGTCGGCTACGTCATGACCGGCATCTTCGTCATCGCGATGATGATCGTCGGCTCCACGCTGTTGTTCGGGCAGAACCTCACCGAGTCCGACAGCGGCCTGCTCGTGCTGGGCACCGCGCTCGACGAGCGCTACGGCGCCTGGGCCCGGATCCTCTTCCTGGTCGGGTTCCTGGCCGTCACCTCGACCTCCCTGCTCGGCGTGTGGAACGGCGTGTCGTTCATGTTCGCCGACTGGACCCGCGCGATCCGGATGCCGCACGGCAAGGAGGCGGAGACCGGCCCGAGCATCGAGCGGTTCGCCTCCGGCGAGGCGGAGCGGTCCCTGCCCTTCCGGGGCTACCTGCTGTGGCTGACGCTCCCGCCGATGGCCCTGCTCTTCATCGACAAACCCTTCGGCCTGACGCTCGTCTACGGCGTGCTCGGCTCGGTCTTCATGCCGTTCCTGGCCATCACGCTGCTGCTGCTGCTCAACTCGAAGCGGATCAGCGGGCAGGGCCGCTCGGGGTGGCTGTCGAACCTGTTTCTCGGCGCCGCGTCCGTGCTCTTCCTCGCCCTGCTCGTGACGGACGTGGTCAACCGGTTCTGATCCCCTAGATCATCCCGAGCAGCATCACGGCCATCGACCCGGCCATGACGAGGTGGGCGACGGCGGCGGCCTGCGGGGCGCGCAGCGCGCCGAGCCGGCCCTCGACGCGGCCCTCCCCGTGGCCGCACCCCGCCGTGTCCGCCGCGCTGGGCGCGATCTCGACCGGCACCCCGGCAGGGAGGGGCTCCCCGAGCGCGATGCGCGCCCGCCGCGCCGCGGCGAACCGGTCCCCGCAGCGCATGACGTGCCACGCGAAGTAGCCCGCCAGCACGATCGCGACGACCGAGGTCCAGGCGCCGGGCCCACCCGGGGCGGCCGCGTGGTGCGCGTGCCCGCCCCCGGACGCCGCCGTCTCCTCCAGGCCGAGGGACAGCATGAACAGCATCGCGACGCCGCACACGACGTGGTGGCCCGCGTCGTCCGCCGCGGGGCCGGCGCGCAGGGCGAGGGCCGCGAACCAGGCCGCGCTCAGCCCGAACGCCGCGATCCAGGCCACCGACGGGAGCGGGTCGCCGACGGGCGAGAACATCGCCGCCATCCCGAAGCCCATCACGGCGTGCGCGGCCTCCCCGGCGACCGGGCGGCCGTCGCGGCGCGCGGTGGCGAGCCGGACGAGGTGCAGCAGCCCGAGGCCGAGCGACACACAGGCGAGGAGGGCGTTGAACCAGGCCATGAACGGTCGACTCCCTCGCGCACGTCAACTCATCGGTCGTCCGGAGCCTAGGCAGAACGGAGCAGCGGAATCCATACCGTGCACGGGTACCCACGCGGGGTGACGACCGCCGGCGTGACCCGGGCCGGGCGGCTCACGCTCCGTTGGCGACCGTCCTGATCGTCGCCATCATCGCCATGTCCTCGTGCTCCAGGTTGTGGCAGTGCAGCACGAACCGGCCCGCGTGGTCGGTGAACCGCACCGCGACGTCCACGATCTCCCCCGGCCGCAGGTCCACCGTGTCCTTCCACCCGGCGTCGGACGGCCCGGGCCCGCGGCCGCCGCGTGCCAGAACCTGCACGGGGTCGAGGTGCAGGTGCACGGGATGGTGGACGTCCGTGCGGAAGCGCCAGGTCTCCGTCGCGCCGAGCGGGACGTCGGCCAGCGGGACGTCCGGGTCGAAGGACCGGTCGTTGATCGTCCAGCCGGCGTGGTCGGCGACGGCGCCGCGGCGGAACACGAACTCCCGGCGCACGGGTCCGGGCACCAGGGGCTCGATCTCCGACAGCACGGCCGGGACGGCACTGTCGTCGCGCGTGGCGCGGACCACCCGGAACCGCAGCACGTCCCGCGTCGACCCGGTGCCCAGCAGGTTGACGACCGTGACCTCGGTGTCGACCGGGACCCGCCCGAGGTCGACGACGACGTCGCACCGCTCCCCCGGCGCGAGCTCGACGGTCGGCCGCTCGACGGGTGCGGCGAGCAGGCCGCCGTCCGAGCCGATCTGCGTGACGGGCAGGTCGGGGCCGCCCGCGACCTGGAAGGCGAGGGCGAAGCGGCGGGCGTTCGCGCCGTTGAGGATCCGCAGCCGGTGCCGGACGGCGTCGACCTCGGCGACCGGCCACGGTGCCCCGTTCACCAGCACGACGTCGCCCAGCACGCCCTCCGTCCACCCGGCCTCCACCCCCGGGACGCGCCGCAGGCTGCGGTCGAGGGACGGGTAGGCGAACTGCCCGTCGGCGTCGAAGGACCGGTCGCAGAGCACCAGCGGGATCTCGCGGTCCCCGCGGGGCAGCGGCAGGGCGTCCTCCTCCGGGTCGCGCACCAGGTGCAGCCCGAGCAGCCCGCGGTAGACGGCCGGGCCGGTGAAGTCCATGCGGTGGTCGTGGTACCAGAGCGTGGCCGCGCGCTGGGTCATCGGGTAGTGGTGGTCGCGGGTGCCCACGGCCAGGTCGCCGGGCATGCCGTGGTGCCCGGGCGGGCCGCCGCCGACGGGGAGCAGCAGGTCGAGCGGCCAGCCGTCGGAGTCGGCCGGGGTGTGGCCGCCGTGCAGGTGCGTGACGGTGGGGACCAGCAGCTCGTTGCGGTGCCGGACGACGACGGGCCGGCCGGTCCGCGTCTCCAGGGTCGGCCCGGGGAGGGTGCCGTCGTAGCCCCAGATCGTGGTGCGGACGCCCGGCAGGATCTCGACGTCGGCGGCACGCTGGGTGATCTCGTAGAGGTCCGCGGCGGTGCCGTCCGGGAGGGTGACGGTGCCGGTCGGGCGGGCCGTGTGCGGACGCGGCAGCGGGACCCGGTAGGGCGCGGGCAGCGGTCGCGCGCTGAGCAGGGCCTCGCCGGTCTGGCCGGGTGGGGTGTCGAGCCCCAGGGCGCCGCAGCCGGGGAGTACGGTGGTGCCCGCGGCCGTGGCGAGCGCGCCGAGGAAGCCGCGGCGGGTGAGGTGGGGGCCGCGCGGTCCCCGCCTCATCGCCGGCCCCGGCGGGCCGCGGGCGCCCAGACCCAGGCGGCGAGCAGGACCGACACCGTCACGACCAGCACCCCGAGCGGGACGTGCAGGCCGAGCTGCCGGGCGTACCCGAACCCGACCTGCAGCCCCTCGGCGAAGAACAGCGCCACGGTCGCGGGCAGCACCCACCAGCGCCCGCGACCGGCCAGGACGTAGGCCGCGGCCCCGGCGATCAGCACCAGCCCGACCGCGGCCAGCGCCGACCCGACGGCCCCGTGCACCGCGATCGCGTCGACGTCGCCGGACAGGTACAGCCCGGCCAGCAGCGGCTGCCCCAGCACCGCCAGCACGTGCACGGTCAGCAGCACCCGCAAGGTCCAGAGCGTCCACGGGGCGACGCGCGGCCGGCGGACGCCGGGCAGGCGCACGGGACCCGGTGCCTGCGCCGGGCCGGGGAGGATGGTGTCCACGCCCCGGACGCTAGGAATCCGGCGCACCCGCCGGATCCGGGACGAACCCCGGCCCCTCCCTGAGCGGGCCGGTCAGGGTCTCGGGGTGGCTACTCCCCCACCCGCACCTCGTCCCCGGTCCGCACCGTCCCGCCCGTCACGACCTCGGCGTACACCCCCGCACACGGGAGCAGGCCGAAGCCGGGGACCTCGACCCGGTGGGCGAGGAGGGGGCGGACGGCGTCGGGGGCGCGGCCGAACGCGCCGTGCTCCAGCGTGGGCACGGAGCACCGCGGGGTGGACAGCGTCGCGCGCAGCCGCACCTCGCCGAGGGTGATCTCCTGCCCCGGCCAGTCGTTCTCGGCGAAGGCCGGATAGCCCTCGGGCGTCCGGATCACGACGTTGGGCCGGTACCGGATCGCCTCCGCCGCCTCGAACCCGATGGCCGCGAGCGTGGCGGTGGTGATCAGGTGCACCGGGGAGTGGTCGACGAACGCGCCGCCCGGGGTGCCCTGCGCGATCTCGAGGATCGCGTAGTCCACCTCGGCGTCGACGCCCTCGGCGAGCACGTCGACCGGGTCCGGGCGCTCGACCTCCGCACCCTCGGGTCGCTCGCCGGCCATCCGGACCCGCCGCCCGAGCAGCGCGGACAGCTCCTCGTCCGCCGCGCGGGCGTCCACGGAGCGCCCGTCCGGCAAGGTGACCCGCACGCCGTCGGACGACGTGGCGGAGCGGCACTGCAGCAGCTGCCGCCAGCGCCGCGGGTGCTTGGCCGTGGCCACCCGGCCGGTCTCCTCGTCGAGGAGCGCGAACCGCCGGTCCCCGGCGACGCCGAGCGGGCCGACCGCGATCTCCTCGACCGGCTCGCCCAGCATCGACTTGACCGGGTAGCGGTACAGCGCGGCGACGCTGCCTGCCGTCATCCCTCGAGCCTCCCTACAGCCCCTGCTGCGCGAGCCAGTTCTTGGCGACCGTGCCCACGTCCGGCTTGTCCGCGCCCGCCAGGGTGCGGTTGAGCTCGATGAGGCCCTCGGTCGTCAGCTTGGCCTGGACCGCGTTGAGCGCCTGCTTCACGGTGTCGGTCGCCTTGGTCGAGTTGATCAGCGGCACGACGTTCTGCGCGGCGAAGTTGTTGTCCGGGTCCCCGAGCACCACGAACCCGTTCTCCTCGATGGTGGGGTCGGTGGTGAACAGGTCCGCGGCCTGGACGGTGCCGTCCTTCAACGCCGCCACGGTGAGCGGGCCCCCGGTGTCCAGCGACTTGAACTCCTTGAACTTCAGTCCGTAGGTCTTCTCCAGGCCGGGGATGCCGTCCGGCCGGGTCTGGAACTCCGACGGTCCGCCGAAGGAGGCCTGCCCGGCGATCGGCGCCAGGTCGCCGATGTTCTTCAGGTTGTTCTGCTGCGCGAACGGCCCGGTGACGACGACGGCGTCCTTGTTCTCGGCGGAGGCCTTGTCGAGCACCGTGAGCGGAGCCGGGACGGCCTTCTGCAGGGCCGCGTACACGGCGTCGGACTCGGTCTCGGTGGCGTTCTTGTTGATGTACTGCAGCAGCACGCCGGTGTAGTCCGGGATGAGGTCGATGGACCCGTCCGTGAGCGCGGGGAAGTAGACCTCGCGGCTGCCGATGTTGAAGGTGCGCTCGACCTTCACGCCCTTGGCCTCGAGGGTCTGGGCGTAGATCTCGGCGAGCACCTGGTTCTCCGGGAAGTCCGCGGACCCGATGCGCACGGTGTCCGCCGCGGCCGGGGCCTGACTGTTCCCGGAGGCCAGCGGGTCGTTCGAGCCCCCGCCGCCACCGCAGGCGGCGAGCCCGAGGACCAGGGCCGCGCCGGCGGCGACGAGGGTGAGGGGACGGGAGAGTTTCACGGTTCGGCTCCTGCGGGCTCTCGGACGGGAACGGGATCGGGGTCGGCGGGCGCGGGGGCGGGACGCCCGACGGTGGCGGTGGGCGAGCGGCGGCCGCCGCCGCGCAGCCCGGGTGAGACGACGGCGCGCTGCAGCAGCGCGAGCAGCCCCTCGACGACGAGCGCGAGGACGGCCACCAGAACCGCCCCGGCCGCCATCTGCGGGTAGTCGCGGGTGCGCAGCCCGTCGATCAGGAAGCGGCCGAGGCCGCCGAAGCTGACGTACGCGGCGACGGCGGCGGTCGCGATGACCTGCAGTGCGGCGCTGCGCAGGCCGCCGAGGATCAGCGGCAGGGCGTTGGGCAGCTCGACCTTGAACAGCACCTGCGGCTCGCGCATGCCCATCCCGCGGGCCGCGTCGACCGCACCCGGGTCGACGTTGCGCACGCCGGAGTAGGTGCCGGCGAGCAGCGGCGGGATCGCGAGCACCGCGAGCGCGAGGGTGACCGGCAGCAGCCCGATGCCCATCAGCAGCACCAGCAGGGTGAGCAGGCCGAGCTCGGGCAGCGCGCGCAGGCCGTTGGCCGTGCCGACGACGAGGAACCCGCCGCGGCGCCCGTGCCCGACGAGCGCGCCGATCGGCAGCGCCACGACCGCGCCGAGCGCCAGCGCCAGGACCGAGTACCAGAGGTGCTCGCCGAGCCGGGCCGGGATGCCGGCCGATCCGCTCCAGTGCGCGGGGTCGGTGAGCCAGGAGAACAGGGCGTTCACGCGGTCGCCCCCACCCGGGTCCAGGGCGTGCTGATCCGCCCGATGAGCACGAGCAGCCCGTCGACGACCAGCGCCAGCAGCAGGATCAGCACGATGCCGGTGAGGATCTCGAGCGGGAAGTCCCGCTGGTAGCCGTCCGTGAACAGCTGCCCGAGCCCGCCGACGCCGATCAGCGCGCCGACCGAGACCAGGCTGATGTTCGACACGGCGGCGACCCGCAGTCCCGCGATCAGCACCGGCACCGCCAGCGGCAGCTCGACCGACACGAACCGCCGCCCGGGCCGGTACCCCATCGCCGTGGCCGCGGCGACCACCAGGGACGGGACGGCCGCGAGCGCGTCGGCCACCGAGCGGACGAGCAGGGCCACGGTGTAGATCGTGAGCGCGACCACGACGTTGAGCGGGTCGAGGATCCGGGTGCCGATGATCGCCGGCAGCACGATGAACAGCGCCAGCGACGGGATGGTGTACAGCACGCTGGCCGCGGGCACGAGCACGGCGCGGAGCACGCGGTTGCCGGCGGCGGCCCAGCCGATCGGCACGGCGAGGACCAGCCCGATCAGCACGGGGACCAGCGCCAGGACCACGTGCTCGACCAGCAGCCCGCCCAGCATGCCGAGGTTGCGCGGGATCCACTCCCAGGCCATCAGGCCGCCTCGTCCGCCCGCGAGGCGGCGAGCGCGCGCAGCACGTCGTCGGCGCTCAGCGCGCCCGCGACCCGGCCCTCGCCGTCGACCGCGACCCCGCGGCCGGACGGCGAGGAGAGCGCCGCGTCGAGCGCGCTGCGCAACGAGCCCGACCCGACCTCGTAGAGCGACCCGCCGGGCACGAGGGCCGACTCCTCGACCGTCCCGTCGCCGTGCACCCAGCCGAGCGGGCGGCCCTCGGCGTCGACGACCAGCGTCCAGCCCTCGGGCGCCCGGTCGCCCACGCGCACGGCCGGCAGCTCGGTGAGGGGCAGCTCGTCCGACAGGAAGCCCAGCTTGCGATAGCCGCGGTCGCGGCCGACGAACCCGTCGACGAACCCGTCCGCCGGACGGTCCAGCAGCACGCCCGGCTCGTCGTACTGGGCGAGGATCCCGCCGGTGCGGAACACCGCGACCTTGTCCCCGAGCTTCACGGCCTCGTCGATGTCGTGGGTGACGAACACGATCGTCTTGCCCAGGTCGCCCTGCAGCCGCAGCAGCTCCTCCTGCAGGCTCTCCCGCACCACCGGGTCGACCGCGCTGAACGGCTCGTCCATCAGCAGCACGGGCGGGTCCGCGGCCAGCGCCCGGGCCACGCCGACGCGCTGCTGCTGGCCGCCGGACAGCTGGGCGGGGTACCGCTCGGCCATCTCCGGCGCGAGGCCCACGACCTCCATCAGCTCGGCCGCCCGGCCCCGCGCCTTGCGCCTCGACCAGCCGAGCAGCAGCGGGACGGTCGCGATGTTGTCCCGGATCGTCTTGTGCGGGAACAGCCCCGCCTGCTGGATCACGTAGCCGATGCCGCGGCGCAGCTCGGCCGCGTCCCCGGACATCACGTCCCGCCCGTCGACGGTGACGGTGCCCTCGGTCGGCGTGATCATCCTGTTGATCATCCGCAGGGAGGTGGTCTTGCCGCACCCGGAGGGGCCGACGAAGACGGTCACCTTCCCGGCCTCCACGGTCAGGTCCAGCCCGTCGACCGCGACGGTCCCGTCCGGGAACCGCTTCGTCACGCCGCGGAACTCGATCACGCGGGGTTTCCCCTCGTCCCGGCGGCCGCCCTCCGGCCGCCATGGTGGTGCGAGGCTATCCGGGAGCACCGACGGGAGCGAGCCGGATGACCAAGTGTGATCGGCTCGCGACCCGTCCGGTCATTCGCCGGTCAGGCTCCCACCGACCGGGCGGGGGTCGGCAGCCGGCCGACGGCGAGCACCCGGTGGAGGTCCTCCGCCGGGAGCGGCCGGGCGAACAGCCAGCCCTGGTAGGCGTCGACGCCGAGGCCGCGCAGCACGTGGAACTGCTCGGCCGTCTCGACCCCCTCGGCGACGGTGGTCCGGCCCATCGCGCGGGCCATGTCGACGACCGCCCGGGCGACCGCGAAGTCCGCCGGGTCCGTGCCGACCCCGGTGACGAACGCCCGGTCCACCTTGACCGTCTGGGTGGGCAGCTCCTTGAGCCGGGCCAGCGAGGAGTAGCCGGTGCCGAAGTCGTCGACGGCGAACCGGACCCCGCGCGCGGTCAGCCCGGCCATCACCTCCCGCGCGGCCCGCGGCAGGGCGACCAGGCTGGTCTCCACCAGCTCCAGGATCAGCCGGTCCCACGGCAGGCCCGAGCCCGACACGATCCGGGTCACCTCGTCGAGGAACCCGGGCTCGCTCGGCAGCAGGCCGGCGAGGTTCACGGCCACCGCGGCCCGGCCGGGCCAGGACGCGGCCTCGTTCACCGCGGTCCGCAGCACCCAGAGGTCCAGCTCGCGCAGCATCCCCGCGCGCTCGGCGACCGGCAGGAACTCCCCCGGCGGGATCATCCCGCGCTCCGGGTGCGGCCAGCGGACCAGCGCCTCCGCCGAGACGACCGACCCGTCCGGCCCGACGACGGGCTGGTAGTGCAGCGTCAGCCGGTCCTCGGCCAGCGCCGCGCGCAGCTCGCCCTCCACCTCCAGCTGCCGGTCGGCCGACCCCACCACGGCCGGCGACGCGGTGGCGAACCCGCCCCGGTCCGTGCGCTTGGCCTCGTGCATCGCGACCTCGGCGTACCGCAGCAGGTCAGCGGCCTCGACGGCACCGTCGGGCCGGGCGTCCGGGGTCGCGACGCCGACGGTCGCGGTGACCTGCACCGGCCGCCCCTGCACGCTCAGCGTGCCACCCATCAACCCGGCGACCGTGCGGGCCAGGGCCTCGGGCCCGCCGACCAGGGCGTGGTCCGCGCACAGGACGACGAACTCGTCCCCGGACAGCCGCGCGGGCGTGCAGCCGACCGGGAGCTCCCGGCGCAGCCGCGACGCCGTCGCGACGAGCAGCTCGTCCCCGGCCTCGTGGCCGAGCGCGGAGTTGACCCGGGCGAAGTCGTCGAGGTCGCCGCAGACCACCGCCACCCGGTCCCCGTCGGGCCCGGCGAGCAGCCCGGCGACGAGGTCGAGCGCGGCCGCCCGGTTCGGCAGCCGGGTCAGCGGGTCGACGGCGGTGCTGCCGTCGCGCCGCGGGGCCGGCCCGGCCTCGGTGGCCACGACCAGCCAGAACGGGTCGCCGTCGTCCGAGGTCGAGGCGGTGACGGCGAGCGCGACGGTCACCCGGGAGCCGTCGCCGCGCAGCAGCGTGACGCCGGAGAGCCGGTAACCGTGCCCGCCGCCGGTCGGGATGCGGCGCAGCCAGCCGGGCAGCGCGGCGGGCGCGGCGTCCGGCTGCGGCACGGCGTCCGCGGTCAGGTCGAGCGCGGTACGGCCGCGCAGCTCCTCGAGCGGCCGGCCGAGGAGCGCGCAGAAGGACTCGTTGGCGTCGGCGAGCCGGCCGGCGGCGTCGAACAGCCCGACCCCGTCGGGCACCGTGGACAGCAGGTCCGCGAACCGGCGTGCGGAGTGCCGGCCGCCCTCGGCGAGCCGCTGCGCGGTGACGTCCCGGACCATTCCGGCGAGCCGCACGGGCACCCCGTCCGGACCGCGCTCGACGCCGGCACGGCAGCTCAGCACCCGGTCGTCGGGCAGCCGCAGCTCGACGTGGTGGTCGGTCGGACCCGACCCGGTCCGCAACGCCCGGCACAGCGCCGCCACCTGCTCGCCCTCGACCGGCCCGTGCGGGCCGTCGGGCACCACGCCGACGTCCCGGTAGAGCTCCTCGAGCGAGGGGCTGCGCCGGAAGGAGGCCGTGGCCAGGTCGAACGTCCAGGTGCCGACCCGGGCGAGGCGCTCCAGCTCGGCGGTCCAACGCCGGTCGCCGCGCTCCCGCTCGCCCAGCTCCACGAGGACGACGGTGTGCAGGTCCCCGGGCAGGTCCCAGCGGACCACCCGCACCCGGACCGCGCCGCCGTCGGCGCGCAGCAGCCGGGCGTCCGCGTCCGGCCCGGTGAGCAGCCGGCCCAGCCGCAGGCCCGACGGGCCGCTCACGGGGTGCCCGGCGAGCTGGAGGAAGGCGTCGTTGGCACGCAGGATCCGGTCGGCGCCGTCGCACACCACCGCGGGCGCCGCGGGGAGCGGCACGAGCTCGAGGTGCTCCCCGAGGAGCGTCGACGGCGGGAGGCCGGTCGACGGGACGGCCGACGGCGGGAGGGCGCCGAACGCCGCCGCCCGCACGGCGGGCGGGACCGAGGGCACCCCGTCGGGATCGGTCCGCTCGGACTCGGCCGGGAGCGCGTGCGGGCCGCTGACCTGCTCCGGCGGGGCGACGAGCCGGACCGCGCCGGGATCGGGGCGCAGCTCGGGCTCGGCCTGCTCCTCGCGCTCCGACACGCCGGCGAGACCGAGCGAGCCCGACGCCGGGCGCCGGGTCTGGCCCGGCACCTGGCCGCCCGAGGGCGCGGAGATCGCCCGCGCGAGGCGGTTCGCGAAGCGGGCCTGCTCGGGGCGCGGCGGGACGTTCCCCGCCCGCCGGAGATCGGCCCGCCGCACCGGGACCGGGACGTCGCCCGTCCCCGTCGCGTCCGACCCGCCGAGCCCGTCGGGACCCTCGTCGCCGAGGAGGTCCTCCTCGATCGGGTCCGCGACGCCCCCGTCCGGCACGCCCGACCGGGCAGGTTCGTCCGTCGCGTCGCCGCGCCCCCCGAAGCCGCTCACCGTGCCCCCCGCGTGCTCGCCGTGTCCCGGGGCCAGTGGGCCCCGTCACGGAGCACAACGAGCGACTGCTCCACTCGATCCGGGCACGCCGCTCGAACGGGCTACCTCGCCCCGCGTGAGTTACCGCACGTCGAGGCACGCTCCGTGATCAACTCAGCCGACCGACGGAAGAGCGCCAGGTAGGGGACCTACCGCTGGTCACCCTCCGTCACACCCGCCGCCGGATCGCGGCGCGCGGCCCCGGCGACGGCCGCCGCCACCTCGGGCGCGACGCGCGGATCGAAGGGGCTGGGGACGATCCGGTCGACCGCGAGGTCGTCGGCGGCGACGGAGAAGATGGCGTTCGCCGCGGCCAGCTTCATCGACTCGGTGATCCGGCGGGCGCCGGCGTCGAGCGCGCCGCGGAACACCCCGGGGAAGGCCAGCACGTTGTTGATCTGGTTCGGGAAGTCGCTGCGCCCGGTGGCAACCACCGCGGCGTACCGGGCGGCGATCTCCGGGTGCACCTCCGGGTCCGGGTTCGACAGCGCGAACACGAACGGGTCCGGCGCCATGGTGGCCAGGAGCTCCTCGGGCAGGGTGGCACTGGAGAGCCCGACGAACACGTCCGCCCCGCGCAGGGCCTCGGCCAGGCCGCCGGTGACCCTGCGCGGGTTGGTCCCGGCGGCGAGCTCGGCCTTGATCCCGCCGCGGGCGGCGTCGATCACCCCGCGCGAGTCGAGCACCACGACGTCCGTGGCCCCGGCCGCGACCAGGATCCGTGCGCAGGCCACGCCCGCGGCCCCGGCGCCGGAGACCACGACCCGCAGCGACGACAGCGGACGGACGGTGGCGGCGCAGGCCCCCTGCAGTGCGGCCAGCAGCACGATCGCGGTGCCGTGCTGGTCGTCGTGCATGACGGGGCAGTCCAGCGCCTCGACCAGCCGGCGCTCCAGCTCGAAGCAGCGCGGCGCGGCGACGTCCTCGAGGTTGACCGCGCCGAAGCTCGGGCGCAGCCGGACCAGGGTCTCGACGATCTCCTCGACGTCCGTGGTGTCGAGCACCAGCGGGATCGAGTCCAGCCCGCCGAAGGTCTTGAACAGCGCGGACTTGCCCTCCATCACCGGCAGCGACGCGCGCGGACCGATGTCGCCCAGGCCGAGGACGGCGGTGCCGTCGCTGACCACCGCGACCAGCCGGTCGGTCCAGGTGTAGCGGCGGGCCAGCGCGGGCTCGGCGGCGATCGCGCGGCTGACCTCGGCCACACCCGGAGTGTAGGCGACGGCCAGGTCGCGGGCGTCGCGCAGCGGTGCGGACAGCCCGGTGGCCAGCTTGCCGCCCTCGTGCGAGGCGAAGATCTCCTCGCGGGTGGGGGCGGTGGTGGACAGGTCCGAGGACAGGGTGCGCTCCGGGGAGACGGTCATGGCAGGACTCCGGGACGGGTGCGGTGGTGGACGCTCACGCGTCCCTACTCGCCGTGCACCGGGGGCAGGTCTCGCCGGATCGGTGCCGGACGGCCCCCTCGCCACGGCCCCGCGGGATGCGGCGGGGCGATGCGAGGGATCGGCTGTCGGGTACTGGCTGACGACCGTACCTCAGAGCCGCCGGGGACGGGGCCACAACCGCCGCGTGACGACGGCCACGACCTCGGCCGGGCCGAGCGTGCGGGAGTCCGTGGAGCCGAAGGGGTTGTCGCCCTCCACCCACCACAGCGTGCCCACCGGCCGCACCGCGCGCTTCACCGAGAGCAGCTCGGGACGGGCGGGCCAGCGCACCAGCACCACGTCACCCGGCCGGGCGATCCGGCCGAACCGGGCCAGCACGACGTCGTCGTCGGACAGGGTGGTGGACATGGAGGGCCCGCGGACGGTCACCGCGCGCCACCCGCGGGGATGGCGTGTGACGTGCGTACGGAACACCGTGTCCACCACACCTTCCGGCCTGCTGGCACCCCGCCCCGGGAGTAGGGTCGGGCACGCCAGAACGATCACCACCAGGGAGGACCCATGCGGCTGTCCCGCATTCTCCGCCCGCGGCTGGAGGCCACCGCGCACTGCGACCTCCCCTGCGGCGTGTACGACCCGGCCCAGGCGCGCATCGAGGCCGAGTCCGTCAAGGCCATCCAGGAGAAGTACCAGGGCAACGAGGACCCGGCGTTCCGGGAGCGGGCGCTCCAGATCAAGGAGCAGCGCTCCGACCTCGTGAAGCACCACCTCTGGGTGCTGTGGACGGACTACTTCAAGCCGCCGCACTTCGAGAAGTACCCGGAGCTGCACGAGCTGTTCAACAAGGCCACCAAGAAGGCAGGCGGCGGCCCCGGCGGCACCAAGGCCTCGGTCGACCCGAAGGACGGCCAGGAGCTGCTGGACTACATCGCCCAGATCGACAAGATCTTCTGGGAGACCAAGCAGGCCGCCTGAGCCGCGCCCTCGACAGCGGCGCCGACGCGCGGGGAATCTCGCCCCGTGGTCGGCGCCGCTTCTCGTCGTGGGGTGGTTCGCACGACCCGAGGAGAGTGCCCTGCCGGGCCGTCGGGACCCGGTGACCGCACCGGGCCCGAGTGCGCCCGGTCCCTGGCGCCCAGGGCTAGGTTCAGGTCGTGAGGCTCTGGCGTCGCCGCCCGCGCGAGGTCGACCTGTACCTCCCGATGAGGCGTATCGAGCACCTGTTCGTCGCTCCGCAGCTCGACCCGTTCGCGCCGGAGCTGGCGGACTACGACCCACGACCCGGCCTCGAGCGGATGGTGCGGGCGGTTCAACAGGCCAGGCGGAGGGCCACGCTGAGGGTCACCGTCGGGTTGCCGGCCGACGTCATCACGCCCGGCCTCGAGGAGCGCGCCCGGGCCGCCCTGTCGCGGGAGTGCCACCACCGGATCATCACGCTGGAGGACGACCTCGACGGCGTCCGGCGGCTCGGGATCCGCACGCTCCTGTGGGGGCTGCTCGCCGTGCTGTTCATCAACGGAGCGGTCGGCGCCCTCGGGACCACCGAACCGGGCTCGGTCGAGGACGCCCTGTCGACCGGACTGCAGACGGTCGCCTGGGTGGTCCTGTGGGTCCCGATCAACCTGCTGATCTACGACCTGTGGTACTACCGCCGCGACCGGCGCGCCTACCGCAGGCTGCGGGATCTCGCCCTCCGGGTGGCCCCCCTGCGCGGAGTGGAGGCCGACCCGGGCTCCGACACACCCGCGGGGGGCGCCGAGCGTCGGGAGTGAGCGCGATGAAGCTGCGCTGGTGGGCCGCGAGGCGCTTCATGTCCACGTCGTCGAGGTAGCCGACGAGCTCGGGGTCGCCGAGCACGCGCTCGTTGAACCGCTCGACGGCGGCGGCGACCGCGTCCGCGCCGCCGATTGACTCGTAGATGGTGGTTCGGGGAGAAGCCACGTGCGCGTTCTACGGACCAGCGGTTGCGCCCGGATGACGCAGCGGGCAGACCGCCGCACCGACTTCTCACGTCGCGGGAAACCTGCCCGTGAGGATCAGCGGCCGGCCCGGGCGCGGACGTGGGCGCGCTCGCCCTGCGTCCCGAACAGCGACAACAGCTCGACGGGCCGCTCGTCGGCGCTGCCGAACCAGTGCGGCACGTGCGTGTCGAACTCCGCCGCCTCGCCGGGCTTCAGCACCAGGTCCCGGTCGCCGAGCACCAGCCGCAGCCGCCCGTCGAGCACGTAGAGCCACTCGTAGCCCTCGTGCGTGCGCAGGTCGGGCTCCTCGTCGCGGCCGGGCGGGCAGATCATCTTGAACGCCTGCAGCCCGCCCGCCCGGCGGGTGAGCGGCACGAAGGTGCGGCCGAAGCGGTGCACCGGCTTGAGGTGCACCCGCGGGTCGCCCGTCTGCGGCGCGCCGACCAGCTCGTCGAGCGGCACGCCGTGGGCCCGCGCCAGCGGGAGCAGCAGCTCCAGGTTGGGCCGCCGACCGCCGCTCTCCAGCCGGGAGAGCGTGCTCTCCGAGATGCCGGTCTCGGCGGACAGCTCGGCCAGGGTCATCTGCCGGTGCGCGCGCAGCGCGCGGAGCCGGGGGCCGACCCCGGCCAGCACCGCCTCCAGCTCGTCGTCCATCCGACCAGCATGCCGGATCGGCACGGGAGCATGCCAGTCCGGCAGGAGATCAGCCGAGGACCGGCAGGACGATCCGGGACGGGTGGTCGGCGTCGTGCAGCACCTCGACGGCGCCCGGCTTGCCCCGGGTCGCGGCGCCGAACGGCTCGCCGGTGCCGACGTTGCGGGCGAACCGCGGGAAGGCGCCGCCGGCCACCTGCACCCGCAGCCGGTGCCCCGCCCGGAAGCGGTAGGCCGTGGGGAACAGCTCGATCGCGACGGCGAGCACCCCGTCCTCCCCCGCCGTGACGTCCGGGGCGGGCACGGTCCGCGGGTCCAGCCGCCGGATGCCGTCGACGACGTTGCGGGACACCCCGCGCTCGTCGACGTCGCAGACCCGCACGAAGACGTCGGCGTGGTCCAGCTCCGGCCGGACGTGCACGTGTGCGGTGACCGGCCCGACCACGTCGACGTCGGCGGGCAGCGGGTCACCGGTGAAGACGAGGACGTCCGGGCGCGCCTCGACCGGGGCCTGGTCCACCTGCTCGCCCGGCGGCTGCAGGAGCGGCCCGCCGACGCTCGGCGTGGGGTCGGCGGGGTCGTAGACGTAGGTGCTCACGCCCGTGCCCGGCTCCTCCCCCAGCCCGCCCCCGGCCTGCAGGTGCACCGCGCGGGAGGTCGCGGGCGGCGGCCACTCCTCGAACTCCAGCCACTGGTCGGCCTGCATGAGGTAGAGCCGCACGGGCGCGCCCTCGGGTTCCGGGCCGCCGCGCAGCTGGTGGTCCAGCCACGCGACGTCCGTCCGCAGGCTGGTCCGGACCTCCTCGAGGGCCCCGTGCAGCCACGGCCCGACGACGACCCGCGCCGGCACCCCGGCCGCGCGCAGCGCCCGGTAGTCCCGCATCTGCTCCGCGACGAACAGGTCCCACCAGCCGGTGACCATGCTGACCGGGGGCATGCCCGCGAGCGAGCCCGGGCCCGTGCGGTCGAACGCCGGCGACTCGCCGTAGGTGGCGTCCCAGTAGCCGTCGCCCGGCTCGGCGTGCTCGACGAAGTCCCGCCAGTAGGGCACGGGGGCCCCGGCGACCTCCACGTCGGCGGCCTGCAGCGGGACCCGGCGCAGGGCCCGGCGCAGCCTCGCCGCCCGGATCGGGTGCGGCAGCAGCGGGATCCCTCCGCGCTCCTGGGTGCCGATCATCGCGGTCCAGGCGAGCGCGTTGAGCAGGGCCGGCGCGCCCTGCGCGTAGAAGGTGTCCGTCATGCGGGCCGCGGTGATGTGCGGTGACATCGCGGCGAGCGGCGGGTCCGCGTACGGCGCGACGGCCCACTGCGTGTAGCCGAGGTAGCTGCCACCGGTCGTCGCGATGCGACCGTCGCACCAGGGCTGGGCGCGCAGCCAGTCCAGCATGGCCAGGCCGTCCTCGCGCTCGCGGGTGAAGGGCCGGAAGTGCCCGCCGGAGCCGAACGTGCCGCGGGTGCTCTGCAGGACGACCTGGAAGCCGCGGCGGGCCAGCGGCGCGGCGAACACGGGGCCGGTCGAGCGCGGGTCGTACGGGGTGCGGATCAGCACCACGGGGAGGGGTCCGTCGGCGCGGGTGGGCCGGTACCGGGTGCCGACGAGGACGGTGCCGTCCGGCAGGGGGACGTCGATCCGGGTGCGGTCGTACGGGACGGGCGGGGAGGTCAGGCCGAGGGCTCGGTCGGCCAGCGACCCGGCGGCGCGCAGCAGGGGGTGCACCTCCCCGAGGTTAGACACGCTCGGCCGGCGCGCCGTCCGACCGGTGCGGCGGCGGGCCCGCGGGTCTACCGTGGACCACCCGGCACGTGCCCGGACGGCAGCGATCGACGGCGAGGACGGCGACATGGACGCTCGACGCCCCGGCAGCGTCACCCTGGTGGTCGTGCTCACCTGGATCTCGGCGGTCCTCGCCGTGCTGGGCGGGCTGCTGCTGATCGTCGCCGGGAGCGTGACCGCCGGGGCCGCGGGGCTGACGCCGGGGGTGCTCGTCGGGATCGGCGTGGCCTACGTGATCCTCGGCCTGATCACCGGCGCGGTCGCCTCCCGGCTGGGGCGCGGCGGCAACGGCGCCCGGCTGCTGGTGTCGGTCCTCGTGGTGCTGCAGATCGCGGGCGGCATCGCCGCGATCAGCACGGTCGGCACCGGCTCCACGCTCACCCAGGCGCTGGTCAGCATCCTCGTCGGGATCGTGATCCTGCTGCTGCTCTGGAACGCCCGCGCCAACGCCTTCTTCGCGTCCCACTGACCCGTGAGCGGCGGCTGCCCCTCTGGCGGCAGTTGCCGTTCACGACCCCGTCCGGCCTGCGCGGAGCCGGCTGGGCGTGGTGTCGAACCAGCGCCGCACCGCGCGGGTGAGCCCGGACTGCGCCGCGAGCCCGAGCATCGCGGTCACCTGCACGAACGGCAGATCGGTCGTGGTGATGAGCCGGTGCGCGGCGTCGCGGCGCACCTCGTCGAGCACCCGTCCGAAGGTGGTGCCCTCCGCGGCGAGGTGCCGCTGCAGGGTGCGCGGGTGCAGCCGCAGCAGCCGCGCGACGTCGCCGACCTGCGGCGGTGCGGACCCCAGCGAGCGGGCCAGCGTGCCCCGCACCCGTCCGGCGACGGTCTGGCCGGGCTCGGTGAAGTGGCTCTCCAGGTAGTCCAGCGCGAGGGTGCGCAGCAGGCGGTCGCCCCCGGCCACCGGCGCCGCGGTGAGCGCCGCCGGCAGCCGCAGGACGGCGGCGGGCCGCTCGAATCGGACGTCCGCGCCGAAGAACTCGGTGTACCGCGTCACCGGGACGAGTGGCGGATGGGCCAGGTGCGCCGATCTCAGCCCGTACGGGCCGCCGTGCAGGAGCAGGATGATCCGGTGCAGCAGCCCCAGCCCGAGGTCCGCGGCCTGCGGCGGCAGCGGCAGGGGCTCGGCGGTCCCGTCGACCGCCGCGCCGTAGCGCACCGCGAGCACCCCGCGCACCTCCTCCGGGTCCGGGACCTGGGCGATCGACAGCGCCGGGCTGTGCACGAACAGGAAGCGCGACGCGCTGTCCAGGGCCTCGCCGAGGGTCCGCGCGTTCTCGATCGCGACGGCGAGCGGGCCGAGCACCCCGGCGTCCTGCCGCTCGGCGAGCAGCAGCCCGAGGTCCGGCCGCTCGAGCTCGACCGCGGCGGTCTCCAGGAGGAGACCCGCGCTGCGCACGCCGATCACGGCGTCGTCGCTCGCCACGGCCTCGCGGGTCACGCCGAACCGGGCGAGCAACCCGGCGGAGTCGCCGCCCAGCGCGTCGACCAGCGCGGGGAGGCCGCGCAACGACGCGGCACGCACCACGGGACCCATGTCGCGCGAGGATAAATCATTGTCGCGCAGGGGTAAGCGCACGCCCGCGCCGCCCGACCACACTGGGACCGGTCACCAGCATCGAAGGGGAGCTGACATGAACGAGACCGACGTGCTGATCGTCGGCGCCGGCCTCTCCGGCATCGGCGCCGCCTACCGGCTGCAGCAGGACCGCCCGCACGACTCCTACGCGATCCTCGAGCAGCGCGACGCCATGGGCGGCACCTGGGACCTGTTCCGCTACCCGGGCGTGCGGTCCGACTCGGACATGTTCACCCTGAGCTACCCGTTCCGGCCGTGGCGCGGCGAGAAGTCGATGGCGGACGGCGAGAGCATCCGCACCTACATCCGCGACACCGCGCGCGAGGCCGGTATCGACCGGCACATCCACTACGGCACCACGGTGCAGAGCGCCTCCTGGTCGTCGGACGACGCCCGGTGGACGGTCACGACCTCCCGTGGCACCTGGACCTGCAGGTTCCTCTACCTCTGCGCCGGCTACTACTCCTACGAGAGCGGCTACCAGCCGGACTTCCCCGGCCTCGCGGACTACGCCGGCACCTTCGTGCACCCGCAGGCCTGGCCCGAGGACCTGGACCACACCGGCAAGCGGGTGGTCGTGATCGGCAGCGGTGCCACCGCCGTCACCCTCGTCCCGGCGATGGCGGAGAAGGCCGCGCACGTCACCATGCTGCAGCGCTCGCCGTCCTACCTGACCGCGCTGCCGCTCGAGGACAAGCTCGCCGACACGCTGCGCCGCCGGCTGCCCGCCGGGCTCGCGCACAAGCTCGTCCGGGCCAAGAACATCGCCGTCACCCAGGGCTTCTACCAGCTCGCCCGACGCCGGCCCGAGGCCGTGAAGAAGGTCCTGCGCGGGATCGCCCTGCGGTTCCTCGACGAGCAGGCCGTCGACGAGCACTTCACGCCGCGCTACGAGCCGTGGGACCAGCGCCTGTGCGTGGTGCCGGGCGGCGACTTCTACCGGTCCGTCCGCGACGGCTCGGCGTCCGTGGTGACCGACCACATCGACCGGTTCACCGAGAAGGGGATCCTGCTGAAGTCCGGGCAGGAGCTGGAGGCGGACGTCGTGGTCTCCGCGACCGGGCTGCGCATGCTCCCGCTCGGCGGCCTGGAGCTGAGCGTCGACGGCGCGCCGGTGGCGGTGGGCGACACGTTCTCCTACCGCGGCCTGATGCTCTCCGGGGTGCCGAACCTGGCCTACTGCATCGGCTACACGAACGCCTCGTGGACGCTGCGGGCCGACCTGTCCTCCCGGTACGTCTGCCGGCTGCTCAACCACATGGAGAAGCACGGCTACGCGGCGGCCGCCCCGACCGCGCCGGCCTCGGCCGAGCGCCGCCCGCTGCTCGACCTGACCTCGGGCTACGTCCGGCGCTCGATCGACGCCTTCCCGAGCCAGGGCACCACCGAGCCGTGGCGGGTGCAGCAGAACTACGTCGCCGACGCCCTGAAGATGTCGCGCGCCGACCTCACCCGCGACATGCGCTTCACCCCCGCGACCGCCCGGACCCTGCAGGAGGCCTCCTGATGCGCACGACCCGGACGACACTGCAGCCCTACCGCTTTGCCGGCAACACCGCCGTCCTGACCGGGGCGGCGAGCGGTATCGGCGAGCAGCTCGCCTACGGCCTCGGCGACCGCGGCAGCGACCTGGTCCTGGTCGACCGGGACGCCGCCGGGCTCGAGGCCGTCGCCGGCAAGATCCGCGGCGCGCACCCGGACCTGACGGTCGGGACGCACGTCGCCGACCTGGCCGACCGGGCCGCGACGATCTCGCTCGCCGAGCGGATCGCCGCGGACCACCCGCGGATCGGCCTGCTGGTCAACAACGCCGGCGTGGCCCTCGGCGGCCGCTTCCGCCAGCTCACGCTCGACGAGTTCGAGTGGGTCATGGACATCAACTTCCGGGCGCCGGTGATCCTCACCCACCACCTGCTGCCCGCCCTGACCGCGACGCCGGGCGGGCACCTGGTCAACGTGTCCAGCCTCTACGGGCTGATCGGGCCGGCCGGGCAGTCGGCGTACTCGTCGAGCAAGTTCGCGATCCGCGGGTTCTCCGAGGTGCTGCGGCACGAGCTGGTCGAGACCGGCACCGGCGTGACCCAGGTCCACCCGGGCGGGATCCGCACGAACGTGGCCTCGAGCGCCCGGATCGGTTCCGGCGTCGACCCGGCGGAGATCGCGCAGCACCAGGCCGCGTTCGCCAAGCTGCTGAGCTACCCGCCGGAGAAGGCCGCCGCGGAGATCCTCGAGGGCGTCGAGAAGCGCAGGACCCGCGTCCTCATCGCCTCCAGCGCGAAGGTGCCGGACCTCCTGGCCCGCCTGATGCCCGGCTCCTACGGCCCCGTCCTCGAGAAGCTGACGGCCCTGCTGGCCCGCTAGAGCGAGACGGCGTCAGAGCGAGACGGCGACGTCCTCGAGGGCGTCGAGCGAGGTCTGCATGCCGCCCTCCATCCCGGACTGGATGTGGGCGTCCCGGTGCTCCTTGTTCTGGTGCTGCACCAGCATCGTGAGCGTCGTGCGCCCGCCGGACTCGACGAAGTCGAGGGTGTTCACGGCGTAGGCGTCCGGAACGGCCTCGTACACCTCGGTGGTGACGATCCGCTCGGCCGGCGCCAGCTCGCGGTACTCGCCGTGGAAGGCGACCTCGAACCCTTCGTTCGCCTCCATCACCCAGCGCCAGCCCCCGCCGACCCGCAGGTCGATCTCGGCCGAGGTCACCGTGCCCATCGAGCCCGCCCACCAGCGCTTCACCAGCTCGGGCTCGGTCCAGGCGCGGTAGACGGCGGCCGCCGGCGCGGCGAACTCGCGCACGATCAGGATCTGGTCGTCGGCGGGCAGCGTGACGACGGCGCTACCCCTCGTGGTCGTTCCCATCGGTCCTCTCCCCCGTGAGCTCCTCCAGCACGGCGTCCAGCGCGCCGAACCGGTCCTCCCAGTGCCGCGCGAAGCCGGCCACCCAGTCGTGGATCGGCTTGAGCCCGCGGCCCTCCAGCCGGTAGAGCCGGCGCCGCCCGTCCTCCCGGACGGCCACCAGGCCCACCTCGTGCAGCACCTTCAGGTGCTTCGACACCTGTGGCTGGGCGAGGTGGAGCTCCACGACGAGGTCGCCCACGGAGCGCTCGCCCCTCGCGAGCACCTCGAGGATCTCCCTGCGCCGCTGCTCGGCCACCGCGGTGAACGCGTCGGTGGTGGTCGCCGCCCGTGCCACGCCCCAATCATATTCCCATATGGGAATACGTCAACCCCTCGTCGCGGACGGATCGAACACGGGAGGACTCAGTCGGCGACGAACGGGTCGTAGTGGATCTGCTCGGGCGCGGCGCCGGCGACCCGCAGCGCCCGCACCGTGGCGGTCAGCATCGCCGGCGAGCCGCTCACCACGATCTCGCAGTCGCCCCACGACCCGAACCCGGTGACGACGTCCGCGAGCCGCCCCACCAGCGGCCCGGGGTACGGCGGCTGCTCCTCGACGACGGGCACGACGTCGAGCCACGCGTTGCGGTAGGTCATCCGGCGCAGCTCGTCGAGCAGGTGGAGCGCGTCCCACGAGCGCGCCCCGTAGAACACCACCACCCGCTCGGGGCGCCCGCCCGCGCGCTCGAGCTGCTCGAGCAGGGCGCGGATCGGGGTGATGCCGGTGCCGCCGCCGATCATCAGCAGCTCCCGGCCGGGCCGGACGGCCCGGTCCAGCGCGCCCATCGGCGGTCCGAGCCGCCAGCGGTCCCCCGGCCGGGCGGAGGCGACGATGCCGCGGCTCACGCTGCCGTAGCCCAGCGCCCTGACGTGGAACTCCAGCACGCCGGACGGGTCCGGCGCGTTGGCCGGGGAGAGGTAGCGCCACAGCCGCGGGTGCTGCGGGGTCTCGACGCCGACGTACTGCCCCGCCCGGTACGGGATCGGGCCGTCCGGGCCCTCCACCTGTACCCGCAGGACCGCCGTGTCCCGGTCGACCCGCCGGTGGTCGACGACCACGCCCGGCCACCACGCGGGCCCGGGCTCGGCCTGCGCCGCCTTCTGCATCGTCCCGGCGAGGAAGGCGTAGGTGTACTCCCACGCCTCGGCGACCTCGGGGGTCCAGGCCTCGCCCGCGGTCTCGGCCAGCGCGGCGAGGAAGGCCTGCCCGACGACGGTGTAGTGCTCGTCCCGGACGTCGAACTTGCGGTGGTCGCGGCCGAGCTGGGCCAGGAAGGGCACCAGCGAGCCCGGGTCGTCCAGCCCGTCGACCAGATGCACCAGGGCCCGGCCGAAGCGGGCGTACTGGGTGGTCATCGACAGCGGGAACAGCGCGCGCAGGCCCGGGGCGTAGCCGAACAGGGTGCAGTAGAAGCGCGGGACGAACTCGTCGACGTCGAGCTCGAACTCCGCGGCACTGCGCCGGGCGCGCTCCAGGTGGGGCGCGAGCGATCCGGGCAGGGCGCGACTCTCCGTCGTCATCGCCGGAACCGGGGAGCCGCCACCACGGGCGGAAGCCTAGCCGCCGCCGCGGAACGGCCGAGCCCGGCCTGCCCTGTCCGGCGGCGGGCCGGGCTCAGGCCGCGCCGGGATACGCGGCTCCCGTCCTCGGGCGCGCCGGCCGGGCAGCATGATCGCCGATCGGGGAGCGGGACGGTCGGAAAACGACCCTGCCCGTCCCCGATGCGCGATCACGGTCGGAGAACGACCCCGCGGGTCCACGAACGGCGATCGTGAGCTTTCGCACCGCGGGCAGGGCGCAAGCACGCTCGTCCCTCACGGAGCAGGAACCGCGGTGAGCGCGGAAGCTGCTCCACACTCCGCGATCACGGGTCCGGCAGGTCTCGGTGAGCTGATGCGGTGCAGCACCGCGCGGGAGCGGCTCCTGCACCACGACACCGTCCCCACGGACAAGATCACCGGTCGAGGAGCGGGACGGTCCGAGATCGGCCCTGCCCGTCCACAGCCGACGATCACAACTCCGGCGACCGCGGCGCCTCGGCCCGGCCGTCAGACGCGGGCGGCGCGCAGGGCCGCGTTGCGCTCCTTGACGGCGACGTCCTTGTTGACCGGGTTCTGCGCCTGATCGGGCTCGGTGCAGCCGGCCTCGACGGCGATCCGGTTCATCGTGCCGAACATCCGGACGAGGTGGGCGAGCCGCAGCTCCGCCGCGTCGACGGGCTGCTGGTCGCCGCGCAGCAGGCCGAGCGTGGTGTCCACCCACAGCGCCTCGGACTGCATCCCCGCCTCGCGCAGCACCTCCTGCACGCGCCCGGCGAGCACTCGCGGCGACAGGCCGAGCCAGCCCTCGAGGGTCCGCGCGTCGAGCGGGAAGAGCCGGTCCCGGTCCCGCAGGTAGAGCAGCTCCAGGGCGTAGCCGTGTGCGTAGGCGCAGTAGTGGCAGCCGTTGTAGAGCGAGATGACCATGCCCGCCAGGTGCGTGCGCTGGTGGCCGAGGACCCGCAACGTGACGAGGAAGCGGGGGATGTTACCGGCGAACCAGCGCAACGCCCCGAGAGCACCCATCCGGGCGACGATGTGCGGGATCATCCGGGGCGCGAAGCCCCACATCGTGCGGCAACCCGCTTCGAGAACGCGGACCGTCGCGCGGTCGAGCACGCCTCCGGCCATCGTGGTTCTCCTAGCTCACTATCAGTGTTCGGATCATACCTCGCGGTGGCCGCCGCGCACAGCGCTCGTCGCCAGGTCGGGACGGAAGTGCTGCGTGATGTCCGCCGACGGGGCTAGCCTCCGGCGACGTGGGACGCGTCTTCCTCCTCCGGCACGGCGAGACCGAGTGGTCGGCCACGGGCCGGCACACCGGCCGGAGCGACATCCCGCTCACCGACCACGGTCGCGAGCTGGCCACGCAGGCCGGCCAGACCCTCGAGGCGCTGCGCCGCGGCGCCCCGCCACCCGTCCGCGTCGTCGTCAGCCCCCGCAGCCGCGCCCAGGAGACCGCGAAGCTCGCCGGCCTGCAGCCCGACGCGGTCGACGACCGGCTCGTCGAGTGGGACTACGGCGACTACGAGGGCCTGACGACGCCGCGGATCCGCGAGGAGGTGCCCGGCTGGACCGTGTGGACCCACCCCTGCCCCGGCGGCGAGACGGCCGAGCAGGTGGGCGCGCGGGCCGACGGCGTCCTCGCCGGGGTGCGGGAGCGGCTGCCCGAGGGCGACGTCGTGCTCGTCGGGCACGGTCACTTCAGCCGCGTGCTGATCGCGCGCTGGATCGGGCTGCCCGCCCAGGGCGGCGTGCACATCGCGATGGACGCGGCGGCGTGGGCCGTCCTCGGCGACGAGCGGGGCGTCCCGCGGCTCGACGCGGTGAACCTGCGCATCCCCTGAACCCCGTCCTAGTGGACCTGCACCTCGTCGCCGACCTGCAGGGTGTTGAAGAAGGCCACTGCGCCGTCGCGGGCGAGGTGCACGCAGCCGTAGGACGAGCTCTGCAGGCTGCCCTCGTGGAAGGCCACGCCGCCGTCGGCGAAGAACACCGAGAACGGCATGGGCGCGTGGTTGGGCATGTCGCTGACGTGGTTCTGGTCCTTCCACTGCACGTGGAAGGTGCCCACCGGCGTCGGGTCCGCCGCGTCGCCGGGCATCATCCGGACCGGGCCGCGGGTGACCCTGCCGCCGTCGAGCAGCCAGGCGCGGTGCGTGGCGAGGTCCACGCAGGCGTGCGCGGTCGCGGTGCAGGGGGTGCCGGCGACCGTGGCCGCCGGGCCGGTGTCGCCGCGCGGGGCCGCCTGGTCCGGTGCCTTCTGGGCCGGTGCCTTCTGGGCCGGTGCCTTCTGGGCCGGTGCCTTCTGGGCCGGTGCCTTCTGGGCCGGTGCCTTCTGGGCCGGTGCGTTCTGGACCGGTGCCGTCTGTACCGGCGCGGCCTGGGCGGGAGCGGCCACGAGCGCGCCGAGGCCGAGGACGGCGGCCGTCACCGATGCGGCACGCAGCCTGCCGGCCGGCGGTCGCTCCACGCTGTGTCTACCCACTCGTCACTCCTCGGTGCTCCTACCCCACACGAATGACGAGCGGGAGCAGGAAAGGTTGCTCCGTCCGCCGTAGAAGAGTGGGCCACTGAGCAGCGGATATCGTGCAGACGTGACGGAGCGGTGGACGAATCGGGTGCGGCGGGTCGAACCGGGCGACGTGCCGGCGGTGGTCGGTCTCGTGCGTGAGCTGGCCGAGTACGAGAAGGCCCTGGAGCAGTGCCTCCTGACGCCCGAGCAGCTGCGGACCGCGCTCTTCGGCGAGGCGCCGGCCCTCTTCGGGCACGTCGCGGAGGTCGACGGCGCGGTCGTCGGCTGCGCGCTCTGGTTCCTCAACTTCTCCACGTGGGAGGGCGTGCACGGGATCTACCTCGAGGACCTCTACGTGCAGCCCGCGCACCGCGGCTCCGGACTGGGCCGGGAGCTGCTCGCCGCCCTCGCCGCGACCTGCGTCGAACGCGGCTACGCGCGGCTGGAGTGGTCCGTGCTGGACTGGAACACGCCCTCGATAGGCTTCTACCGGTCCATCGGCGCGGTGCCGATGGAGGAGTGGACGACCTTCCGGCTCACCGGGGAGCCACTGGCCTCACTCGGAGCGTGAGCGCTCGTCCGCGCCGATCGACCAGCGCCGCGCGGGCTCGCTGACCAGCAGCAGGAAGGTCCCCACAACCAGCAGCAGGGCGACGACCCCGATCGCGAGCCGGCCCTCAGCGAGCTGGGAGTAGACGAACGGCACCAGCAGCAGCTGGGCGACGATCGAGGGCGTGCGGGCCCCGGGCCGGCCGCGCCACAGCAGAACCGCGAGGAACAGCAGCGCCGCCCCGAGCAGCACGAAGTACGAGGACTCGCCGAGCCGGGCGCCCAGGCCGCCCTCGGACGCCACCCCGAAGACGACGGCCGCGGCGAGGCCCACGAGCCCCTCCAGCGCCACGACGGCGGCCGCCGCGCGCACCTGGACCGGCGGCGCCCCTCGGGCGGGGCGACCCGCCTTCCCGCTCGGCTGCTGGCTCGGCTCGGACGTCACGACGACGAGGATACGGACCCGGTTACGCTCGCTCCCGTGCGCGCGCTCCTCGTCGTCAACCCTCGGGCGACGTCGACGACCCCGGCGGGCCGGGACGTCCTGACCCACGCCCTGGCGAGCGAGCTCAAGCTGGACGTCCTGGAGACCGCCTACCGCGGCCACGCGGCCGAGGCGACGGCGGCGGCCTGCGCCGCGGGCGTCGAGCTGATCGTGGCCCTCGGCGGCGACGGCACGGTCAACGAGGTCGTCAACGGCATGCTCGTGGACCGCGAGGCCACCGGCCCCCGCGCGCCCGACGGCCGGGACCCGTGCGCCCCCGCGCTGGCCGTGGTGCCCGGTGGGTCGGCCAACGTCTTCGCCCGGGCCCTCGGCCTGCCCCGCGACCCCGTGGAGGCCACCGGGGCGATCCTGGCGGCCCTGGAGCGCCGCAGCAGCCGCCTGGTGGGCCTCGGGCGGGCGGACGACCGCTGGTTCACGTTCAACGCCGGGATGGGCTGGGACGCGGACGTCGTCGCCGCGGTGGAGCGCGCCCGCGCGGCCGGGCGGGAGGCCACCCCGATCCGCTACGCCAACACCGCCATCGCGGAGTACCTGCGCCAGCGGCGCCGCCCGCCGTCGATGACGGTGGAGGTGCCGGGGGCCGGCCCGCTGGAGGAGATCCGGCTGGCGTTCGTGAGCAACACCGACCCGTGGACCTTCCTGGCGGGCCGCGCGGTGCGCACCAACCCGGGCGCCACGTTCGGCAGCGGGCTCGCCCTCTTCGCGCTGCGCCATCTGGGGCTGCCCACGATCGGACGCACGTTGCGTCACATCCTGTCCCCGGACGGCGATCCGCACGGGCGGAACATCGTGCGGCAGGACGCCGTTCCCTCCGTACGGATCCGCAGCGCGGAGCCGCTGGCCCTCCAGCTGGACGGTGACCACCTGGGGTCGAGGACGGACGTCGAGTTCGTCTCCGTGCCCGGAGCGTTACGCGTCGTCGTGTGAGAGGAGCCCCTCGTCGCAGTTCGGGCGGTGTCCCCACCCGGCCGAGTGACAGATGGTGGCCATTCACCGATGCTCGGCGACCACCGAGCAGCTAGGGGCTCGCACCTGCGCGGACCGTGATCCAAGGTAGGTCCTGCGAGAGCGAGGGACTACGTCGGGGTGACCCGGCATGGTCCGCGGGAAATGGGGTAACCCGGCTCCCGTTGGGCAGGGACACTGTCGATCGCACTCCGCGACGGCGTGCGGCACGGATCGATGCAGTAACCGAACGTGTCGGGCTTCGTTGCGAAGTGTGGGTGAGGCTCCTCACCCGGCCGGACCTTGTCCCTTGAAGAGCGACGGCGCTCGTGAAATCATTCACAAGCGCGGAAACACCGTGACAGACAGGCATGCGATCGGCGCGACCCCGATCGCGAAGTACGAGGAGTAGAACGATCATGGATTGGCGTCACCGCGCTATCTGCCGCGACGAGGACCCGGAGCTCTTCTTCCCCGTGGGGACGAGCGGCCCGGCCCTCCTGCAGATCGCCGAGGCGAAGAGCGTCTGCCGCCGGTGCCCGGTGGTCACCGAGTGCCTGGCCTGGGCGCTCGAGAGTGGCCAGGACGCGGGTGTCTGGGGCGGCATGAGCGAGGACGAGCGTCGCGCCCTCAAGCGCCGCAACGCCCGTACCCGCGCGCGCACCGCCTGAGCAACACCGAGCACAGCACCACCGGAAAAGACGCAGTACCGCAAGTCGCAGTACGGCAAAGACGCAGTACGGAAAGACGCAGCACCCGAGGGCTCTCCCCGCCCTCACAGCCCCGCAGAAGACTCGGAAGAGCGGGCCCGGAGCCGGACGCCACCGGCGCCGGGCCCGCTCTTCGTGGTTCCGGGGGATGTCACCGCACCGCCCCGCGAACCCGTGACCGTCGAGCACGGCACCGGCGCGACCTCGGCACCGGGATCGGCGATCACGCGTCAAGGCTATCGCGCCGTCATCGGCACCGTGATAAGGGCCTCGGTTCCGCCGCCGTCGCGCGGCCGGAGCGCCAGTGTCGAGTCCAGCTCGGCCAGCAGTGTGCGCACGATCTGCAGGCCCAGCCCGTCCGCCCGGTCGATGTCGAAGCCCTCCGGCATGCCCCGGCCGTCGTCGGCGATGATCAGTTCCAGGGTGTGCGCCGAGCGGTTCGCCCTGACCACGACCTCCCCGGCCTGACCGGGCTCGTAGGCGTGGGCCAGCGCGTTGTGCACCAGCTCCGTCAGCACGAGGACCAGCGGGGTCGCGAGCGCCGAGCCCAGAGTGCCCAGCGAGCCCTCGCGGCGGACCTTCGCCCGCACCTCCGCCGTGGCGCCGTCGCCGATCGCCGGCAGCACGGTGTCCACCAGCTCGTCGAGATCCACCATCTCGGCCACCGAGTAGGCCAGCGCCTCGTGCACCAGCGCGATGGACGTCACGCGGCGCACGCTCTCGGCGAGCGCCCGGCGGGCCTCCGGGATCTGGGTGCGCCGGGCCTGCAGCCGCAGCAGCGCCGCGACCGTCTGCAGGTTGTTCTTGACCCGGTGGTGGATCTCCCGGATCGTCGCGTCCTTGCTCAGCAGGGCCTGGTCGCGGCGGCGCAGGTCGGTGATGTCCCGGACGAGCACCAGCGCCCCGGCCGCGTCGCCGCGCGGGCGCAGCGGCAGCGCGCGCACCAGCATCGTCGCGCCCCGGGTGCGGATCTCCATGCGCAGCGACGTGCGGCCGTCGAGGGCCGCCTGGATGCGCGCGGCGACCTCGCTGGCGTCGAACGGGTCCCGGGTCAGGGACTTCGTCAGCGCACCCAGCGGCACGCCCACGAGGTCGGTGTCGTGGCCCATGCGGTGGTAGGCGGACAGCGCGTTCGGGCTGGCGTAGGCCACGAGCCCGTGCGCGTCGAGCCGGATCAGGCCGTCGCCCGCCCGGGGGCTGGTGTCGGCGCCGGCCGCGGCCGCCGTCGTCGGGAAGGTGCCGTCCGCGATCATCTGGCACAGGTCCGAGGCGCTGCCGAGGTAGGCGATCTCGAGCGGGCTCGGCACCCGCGGCATGGCCAGGTTGGTGTCCCGGGACAGCACGGCGATGACGCGCCCGTGATGGCGCACCGGGATCGTCTCCCGGCGGATCGGCACCTCCAGGTGCCAGCGCGGCTCCTCCTCGCGGCAGATCCGCCCCTCGACCACGGCGCGGCGCAGCTGCGGGTTGTCCCGCGGGTTCACCCGGGCGCCCACGGCGTCCTCCGAGTGGGCCGTCGGTGCCGTGGTCGGGCGGGCCTGGGCCACGCAGAGGAACTCCTCCGGACCGCCTGCCATCTCCACGTCGGCGTCCTGCGGGAGCGGGATCCAGAGCAGGAAGTCCGCGAACGACATGTCCGCCAGCAGCTGCCACTCGGCGACGACCCGCTGCAGGTGCTCGACGGCGTCCCCAGGGAGACTCGTGTGCTCGGCCAGCAGTTCGCTCAGGGTCGACACGGCCTCATCCAATCACGTGGGACACTGGTGCCAGTCCTGCGTACATGTGAAGGAGGGACGAGCATGTCGAAGCGCGCGCGCAAGCGTCGCGACCGCAAGAAGGGCGGCGCGAACCACGGCAAGCGGCCCAACACCTGAGGGCCCACCCCGGAACGCACGAACGGCCCCTCCGCTCCCGCCGGGAGCCGAGGGGCCGTTCGTGTGCGGTCAGGCGTGACGTTCGATCCGGGTCGTGCTGATCTCGGTGCGGACCTCGACGGTCGTGCCGCCGGGCCCGGACTCGACGCTCACCTCGGCCTGCTCCAGCACCGCGGTGCGGATCTGCCGGCGCAGCCGGTCCTTGAGCCCGTCCGGCGCGATCTCGCCGCTGCACTTGCGGGCGAGGAGCTGCTTGAGCTTCTCGTCGATCCCGTACTCCTGCAGGCACGGGGCGCACTCGTCGAGGTGCTGCACGAGCTGGCGCTTCCGCTCCGGGTCGCACTCGCCGTCGAGGTACAGCCACACCTCGGCGAGGACCTCCGAGCAGTCCGTGTCGTGGTGGTTGCCGCAGCTCATGAGCTCGTCACCTCCTGCTCGCCCCGGATGAACCCGCGCTCCCGAGCGGTGTCGGTGAGCATGTCGCGGAGCTGCCGGCGCCCGCGGTGCAGGCGCGACATCACGGTGCCGATCGGCGTCCCCATGATCTCCGCGATCTCCTTGTAGGCGAACCCCTCGACGTCGGCCAGGTATACCGCCATCCGGAAGTCCTCGGGAAGCCGCTGCAGCGCTTCCTTCACGTCCGAATCGGGAAGATTGTCCAGCGCCTCGACCTCGGCCGAGCGCAGGCCCGTCGACGAGTGCTCACCGGCCTGGGCGAGCTGCCAATCCGTGATCTCGTCCGTGGGCGCCTGGATCGGCTGCCGCTGCCGCTTGCGGTACCCGTTGATGTAGGTGTTCGTCAGGATCCGGTACAGCCACGCCTTGAGATTCGTGCCCTCGCGGAAGGTCCGGAACGCCGAGTACGCCTTGAGGTAGGTCTCCTGGACCAGGTCCTCGGCGTCCGCCGGGTTGCGGGTCATGCGCAGGGCGGCGCCGTAGAGCTGGTCGAGCATCGGCATCGCGTCCCGCTCGAAGCGGGCGGCGCGCTCGGTCTCGGTCTCCTCCGGGGCCCGGTCGAGCGACTCGGTCCCGTCCGCCCGCCCCGGATCCCGTCCCGGGTCCTGCTCGGTCTCGGCCGCCGTCTCGTCCGGCACCGCGCTCCTCTCCCCCGCGACCGTGTCCACGATCGTCCGTGAGCCTGCGGGGGTCGAGCGTACGCGCCCACGACGTGACGGGCGCGGGCGAGCCGGTCGGGTCGCGACCGGGGCGTCCATCAGTGCTGGGGTCACGTACGGTCTCAACACCTCCGGCCGGGCGCCGATTCCCGGCCGGTCCGGCGAGGAGGGCGGGACGAGTGGCAGGGCGGGGCACCCCGGCGACGGCGCTGCTGACCAGGAAGAAGATCGGTTTCACCCTGCACTCGTACGAGCACGAGGGCGGCGCGGCGTACGGCCAGGAGGCCGTCGACGCGCTCGGGCTCGAGGCCGCACGGGTGTTCAAGACGCTCGTCGCGGAGGTCGACGGGAACCTCACCGTCGGGGTGGTCCCGGTCGACGCCACGCTCGACCTGAAGGCCCTCGCCGCCGCCGTCGGCGGGAAGCGGGCACGCATGGCCGAGGTCGCCGCGGCCGAGCGCGCGACGGGCTACGTCGCCGGCGGGATCTCCCCGCTCGGGCAGAAGAAGCGGCTGCCGGTGGTGGTCGACGCCTCCGCCACCGACTGGGAGACCGTCTTCTGCAGCGCCGGGCGGCGGGGGCTGGAGGTGGAGCTGGCGCCGGGCGACCTGATCGCCGCGGTCGACGCCCGCACCGCCCCCATCGCCGCGCGGGGGTAGGAACCGGACGGCGCCGAGTCGCCGCGCACCTACGGGAGGAGGCGGGCCAGCCAGTCCGCCACCGCCTTCTCGACGGCCGGCACGTCCTTCCTCAACGAGTGGTCGCCCGGCAGCAGGACGACCTCGCGGGTGGCGGTGGGCCCGGGGCGGCCGAAGGGGTCGGACTCGCCCTGCACCACCAGCACCGGCACCGTGACGCCGTCGATCTCGGCCATCCGGTGCTTCTCCGGCCTGCCCGGCGGGTGCACGGGGAAGGCCAGGCACACGATGCCGACCACCCCGCCCGCGGCGGCACACCGACACGCCACGCGGGCGCCGGAGCTGCGGCCGCCGAACAGCAGCGGCAGGTCCTCGAGCAGGCCCGCGACGTCGGCGGCGCCGGACCCCGCGGCGGCCCCGTCGGCGGACCCGTCGGACCCGGCTGCCCCGGCGCGGCCACCGGACTCGTCGGCCCCGGTCAGCACCCCCACCACCGCCTCCCACGCGGCGTCGAGCTGGGTCGCCGGGGCGGGGGCGCGGCGGCCCGCCACCCGGTACGGCTGCTCGACGAGCACGACGTGGAGGCCGGCGTCGAGCCCGGCGCGGGCGGCGGCGCGGAGGTCCGGCGCGTCGACCCCGCCCCCGGCCCCGTGCCCCATCAGCAGCGCCCCCCGCGCCGCACCGGGCGCACGCCGGACGTGCACGCGGGCCGGCCCGTGCGGCGTCGGGACCTCGGCGGTCTCGGCGGCCGTGAGGTTCGTCAACTGAGCAGGTCCAGCTGGATCGGCTCCTCGACCTGCGCGGGGTCCAGCGGCTCCAGCAGCTCCTTGCCGTTGTTCTTCACGCTGTTGACCTTGTCCGACACCGGCACGATGTCGAGCTTGCCGATCAGCTCGATCGACGGCGGGGCGAGCCAGCGCTTCACCTCGTCCGCCTGCGCGTCCGTGTCCGGGTCCAGCCACGCGTCCCACGCCTCGGGCGGCAGGACCAGCGGCATGCGGTCGTGGACCTGGGTCAGCGGGCCGACGGCCTCGGTGGTCAGCACCGAGCAGGTCACAAGCCCGTCGGGGTACTTCTCGAGGAGCTCGCCCTCCTTGGGCCGCCAGAACTCCCACAGCCCGGCCATCGCGAGCGAGCGCCCGTCCTTGTAGTGGGTGAAGTACGGCTGCTTGCTCGCCTTGTGGTCCTTGGTGGCGGCCCGGCGCTGCCACTCGTACCAGCCGTCGGCCGGGAGCAGGCAGCGGCGGGCGGCGAGGGCGCGGCGGAAGGCGGGCTTCTCCGCGGCCGTCTCGCTGCGGGCGTTGATCATGCGGGCGCCCGCGGACGGGTCCTTGGCCCACGACGGCACCAGCCCCCAGCGCACGAGCCGCAGGCTGCGCTCGGTCGTGCTCGGGTCGGGGGTGCCGTCCGCGTCCCGCGGGTGGCGCTGCACGACCGCGATCACGTCCCGCGTGGGCGCGACGTTGTAGTCCGGCCGCCGCTCCTCGCCGGCCTTCTCGGTCACGGCGTCGACGGCGGTGAACTCCTCCGCCAGGTCCGTCGGCGCCTTCGTCGAGGCGTACCTCCCGCACATGACCCCATCGTGGCACGCCGGACCGACAGTTCGTCCGGACACGATCTCCCGGCCGGCGCCCCGCCCCGGGGGGCATGGGGAATCATGGGCCCGTGGCCCCGTCCAGTGCCGAGACCAGTGCCCCGACCGGCCCCTACGCCGCGCCGACGGCGAGCGGACCCGTGCGCGGGACGGTGTCCGTCCCCGGCTCGAAGTCCGTCACCAACCGCGCGCTGCTGCTGTCCGGGCTCGCGCACGGCCGCTCGGTGGTGCACGGCGTCCCCGCCACCCGGGACTCCGCGCTGATGTGCGGCGCGCTGCGCTCGCTCGGCGTCCCGGTGGAGGTCGCGGACGAGACCGTCACGATCACGGGCGGCGCCCTGGCCGGCGGCGGCGCGGTCGACTGCGGGCTGGCCGGCACGGTGATGCGGTTCGTCCCGCCCGCCGCGACCCTGGCGGACGGCGCCGTGGTCTTCGACGGCGACCCGCACGCCCGGGAGCGCCCGATGGGCACCGTGCTCGACGCCCTGCGCGCGCTCGGCGCGGTGATCGACGGCGACCGGCTGCCGTTCGTCCTGCACGGCGCGGGCGGGCTGCCGGGCGGCGCGGTGACGATCGACGCCTCGGCGTCCAGCCAGTTCGTGTCCGGCCTGCTGCTCTCGGGCGCCCGGTTCGACAAGGGCGTCACCGTGCACCACGACGGCAGGCCGGTGCCGAGCCTGCCGCACATCGACATGACCGTGGCGATGCTCCGCGAGGCCGGCGTGAGCGTCGACGACGCCGAACCCGACACGTGGCGCGTCGAGCCGGGGCCGATCGCGGCCCGGGAGTGGGCCGTGGAGCCCGACCTGTCCAACGCGTCCGTCTTCCTCGCCGCGGCCGCGGTCACCGGCGGGGAGGTGACGGTCGCGGGCTGGCCCGCCGGCTCCACGCAGCCCGGGGCGGAGATCCTCGGGGTGCTGGAGCGGATGGGTGCCACCGTGACGGCGTCGGGGGCGGGCATGACCGTCACCGGCCCGGACCGGCTGCAGGGCGTGGACGTCGACCTGCACGAGGCCTCCGAGCTCACCCCGACGGTCGCCGCACTGGCCGCGCTGGCCGAGGGCCCGAGCGTGATCCGCGGCGTCGCGCACATCCGCGGGCACGAGACGGACCGGCTCGCCGCCCTGCGCACCGAGCTCGCCGCGCTCGGCGCCGCGGTCCGGGAGACCGAGGACGGCCTGGAGATCCGGCCCGCCCGGCTCACCGCGGGCGAGCGGCCGTGGGGTGCCTACGCCGACCACCGGATGGCGACGGCCGGGGCGATCCTCGGCCTCGTCGTCCCCGGTGTCCGGATCGACGACGTGACCTGCACCGACAAGACCATCCCGGACTTCCCCGGGCGCTGGGCCTCGCTGGTCGCGTGAGTCGGGCGCGGCAGTACGACGAGTCCGACGTCCGGGTCCGCCCGGGCCGCGGTTCCCGCCCGCGCACCAAGCGCCGGCCGGACCACGCCGACGCCGAGGAGGCCATGGTCGTCGCGGTCGACCGGGGCCGCTGGACCTGCGCCCCGGGGGGCGACGCGGACCGGCCGCCGGTCACGGCCATGCGGGCACGCGAGCTCGGCCGGACCCCGATCGTCGTCGGGGACCGGGTCGGGCTGGTCGGGGACCTCTCGGGCGCGCCGGACACCCTCGCCCGGATCGTGCGGGTCGAGGAGCGGCGCACCCTGCTGCGCCGCACCGCGGACGACACCGACCCCTTCGAGCGGGTGGTCGTGGCCAACGCCGACCGGCTCGTCGTCGTGACCTCGCTGGCCGAGCCGGAGCCGCGGACCGGCTTCGTCGACCGCTGCCTGGTCGCGGCCTACGCGGGCGGGCTGGAACCGGTGCTCTGCCTGACGAAGGCCGACCTCGCCGACCCGGGGCCGTTCGCCGCGCACTACGCCGAGCTGGAGTTCCCGGTCGTCGTGACCCGCCGCGGGGAGTTCCCGACGGCGTTGGCCGAGCTGCTCGACGGGCGGGTGTCCGCCCTCGTCGGGCACTCCGGCGTCGGCAAGTCCACCCTGGTCAACGTCCTGGTGCCGGACGCCGAGCAGCGCACCGGGCGGGTCTCGGGCGTCGGCAAGGGCCGGCACACCACCACCGCGGCGCTCGCCCTGCCGCTGCCCGACGGGCGCGGCTGGGTGGTCGACACCCCCGGCGTCCGGTCCTTCGGGCTCGCCCACGTGACGCCGGACGACGTCATCGCCGCCTTCGACGACCTCGCCGCCGCCGTGGAGGAGTGCCCGCGCGGCTGCGGGCACCTCGGGCCGCCCGCCGACCCGGAGTGCGCGCTCGACGCGCTGGTCGGCGAGGGCGCGCTGCGTCCGGGGCGACTCGCCGCTCTCCGCCGCGTGCTCGTCGCTCTGCGCGCGGCGCCGCCGGGAGCACTCACAGCAGACCGATAATCTCGGGGCTTCCCTGTCGTGAGGAGGCGGAAGGTGCCGCACGGGAGAGCGCCGGCAGCGGGTGCGGTCCGCAGGCCGTTCGCGCTCGTCCTCGCGGCGATCGCCGTCGTCGCGGTCCTGGCCGCCGCGGTGTCCTGCGCCCGCGGCAACTCCGAGGACGCCGGCCCGGGGCACGGCCTCCCCAAGTACTACGCCGCGGCGGACCTGCTCACCGCGGTCACCCACCGCCAGCACGCGGACCGGACGGCCCTGCTGCACCTGTCCGGCCGGGTCGAGGCCCCCCAGGGCGGCCCGACCGAGCTCGGCGGGGACGGCGCCCTGCGCGTCGAGCCGGGCGGCATCTCCGCGCAGTTCACCCAGACCCTCAGCACACCCGGCGGGGCCACGCAGAGCGCGGCGTTCGTGGTGCTGCCCGGCGGGCAGGTGTGGCGGCAGACGGGCGGCGGATGGACCCGGGTCGACGAGGCGGCCACCGGCACGCCGGACAAGACCCTGGCGACGACAGCGGCCAACGTCGTGGCCGGGGCGGACCCCACCGCCCACCTGGCCCGCTACCGGGACGCCGCCCTGGTCGCCGACGCCGCGGACGACACGGTCGACGGCGTCCCGGCGGTCCGGTACCTGGTGGTCGTCGACCTGGTGCGCGCGGCGGAGCTGGAACAGGACCCGGCCGCGCGGGAGGCGCTGCAGGCGCAGGCCGCGGGCGGGGTCACCCGGATCTCCTCCACGCTGTGGGTCGACGAGGCCAACCGGCCGCTGCGCAGCGAGACCCGACAGACGATGCCGGGCGTCGGCACGCTGACCCTGACCTCGGACTACCGCGACTGGGGCACCCCCGTGGCGATCGCCTCCCCCGGGTCCGCCGCCTGATCGCATGCGGTTGACTGGGCCCGTGCCCGGCTCCCGCGTCGATCCGCGCAGCATCGGCGGCTTCACGATCACGCGCCTGCTCGGCGAGGGCGGGATGGGCCGGGTCTTCCTCGGGCGGCGCGGCGGCGTGCAGGCGGCGGTGAAGGTCGTGCGGTCGGACCTCGCCGGCGACCCGGAGTTCCGGGCCCGCTTCGGCCACGAGATCGAGGCCGCGACCCGGGTCCGCAGCCCGTACACGGTGGCGCTGCTCGGGGCGGACGCGGACGGGGACCCGCCGTGGATGGCCACGGAGTACGTGCCGGCGCCGTCGTTGCGCGAGGCCGTCGGGATCCACGGGCCGATGCCCGTCGAGCAGGTCCGGCTGCTCGGCATCGGGCTGGCCGACGCGCTCGCCGCGATCCACGGCGCCGGGATCGTGCACCGCGACCTCAAGCCGGGCAACGTCCTGCTCGGCGCCGACGGGCCGAAGGTGATCGACTTCGGGATCGCCCGGGCCGCCGACGCGACCGTGCTGACCCGCACCGGCGCCGTCGTCGGGTCGCCGGGGTTCATCGCCCCGGAGCAGATCACGCACGCCCGCTCCGAGCCCGCCGGGGACGTCTTCGCGCTCGGCGGGGTCCTCGCCTACGCCGCGACGGGCCGGGCCCCGTTCGGCACGGGCGACGTCAACGCCCTGCTCTACCGCACGGTCCACGGCGAGCCGGACCTCGCCGGGATCCCCGAACCGCTGCTCGGGCTGGTCCGCGCGTGCCTCGACCGCGAACCCAGCCGGCGGCCCGGCACGGAGCGGATCCGCGAGGTGCTCTCCTCGGGACCCGAGGACCGGCCGACCGGCGGCTGGCTCCCGGCGGTGCTGGAGCCGACGCCGCCGCGCCCGGTGTCGCGGGCGCCGCGCCGGCGGGTGCCGGTGGCGGTCGGGGTGGCCGTGGCGGTGCTCGCCGCGGCCGCGGTGGTCGGGGTGCTCGCGCTGCGGGGGCAGGGCGGGCCTGCCGCTCCCCCGGCTCCTCCGACCGCGGCGCCACCCGCGACCTCGAGCGCGGCCGCGGCGACGAGTGCGACCCCGACGGCCGCTCCTTCCGAGGACGTCCGGGTGTCCACCGAGCCCGCCGGGCTCAGCAGCCCGAGCGGCAACATCGCCTGCTACCTCCAGCCCAACTCCGTGCGCTGCGACATCGCGCAGGCCGAGTGGGACCCGACGACGGTCCCCGAGCGGCCGCCGGGGTGCGAGGGCGTGTGGGGCGACTCGCTGCAGATCACGGGCACGGACCGGGCCGACTTCACGTGCCACACCGACACCGTCTTCGGTACCGGCCCGATCCTCGACTACGGCCGCTCCCTGCGGGTCGGGGACGTCACCTGCACCAGCCGGCAGACCGGTGTGGAGTGCCGGGTCGGCACCAGCGGGCGCGGCTTCAGCCTCTCCCGCACCGCGTACCAGCTCTTCTGATGCCGCCCACCGAGGCAGCCGCTCAAGGCGGACGCGGCACCCCGGGATCTCGCACCACCCGGCTACGGCACCTTGCGCTGCGGCACCTTGCGCTGCGGCACCTTGCGCTGCGGCACCTTGCGCTGCGGCACCTTGCGCTGCGGCACCTTGCGCTGCGGCACCTTGCGCCACCGCCGGGACGTGGCACACCCCGCGAGACCTCGCACAACCGCCAGAGCGCGGCACCCCGCGGAACCTGCCAACCGCTGGGATGGGGCACACCCCTCGGGACCTCCCACAACCGCCAGAGCGGCGTCCCACACCCGAGAGGGCCGCGGCACAGGCCGTCGACGGGCCGCGGGACGCCCGACGGGGTGTGCGGCGCTGCCCGCGGCCGCCCGCGCACGCTGATCGACCTCGAGCGCCCGGCCGGAGCCCACCGACTTCTGGCCCCGGGTCGGCGCTGATCGATCTGGGTCGCCTGGTCGTGGCTGATCGACCTCGCGGCGCTGTTCGATCGGCCGAACTCCACCCGCTGCTCGCACATCCACTGCCCCACCACTCCCCGCACACCCGTCGGAGCGCGGTACATGCCGTCAACCGGGTGTGCCGCGCTCACTCGAGGTGTGGGAGCAGGCAGGAGCGGGTGTGAGAGGTACAGACGGTTGTGCGAGATGCACGACCCGCCGGCACGCCCCTGCGCCCGGCTCACGCGTCGAATTGCCCGCCCCACCGCACCCTGGAGCTCATCACGTGTCGAATTCGTGGAGCCATGACGCGGACACATCGCCCGTTCCAGGCGCGTCGTGGATCCACGACGCGGCGGATCCTCCGTCCCCCGCGCACCGTGGATCCATAATGCGGGCATGACCACGGGGGGCGACGGGAAGCTGCGCATCGGGACGGCCGAGCGGGAGGCGGCGGCCGCGGCGCTGAACGCGCATCTCGAGGCCGGCCGCCTCGGCGTCGAGGAGTACGCGGACCGCTCGGCGGTGGCGGCCAACGCCGTGACCGCCGACGAGCTGTCCGCGCTGTTCACCGACCTGCCGGAGCCGCACCCGCAGCTGCCCGGCAGCCCCGGGAGCGCTCCCGTCGTGCGGCCCGGGCAGGCCGCGGCCCCGCAGCGGCGGTTCGGGGGCAGCTGGGGCACCCGGATCGCCGCCGCGAGCCCGATCGTCGCGTTGATCCTGTTCTTCGTGCTGAACAGCGCGGGCGTGCCGATGGCCTGGCTCGCCTTCCTGCTCATCCCGCTCGTCGGGGCGCTCGGATTCTCGAAGGAGCGCCAGGACGAGCGGGACGAGCGGGACGAGCGACGGGCACTCCGGGACGAGCGCCGGGACGAGCTCGACCGCTGACGGGGCTCAGTCCATCCCCGCCGGCCGGCTCGGCCAGCGCTCCATGATCTCCGGGTAGTCGGCGCTGACCGTGTTCGGGAACGCGGGCGACCGCTTCTCCAGGAAGGACTGCACGCCCTCGACCACGTCGGCGCTCTGCCCGAGCCGGTAGATCGCCTGCGAGTCGACGCGGTGCGCCTCCCACGGCGTGTCCGCGCCGAGCATCGCCCACAGCATCTGCTTGCTCACCGCGACGGACACCGCGGACGTGTTCTCCGCGATCTCCTGCGCGATCCCGTAGGCGTGGGGCAGCAGCTCGTCCGGCGGGAGGACCTTCGACACCAGCCGGCCGGCGAGGGCCTCCTCGGCGCCGAACACCCGGCCCGTCGCGACCCACTCCATGGCCTGCGAGATGCCGACGATCCGGGGCAGGAACCAGCTCGACGCCGCCTCCGGCACCAGCCCGCGCCGGGCGAAGACGAAGCCGAACTTCGCCGTCTCCGAGGCCAGCCGGATGTCCATCGGCAGGGTCATCGTGGCGCCGATGCCCACGGCCGGCCCGTTGATGGCGGCGATGACCGGCTTGCGGCAGGCGGCCGACGCCAGCGAGGTGACCCCGCCGCCGTCGCGCGGGGCGCCGCCGATGGTGCCGATGTCGCGGCGCTCGGCGGCCCGCGCAGGGTCCTCGGCGTTGAAGGTCGAGCCGCCCCGCTGCAGGTCCGCGCCGGCGCAGAACCCCCGCCCCCGCCCGGTGACGACGACGGCGCGTACGGCGTCGTCCGCGTCCGCCTCGCCGTAGGCCCGGACCAGCTCCCGCATCATGGTGGTGGTGAAGGCGTTGAGCCGGTCCGGCCGGTCGAGGGTGATCGTGGCGACGCCGTCCGAGACCTCGTAGGCGATCTCGGTGTACGCCTGCTCGGTGACGGGGTCCTGGGTGCTCGTCACTTGACCGCCCACTCGCCCGTGAAGACCGGGTCCCGCTTGGCCATGAAGGCCTCGAAGGCGGCCGGCGCGTCGGTGCCCGCGAAGTTGATCGTCTGGGCGCGGGCCTCGCTCTCCAGCGCCTCGCGGAGGGTCTTGTCGGTGTTCTCGTTGAGCATCCGCTTGGACTGCGCGAGCGCCATCGGCGCCCCTGCGGCGAGCGTCTTGGCCAGGTCGGCCGTGAACGCGTCGATCGTGCCGGGCTCGACGACGTAGGTCACCAGGCCGAGCCGCTCGGCCTCCTCGGCCCCGATGATCTCGGCCAGCAGCGCGAGCCGCTTCGCCTGCTGCAGCCCCACGATCTTGGGCAGCAGCCAGGAGCCGCCGAAGTCCAGCGACAGCCCCCGCTTGGCGAAGATCTGCGAGAACCGGGCGTCCCGCTCGGCGACGACGAGGTCGCAGCCCAGCGCCAGGTTCCAGCCCGCGCCGACGGCCACGCCGCTCACCTTCGCGACGGTCGGCATCGGCAGGCTGTGCAGCGCCATCGCGATCTCGTTGATGCGGTGCATCCGGCTCAGCGGGTGTCCCCCGGCCGGGCCGCCGGACAGGTCCGCCCCCGCGCAGAAGTCGCCGCCGGCGCCGGTCAGCACCAGCACCCGGACGGACGGGTCGTTCGCCGCGTCGGCGAAGGCCCTCTGCAGCCCGTCCCAGGACCCCGCGTTCAGGGCGTTCTTCCGCCGCGGCCGGTTCAGGGTCACCGTACGGATCCCGTCCGCCGTCTCGACGAGTACGGGGTTCTCGGTCGTGCTCTCGGTCATGTGCCGCCCTTCCTCAGACGCCCAGCCGGTCGGCCAGCCGCGCGCGGTCGCGCCCCGGGGCCCCGAACAGCAGCTCGGTGCTCTTGGCGCGCTTGTAGTACAGGTGCGCGTCGTGCTCCCACGTGTAGCCGATGCCGCCGTGGTACTGCACGCACGCCTCGGCGGCGCGGAAGTACGCCGGGCCGAGGTAGGTCGCGACGAGCGCGGCCGCCACCGGCACCTCCTCCGGCGCCTCGTCGGCCGTCCACGCGGCGTAGCGCAGCGCGGACAGGCCCAGCTCCCAGTCCGAGTGGACGTCGGCCAGCCCGTGCTTGACCGCCTGGTAGGAGCCGATGGCCCGGCCGAACTGCACGCGCACCTTCGCGTAGTCGGTGGCCATCTCCAGGACCCGCTGCAGGCCGCCGAGCTGCTCGGCGGCCAGCGCGATCGTGGCGAGGTCGGCGACCCGCTCGAGCACGGCCGTCGGATCGGCCGACTCGAGCTTCCGCGCGAGCGTGCCACGCAGGACGAGCCGCGCGAGCCGCCGCGTCGGGTCGAGCGTGGTCAGCGTGGTCCGCTCGACGTCCGCGGCGTCGACCCGGAACCAGGCAGGGCCCTCCGGCGTGGTCGCCACGACGAGGAACACGTCGGCCAGGTCGCCGGCGACCACCGGCGTCTTGGTCCCGTCGAGGGTCCAGCCGTCCCCGGCGGCGGTCGCGGTGGTGGCCCCCGGGCCCCACGGCGCACCGGGCTCGGCGACGGCGACCGCCGCGATCAGCTCGCCGGAGACCAGGCGCGGCAGCAGCTCGCGCCGCGCCTCCTCGTCATCGAGGGCGAGCAGGGCGTCCGTGGCCAGGACCGCCGAGCCGAGGAACGGCGTGGGCACGACCGCGCGGCCGAGCTCCTCCAGCACGACCGCCCGCTCGACGTGCCCGGCGCCGGCGCCCCCGTACTCCTCGGGCACGACCAGCCCCAGGACATCGAGGTCGCGGCCGAGCCGCGTCCACAGGTCCCGGTCGATCCCGGTCTCCGACTCCATGGCCGCCCGCACCTGCGCCGACCCGGCCCGGTCGGTGAGCAGGTCGCGCACCGCGGCGCGCAGGGCCTGCTGCTCCTCGGTGAGCACCAGCTTCACTTCTGCGTCCCCACCTTCAGCTCGCGGAACGGCACGCCCTTGTCCACCGACGGCTCCTTCGGCAGGCCGAGGACGCGCTCGCCGATGATCCCGCGCTGGATCTCGTTGGTCCCCCCGGCGATGCTCGACGACGGCGTGGAGTTGATCCCCAGCGCCACCGCGGCCCCGGTGGTGTCCTCCGGGTCCCAGGCCACGATCTCCGGCCCGGCGATCTCGCCGACCGTGTCGACGGCCAGCCGCGCCAGCATCGAGCCGGCCAGCTTGGCGACGGAGCCGCGTGCCCCGGGCGCGATGCCCGCGGCGGCCTCCTGGCGCAGCCGGACGTTGAACAGCTCCAGGACGCGCTCACGCGCGTACAGCTCGGCCAGCCGCTCCCGCGTGGCGGGCTCGCCCGACACGCCCAGCCGCTGCGCCAGCGCGGTGATCGCGGTGAAGTCCAGTGGGTTGGTCTTGGGCCGGCGCCGGGACCCGATGGAGACGCGCTCGTGCCCCAGCATCGTGACGGCGGCGTGCCAGCCGCCGTTGACCTCGCCGATCACGGCGTCGGCAGGGATCCGCACCGAGTCGAAGTAGATCTCGTTGAACGGCGCCCGGCCGGACATGTCCTTGAGCGGCCGGACGGTCACGCCCGGCGCGTGCATGTCCACCACGAACATCGTGAGCCCGGAGTGCTTGGGCCGGTCGGGGTCCGTGCGGGCGAGGAGCGCACCGAAGTCCGCCCACTGCGCGTTGGTGGTCCACACCTTCTGCCCGTCGACGACCCAGGAGTCCCCGTCGAGGACCGCGCGGGTCTGCAGGCTCGCGACGTCCGACCCCGCGCCCGGCTCGGAGAACAGCTGGCACCAGATGTCCTCGCCGCGCAGCAGCCGCGGCAGGTAGCGGGTGCGCTGCTCGGGTGTGCCCAGGTCGTTGACCGTGGGGCCGCACATGCCCATCCCGATCGTGAACGGGTAGGTCGGCAGCTCGTACTCGGCCTCCTCGTCGGAGAAGGCCTGCTGGTAGGCCGTGGAGAGGCCACGGCCACCCACGTCCTGCGGCCAGGTGATGCCGGCGAACCCGGCGTCGTACAGCGCGGCCTGGAAGGCGCGCGCCGCCTCGATGTCGGTGACCGGCGACGGGGCCGGCACGTGCTCACGGAGCCAGGCGCGCGCCTGCTCGCGGAACGCGTCGAGATCGGGGGGACTCCCCGTCGCGATGGTGGTCGCCGCAGTCATCCGCTTACCTCCCGGCGTCACTGACGGACCTTTGAACGATCACTCGTTAAGTTAACACCGCCGTGGAGCCGCCAGAAGGGGCATCCGGGCCCTATCCTCTCCGGTGTGAGCACCGCAATCGACCGATCGCCCGAGGGCGGACCGATCCCTCGCGGCGGCGGCCGCGAGGCGATCGCCGCGGCCGCGCGGGAGGTCTTCGAGCAGCGCGGCTACCACGGCGCGTCCATCCGCGACATCGCCAAGCGCGCCGGGCTGTCCCTCTCGGCGCTCTACTACTGGCACCCGAGCAAGCAGGACCTGCTCGCGGCGCTGATCGAGGAGAACACCCTCGACTACTTCCGTCGCTGCGACGAGGCGCTGGCCTCCGCCGGGGAGGATCCCGCAGAGCGGCTCCGCGCCCTGGTCAGGGCCACGGTCGAGTACCGGGTGCAGCGCCAGACGGAGAGCAACATCTCCTCCCGGGAGTGGCGCAACCTCGAGCCCGCCCACGAGGAGCGGCTCGCCGGGCTGCGCACCAAGGCCAGCACGATCTGGTCGGACATCGTCGACGCCGGCGTGGAGCAGGGGACCTTCCGCTGCGAGCACCCGGCGGACGCGCGCCGCTCCGCACAGGCCGCGTGCAACGCCATCGCGCAGTGGTACGACCCCTCCGGCCCGGTGACGATGGAGGAGCTCGTCGACCACTACACCCGGATCGTCATGCGAATCGTCGACCTCCGCCCCTGACCGGCATCGGGTCGGGGATCGAGCACGTCACAGTCCCGGGGTCTGCCGCTGACCCGGAAACTGAATGTACGATCGTTCAGTTCGCCGAATCCGCAGCGTAGGGGAGTCCTCCGGTGGCTGAAGCCTTCATCGTCGGTGCCGTCCGCACACCCGTCGGGACGCGCAAGGGAGCCCTGGCCGGGGTGCACCCGGCCGACCTCGGCGCGCACGTGCTGCGCGAGCTCGTGGAGCGGACCGGGGTCGACCCGGCCGCCGTCGAGGACGTGATCATGGGCTGCGTCAGCCAGACGGGCGCGCAGGCGGGCGACATCGCGCGCACCGCCTGGCTGTCCGCCGGCCTGCCGCAGAGCGTGCCGGGCGTGACCATCGACCGGCAGTGCGGCTCGTCGCAGCAGGCCCTGCACTTCGCCGCCCAGGGCGTGATGTCCGGGACCCAGGACCTGGTCGTCGCCGCCGGCGTCGAGCAGATGGCCATGGTCCCGATGACGGCCAACGGGATCGTCAACAAGGAGCTGGGCACCTCCACCAAGGGCGAGGGCTGGATCGACCGCTACGGCGACCAGGAGATCTCGCAGTTCCGCGGCGCCCAGCTGATCACCGAGAAGTGGGGCTTCAGCCGCGAGGACCTCGAGAAGTTCTCACTGGAGAGCCACCGGCGCGCGATCACCGCGATCGACGAGGGCCGCTTCCGCGACCAGATCGCCCCGATCGCCGGCCTCGACACGGACGAGGGCGCCCGCCGCGACACCTCGCTGGAGAAGCTCGCCGGGCTGAAGCCGCTGCGCGAGGGCTGGGCGATCACCGCCGGCGTCGCGAGCCAGATCTCGATCGGCGCGGCCGCGCTGCTGGTGGCGTCGGAGGACGCGGTGCGCCGCTTCGACCTCACCCCGCTCGCCCGGGTGCACACCCTCGCCGTGGTCGGCGACGACCCGGTCTACATGCTGACCGGCCCGATCCCGGCCACCCAGGCGGCGCTGAAGAAGTCCGGGCTGGGCATCGACGACATCGACACCTTCGAGATCAACGAGGCCTTCGCGCCCGTCGTGCTCGCGTGGGCGCAGGACACCGGCGCCGACCTGGCGAGGACCAACCCGAACGGCGGTGCGATCGCCCTCGGCCACCCGCTCGGCGGCACCGGCGCCATCCTGGCCACCAAGATGATCCACGAGCTGCACCGCACCGGCGGCCGCTACGGCCTGCAGTCCATGTGCGAGGGCGGCGGCCAGGCCAACGCCACCATCCTCGAGCGCGTCTGACGGCTCCGCCGCCCGCGCGCGGTGAGTGATGCTCCGGCACCACCCACCGCGCACGGCTCGATCCCGGAACGCACGAACGGCGCTCTCGCTCACTAGGTATGAGCGAGAGCGCCGTTCGTGTGTCCGGGCTCGTCAGGTGTGGAGGTGGCAGCGCACCGTGCCGCCGCCGGGAGCGGCGACGACGGGCGGGACCTCCACCTTGCAGACGTCCATCACGTGCGGGCAGCGGGTGTGGAAGGCGCAGCCCGAGGGCGGGTTGGCCGCGTCGGGCACCTCGCCCTTGAGCACGATCCGTTCCCGCTCGCGCTGACGCCGCGGGTTCGGCACCGGCACCGCCGAGAGCAGCGCCTCCGTGTACGGGTGCGCCGGCCGGTCGAACAGCCGGTCCGTCGGCGCCGTCTCCACGATCTCGCCCAGGTACATCACCGCCACGCGGTGCGCGATGTGCCGGACGACGGCGAGGTCGTGCGCGATGAACAGGTACGACAGCCCGAACTCGGCCTGCAGGTCCTCCAGCAGGTTGAGGATCTGGTTCTGCGTGGAGACGTCGAGCGCGCTGACCGCCTCGTCGCACACCAGCAGCCGCGGGTTGAGCGCGATCGCGCGTGCGATCGCCAGCCGCTGCCGCTGCCCGCCGGAGAACTCGTAGGGGTAGCGCTGGGCGTACGTCGGGGACAGCCCGACGTGCTCGAGCAGGTCCCCGACCCGTTGCGACCGCTCGGACCGGGAGAGCGACTCGTGGACGTCGAGCGGCTCGCCGATGCTCTCCCCCACCACCATGGCGGGGTCCAGCGAGGAGTACGGGTCCTGGAACACCATCTGCATCCGCCGGCGGGCCAGCCGCAGGTCCCCGCGGCCCAGCGCGGTGATCTCCTCGCCGTCGAGCCGGACCGAGCCCGCCGTCGGCTCGACGAGCCGCAGCATCGCGCGGCCCGTCGTCGACTTGCCGGACCCGGACTCGCCGACCAGCCCGAGCGTCTCCCGCTCGCCGATCTCCAGGCTCACCGCCCGCACCGCGCGCAGGGTGCCGCCGCGGCCGAGGATCCCGCCCCGCAGCCGGAAGTCGACGGTCAGGTCCTCGACCTCGGCGACCGGGCCGGTGGGGTCCGCCCGCGGCGCCGTCGGCCCCTGCGTCGACTCGGACGCGTTCACCGCGTTCGTCATGCACTCCCCTTCAGGACCAGGTCGGACACGCGCAGGCAGCGACTGGTGCCGCCCTCGGCGAGCGGGTGTTCGGCGACGGGGGTGCCCCGGCAGGCGTCGACCACGTGCCCGCACCGCGGGTGGAACCGGCAGCCGGGCGGCATCGCCCCCGCGGGCGGGGTGGAGCCGGGGATCGTGGCCAGCCGCCCCGACCGGGCCGCGAGCTGCGGCATCGCGGACAGCAGCGCCTCGGTGTAGGGGTGGCGCGGGTGCTCGTAGAGCGCGTCGATCCCGGACCGCTCCACGACCTGCCCGGCGTACATGACGACGGCCCGGTCGCAGATGTCGGCGACCACCCCGAGGTCGTGGGTCACGAACACCACGGCGGTGCCGAACTCGTCCCGCATCGCGCGCAGCAGGTCGAGCACCTGGGCCTGGATCGTCACGTCGAGCGCGGTGGTCGGTTCGTCGGCGATCACCAGCTTGGGCTCGCAGGACAACGCCATCGCGATCATCACGCGCTGGCGCATGCCGCCGGAGAACTCGTGCGGATAGCTGCGGGCGCGGCGCTCGGCGTGCGGGATGCCGACGGTCGAGAGCACCTCCACCGCCCGGGCCCACGCCGCCCGCTTCGACCCGCCGCGGTGCCGCCGCACGACCTCCGCGATCTGGTCCCCCACCCGGAACGCCGGGTCGAGGCTGGTCATCGGCTCCTGGAAGATCATCGACAGCTCGTCGCCGCGGAGCGCCTCCATCTTGCGCCGCGGCAGCCCGACGAGCTCGCGCCCGTCGAGCCGGATGCTGCCGGCGGTGATCCGCGAGGACTCCGGGGGCAGCAGCCCGAGCACCGCCAGGCTGGTGACGGTCTTGCCGGAGCCGGACTCGCCGACCAGGCCGACGGTCTCGCCGCGGCCGACGGCGAACGACACGCCGTCGAGCACCTGCACCCAGCCGCGATCGGTGGCGAACTCGACCTCCAGGCCGTCCACCACGAGGAGCGGTTCGGTCACGACCCCCTCCGGATCTCCCGGCCGAGCGAGTCCCGCAGGCCGTCGCCGAGGATGTTGAACGCGAGCACGGTCAGCGCGATGAGCAGGCCGGGGAACACCGTCAGCCAGGGTGCGGTGGCGGTGTAGCGGAAGCCGCGCTCGATCATCGAGCCCCAGCTCGCGTCGGGCGGCTGGACGCCCAGGCCCAGGAAGCTCAGGCTCGCCTCGGCGAGCATCGCCATCGCCGCGGTGAGCGAGATCTGCACGATCAGCGGCGAGAGCGCGTTGGGCAGCACGTGCCGGAGGATGACCCGCGGGGTGGGCGTGCCGATCGAGCGGGAGGCCTCGACGAAGGTCTCCTCGCGGATCGACAGCACGGTGCCGCGGACGAGCCGGACGAACCGCGGCGCGAAGATCACGCCGATCACGAACATCGCGTTGGTGAGGCTCGGGCCGAGCACGCCGACGAAGGCGATCGCGAGGATCAGCGGCGGGAAGCTCATCAGCGCGTCGGTGAGCCGCATGATCACCGCGTCCACCCGGCGGCCGGCGTAGCCGGCGACCAGCCCGGGGATCACGCCGAGCAGCACGGCGACGCCGACGGCCTGGGCGGCCGCCAGGAGCGAGACGCGGCCGGCGTAGAGGGCCCGGCTGAACACGTCCCGGCCCAGGTCGTCCGTGCCGAGCACGTGCCCGCCGCCGGGTTGCTGCAGCACCGAGGCGAGGTTCTGGGCCAGCGGGTCGTGCGTCGCCAGCAGCGGGGCGAGCGCGGTCGCGAGGACGACGAGGACCAGGTAGACCAGCGCGCCGAGGGCGAGCCGCTGGCGCCGGAAGCGGCGCAGGAACCTGGCCCGGGCGCTCGGTTCGGGCGGCGCGAGGGCCTCGCGCCGGTCGACGGCGGTGGCGGTCACGCCTGCCTCACCTTCGGGTTGAGCCAGCCGTAGGACAGGTCCACGGCCAGGTTCACGAGCATCACGATCAGCGCGGCGACCACGACGATCCCCTGGATCATCGGGATGTCCCGCTGCAGCACGGCCCGGATCGCGAGGTCGCCGAGCCCGGGCAGGCCGAACACCCGCTCGACGATCACCGAGCCGCCGAGCAGGAACCCGACCTGGAAGCCGATCACCGTGACCACCGGGACCGCGGCGTTCTTCATCCCGTGCTTGAGGATCACGGCGCGCCCGCTGAGCCCGTTGGCCCGCGCGGTCCGGATGAAGTCCTGCTGCAGGGTGTCGGTGAGCGAGCCGCGCAGCTGGCGGGTGATCTCGGCGGCGACCGCCGTGCCGAGGGTGATGCCGGGCAGCACCAGGCCGCGGGCCCAGGCGCCGACGCCCTCGGAGATCGGGGTGTAGCCGACCGCCGGGAAGATCGGGAAGGCCAGCGCGAAGGCCATGATCAGCAGGATCCCGACCCAGAAGTTGGGCAGGGAGATGCCGACGGAGGCGAACAGCGTGGCCCCGCGGTCCTGCCAGCGGCCGCGGCGCAGCGCCGCGACCGTCCCGGCCGGCACGGCGATCAGCAGCGCGATCACCATGGCGGCCAGGGTCAGGGCGAGCGTGACGGGGAACCGGCCGGCGATCGCGCCGGTCACGGACTCGTTGCTGAACAGGGAGCTGCCGAGGTCGCCGGTGAGGGCGTTGCCGGCCCAGGCGGCGTACTGCACGAGGACGGGGTCGTTGAGGCCGAGGCGTTCCCGGGTGGCATCGATCTGCGCCTCGGTGGCGTTCTCGCCCGCGATCGTGATGGCCGGGTCGCCCGGGATCATCAGGACCAGCGCGAAGACGCCGAGGGACACGAGGAAGAGCAGCGGGACCATCATCAGGACGCGCCGGACGGTGTACCGGAGCACGGGCGGGCACCCTCCCAGCGGACGGCGGTGTCGCGAGGGGAACTGCGACCAGGTGGCGGGAAAAAGGACTCGGGATCGAGCGGTGGATCGGAACGGGAAATGGGCACGGAGAATCGTCCGCCGCGCCCGGGCACGCCCCCGTCGCGCAGCACCTCCGCACTAAACGATCGTTCGGAAAGGTAGCAAGCGACACCCGGCCCGTCAACCGCGTCTTTACCTGGACAAGCGTCTGAGCTGCGAACCTACTCGACAGTATCGCGGGTGCTTGACCTTCGCACGACCCCCGCCGCGCCCCAAGATCAGCTTGGTGGAGGTCGACAATGCGGCGAAACAGCGTCTTGTGAAACGCGCCGACCCATGACCAGAATGGCGCCACGCCGGCACGTCCCCGGTGATCCTTCGTATTCTTGCGCCCCGCACCGTCGCGGGCCCTGCAGAACTGGACCGCCCATGCCGATCCGTCGTGTCCCGGCCGTGTTCACGGCCCTGCTGACCGCGTTGCTCGCGGTCGCGCTGGCCGGCTGCGCCCCGATCTCGCCGTCGGAGGGCGGCGGCGGTGCCTCCACCGCACCGGTCGCCCGGGAGGACCTCGACCCCGAGGCGACGATCCGGTACGCCGACGCCGTCGGCCCCAGCCGGTTCGACCCGCACCGCTCCACGAACGGCCAGGACATCCGCTACCTCGCCCCGGTGTACGACCGGCTCGTGCACCTGTCGTCGGCGGGCGACCCGATCCCCGGGCTCGCCACCGCGTGGGAGTGGCAGGACGACGGCCTCGCGCTGCGGATGACGTTGCGGCAGAACGTCCGCTTCCACGACGGCGCCCCGTTCGACTCGGCCGCGGTCAAGGCCAACATCGAGCGGGAGAAGACCGTCGAGGGCTCCTCGGTGGCCGCGGACCTCGCGAGCGTGACGACCGTGGAGACGCCCGACCCGACCACGGTCGTGCTGCGCCTGTCGAAGCGCAACAGCATGCTGCTCGGCCTGCTCTCCCACCGCGCCGGCGCGATGGTGAGCCCCACCGCGTTCGACAACCCCGATCTCGACCTCGCGCCCGTCGGCACCGGCATGTACAAGGTGACCTCGTACCGGCCGAACGACGTGATCGTCTACGAGCGCAACCCCGACTACTGGAACCGCGACGTCGTCGGGGCGAAGAGCATCGAGCTGCGCATCCTGCCCGACGAGGTCACCCGGATGAACGCGATGCGCACCGGCGAGGTCGACGTCGCGCTGCTGTCCGGCCGGCTGGCCGGCGAGGCGAGCGGGCTGCCCGGGATGACCGTGCACCGCGACACCACGCTGACCTACCTGGTGCTGTACCTGAACCGGGCCCGCTCCGAGTTCGGCAACCCCAAGGTGCGCCAGGCGCTCAACTACGCGGTGAACCGACAGGCCATCGCCCAGGGCATCTACTTCGGGGCCGCCCAGCCGACCGTGCAGCCCTTCCCGCCGGACTACTACGCCTACAACCCCGCCTACCCCGGCGACTACTACCCGCACGACCCGGCGAAGGCCCGGCAGCTGCTCGCCGAGGCGGGCCTGCCGAACGGGTTCGAGTTCGAGATGCTGGTGACCGCGCTGTCCACCTACACCCAGGCCGGCGAGGCGATCCAGCAGATGCTGGCCGAGGTCGGGATCAAGGCGAACATCCGCAACGTCGAGGCGGCCCAGACAGCGGACGTCTACTACCGCCAGCAGCAGGGTGACGCACTGGTCTCGCAGTGGGGCGGCCGGCCGGACCCGTCGATGACCATCGACCTGCAGTTCACCTCCACCGGGTTCTCCAACCCCGGCCGCGTCACCACCCCGCGGCTGGAGGAGCTGCAGCGCACCGCCCTCGACACCCTCGACCCGGACAAGCGCCGCGAGACCATCCACCAGGAGGTCGGCGAGCTCGTCGACCAGGCCTTCCAGGTGCCGATCGTGCTCGACGAGTCGGTGATCGCGACCAGCCAGAAGATCGCCGGCTTCGAGCTGCTGGTGACCGGCCAGGTCGACTTCCAGAAGCTGGCCGTGAGGAAGCAGCAGTGAGGCGCAGGACCTTCCTCGGCCTCGTCCCGGTAGCCGGGCTCGTCACGGTCACGGGCTGCGCCCCGATCCCGTCGTCCGGCCCGGCCTCGCAGGGCCCGCCCGGGGTGTTCCGGTACGCCTACGAGCTCACGCCCAGCCGGCTGGACCCGCACCGGGCGTCGATCAGCCAGGACGGGGTCACCCTGTTCCCGGCCTACGACCGGTTGGTGCACCAGTCCCCGGTCGGCGAGCCCGAGCCGGGCCTGGCCCGGGCGTGGGCCTGGGAGGACCCGTTGGCGCTGCGCCTGGACCTGCGGGCCGGGGTGACCTTCCACGACGGCACGCCGTTCGACGCCGCCGCGGTGAAGGCCAACATCGAGCGGGCCAAGACGGTGCAGGGGTCCGCGGTGCGGACCGAGCTGGACCCGATCGCGTCCGTCGAGGTGCGGGACCCGATGACCGCCGTGCTCCGGCTGTCGTATCCCTCGGCGTCGTTGCCGGCCGTGCTGTCCGACCGGGCCGGGGCGATGGTGAGCCCGAAGGCGCTGGCCGACGGTCTCGACCTCGACGCGGTGGCGGTCGGCGCCGGGATGTACCGGATGGTCGAGCACCGCCGAGGGCAGATCACCCGGTTCGAGCGGCACCCCGGATACTGGGACCCCGCCGCGGCCGCCGCGGAGAAGCTGGAGATCCACCACATCGCCGACGCGGCCACCCGGCTCAACGCCGTGCGCACCGGTGTCGTCGACGCCTGCCGGGTGCCGCCGGCCCTGCTCGACCAGGCGAAGCAGACCGGGCTCGAGGTCAGCACCGCGGGCTCGCTGAACTTCAACTACTTCGTGCTCAACCGCGCCCGCTCCGCCTTCGGCGACCTGCGGGTGCGGCGCGCCCTCAACCACGCGCTGGACCGGGAGGCGATCCGGCAGGGCGTCTACCGCGGCCTCGCCACGGTGTCCGCGCAGCCCTTCGTCCCCGGCTACTGGGCCTACGACCCGGACCTCGGGGACGAGGCGATCCGGTTCGACCCCGACCTCGCCCGCCGGCTGCTGGCCGAGGCCGGGGTCGGCGACGGGCTCCGGTTCTCGACGGTCATCCCGACCGGCTCGGACTACCAGCCGCTGGCCGAGGCGATCCAGGCCCAGCTCGCGGCCGTCGGCGTCACGATGGAGATCTCGCCGGCCGCCCCGGACACGATGGGTGACCTGATGTTCGTGCAGGAGCGGTACGACGCGATGCTCGCCTCCTGGGGCCCGCGGGCCGACCCGTCGATGACGGTCGCCACGCGCTACACCGCGAACGGCTTCGGCAACCCGGGCGGACAGACCACGCCGCGGCTGGAGGAGCTGCACAAGCAGGTGCTCGCCACGACCGACCCGACCGCCCGGGCCGCCGTGATGCACGACCTGGTCGACGAGGTGGTCGACCAGGTGCTGGAGATCCCGGTGGTGTTCCCGGAGGACGTCGTCGTGCAGTCGTCGCGGGTCGTCGGGCTCGTGCCGCGATTGATGCACCGGCCGGAGTTTCGCGGGGTGACCGTCCGATGAAGGCGGTGCGGTCCCTCGTCGCGGCCCTGCTCCTGGTCCTGGTGGCCGCCTGCGCGCCGATCTCCCCGTCCGGCGGCGGTGCCGAGCAGGCCTCGGGCCCGGCGGACCCGAACGCGATCCTCCGGTGGGCCAACGCCGTGGGGCTCAGCCGGTTCGACCCGCACCGGGCCAGCTCCAGCAACGACAACACCCACCTGTTCCTCACCTACGACCGGCTCGTGCACACGGACGCGGACGGCCGCGCCGTGCCGGGGCTCGCCACCGCCTGGGAGTTCGGGCCGGACGGGACGACGATGGACATGACGCTGCGCCAGGGCGTCACGTTCCACGACGGCACGCCCTTCGACGCGGCCGCGGTGAAGGCCAACATCGAGCGGGCCAAGACCGCGGCCGGCAGCGCCGTCGCGCCCGAGCTGCGCCCGGTGCGGGCGGTCGAGGTGTTGGCGCCGGATCGGGTGCGCTTCGTGCTCACCGCACCCACCGCCTCGCTGCCCCTGGTGCTGTCCGACCGGGCCGGCGCGATGGTCAGCCCGGCCGCGTTCGACAACCCCGACCTGGACCAGAACCCCGTCGGCGCCGGCATGTACCGGGTGACCGCCTACCAGCCCGGGGCGCGGATCGAGTACCGCGCCGCGCAGAACTACTGGGATCCCGCGGCGGTGCGCCTGGCCGGCATCGACATGCCGATCTACACCGACTCCGTCACGCGGCTCAACGCGCTGCGCGGCGGCCAGATCGACGGGGCCGTGCTCTCCCCGGAGCAGGTCGCCGAGGCACAGGCCTCCGGCATCCGCGTCGAGCCGGGCCGGACCAGCAACTTCTGGTACTTCCAGCCCAACCGGACGCGCTCGGCGTTCGGCGACGTCCGGGTGCGGCGGGCGATCTGGCACGCGATCAACCGGCAGGCCCTGGTCGACGTCCTCGCCCGCGGCTTCGGCGAGGTGGACGCCCAGCCGCTGCCGAAGTGGAACCCCGGGCACGACCCGTCCATCGGCCCCGACCCGTACCCCTACGACCCCGCGCGGGCGCGGCAGCTGCTCGCCGAGGCGGGCCTGCCGAACGGGTTCACGTTCGAGGCGCTCGTCGCGACCAGCCCGGACGTCCAGCGGGTGGCCGAGGCCATCCAGGCCGACCTCGCCGCCGTCGGGATCACGATGACCAGCCGGGTCCTCGAGGGCGCCCAGATCACGGACGAGTTCTTCGTGCGCAAGCAGGGCGACCTCCTGCTCGGCCCGGGCGGCGGCCGTCCCGACCCCGCCCAGACCACCGGCCTGCGGTACATGCCGGACGGCTTCAACAACCCCGGCGGGCACACCAGCCCGGAGATGCAACGCCTGCAGGAGACCGTGCTGCGCACCGTCGACCCGGCCGCCCGGGCGGACGCCCTGCACGCGCAGATGCGGGAGTTCGTCGACCAGGCCTTCGAGGTCATCCTGTACTACGCGACCCCGCCGGTGGCGCTGTCGCCGCAGGTCCTGGACTTCCGTCCCGGTCTCGCGGACCGACCCGAGTTCCGCGGCGTGGCGAAGGCGGCGAACCAGTGAGCGGGCGCGGGTACGGCCCGGTCGGCGCGCAGCTGACCCGGCGGTCCGTGCTGGCGGGCGCCCTCTCCCTGCCGCTGCTCGCCGCCTGTGCGCCGCTCGGGAACCAGGGCGCCGCCCGCCCGGCGGCCGGGCCCGCCGATCCGTCGGCGGTGTTCCGCTACGCCAACACGATCGGGGTGAGCCGTTTCGACCCGCACCGGGCGTCGTCGAGCACGGACAACACGCTGCTGTTCCTCACCTACGACCGGCTGGTGCACACCGACACCGAGGGCCGGGCGGTCCCGGGCCTCGCGACCGCGTGGCGCACCTCCGGGGACGGGCGGGTGCTCGAGCTCGACCTGCGCGAGGGCGTGCGGTTCCACGACGGCACGCCGTTCGACGCCGCCGCGGTCAAGGCGAACATCGAGCGGGCCAAGACCGTCCAGGCCTCGGCCGTACGGGCCGAGCTCGCGAGCATCGCGTCCGTGGAGGTCATCGGGCCGCTGCAGGTCCGGCTCGGCCTCTCCGCCCCGAACGCGGCGCTGCCGCTGATCCTCTCCGACCGGGCGGGCGCCATGGTCAGCCCGGCCGCCTTCGACAATCCCGATCTCGACCAGGCCCCGGTCGGCGCCGGTATGTACCGGGTCACGGCCTACCGGCCCGGGGCGAGCGTGACCTACCGGCCGACGGAGGGCTACTGGGATCCCGGCGCCGTGCGGGTGGCCGGGATCGACATGCTGATCTACACGGACGCGGTCACCCGGCTCAACGCCCTGCGTACGGGCGAGATCGACGCCACCGTGCTCTCCCCCGACCAGGTCGCCGAGGCGCAGGCCGCGGGCATCGCCGTCACCGCGGGACGCACGAACAACTTCTACTACCTGCAGCCCAACCGGGCCCGGCCGTTCTTCTCCGACGTGCGGGTGCGCCGGGCCCTCTGGCACGCGGTGGACCGGCAGTCCCTCGTCGACGGGCTCGCCCGGGGCTACGGGAAGATCGCCGCGCAGCCGGTGCCGGACTGGAGCTTCGCCCACTCACCGGACGTCGGGCCGGATCCCTACCCGTACGACCCCGAACTCGCACGGCGGCTGCTCGCCGAGGCCGGCTACCCGAACGGGTTCAGCTTCGAAGTCTTCGCCTCCGCGGGCAGCGACCAGGGCAAGCACGCCGAGGCGCTGCAGGACTTCTACGCCGCGGTCGGCATCGACATGCGCATCAGGATCATGGACAGCGCGCAGATCGCGGACGTGTTCTTCGTCCGCGAGGAGGGCGACGGTCTGCCGTCCGTCGGCGGCGGGCGGGCCGATCCGGCCCAGACGACCGCGCTGCGCTACACCGCGGACGGCTTCAACAACCCCGGCGGTTCGGCGCCGCCGGAGTTCGAGCAGCTGCAGGCGGACGTCGTGGCGGTGAGCGACGAGGCGGCGCGGGCCGCGGCGTTCCACCGGATGATGAACGCCATGGTCGAGCAGGCGCTCGAGGTCATCCTCTACTTCCCCACGCCTCCGATCGCCACGGGCCCGGCCGTCCTGGACTACCACCCGTTCCTGGCCGACCGACCCGAGTTCCGCGGCGTGGCGAAGGCCGCCACCTCCTGATCCTCCTTCAGCCTCCTGCACGAACGGCACCTGCGCGGACCTCCCGCACGGAGGTGCCGTTCGCGCAGGTCGAGTCCTGTTCGACGACGAGAGAGGGGCGCGATGAGGCGCATCCGAGCGGTTGTCCGGGGCACGGCGGTCGCACTGTTGCTGGGGCTGGTGGCGGCGTGTGCGCCGCTGCCGTCCGGCGGCGGGCAGGCGGCCGGGCCGAGTGGGCCCGCCGACCCGAACGCGATCTTCGGTTGGGCGCACATCGTGGGCCTGAGCCGGTTCGACCCGCACCGGGCCACGTCGAGCTACGACAACACGTTCCTGTTCCTGACCTACGACCGGCTCGTGCACGTCGACAAGGACCTGAACCCGGTTCCCGGGCTCGCGACGTCCTGGCGGTTCAGCCCGGACGGCCGGGCGCTCGACCTGCAACTGCGCGAGGGCGTGACCTTCCACGACGGCACGCCCTTCGACGCGGCCGCGGTCAAGGCCAACATCGAGCGCGCGAAGACGGTCGAGGGCTCGTCCGTGCGCAACGAGCTCGCGTCCGTGCAGTCGGTCGACGTGACCGGCCCGCTGGCCGTCCGGCTGACCCTGTCGACGCCCAACGCGGCGCTCCCGCTGATCCTCTCCGACCGGGCGGGCGCCATGGTCAGCCCGGCCGCCTTCGACGATCCCGACCTCGACCAGGCCCCCGTGGGCGCCGGCATGTTCCGGGTAGCCTCCTACCAACCCCAGGCCAAGATCGAGTACCGCCGGGTCGACGGGTACTGGGACCCCGCGGCCGTGCAGGTCGCGGGCGTCGACATGTACGTCTACGTCGACCCCACGACCCGGCTCAACGCCCTGCGCACCGGGAAGATCGACGGCTCGATCATCTCCGCGGAGCAGGTGCCCGAGGCCGAGGCCGCGGGCCTGCGGCTCGAGCGGGGGCGGTCGAACAACTTCTACTTCTTCCACCCCAACCGGTCCCGCTCCGAGTTCGGGAAGCTGGAGGTCCGGCAGGCCCTGGCGCACGCGATCAACCGCAAGGCCATCGTCGACTCGGTGTTCCGCGGCTACGCCACCGTGTCCGAGCAGCCGCTGCCCGGGTGGAGCTTCGCGCACAACCCCGACCTGCCGCCCGAGCCGCACCCCTACGCCCCGGAGCGGGCCCGGCAGCTGCTCGCGCAGGCGGGGCTGCCGAACGGGTTCGCCTTCGAGGCGCTCGTGCCCTCCAGCCCGGACTCGATCCGGATCGCGGAGGCCGTGCAGGCCGACCTCGCCGCCGTCGGCGTCCGGATGTCCACCCGCGTGATGGAGGGCCAGCAGCTCACGGACGTGTTCTTCGCCCGCAAGGAGGGCGACCTGCTGATGGGCTCGGGCGGCGGGCGCGCCGACCCGGCGCAGATGACGGCGCTGCGGTACCTGCCGACCGGCTTCAACAACCCGGGCGGGACCAGCACGGCGACGATCGAGCGGCTGCAGCAGGAGGCACTGGCGACCACCGACCAGGCGCAGCGAGCCGAGATCTTCCGGCGGATGATGCAGGAGGTCTCCGACCAGGTCCTCGACGGCGTGCTCTTCTACCCGGAGTCGCCGGTTGCCACGACCAGCCAGGTGATCGGCTTCGACCCCGCCCTCTCCGACCGTCCGGAGTTCCGCGGGGTGTCCAAGGCCGCCGCCTCCTGATCGTTCCGCCAAGGCCCTTCCGATCATGTCGTCGGGACGGTACCGTCTCGTCCACAACAGGACGGGACGGTACCGTCCCGTCGGCGATGGGAGGTCCCCGTGAGACGCACGCCCACCGGCGCCGCGGTCCTGCAGCCGGCGAAGACGGCCTCGATCACCACGGCCGTGCTCGAGGAGCTCGCGGAGAGCGGCTACGGGCGGCTCGCCATGGAGGCGGTGGCCCGGCGCGCCGGCGTCGGGAAGAGCGCGCTGTACCGGCGTTGGCCGGGCAAGCCGGAGATGGTCACCGCCGCCCTGTCCGAGCTGAGCGTGCCGGCCGTGCCCACGCCCGACACGGGCACGCTGCGCGCCGACCTCCGCGTGCTGGTCGAGGCGATGCACGAGTGGCTCACGCACCCGCTCATCGCCCGGATCCTGCCGGACGTCAGCTCCGAGGCCGTGCGCAACCCGGACCTGGCCGACGCCCTCCGCCGCACCGTCGGCGACCCGCGTCGCGACATGGCGAGACCGGTGTTCGACCGGGCCGTGGCGCGGGGTGAGCTGGCCGTGGACGTGGACCTGGCGCTCGACCTCGTCGGGGCGCCGCTGTACTGGCGACTGTCGGTCCGGCACGTGCCGCTCACCCCCGGGTACCTGAACGACCTCACGGACGCGCTGCTCCGCGCCCTCTCCCACCCCTGACCTCCCGCTCCCCCCTGACCTCCGGCTCCTGATCGCTCCGATCGGGATGCGAGGACCCCGCCCACCGCCACCCGTCGCACGTCTCGTACCGCACTCGATCCGCAGATTGGATCCAATCTGCTTTGGATTGCACTCAGGAGGACAGCATGACCGCGAGCACGGACGTCCCCACCGCCCCCGGGGACACCCTGATCTTCGAGAACGACCGGGTCCGGGTCTGGTCCATGACCCTGGAACCCGGCGGGATGTTCGACTTCCACCAGCACCACCACGACCACGTGGTGCTGTGGCCCGACGCGGGCGACGCCCAGGCCCAGGAGCTGGGCGACCCCGACTGGGGCCTGGTGCAGCACGCCGAGCCCGGCTTCGTCCTCTACCGCACGGTCGGCCGCGCCCGTCCCCTGCCGCCGCACCGGATCCGCAACCTCGGGTCGGAACCGGTGACCCACTACATCGTCGAGCTGCTCGAGCCCTCGCCGTCCGAGGCGAGCGAGCCGTGGGTCTTCAACGACCGCGGCCGGGTCGGGCGTGCCGACGGGTCGGCGCTGTGACCGCCCCGGAGGCCGCCGGACCCGCCGTCCCGGCCGCCGTACCGGGCGACACCCCGGCCCCGGCCACCGCGGGGTCGCTGCGCCGCAACGCGATCGGCGTGCCGGGCATGATCTTCATGGTGGTCGCGGCGACCGCGCCGCTGACGGCCCTGTCGTCGAACATCTCGCTGAGCCTCGGCTTCGGCACCGGCCCCTCGACGGTCCTCCTGCTGGTGCTGGTCGGGGTCGTGCTGGCGGTCTTCGCCGCGGGGTACGTGGTGCTCAGCCGGTACGTGACCAGCGCGGGCGCCTACCAGGCCTTCGTCGAGTTCGGTCTGGGCCGGCGCGCGGGCGCCGCCACCGCCTTCGTCGCCACCCTCGCCTACACCATCGCCGCGGCCGGCATGGTGGCCGCGACCGGCTACTTCGCCGCGCTCACCTGGACGGCGCTGACCGGTGCGGAGGTGCCGTGGTGGGCCTTCGCCGCGGTCGCGCTGGTGATCACCTACGGCCTGGGCGTGCGCGGGGTGGAGATCGCCCAGCACGTCACCACCGGGATCTCGGTGCTGCAGTTCGCGATCATCGCCGCCCTCGCCGTCGCCGTGCTCGTGCGGAACCCGGACGGCTGGGCGGTCCCGGCCCTCTCGCCGACCGCGGCGTTCGGTCCCGGGCTGGCGATGACGCTGGTCTTCTGCCTGCTCTGCTTCGGCGGGTTCGAGGCCACCGCGGCGTACGGGGAGGAGGCACGGGCGCCGCGGCGGAGCATCGCGGTCGCGACCTACGCCGCGCTCGGCATCCTCGTGGTGGTCTTCGCGTTCGGCACCTGGACCCTCGCGGCGGCCTTCGACGACGTGCGGGCCGTGGCCGCCGAGGACCCCGGAGCCCTCGTCGTCACCGCCGCCGACCGCTACCTCGGCGCCTGGTCCGGCCCGGTGCTGAGCGGGCTCGTCACGATCAGCTTCCTGGCCGCCGCGGTCGCCTTCCACAACCTGGCCTCGCGCTACCTGTTCGCCCTCGGCCGGTCCGGCCTGCTGCCCCGCGCGCTCGCCACCGTGCACCACCGGCACGACACCCCGTTCGTCGGCTGCCGGACCCAGGCCGTCGTCGCGGTTCTGCTGCTGGTCCCCTTCGCGATCGCGGGTGCGGACCCGATCGTCAACCTCTTCCCGGCGCTGTCCGGGATCACCTCGCTGGCCCTGGTGGCGATGATGGCCGGCTGCTGCGCCAGCCTCGTCGTGGCCGCGCTGCGCCGCCGGGTCACCGAGTCCCGGTGGGTCACGGTCCTCGCGCCCGCGGCCGCCGGGACCGTGCTCGTCGCGGTGCTGGTGCTGATCGTCGGCCACTACACCGAGGTCACCGGCAGCGACGCCCTCGTCGTCGCCCTCATGCCCCTCTCCCTGCTCGTCGTCGCCGCGTACGGCGTCGGCGCGGCCACCCTCCGAGGAAAGGACGAGTCATGACCACCGAACTGCTGCGCGCCACGCACCTCCCGGCCACCCGGCGCGAGGTCGTCGAGCGGGCCCGCGCCCTGCGGCCCCTCCTCGCCGAGGCCGGCCCGGGGATCGACGCGACCGGCGCCGACCCCACCGCCGCGATGGCCCTGCTCGGCGAGGCCGGCCTGCACCGCATCAACGTGCCGGTGGAGTTCGGGGGCCTGTGGGACGGTCCCGCCTTCGGCGGCTGGCGCGAGCTGATCGAGGCGCAGATCGAGATCTGCGCCGGGGACGGCTCGACCGGGCAGTGCTGGAGCACGACCACGCTGGTCGCCCGCGAGCTCTTCACCTCGGACGAGCTGCCGCGCGAGACGAAGCAGCAGCTGGCCGACGAGCTGATGCACGAGGGCCGCCGGTTCGTGGCGTCCAACGCCGAGACCGGCGGCACCGGCCGGGTCGTCGGCCGGCGTGTGCCGGGCGGTGTGGTGGTCTCCGGGACCAAGACCTTCAACACCAACAGCGGTGGCGGCGGCCGCGACATCGCCAGCGTGAGCTTCGCGCTGGTCGGCGACGACGGCGTCGTGGAGACCGCCCCGCGCTGGCACGCCCTGGTCCGGCTCGACGATCCCGCGCTCGAGCTGCTCGGCGACTGGGACAACATGGGCCAGCGCGGCACGGTCAGCCAGACCATCCGCTACCGGGACGTGTTCGTGCCCGACGGCTGGCACTTCCGCGCCCACGTCGCCGACCCGTACTTCTTCGGCGCGGTGATGCTGATGCACGGCGCGCTGCTGCAGGGCATCGGTGAGGGCGGGTTCGCGGCGGCGGTCGCGTACGTGCAGGAGCTGAACCGGCCCAGCATGCCGCGGTTCGGCACCGCGACGGAGGACCCGTTGATGCACCGGCAGCTGGGCGAGATGTCCAGCGAGCTGGCGGCGGCGCGGGCCCTGCTGCTCTCGGTCGCCGACGAGCTGGAGGCACCGGAGCTGGTCACCCGCCCCGAGGAGATGGCGATCAAGGGCTTCCGGGCCAAGGTGGCGAGCACCCGCGCCGGGCTCGACGTGACCGCCCGGATCCACGACCTCACCGGTGCGCGCAGCACGGCGAACCGGTTCCGGCTGGACCGGTTCTGGCGCAACGCCCGCACCTTCGGCAGCCACGACTCGATCGACGCCAAGAACGCGTTCGTCGGGGCGTTCGAGCTGGCCGGCACGCTGCCCGCGATCCCCGACTACATCCGGGTGTGACGGTGCACCCGTCGGAGATCCTCCCGGTGCCGGACTACGCGGCCCTGGTCCCGGCGCCCTTCCTCGACCCGCCCGCGGTGCGCGTGCTGCCCGGGGCGCGCAGCCACCTCGGCGTCCCCTACGCCACCCCGCCCGGCTGGCGGGCGCTGCGGCTGGACCTGCACCTGCCGGAGGGGCCGGGTCCGCACCCGGTCGTCGTCTACGCGCACGGCGGGAGCTGGCTGGGCGGGATGCCCGGGCACGGCCCGTGGCACGGCCTGCCCGCCCGCGGCATCGCCGTCGCGTCCGTCGGCTACCGACTGGCGGGCGAGGTGCCCTTCCCGGAACCCGTCGAGGACCTCCGGGCGGCGATCCGGTGGGTGCGGGCCCACGCGGACCGCTACGACCTGGACCCGCGGCGGGTGGCCGGCTGGGGCAGCTCCGCCGGCGCCTATCTGATGACGATGGCGGCGCTCTCGGGCGAGCACCCGCTCGGCCGTCCGGTCGGCGACGGGGTCGGCGCGGCCGGCCTGGACGCCGTCGTCGACCACTACGGGCCCGCCGACCTCGGCCGGCTGCTCGACGACGCGCACGAGCCTTCGCCGGAGGGCCAGGCCGGGACCGCCGCGATCGTCCGCACCTTCCTCGGGCGCGAGCCGGACGGTGTCGACGACCCGGCCAACCCGCTGCGGCTCGCCGGGCCGGGCGCGCCGCCCTTCCTGATCGTGCACGGCGACGCGGACCACCGCGTCGGGCTCGCCCAGAGCCGCTGGCTCCACGCGGGCCTGCGGGCCGCCGGGGTGCCGGCCGAGCTCGTCGTGCTGCCCGGCGCCGACCACGCCGACCCGGCCTTCTTCCGCCCGGGCGAGCTCGGGCGCGTCGTCGCCTTCCTGACCACCGTCTGGGACCGCGCCGCGGTCCCCGTCCCCTCGAGGAGCAGTCCGTGACCGTCACCCCGCTCGATCCGCGCTCGCTCCCGCCGTGGGCGGGCGAGCTCACCTCCCTGCGCCACGACGAGCCGACCGGGACCTGGTCGGTGATCGCGGTGCACTCCACCCGGCTCGGCCCGGCCGTCGGCGGGACCCGCGCGATGGTCTACCCGTCCCTGCCGGCGGCGGTCGCCGACGCCCGGCGCCTGGCCGGGGCGATGACCCTCAAGGTCGCCGTCGCCGGCCTGCCGATGGGCGGCGGCAAGTCGGTGCTGGCGCTCCCCGCCGCGCGGCACCGGCTCGACGACGCCACATGGCGCCGGGCGCTGGAGGTGCACGCGCGGCACATCGAGCTCCTGCGCGGCACCTACTGGACCGGCCCGGACATCGGCACCGACACGGCGGACATGGACGTGCTGCGCCGGCACACGACCTACGCGTTCGGCCGCGCGGAGGCCGACGGCGGGTCGGGGACGAGCGCCGAGGCGACCGCGGTCGGCGTCGTCGCCGCCGTGCGGGCGGCGGCCCGCGAGGCGGGGCACCCCGGCCTCGCCGGGCTACGGATCCTGGTGCAGGGCCTCGGCGCGGTCGGCATGCGGGTGGCGAGGGCGATGGCGGCGGCCGGCGCGCGCCTGCTCGTCGCCGACGTCGATCCCGCCCGGGTCGCCATGGCCGTCGGGCTCGCGGCCGCCGTCGAGGTCGTGGCCCCCGAGGAGGTCGTCCGCACGCCGTGCGACGTGCTGGTGCCCTGCGCCGTCGGCGGCCTGATCGACGCCCGGGTGGCCCGCACCCTGCCCGCCGGCGCCGTGGTGGGCGGGGCCAACAACGTCCTCGCCGACGACGAGGCCGCGGACGTGCTGGCCGCGCGCGGCGCCGTCGTCGCCCCGGACTTCGTGGCCAACGCGGGCGGGGCGATCCACCTCGTCGGCCGCGAGGTGCTCGGCTGGTCCGCCGAGCGGGTCCGCGAGCGGGCCGAGGCGATCGAGGGCACGCTCGCGGAGATCTTCGCCGACGCCCGGGCCCGTGGCGTCGGCAGCGTGCGGGCCGCTCTCGAGCGCGCCGAGCGGTCGCTCACGGTGGAGCCGGCGGCGTGACCACCCGCCCGACCCTGCGCGGCCGCTTCGGGATGTCCGCCTCCACCCACTGGCTCGCGACCGGCGCCGCCCAGTCGGTGCTGGAGCGCGGGGGCACCGCGGTGGACGCGGCGACGGCCGCGGCGTTCGTCCTGCACGTGGTGGAGCCGCACCTCAACGGCCCCGGCGGGGATCTCGTCGCCCTGGTCGCGCCCGCGGGCGGTGCGCCGTTCGTGCTGTGCGGCCAGGGCCCGGCCCCCGCCGGCGCGACCCGGGAGCACCTCGCGGCCGAGGGGCTCGACCACGTGCCCGGGGCCGGGGCGCTCGCCGCGGCGGTGCCCGGCGCCGTCGTCGCGTGGCTGCGGCTGCTGGCCGAGCACGGCACGTGGGAGCTCGCCGACGTGCTGGAGTACGCCCTGGACCTCGCCGAGCACGGGTACCCCGTGGTGCCGCGGCTCACGGCCACGATCGCCGCGGTCGCGGATCTGTTCCGGGAGCACTGGCCGTCGTCGGTCGAGCTGTGGCTGCCCGGCGGCCGCGTGCCGGAGGCCGGCACGACCCTGACCAACCCCGAGTACGCGTCCACGCTGCGCGCCCTGCTCGCAGCAGGCCGCCCGGCCGCCGACCGGCTCGGGCGTATCGAGCTCGCGCGACGCGCGTGGCAGGAGGGCGCGGTGGCGCAGGCCCTGGAGGAGTTCGCAGCCAAGCCGCACCGGCACTCTGACGGCCGCGACCACGCCGGGGTCCTGCGGGCCGCGGACCTCGCGGCCTTCCGCGCCACCACCGAGGAGCCCGTGTGCCGCGACTTCCGCGGCACCACGGTGGCGAAGGCCGGGCCGTGGAGCCAGGGCCCGGTGCTGCTGCAGGCCCTGGGCATCCTCGACCACGTCGGCGACGGCCGGCTGGACCCGGGAACCGCGGAGGGCGCGCACACCGTCGCCGAGGCGCTCAAGCTCGCGCTCGCCGACCGCGAGGCCCACTACGGCGCCGCCGCCGCGCCGGGGCTCCTCGACCGGCTGCTCGACCCGGCCCATGCCCGGGCGCGCGCGGCGCTCATCGGCCCCGCGGCCTCCCGGGAGCTGCGCCCCAGCCGGCTCGACGGTGACCCGGTGCTGCCGCCGCTGCACGTCGACGGCGCCGCCGCGGCCGGGACCGGCGAGCCGACGGTGGCCCGGGACGGCGAGACGCGCGGCGACACCTGCCACGTCGACGTGGTCGACCGCTGGGGGACGATGGTCTCCGCGACGCCGTCGGGCGGCTGGCTGCAGTCCTCGCCCACCGTCCCCGGCCTCGGGTTCTGCCTCGGCACCCGGTTGCAGATGTCCTGGCTGGACCCGCGCTCGCCGTCGCGGCTCGACCCCGGCCGGCGCCCGCGCACCACGCTCAGCCCCACCCTCCTGCTCCGCGACGGGGCCGCGGTCGCCGCGCTGGGCACGCCCGGCGGCGACCAGCAGGACCAGTGGCAGCTGCTCTACCTGCTGCGCACGCTGGTCGGCGGGCAGTCGCCGCAGGAGGCGATCGACGCGCCCGCCTTCCACACCACGGCGGTGCCCGGCTCCTTCTGGCCGCGCACCTGGACGCCGGCCGGGCTGGTCGTCGAGGAGCGCCTGGGGCCGGAGGTGGTCGCGGAGCTGCGCGGGCGCGGGCACGCCGTGACCGTCTCCGGGCCGTGGACGCTCGGCCGGCTCTCGGTCGTCACGCGGGACCCGGCGACCGGGCAGCTCGGTGCCGCGGCGAACCCGCGCGGGGCACAGGGCTACGCGGCCGGGCGGTGACCGGCCGCCGACTACGATCGCGCCGTGGCCGCCCGGGGTTCCGCCGACGTCGCCTCGGTGCGGGACATCGTCGATCGGCTCCAGGAGCGGATCGGCAGCGGCGAGATCCCCATCGGCGGCTGGATCCGGCAGGAGCAGGTGGCCCAGCAGCACGGGGTCAGCCGCACCCCGGTCCGGGAGGCGCTGCGCCAGCTCGAGGCACTGGGCGTCGTCGAGATGGTGGCGCACCGGGGCGCGCGGGTGACGCTGCCGTCGACCCGGGACATCGCCGAGGCCCTCGAGGTGCGCGGGGTCCTGGAGGGGCACGCCGCGCAGCTCGCCGCGGACCGCATCACCGAGGCCCAGCTCGAGGTGCTCGCGGGGACGGACGCGACCTTCCGGCGGGTCGTCGTGCTGGCGCGGGACCCGGACGCGCAGGAGGAGGCCCGCGAGCTCTGGTACCGGACCAACTCGCTGTTCCACGCGACGGTCGTCGAGGCCGCGGGGAACCGGCAGCTCACCGCCAGCCTCGACGCGCTGCACCACCGGCTGCCCCGCAACCTGACCTGGGCCGGGCTGGCCGGCGACCCGCGGCTGCTCGACCGCAACGCGGACGACCACATCGCGATCACCGCCGCGATCCGCGCCGGCGAGGGCGAGCGCGCCCGCTCGCTCACGCTCCAGCACGCCCGCCGCGCCGCCGAGATGATCCTCGTGCGCCGGGCCTGACCCGGTGAACGGCACTCTCGCTCACTAGATGTGAACGAGAGCGCCGTTCGCTCAGGGGCATGTCGCTCCGGGGTCGCTCCGGGGTCACTGCGGGGTCACTGCGGGTCGCGCCACATGGGCCAGAGAGGCGGGCTGCCGGCGGCGGAGATCGGCGCCTCGGCGACGAAGCCGTGCCGCTCGTACAGCGCCTTGCTGCGGAGGCTCGTCGCCTCCAGGTACGCCCGGTGGCCGGCCCGGTCGGCGCGGGCGAGGACCGGCGCCATCGTGGCACTCCCGATGCCCCGGCCCTGCTCGTCCGGCCGCACGCCGAGGAACCACAGGTACTCGTGCGGCTCGTGCGGGTGGTGCTCCTCCATCACGGTCATCAGCGCGAACAGCCGCTCGGCGTCGGCCCCGGCGCGTTCCGCGAGCGCGCCCCCGAAGGCCTCGCCCTCCTCGTCGGACATCGGGGCGCTGCCGTGCGGCACCCAGAGGGCGGCGCCGGCGACGTCCGGTCCGGCGGCCCAGATGTCGTCGTGCTGCGCGAGCACCTCGACGGCACGCTCGAAGAAGAACAGCGTCCGGTCCGCCCGGTCTGCCGGGTCCGGGTGGATCCAGGCGAAGATCGGGTCGTCGACGAAGGCGGCGGCGAGCGTTGCGGCGACCGCGGCGTGCTCGCTCCGCCCCGCCCTGCGGACGGTGGTGGGAGCAGTGGTCCGGATCGTCGTCGTCATCGTGTGGTCCCCTCGGCTCGGTGACGGGTTCGACGACGACGGTGCGGCCCGGCGGTGTCAGGCCCCTGTCATCCCCCTGTCGACCGACCGGCGAACGGCACACTCGCTCACTCCTACTGAGCGACAGCGCCGTTCGCTCACCGGGACAGCGGTGCAGGGACGGTCACCGGAGGCGGCGGACGCTCGTACCGGGTCGGGCGTACTCGTGGAAGAGCACGTCGAGGTGGTCGGCGAGGGAGTCCGCGGGCGCCTCGGGCGGGAGCCGCACGTCCTCGGCGGGGCGCCGGCGGCCCTCCCCGACGTACGAGGCGACCCAGCGCCCGTCCCGCCGCTCGACCTCGATCACGGCGCGGCCGTACAGCTCGAAGCGCAGGCGAGCGCCCTCCGGTGTGTCCATACCGGGCAGTGTCGCGGCCGGCGCTGTCCCGCGCCTGGCGCTGTCCCGGCGCAGTCGCTGTCCCGGCGCAGTCGCATGGACGAACGGCGCTCTCGCTCACTCCTACTGAGCGAGAGCGCCGTTCGCTCATCCCAGCCCGGCGGCCTCGAGCGCCTCCTTCGCGGACTCGCCGAGGAGCCGGCCGGTGGCGATCCGGGCGCGGACCTGGTCGGCGAAGCCGTCGTCGGCCATCACGCCGGCGAGGTACCGCGCCTGCACCCCGGCGAGGATGCACGCCGAGCGCCAGCGGTTGAAGGCGATCCAGTAGGGCAGGTGGGAGACGTCCCGGCCGGTGATCCGGGCGTACCGGGCGACCAGCTCGTCCCGGGTCGGGAAGCCGGGCAGGGTCGTCGGACCGGGGTCGGCCCCCTCGGGCAGATCGTCGCCGGGCTCCTGCCACAGCGAGATCAGGTAGCCGAGGTCGGCCAACGGGTCGCCGAGGGTCGACAGCTCCCAGTCGAAGACCGCGCGGACCGTCCCGTCGGGGCCGAAGGTCATGTTCCCCGGCCGGAAGTCGCCGTGCACGATCCCGCGGGACTGCGGCGGGACGTGCGCGGCGAGCGCCGCGTGGATCTCGTCGAGCAGCGCGAGCTCGGCGCCCTCGACCCCGGAGTTCCGGATCTGCTGGTGCCAGCGCGCGAGCTGGCGCTCGGCGAACCCCTTCCGCGAGCCCTCCAGCCCCACCTCCTCGGGGTCGAGCGCGTGCAGCGCCGCCAGCACCTCGACGACGTGCTCGCCCGCCCGGGCGCGCGCCGCGGGCGTCAGCGACTCCGCGGCCGCGGGATCGGCGAGGACCGTGCCCTCCACGAAGTCCATGACGTAGAACTCCGCGCCGCTCACCGCCGGGTCGGCGCAGTACGCCCGCGGCGGCGCGACCGGGACCGCGGTCGGCGCCATCGCCGAGATGAACCGCCACTCGCGGCTCATGTCGTGCGCGGTGCTGAGCACGCCCCCGAGGGGTGGGCGGCGCAGCGCGTAGGTGTGCCCCGCCGCGTCGTCGATCCGGTAGGTCAGGTTGGACCGCCCGCCCGCGACCAGGGCGAACCGGGCCGGGCCTGCGAAACCGTCGACGTTGTCGGTCAGCCACGCCTCCACGGCGGGCGCGTCGAGACCGGCGAAGGTCCTGCTGGTCGTCATCGCCCCACGTACCTCGGCTCCCGCTTCTCCAGGAAGGACCGCACGCCCTCGCGGTGGTCCTCGGTGGCGAACAGCTCGCCCAGCCGGGTGCTCACCCAGCGGCCCAGCTCGGTCCAGTCCGGGTCGAGCGCCTCGCGCAACCCGGCCTTGAGCGCGCCGACGGCCAGCGGCGGGTTCGCCGCGATCCGCCCGGCCAGCTCGAGCGCGGTCGGGAGCAGCTGGTCGTCGTCGACGACGCGGCCGACCAGCCCGATCCGGCCGGCCTCCTCGGCGTCGATGATCTCGCCGGTGAACAGCAGCTCCGCCGCCTTCTCCCGGCCGACGAGCTGGGCGAGCCGGGCGATCCCGGCTACGTCGCTGCACAGCCCGCGCTTGACGAACAGCTCGCCGAACTTCGCGCGACGGGCCGCCACGCGGAAGTCCGCCATCAGCGCCATCTCCATGCCCCACCCGACCGCCGCGCCGTTGACGGCGGCGATCACCGGGACGTCGGACGTCAGCAGCGCGCCGGCCGCGGGCGTGAGCCGCGGGGCGGGCCGCGGCGGGCGCTTCTCCGGGTCGCCCCCGCCCATCAGCTCGCGGACGTCGTCGCCCGAGCAGAAGGAGCGCCCCTCGCCCGTGATCACCAGGACCCGGGCGGTGGTGGTGCGGACCAGCTCCTCCAGCTCGTCGTACGTCCTGCGGCGCAGGGCGTTGTGCACCTCCGGCCGGGCGATCGTGAGCACGCCGACGTGCCCGTCCTCCTCGTACCGGACGTCGGTGAGCGCCGTCTCCGGGCTCGCGGTCATGCCTGCACCTCCGTGCGCAGCTCGCGCTTCAGGACCTTGCCGCTGGGAGTGCGCGGCAGCGGCTCCGCGCGGAACACGACCTGTTCGGGCACCTTGAACTCCGCCAGCCGCTCGCGGACGTGCTGCTGCAGCTCCTCCGCGCTCACCTCGGCCCGGGTGTTCACGACCGCGACCGCCTGCTCGCCGAGCCGGGCGTGCGGGATCCCGACGATGGCGACGTCCGCCACCGCGGGGTGCTCGAACAGTGCGGCCTCGACCTCGGCACAGTAGATGTTCTCGCCGCCGCGGATGACCACGTCCTTCATCCGGTCGACGACGTAGACCCAGCCGTCGCGGACCAGCCCGAGGTCCCCGGTGTGGAACCAGCCGTCCGTGAAGGCCGCGGCCGTCCCCTCCGGGTTGTTCCAGTACCCGCGCACCACATTGGGCCCGCGGAACCAGAGCTCGCCGATCTCCTCCGGCCCGGCGTCCTCCCCGGTCCCGGGGTCGACGACGCGGATGTCCGCGCCCGGGGCGAGCCGGCCGACGCTGTCCGGGTGGGTCACGTAGTCCTGCCCGGTGTTGGAGACGACGGCACTGGTCGTCTCGGTCAGCCCGTAGCCGTTGGCCGGGGAGACCAGCGAGGCGAACTGGCTGTCGATCAGGCCGATCAGGTCGGGCGGGATCGGCGCCCCGCCCATGCTCAGCGCCGCCAGCGTGTCCAGCCCGCCGCCCTCGCGTGCGGCCTGCTCGACCAGCTGGCGCCCGACCGTCGGCACGCCCGAGACGCCGGTGAGCGACTCCCGGCGGACCAGCTCGAGCGCCTCGACCGGGTCCCACCGGTACTGCGTGACGAGCTTCCCGCCGGTCAGCGCGGTGTAGGTCAGGCTGGTGATGCCGGCGATGTGGAACAGCGGGAAGGTGCACAGCCCGCCCGGCTGCGGCGCGTCCGGGTCCGGGTCCGGCGGGGTCCCGCCGTTGGCGATCGTCGCCGCGACCCGCGCGCCGAGCAGGGTGTTCAGGATGTTGGTGCAGTGGTTGCGGTGCGTCCCGACCGCGCCCTTGGGCCGGCCCGTGGTGCCGGAGGTGTAGAGGATCGTGGCGTCGTCGTCCGGGGAGATCGTGACGTCCGGCAGCGCGGCGTCCCGGTCCAGCGAGGCCAGCACCTCCGCCCACGGCCGGCCCCTGCCCTCGCCCCGGACCTCGATCATCGGGATGTCGATGCCCTCGAGGATCGCCGCCCGCTCGCCGTCGGCCACGATGAGCCGGGCCTCGCAGTTGCCGAGCGCGTAGCGCAGCTCGGGGCCGGTCCACCAGGCGTTGAGCGGCACGAACACCAGCCCGGACACCTGGCAGGCGTAGAACCACGGCGCCCACTCCGGGTAGTTCCGCATCGTGACGGCCACCCGGTCGCCCTGCCGCAGCCCGTACTCGTCGTGCAGCAGCCGGGCCAGCCCGGCGACGATCCCCGCGTGCTCGGCGTAGGTGACGTGCTCGTCCTTGTAGACGGTGAAGACGCGGTCGCCCCAGGTCCGGGTGAGCTCGAACAGCTCCCGCAGGGTGTGCGGGCCGCGCTCGTACACCCGCCACGGCACCCCGCGGACCTCGGTGTCGACGAGCGCGAACTCGCCCCCGGGCGCGGTGAAGGCGGCGGTGAGCTCGGCGCGCACGCTCCCGCCCGACGTGACGGTCATGCCCGGAACGCCAGGTCGAGGCCCGCGAAGGGCCACTCCGCCGCGTACAGCTTCCCGCGCCCGGAGGAGGTGATGTAGGCGGTGCGCGAGTCCGCCCCGGCGAAGCAGATGTTCGTGACGAACGGGTCCGGCTCGGGGACCGGGATCTGCCGGTCGAGCGTGCCGTCCGGCCGGATGACGCTCACCGCGCCGGTGACCAGCGTGGCGACGCAGACGTTGCCGGCGCCGTCGACGGCCAGCGAGTCGAGCAGCTGGTAGCCGGGGAAGCCGTGCAGCAGGTGCGCCCCGCCCGGCCCCCGCGGCGGGTCGCCGCACGGCCCGAGGTGTGCCGGGCCGAGGACCTCCCACTCCCAGACCCGCCCGGTCTGGGTCTCCGCCACGTAGACCCGGGAACCGTCCGGGGACAGCCCGACCCCGTTCGGCGTCATCAGCGGGTGCACCACCTCGGTGATCGACGACCCGTCCGGCAGCGCGTAGCAGAGCCGGCCGACGTCCATCTCCCGGCCGCGGTTCTTCCCGAGGTCGGTGAACCAGAAGCCGCCCGCGGAGTCGAACACGATGTCGTTGGGCCCGCGCAGCGGCCGCCCGTCGACCTCGGTGTAGAGGTCCTTGACCTCACCCTCGAGCGTGACGCGCTGGATCCGGCCGCCGCTGTAGTCCGCGGGCTGGTGTCCCGGCGCGACGATGCCCCCGGGCCGGTCGTGCCACTCGAAGCCGCCGTTGTTGCAGACGTAGATCGCTCCGTCGGGGCCCACGGCGGCGCCGTTGGGGCCACCGCCGAGCTCCGCGACGACGTCGACCGAGCCGTCCGGCCACACGCGGGACAGCGTCCCGCGGCGGATCTCGACGAGGACCACCGAACCGTCCGCGAGGGCGATCGGTCCCTCGGGGAACTGCAGGCCCGAGGCCACTTCACGGAGGACGGGGGTGCCGGTGTCGGCGGGGTCGGCGGCGGGGTCGGCGCTGACCATGCGGGGTCTCCTTCCGACGCTGGAAGTCGTGACGGGATCGCGCTGAACGATCGTTCAGATCACGCTAGGAGGGGGTCCGGGCGGTGTCAACGGCCTCGCGCGTCACCAGCTCGCGCAGCACCGGCTTGCGGACCTTCCCGGTGGTGGTGCGGGGCAGCTCGTCGACCACGAGCACCCGGCGCGGGATCTTGTAGCCCGCCAGGTGCCCACGGCAGAACTCGCGGACGCCGTCCTCGGTCGGGGTGCGCCCCTCGCGGGCCTCCAGCACCGCGACGACGAGCTCGCCCCACACCTCGTCCGGCTGTCCGACGACGGCCGCGGCCGCCACGTCCGGGTGCTGGTGCAGGATCTCCTCGACCTCGCGGGAGTACACGTTCTCGCCGCCGGTGAGGATCATGTCCTTCTTGCGGTCGACGATGTAGAGGTAGCCCCGGGAGTCCCGGCGCGCGAGGTCGCCGCTGTGGAACCAGCCGTCCCGGTAGGCCTCCGCGGTCGCCTCCGGCCGGCCCCAGTACCCGGCGCACACCTGGTCGCCGCGGATCACGAGCTCGCCGACCTCGTCCGGGCCGGTGTCCCGGCCGTCGGGGTCGACGACCCGCACCGCGGAGAGCCACTGCGGCTTCCCGACGCTGGTCAGCAGGGCCTCGTCGGACTCGAGCGCCCGGACGTGGTCGTCCGAGCCGTGCACGACGACGTTGCCGGCCAGCTCGGTCATCCCGAACCCGGTCTGGAACCGGACCTCCGGGAAGGCCGCCATGGCCTCGCGCAGCACGGCCGCGGGCATCGGCGCCGAGCCGTAGCTGATGCGGCGCAGCGAGGAGAGGTCGAACTCGGGGAACCGCGGATGGCGCAGCAGCATCGCGAGCATCGTCGGCGCCACGGAGGTCTGGCTGACGCGGTGGGTCTGCACCGCCTCCAGGAACCCGACGGCGTCGTAGCGGCGCATCAGGACCATCGTGTCGCCCTTGAGGTGCGCCATCGGCACGCCGTAGCCCGCGATGTGGCACAGCGGCCACGGCATCAGCGCCACGCCGGGATCGTGGTCGTGTTCCCAGCTGAGCAGCGAGTTCATCACCGCGGCGACGACGTTGCGGTGGGTCAGCACCGCACCCTTGGCCCGCCCGGTGGTGCCCGAGGTGTAGATCAGCCAGGCCGGCGAGTCCTCGTCCGGGACCTGCAGCGGACCGGGCTCGGCGAGCAGGTCCGACCAGGCCAGCGCCCCCTCGGCCGGGCCGTCGAGGCACACGAGCGTGCGGATCGACGGCACCTCGGCCATCGCCTTCCGGGCCGTCTCCAGGTACTTCAGCTCGGTGACGAGGACCGTCGGGGTCGAATCCTCCAGGTTGAGCACGACCTCGCGCGGGCTCAGCCGGTAGTTGAGGAACACCAGGGCCATCCCCGCCGTCGGGACGCCGTAGTAGGCCTGGATGTACTCGGGGTTGTTCTCGGTCAGGATCGCAATCCGGTCGCCGGGGGCGGCGTACCGGGCCAGGCCGGTCGCGAGCGCCCGGACGTCGCGGTCGAGCTCCGCGAACGTCCAGCTCCGGTCCTCGAACACCAGCGCGGCCTCCTCGCCGCGCCGCGCGGCCGTGAAGGTCAGGATGTCGCCGATCCGCATTCGTGCTCCCTCGCACGGGTCAGAACTGACACCGCCGGCTCACTCACCGGGGTGGGACAGGTACTTCGGGTTGGCCACGCGGAGCCGGTCCGTGATCGCCTCGCGCACCGCCGCCAGCAGCGCCGGGTCCTCCGGGTCGACGACGCCGGCGCGGATCGCGGCGGCGAGGTCGGCCTGGTCGGCGCGGCCGAAGCGGGCGAGCCGCGCACGGTGCCGGCGCTCCTGCTCGGGGCCCAGGGTGAGCTCCCGCGCCACGGTGTCGACGACGTTGGCCGCGACCCGGGCGTTGAAGCTCAGCCGGCCCTGGGTACCGGGCATGACGTCCTGGCGCAGGTAGAGCGCGACCGCCTCGAGCAGCTCGCGGCTCGTCGGCCTCCCGTGCAGGTCCGACGGCGGCGCCTCGACGTCCTCCGGGAGCTCGGCCGGGAGGCCGAGGGCCAGGAACAGGTCGTGCTCCTGCTCGCACACGCGCCGCCCGATCGCGGCCAGCTCCACGGACGGGACGGCACCGGAGAGGTGCCGCTCGGCCATGCCCCGGCAGCCCACGGCCCAGCGCGCGGTGCCGAAGACCTGCCACCAGCGCACCGCCTCGGGGTCCGGGCGGTGCCCGGCGACCTCGGCGTAGCCGTCGAGCAGCTGGTCGAGCGGGCCGAACCCGCCGACCGTCGGCGCGGCGCCGAACCGCCAGCACTTCACGCAGAGCCAGCCGAGGTCCTCGCGGGGGTCGCCGCGGTGCACGACCTCCCAGTCCAGGACCGCCTTCAGCCCGTCCGGCGCGACGATCATGTTCCCGTTGCGGAAGTCGCCGTGCACCACGGTCTCGGGCACCTCGGCGGGCCGGTGCTTCTCCAGCCAGTGCAGCGCGATCTCGATCGACGGCAGGGGCTCGCCCAGCTCGTCGTAGGTCTGCCGGAGCTGCTCCAGCGGGTCCCGGCGTTCCAGGCCGGGCAGGTCGCCCACCGGGATCGCGTGCACGCGCGCGACCGCGCGCCCCAGCTCGGCGGCCAGGGTGCCGCGGACCTGCGCGTACTCGGGGTCGCGCAGCAACCGTCGGGCGAGCGTCTCCCCGTCGACGTGCCGGGTGACCAGGTACGGCGCCCCGACGACCGCCGGGTCCGTGCCGTGGTCCACCAGCGGCGGCACCGGCACGCCGGCCCGCTCCGCGGCCGCGATCGCCCGCGCCTCCATCGCCATGCCGTCCGGCCGGCCGGGGCCGGGCGGGTCGCGGCGCAGCACCAGGCGGTGCGCCACGCCGCCGGAGCGGGCGGTGAAGGACCAGGTCTCGCGGCTCGCGCCGCCGGTCAGCCGGTGCAGCCCGACGACCTCGACGGGTTCGCCGAGGACCTCGGTCAACCGGCCGGCGAGCAGCTCCGCGAGCACGGCCGGGTCCGCGGGGTCGCCGATCGGGCGCCGGGTCTCCGCCGCGGCCGTCATGCCGCACCCCCGTCCGTCAGGCGGGGTCGCCGTCCCAGGGGCCGGGGTCCACCGCGTCGACCATGTCCAGGGCCAGCCGCTGGTAGCGGCGCACCATCTCCTCGCGGGAGGCGGGCCCCTGCGGCGAGAACCAGCTCGCGACGCCCGTGCACATCACGACGATCGCCCGCGAGGCCTCGCCCGGCAGCGGCGTGCGGAAGGCGCCCGTCTCGACGCCCCGGGCCACCACCTCGTCGAACATCCGCTGCTGCGCGTGCCGCTTGGCCAGGTGCGGGGTGCGCACCGGCTCCTCCAGCGCCCGCAGCTCGCTGGTGCCCAGCAGGGTGCCGCGCTGGTCCTCGAGGTGGAACAGCACCTGCACCTCGACCAGCGCCCGCAGCCGGTCGACCGGGTCGTCCCCCGCCGACTCCAGCGCCTCGCGGGTGCGGGCCAGCAGGGCCTCGATCCCCCGCTCCATGATCATCGCGAGAACGGCCTGCTTCGACGGGAAGTGGTGGTACAGCGCGGCGGGGCTCAACCCGGCCCGCAGCGCGATGTCCCGAACGGATGTCCCGTGGTAGCCGTGCTCGGCCATGGTCGCGATCGACGCCTCGAGGATCGCCGCGTCGCCCGGCGGCGCGTTCGGGGGCCGCGAGGCCGGCTGGTGCGCTCGCGCCATCGGTCCCTCCCCCGTCCGCCGGTCCGCCCGGGGCCCCGGACGGTTGCGGGAAGGCTACCCGTCTGTGCCTCAGGAGGTCGGGCCGCGTCACTTGATCGCCAACGGGTTGATCGGCGAGCCGAGGGCCCGGCTGAACTTGATCGGCGGTGCGGTGAGGAAGAAGTCGTACCGGCCGTCGGCGGCACAGTCCTCGGCGAGCTCCTCGAAGTCGAGGATCTCGCCCAGGGTCATCCCCATGTCCCGGATCAGCACCATGTGCACGGGCAACCGCTCGTCGGGGATCTCACCCGGGAGCACCTCGATCGCCCAGTTGTCCGAGCAGACCGCGGCGACCTCGTGCTCGTGCAGCCACTCGCAACAGTCCAGGCCGAGCCCGGGCTCGCCGGCCATGAAGGCGGCGGCGTCCTGCTCCACCAGGAACTTGCGCCGCCAGCCGGTGCGCACGAGCAGGATGTCGCCGCCCTGCAGCGCGACGCCCTGCGCGGCCATCGCCGCGTCGAGCTCGGCCGGCGTGATCACCTCGCCGGCCTCCAGCCACTCGACGCCGCGGTGCCGGGCGACGTCGACCAGCACGCCGCGCCCGGCGATCCCCTTGGCCTGCTTGTCGATCGAGTTCGCGCTCGTGCCGTGCGGGCTCACCACCGAGGCGGGGAACCCGTTGTAGAGCTGGTCGTCGTAGAAGACGTGGGCCAGCCCGTCCCACTGCGAGGCGCTCTGCAGGGGCATGAACACGTAGTCGTCGGCGTAGTGGAACGCACCCGGGAAGTCCTGGTCCGCGCCGGTCTCCGACACGAGGATCATCGGGTTGATCCGGCCGCCACCCGGCTGCGGGCCGCTGCGGCCGAACGGGATGCCCAGGTCGAAGATCCGCCCGTCGCGCACGAGCCCGGCCGCCGCGGCGACCCGCTCGGGCGTGAGCAGGTTCGTGGTGCCGCGCTCGTCGCGGACCCCGTCCCGGTCCCAGCGGCCCCAGTTCGAGAGCCGCTTGCCGAGCGTCCTGAAGTCCTGCATCAGCGCACCTTGTTGGGCCCGGCGAAGCCGAACAGGTAGCCGGCGACCTTGCGCATCTGGACCTCCTCCGCGCCCTCGGTGATCCGGTAGCGGCGGTGGTGGCGGTAGATGTGCTCGAAGGGCTGGTGGCGGGAGTAGCCCAGCCCGCCGTGCACCTGCATGGCCCGGTCGGCGGCGTCGCAGACGAACCGGTTGGCCCGGTAGTTGCACATCGAGACCTTGTCGCTGATCTCCATGTGCGGCACCCGGTCGAGCTCCCAGGCGGTCTTGCGGACCAGCCCGCGCAGCATCTCCGCCTCGGTCTGCAGCTCCACCAGCGGCCACTGGATGGCCTGCCGGGTGGCCAGCGGCGCGCCGAAGGTGACCCGCTTGCGGGCGTACTCCACGGCCCGGTCGATGCAGAACTGGCCGGCGCCGACACCGGAGGCGGCCTGGCGGATCCGGTTCTCGTGCACGAAGGTCTGCGCCACGGCCAGGCCCTCGCCCTCCTCGCCGAAGATCGCCGAGTGCGGCACGCGGACGTCCCGGATGGTCACCTCGGCGTGGTCGGTGGGCATGTTGAACGTCCACCAGTGGAAGTCCACCGAGAAGCCGGGGGTGTCGGTCGGGACGAAGAACGCGGTGATGCCGCGGGCGTCGCCGTCCTTGCCGCCGGTACGGGCGAAAACGACGTCGTGGGTCGCCGAGTGCATCCCCGAGTTCCAGCGCTTGGCGCCGTTGATGATCCAGTCGTCGCCGTCGCGGACGGCGCGGGTCTCCATCCAGGTCGCGTCCGAGCCGTGGTCGGGCTCGGTCAGGCCGAAGCCGATCCGGGCCTGCCCGGTCAGCATCGGCTCGAGGTACTCGTCCTTCTGCTCCGGGGTGGCGAAGGCGAGCAGCATGTGCGCGAACGGGAAGTTCCCGACCACGCTCGACTCGTTCTGCAGGTCGTTGTGCAGACCGAGACCCTTGCGCGCCAGGTGCTCGCGGATCACGGCCATGTCGAAGTTCGTGCCGTCCTGGCCGCCGACCTCCTTGGGCAGCGCGTAGCGCAGCCACCCGGCGGCGTCGGCACGGCGGCGCATCTCACGCAGCAGCTCCTCCCACTCCGGGCGCGGGGTGCCCCCGGCCTCGAAGTCGGTGCGCGCCCACTCACGGCGGTGGTCGAAGAACCGCTCGTTGTCGTCCTGCGCCTGCAGCGGCACGATCTCCCGCTCGATGAACGCGTCGAGCTCCTCGAGCTTCTGGGTCAGCTCCACCGGCAGTGCGAAATCCACGGGCCCTCCTTAACGATCGTTCAGCTAGGATGCATCGGCACGGGCGCCGAGGGAAGGGGTCGGATGCAGGAGATCCGGTACGAGGTGGCGGAGCGGGTCGCCACCCTGACGATCGACCGCCCCGCGAAACGCGGGGCGATGACCTACGCGATGCTGGAGGAGTTCACGGCCCGCGTCGACGAGGCCGGCCACGATCCCGAGGTCGCGGTGCTGCTGGTCACGGGAGTGCCCGGCAGTTTCTGCGCGGGGATCGACCTGGCCGATCTGGCAGGTCGATCCCCCGACGAGCGCGGCGCGGTGCGCTCACGGGAGATCCCGGCGCTGATGGAGTGCCCCAAGCCGGTGCTCTGCGCGGTCGACGGGATGGCCGTCGGGATGGGTGCGGAGTTCGCCACCCAGGCCGACCTGCGGCTCGTCTCCACCCGGGCGCGGTTCCGGTGGAACTTCGTGCACCGCGGGCTGGTCTCCGACACGGGGGCGGGATCGTGGCTGCTGCCGCGTCAGATCGGCACCGCGGCCGCGCTGCGCCTGCTCTACACCGGGGACGACCTGGGCGCCGACGAGGCCGTCGCGCTCGGCTTCGCGGTGTCGGCGCACTCGCCGGAGGAGCTGCCGGACGCGGCCCGCGCGCTGGCGGTGAGGATCGCCACGGCGTCGCCCTTCGCGCTGGCGCGCACCAAGAAGCTGGTGCTCGACGGCGCGGGCATCGGGATGGCCGAGCACGTCGTCGCGACGCGGGACGCGCTCGCCGAGTGCTTCGCGTCGGAGGATCATGCCGAGGGGGTCGCGTCGTTCCTGGAGCGGCGGCCGGCCCGGTTCACGGGGAGGTAGCAGGGTGACCGAGGTTTCCGAGACGTCCGGGACGTCCGCGCAGCGGGTGACCGTCGAGATCACGGACGGGGTGGCCGACGTCCGGCTGGCCCGGCCGGACAAGCGCAACGCCCTCGACCCGGCGATGTTCGCCGCCCTGGTCACGACGGGTGAGCGGCTGCGGACGGAGCCCGGGCTGCGGGCCGTCGTGCTCTCCGGTGAGGGGCCGGACTTCTGCGCGGGGCTCGACTTCGGGTCCTTCCAGGCGATGCGCGACGGGCAGCGGCTCTCCGCCACCGCCGACCTCCCGCCGGGCGACGGGCCGGCGGCGGCGACCGGGCAGCGGGCCGCGCACGTCTGGGCGCAGGTGCCGGTGCCGGTGATCGCCGCGATCACCGGCAACGCGCTGGGCGGCGGGCTGCAGGTCGCGCTCGGCGCGGACATCCGGATCGTCGCGCCGGACGCGTCGCTGTCCGTGCTCGAGGTCAAGTGGGGCCTGATCCCGGACATGACCGGCACCCAGGTCCTGCCCGAGCTGGTGGGGCGGGACATGGCCAAGGAGCTGACCTTCACCGGCCGCAAGGTGCGGGGCGAGGAGGCCGTGACCCTCGGCCTCGCGACGCGGGTCGACCCGGACCCGCGCAAGGCCGCGCTGGAGCTGGCCCGCGAGATCGCCGGGCGCAACCCGCACGCCGTCCGCGCGGCCAAGCGGCTGCTGGAGAGCTCGGGCCGGGTCGACATCGCGACGCAGCTCGCCGCCGAGCAGACCGAGATCGGCGCGCTCATCGGCAGCCCCAACCAGGTCGAGGCGGTCACGGCGTCCTTCGAGAAGCGCGCTCCCCGGTTCACCGACTGACCCGTGAGCGGCAACTGCCCCTCCAGGGGCAGTTGCCACTCGGACCCCGCACGAGCTGCGGGGCCGGGGGTGGCGGCCGTCGCCGGGACGGCGAGTCGGAGCCGACGGAGTCGTCGGAGTCGTCGGAGTCGGGGTGGTCGGATTCCTCGCTGCATCCCGCGGTCGTCAGTGCCTACTGCCCGGGCAGGGGCGGTCGGCACTCACAGCTCGCCGAGGTCCACCAGGAAGGCGATCTCCTCGGGCGAATACCACGCGAGCTCGTGGTCCTCCGCCTCGCCGACGAGGAACTCGGCGTCGAGGTCGCCCAGGTCCGCCTTGTCCACGACCGAGGCAGCCTCCCGCACCGCGTGCTCGGCCTCCTCGGTGTCGACGTGCACCGCGGCGATCGCCGTCATCGGCACGGCGCCGCTGATGCGGACGGCGCCGTCGTCGAGGTCTGGGCGCAGCGTGACGTCCTCGAGGTCGGCGGCCACCACCACCCGCCGCGCCGGGACCTGGTCCTCGCCGAGCCCGAACTCGACGGCGAGCAGGCGCAGCGACGCCCGCGCCGCCTCGTTCATCGCGGCGTACTCCAGCTCCTCGTCGTCGCCGGAGACGTAGGCCTCCCGCAACCGGGGGGTCAGCGCGAACGCGGTCCCCCCGATCGGGTCGAACCGTCCGGTCTTGACCAGCTTCCGCAGCATCGGCCAGGTCCCGGGGATGTAGATCCGCACGGTCTCTCTCCTGCTCTCAGCGGCTCGCGGCCCGCAACTCGTCCAACGCCTCGTCGACCAGCCCGGCGAGGACGTCGACGTCCGGCATGGCGTCCCGGTCGCCGTTGAACCCGTAGTACACCCCGCCGTCGTAACTGGTCAGCCCGATCGCGAGCGCCTGCCCCTTGGCGAGCGGCACGACCGGGAACATCTCCAGCATGCGCGCTCCGGCGGCGTAGAGGGGGAACTGCGGGCCGGGGACGTTCGTCACGACGAGGTTGAAGATCCGCTTGGAGATGCCGCTCGCGGCCCGGGCTCCCAGCGCGTGCAGGGTCGGCGGCGCGAACCCGCCGATCCGGACGAGGGTGTCGGCACCGACGTTCCGGCCGGAGGAGGTGTGCTCGCGCATCGCGTGCGTGACGTGGTGCAGCCGCACGACCGGGCTCGGCTCCCCCACCGGCAGGTCGACCAGGAACGAGGACACCCGGTTGCCGAGCGAGCCCGACGTGGCCGAGCTGGGCACGTCCGCCTCGCCGCGCACGGACATCGGGACCATCGCCCGCACCGACGCCCCGGACGTCACCGGTTCGCCACGGGAGAGCAGCCAGTTCCGCAGGGCGCCGGAGACCACGCTGAGCACGGCGTCGTTGACCGTGCAGCCGTGCGCGGCGCGGATCTGCCGGTACGCCTCGAGGTCCGTACGCGCGATCGCGTAGCGGCGCTGCGTGGAGATGTGGACGTTGAGCGGGGTGCCCGGCGCCGGGCGTGAGGCCGTGCGGGCCATGGTCAGCAGCTTGCCCGCCATGCCGGCGAGCTTGGAGGCCGTCGCGACCGCGTCCCCGGTCGCGGCGCGGACGTTGTCGACGATCTCGCCCGGCCGGGACACCGCGTCGCCCAGGGCCTCGGCGACCAGGCGGAGCTCGCTCGGCTCCGGCCGCGGCATCCACACCTCCTCGACGCCGGACCGCGCGTCGGCCGAGACGTCGAGGATCACCTGGGACAGGTCGATCGCCGAGATGCCGTCGACCATGGCCTGGTGGGTCTTCGTGACGACGGCGACCCGGTTCTTCTCCAGGCCCTCGACCAGGTACATCTCCCAGAGTGGCCGGGTGTGGTCGAGCGGGCGGGACATCAGCCGGGCAACGAGCTCGCAGAGCTGCTCGTCCGTGCCCGGCCGGGGCAGGGCGGAGCGGCGGACGTGGTAGGCGACGTCGAACTCGGTGTCGTCGACCCACACCGGTCTCGCGAGGTTGCCCGGCACGTGCTTGACCTTCTGCCGGTAGCGCGGCACCAGCGAGAGGCGCTGCTCCACCAGCCCGACCAGCTTTTCGTAGTCCAGCCCGCCCTTGCCGGACCGCTTGAAGACGGCGACGCCGCCCACGTGCATCGGCGTGGTCGACTGCTCCAGGTAGAGGAACGACGCGTCGAGCGCGGAGAGCCGGGGCGGCATGGTCGTGATCCTACGTGCGCGTGCGACCCTGCACGGGTGGCATCGCCGGTCTCGCCGAAGGACTCCTTCATCACCGTCTACGGCCGCAAGCCCGTGCTCGAGGCGCTCGACGACGAGTCGCTGGCCGTCGACAAGGTGATCATCGCCGAGGGCACGCGCGGCGACTCGGTGCGCGCCATCACGGACGCGGCCCGCCGCCGCGGCGTGCCGGTGCAGCGGGCAAGCGCGCACCGGGTGAAGGTGCTGGCGGGCAACGGGCGGCACGACCAGGGGGTGCTGGCGGACGTCGTCGCGCCGCGGATGGCGCCGGTGCCGGTGTTCCTGCGCGACCTCGGCTCCCGGCGGCCCGCGTCGGTGCTCGTGCTCGACCGGGTCACGAACCCGTCGAACGTCGGGATGATCCTGCGGACGGCCACGGGCGCCGGGCTCGACGGCGTGCTCCTGCCCCGGCGCGGCGTACCCGCGATCGACCCCCTGGTGATCAAGGCCTCGGCGGGGGTGGCGTTCTCCGCGCCGGTGCTGCGGTCGGCGACGGCCGAGGAGGGCCTCGCACAGCTCAAGGAGGCGGGGTTCGGGGTCTTCGGACTCGACGCCGGCGGGGCCGACCTGCTCACGGCCGACCTCCCGCCCCGGGTCGCCCTCGTGCTCGGCAACGAGACGGACGGGTTGTCCCCCGCGGTCCGCCCGCTGCTCGACGACCTCCTCGCGATCCCGCTGATGGGCGGGGTGGAGTCGCTCAACGTCGCCAGCGCCGCCGCCGTCGCCGCCTACGAGCTGCACCGCCGCCGCTGAGGAGGCGCAGGAACGAACGGCGCTTTCGCTCACTCCTACTGAGCGAACGGCGCTCTCGTTCACCGCGGGTGCGGACGACACCCTCGCGCAGGTCGATGAGCGAACGGCGCTTTCCCTCACTAGGTATGAGCGAGAGCGCCGCTCGCTCATCCGGGGCGTCAGCGGGGCGTCAGGCGGGCTAGCCTCGGGAACATGGTCCAGCGTCGGATGCCCCGGCCGAGCGAGCTGCTGCCCCTGCTGCGGCCCGCCCCCTTCGTCCGCGACGCCACCGAGCGCCGGCTCCGCCGCGCCGCGTCGATCGCCGACCTGCGCGACATCGCCCGCCGACGCACCCCGCGCGCGGTGTTCGACTACACCGACGGCGCCGCGGACGGCGAGCTCTCCCTGAACCGCGCCCGGGACGCCTGGTCGCGGATCGAGTTCACGCCCACCGTGCTGCGGGACGTCAGCACGGTCGACCTGGGGCGGGACATGCTCGGGGCGCGCTCGGCCCTGCCGTTCGCCTTGGCGCCCACCGGGTTCACCCGCATGATGGGCACCGAGGGCGAACCCGCGGTCGCGTCCGTCGCCGCCGACGCGGGCATTCCGTACACGCTCTCCACGATGGGCACCACGACCATCGAGGAGGTCGCCGAGGCCGCCCCCGCCGCCCGGAAGTGGTTCCAGCTCTACCTCTGGCGGGACCGGGCGTTCGCGAAGGACCTGGTCCAGCGCGCGGCCGCGGCCGGTTACGACACCCTCATGCTGACCGTCGACACCCCCGTCGGCGGCAATCGGCGGCGGGACGTGCACAACGGCCTCACCATCCCGCCCGCCCTCACCCTGCGGACGTTCGTCGACGGGGCGCTGCACCCGCACTGGTGGTTCGACCTGCTCACCACCTCGCCGCTCAGCTTCGCGACCCTGGAGCGCACCGAGGGCACGGTCGCCGACCTCATCAACCGGGTCTTCGATCCCGCGCTGACCATGGACGACGTCGAGTGGCTGCGCGGCGCGTGGCCCGGCAAGCTGATGATCAAGGGGATCCAGAACGTCGCCGACGCCCGCCGGGTGGTCGACGCCGGGGTCGACGCGGTGCTGCTCTCCAACCACGGCGGCCGGCAGTTGGACCGCGCCCCCGTCCCGGTCGAGCTGGTCGAGCCGACGGTGCAGGAGGTCGGCGACACCGCGGAGGTCTACGTCGACACCGGGATCATGCACGGGGCGGACGTGGTGGCCGCCCTCGCGCTCGGTGCCCGCGGCGCGCTGGTGGGCCGGGCGTACCTCTACGGGCTGATGGCGGGCGGACGCGCGGGCGTGACGAAGGCCGTCGACATCCTGACCGGCGAGATCACCCGGACCATGCAGCTCCTCGGCGTCACCGCCGTCGACGACCTCCGGCGCGAGCACGCACGACTTCGTCCGATCGGGTGACGTCCGAGGTGCGGGGCCCCGAGGACCGGGCCACTGTGACCGGCATGGGTTTCATGGACAAGGCGAAAGAGATGCTCGGTCAGCACGACGACAAGGTCGACCAGGGTCTCGACAAGGCCGGCGACATGGCCAAGAACAAGTACGCCGGGCACGACGACCAGATCGACAAGGGCGTCGACTTCCTCCAGCAGCGGACCGGCGAGGGCGACACCACGGCCGCGCCGCCGCCGGCCCCCGAGGGCGAGCAGCCGCCGCCCCCGCCGCAGCAGTGACCCGGTGACCTCACGGCGCCGCCCCTCCCGGGGCGGCGCCGTCGTCGTCCGGCCGCCTGCTCACCAGTCGAAGAGGATCTCCAGCTCGCGCAGGGTCGAGTCGGGGTGGGTGTGCCGGACGCCGACCGCCCCGGCCGCGCTCGCCCCGCGGACGTTGACGGGCAGGTCGTCGACGACGACGCAGTCCCCGGGTGCCAGCCCCAGCCGCTCCGCGGTGCGGCGGAACGCCTCGGGATCGGGTTTGCGGGCGCCGGTCGCGCCGCCGAGGACCACGGCGTCGAACCGCGCGGCGTACTCGTCCGGGACGCTGTGGGCGTCGGACAGCAGTGCGACGCGCAGGCCCGCCGCCCGGGCCCGGACCGGCAGGTCCGCCATCTCCGGGCCGTCGGTGAGCACGCCGCCGTAGTCGAGGATCAGCCCGCGGAAGCCCGTCACGTCAGCCGTCCCTCCACCGCCGCGAGGACCTCGCCCAGGTAGCGACGCACCGTCGGCTCGTCGCCCGGCAGCGTGTCCCGCAGCGCCCGGTCGACCTGGTCGGCGACCGTCGCGCGGCGCAGGCGGCCGCCGTCGGTGAGGTACACGCGGACCACCCGTCGGTCGTTCGCGTCGCGTTCGCGCCGGACGTCCCCGGACCGCTCGAGCGCGTCGACGACCGGGGTGAGGGTCGCCGGGGTGAGCCCGAGCCGCCCGGCGAGCTCGCGGTGCGGCAGCCCGTCCTCGCCGCTGAGGGCGGCGAGGAGGTCGAGGGCGGTCGCCGAGAGCCCGTGCGCGGCCACGACCCGTTGCCGGAAGCGGGCGAGCGTCGCGCCGGTGGCGATCAGCAGGCGGTCCAGCGGCTGCTCCCCCACGCCGCGCACCTTAGCCGCCGGACGATCAGGTCGCTGATGGTTCGGCGGCGAAGTACCGCGATCGGCACCGGCGGCGGCCCCGGCGGCCGCACGCTCGTGCCATGACGCTCACCGCTCCGGCGCCCGCGCTGCCGCTGTTCGGCACGGCCGTGTACGAACCGGCCCTGGAACCGCCGGACGCGGACCTGCCCGCCCTCGAGGAGACGGTGGCCGGCGGGTGGACGGTCGAGGGCGACCCGCCGCGGACGCCCGTACCGACCACTGCGGCGGACGCGGGGTCGCGGCCGCCCGGGCAGGCGGGTGGGAGCGGCGAGGTGCCGCCCGCTCCGATCGGCGCGGTGGGCGAGGTGCCGCGGCCGGCGACGTCCGCGGCGACGCGGCGGGAGCGGGAGCGGGCGCTGGCCGCGCGGCGGCGGGCGGAGCTGGTCGTGCGGACCGCGCTCGAGGTGCTCGACGGGCGCCGCCCGGTCACACAGCTCGCCCCCTTCGCCTCGCCCCCGGTGTTGCGGTACGTGAGCGCGGGCGTCCCGCGGCGGGGACACGGGGCCGCGACCGGGGCGTTGCTGCGCTCCCTGCACGTGAGCCTGCCCGCCCGGACCGCCGCCGAGGTCGCCGCCGTCTGCCGTTTCGGCACGCGGGTCCGCGCCCTCGCCGCCCGCCTCGAGCTCACCGGGCAGGGCGAGTGGCGCTGTGTCGCCCTCCGCGTGATCTGAGCGCCGCCGACCCCGCCCTCGCGGAACACGTCAGGGAGCCACGGCGCCCGCCGGACCTGGGCTCAGCGCTGCTTGCGCGCGGCCCGCTCCTGGCGACGGCGCTCGGCGCGGTTGACGCCCGCGCCCTGCGGCTGCCGCTGCGCACCACCACCACGCTGGCCACCCCGCTGGCCGCCGCCGCGGGTGACGACCTCGCCGCCGTCGTCGCTCGGGCCGCTGTAGCTGAGGTTCTGCTGCGGCGGGCCGGCGCGGAAGGCGGTCGGGAGGACCGAGGTCGGGGTGTCGTCCGGGCGGCCGTCCGCGGCCTGGGCGGCCGCGACGCGCGGGATCCGGCTGGTGACCGGCTCGGCGGCGGCCGGCACGCCGGCGACGGCGGCCGCGGCGCCCTGCTGGGCCCCGGCGCCGTTCTGCCCCGCACCGGCCCCCGCACCGGCCTGAGCCGCGCCGCTCCGGGCACCGTTCTGCCCCGCGGGCGCCGCTCCCGCGGGCACGGCCCCGGCCTCGGGCGACTCCTGGACCTGCACCACGACGTTGAACAGGTGCCCGACCGTCTCCTCCTTGATGCCGTCGAGCATCGCGACGAACATGTCGTAGCCCTCGCGCTGGTACTCGATCACCGGGTCGCGCTGGGCCATGGCCCGCAGCCCGATGCCCTCCTTGAGGTAGTCCATCTCGTAGAGGTGCTCGCGCCACTTGCGGTCGATGACCTGCAGGAGGACCTGCCGCTCGAGCTCGCGCATGCCGCCCTGCGGGCCGATCAGCGCGTCCATCTCGGCCTCGCGCACCGCGTAGGCACGCTCGGCGTCCTCGACGACGGCCTCCTCGATCCGCTCGGCGGTCAGCTCGTCCAGGCCGCCCTCGTCCGGGTCGCCGTCGACGAGGTCCTGCCACTTGACCGAGATCGGGAACAGCTGGCCGAGCGCGGTCCACAGCTTGTCGAGGTCCCAGTCCTCGGCGTAGCCCTCGGCGGTGGCGCCCTGGACGTAGGCGTGGACCACGTCGTGCAGCATGTGCCGCGTCTGCTCCTGGACGTCCTCGCCCGCGAGGACCCGGCGGCGCTCGGCGTAGATCACCTTGCGCTGCTGGTTGAGCACCTCGTCGTACTTGAGGACGTTCTTGCGGATCTCGAAGTTCTGCTGCTCGACCTGCGTCTGCGCGCTGCGGATCGCCCGCGTGACCATCTTGGCCTCGATCGGGACGTCCTCGGGCAGGTTGAACCGGTTCATGATCGACTCGACCATGGCCCCGTTGAAGCGCCGCATGAGCTCGTCGCCCAGGGACAGGTAGAACCGGGACTCGCCCGGGTCGCCCTGGCGGCCGGAGCGACCGCGCAGCTGGTTGTCGATGCGCCGCGACTCGTGCCGCTCGGTGCCGAGCACGTACAGCCCGCCGGCCTCGCGCACCTCCTCGGCCTCGGCCGCGACCTGCTTCTTCATCCGCGCGACGGTCTCGTCCCAGGCCGCCTCGTACTCCTCGCGGTGCTCGACCGGGTCCAGCCCGCGACCGCGCAGCTCCAGGTCGGCGAGGAAGTCCGGGTTGCCGCCGAGCATGATGTCGGTACCGCGGCCCGCCATGTTCGTGGCGACGGTGACCGCCCCCGCGTGCCCTGCCTGCGCGACGATCAGCGACTCGCGCTCGTGGTGCTTCGCGTTGAGCACCTCGTGCGGGACCTGGCGGGCCACCAGCAGCCTCGACAGGTACTCGGACTTCTCGACGCTCGTCGTGCCGACCAGCACCGGCTGGCCCTTGCGGTGCTTCTCGGCGATGTCGTCCGCGACCGCCTCGAACTTCGCCGTCTCGGTCTTGTAGATCAGGTCGGCCTGGTCGAGGCGGACCATCGGCCGGTTGGTCGGGATGACGACGACGTGCATGCCGTACGTCTGGTGCAGCTCGGCCGCCTCGGTCTCGGCGGTACCGGTCATGCCCGAGAGCTTGTCGTAGAGGCGGAAGTAGTTCTGCAGGGTGATAGTGGCCAGGGTTTGGTTCTCCGCCTGGATGTCCACCTTCTCCTTGGCCTCGATGGCCTGGTGCATGCCCTCGTTGTAGCGGCGCCCGGCCAGCACGCGGCCGGTGAACTCGTCGACGATCAGGACGTTGCCGTCCCGGACGATGTAGTCCTTGTCCTTCTTGAACAGCTCCTTGGCCTTCAGGGCGTTGTTCAGGTAGCCGACGAGCGGGGTGTTGGCCGCCTCGTAGAGGTTGTCGATGCCGAGCTGGTCCTCGACGAAGGCCACGCCGTCCTCGGTGACGCCGATGGTGCGCTTGCGCTCGTCGACCTCGTAGTGGACGTCCCGCTTGAGCAGCGGCGCCATCCGCGCGAACTCCTGGTACCAGCGGGCGCTCTGCTCCGCGGGACCGGAGATGATCAGCGGAGTGCGGGCCTCGTCGATGAGGATCGAGTCCGCCTCGTCGACGATCGCGAAGTGGTGCCCGCGCTGCACCATGTCCGCGGAGTTCCACGCCATGTTGTCGCGCAGGTAGTCGAAGCCGAACTCGTTGTTCGTGCCGTAGGTGACGTCCGCGGCGTACATCTCGCGCCGCTGCGTCGGGGTCATCTCGGCGAGGATCACGCCGACCTTCAGGCCCAGGAACCGGTGGATCCGGCCCATGTTCTCCGAGTCGCGGCGGGCCAGGTAGTCGTTCGTGGTGACGACGTGCACGCCCTTGCCGCTGAGCGCGTTGAGGTAGCTGGGCAGCACACAGGTCAGGGTCTTGCCCTCACCGGTGCGCATCTCCGCGACGTTGCCGAGGTGCAGGGCCGCGCCACCCATCAACTGCACGGGGAAGGGGCGCTGGCCGAGGGTGCGCTTCGCCGCCTCCCGGACCACCGCGAACGCCTCCGGCAGCAGGTCGTCCAGGCTCTCCCCGTCGGCGTGCCGCTCGCGGAACTCGTCCGTCTTCGCGCGGAGCTCGGCGTCGGACAGGGGCTCGATCTCGGGCTCGAGCTCGTCGATGTGCGCGGCGATCCTGCCGAGCCGTTTCACCAGCTTCGTCTCACCGGCGCGGAGCAGGCGGTTCAACAACGGCACTGGTCGACCTCATTCGCGATCGCGGTCTCGGGCGCGGTCCTGCGGGCCCGACGGGCGCCGGAGGACCGGGGCGGACGCCGGCGCACGGCAGACACCCGCGAACCATGGTAGCCACCGGCGCGGCGGCCCCTCACCGTGCAACGACCCCGGACCCTCACGGGTTCCGGGGTCGTCGCCGTCGGATGCGGTGGGCGGGCGCCGGGACGCGGCAGGGAGCCACGCCCCGGCACCCTCGTGGGCAGGGCCGGTGGGTCCGCCCGATCAGCCGCCGAGACTGATCACGCCGTAGTCGTACCCGCGGCGCCGGTAGACGACCGAGGGGGTGCCGCTCTCCTTGTCCGCGAACAGATAGAAGTCGTGGCCGACCAGCTCCATCCGGGAGAGCGCCTCGTCGACGCTGATCGGTTCGCTCGAGTGCTGCTTGCGCCGCACGATGCGGCCGGGGACGTTCTCCTCCTCGTCGGTCTCGTACCCGGCGGTGTCGTAGCCGGCGGTCTGAGGGCTGTCGAGGTGTTCGGAGTGATCGCGGGGGCTGGGGACGTCGACCTCGGGGACGTCCACGGTCTCGTCGGTCTCGGGGAGGGTGTCGAGCACGGCGACGGCGGCGCCGCCGGTCGCGGCGCCACGGCCGGCCATCACGCGGGAGCGGCGGTCGTTGAGCCTGCGGCGGTCGTGCGACCGCCGCATCCTGCTCTCGAGCTTGTTCACGGCGCAGTCCAGGGCGCCGTAGAAGTCCTGTGCGCACGCCTCGGCGCGGATGACGGGGCCGCGGCCCCGAGCGGTGATCTCCACGCGCTGACAGATCTTGGCCTGCCGGCGGTTCGGCTCGTGGAAGAGCTCGACCTCCATACCGACGATCTTGTGGTCGTACCGTTCGAGCCGGGTCAGCTTGTCTTCCACGTGGACCCGGAAATGGTCCGGCACTTCCACGTTCCGGCCGGTGACGACGATCTCCACTCGACTTCCCTCGCTCTCCGTTGCATGTCGGCGTCGGGGCGGTGGATCCGGGTCTCGGATCGAGGAGCGCGCGGTCGCGCGTCGACGTGGTGCGACCCCTGAGGAGACCCGAATCGGACGGTCGGTGTTCCCCTCCCGTTGTGGTCTGGGTTACGTGTGCCAGGCACGGTAGTGCGCATCACGCTTTGGCAACAGTCCTGAGCGACGAGTGACGCCGAACCGGGCGAAATCGCCGGATTCTCTTTCCCTGACCTGCGCAAACACGTATCGTGGTCGGGTTGCCGGAGCTGCCGGCGATGCGCTCCCCGCCCGGTGCCGGCGGTCCGTCCGGCTGCTCGCGTCGCACAGGACGACCGCCCCCGAGACCGGTATCCCCACCTCCGCCAGGGTCCGCGCGCAGGCCCGCAGCGTGGCCCCGGTGGTCACCACGTCGTCGACGAGCAGGACCGCACCGGGCGGGTTCTCCCGTGACCGTACGTGCACGCGACCCGCCAGGTTCGCGGCACGTCGGGCGGCGTCGAGACCGAGCGAGTCCCGCGTCCGGCGGGCCAGGCCGAGCAGCGGCAGCGTGCGCTCGGGCGCGATCCGCCGGCACAGCCGCAGCACGTGGTCGCCTCCGCGTGCCCGGGCCGCCGCGGGCCGCGACGGCGCGGGCACGAGGAGGGCGCCGGGCGGGACGAGCGGGGCGAGGACCGCCGCCAGCGGTGCGGCCAGGTCGCGGCGGCCGCGCTCCTTGTACGCGAGCAGCGCGGTACGCAGCGGCCCCCGGTACCGGCCCGCGGCGAGCGTCTCCGGCGCTCCCGGCAGGACGACGCGGTGCGGGCCGGGCAACCGCGTGGCGCACTCCGGGCACCAGCCCGCCCCGCCCGCGCCGCAACCCCCGCAGGAGCCGGGCAGCAGGAGGCCGAGCAGGCCGGCGAGGAGCACGCGCGGAAGCGAGCCGGGCGAGGTCGAGCCGGGCGGGGTCGAGCCGGGCGGGGTCGAGCCGGGCGGGGGCGCGGGGGTGGGGCGAGCCATGCCGTCACCCTGACCGACCGGACCGACATCTCCGTCCCGCCGCGGACCCTGCGGGCCGGGTTGTCCACAGGTCCGGCGCCGCGGATCGGCCCGAGCCATGGGGCGGGCGCGAGTCGCGGGTCAGCCCGGGTAGAGCGGCACCCCGTCCGGCGCCGCGCCGAGCACCTGCCGCCAGCTGTCGAGCTCGCCGCCGTCGTAGCTCCAGATCCCGCCCTGGTCGGCGACCAGGAACGGCCGGCTCGACGCGGCCGTGACCGCCTTGAGCGGCGGGGTCAGGTTGCTGCCCGGCACCAGCTGCAGGGTCAGCCCGTCGGACGACACGAGCGACACCGGGCGGTCGGACCGGGCCGTGACCACGATGAGCGACTCGTCCGCCCGCCAGTCCACGCCCACGACGTCGGACAGGTCCGACGGCCGCAGCCGGCGGACGTTGCGCACCGCGACGTCGCCGTCGGCGGCCCGCACCACCGCCCCGGTGACCAGACCGCCGTCGACGATGGCGGCGACCCGCATGCCGTCCCGGGACAGCCGCAGGTCGGTGAGCGAGCCCAGTGCGGTCAGCTCGGCCACGTTGACCTGCCCGGTCCGCACCGCCCCGGTCTGGTCCACGGTCACCCGGGCGACGACGGCGCTCCGGCCGCCCCCCAGTACCGTCCACACCTCGCCGCCGGTCGGGGTCCAGGTCGGCCGGGACAGCGAGGTCCCGGACAGCGGTACCGCCTCCAGCATCCCGTCCGTGGGCCCGACCAGCAGCCGCGCGCGCCCGCCGTCCCGGGCGACCGCGGCGATCCGGGCGCCGTCGGGGGTGGTCGCGGCGGCCGCGATGTCGAAGGACCCGTTGCCGGCCTGGCCGCCGATCGGCTCCCCGCCCGGCAGCGCGCGCACCCGTCCGCCCGTCACGACGAGGGCGGGGACGTCGGCGCCGGGTTGCACGGACGCGCCCGCCCCGGCGACGTCGTCGGCCGTCAGGTCGGGCTTGTCGGCGAGGAGCGGGGTGCCGTCGACGAGCAGCCGCACCCGCGGGACGTTGATCTCGGCGAGGGTCTGCACGAACTGCGCGGCGATCAGTCGGCGGCGGGCCTCGTCGAGGTCGCCGACCTGGGTGAGGTCGACGACCAGCGCGCCGTCCGGTGCGTCCGTGACGTTCGTGCGCAGCCGGGTCGACGGCGGCAGCACGGACTCGGCGGCGTCCTGCAGCGCGGGCGAGGGCCCGGTCAGCAGCATGTCGACGGTCCGCGACGGCAGCGCCTGGGCCGGCACCGCGGGCAGGTAGCGCAGGTCGGCGACGGTCGCCCGGCGTGCCGGGTCGACGAAGTACCCCTTCACCGTCCGGAAGTTCGTGCGGAAGTCCGAGAGCCGCACGAGCACCCCGGCGGGCAGCCGGTCGATCCGCCACTGCCCGTTGGCGCGGCGGACCGTCACGTCGATCTCCACCGGCGCCTCGGCCGGCTCGAACGCCCCGAGCGAGTCCAGCGAGCCGACCCGGTCCCCGCGGATGCGGACGGTCGCGGTGTCCGGGTCCGTGCTGCTCGTGGGCGGGTAGACGGTGTCGAACTGCTCGTCGAGCACGGTCAGGGACTCGCCGTCGTCCCAGTCCTGCGAGGCCTCCGACGTCAGGAACCGCCGCGCGGCCCCGTGCCGGTCCACCGTGCTGCCCGAGGCGTAGACGAAGCCGCGGACGAGGTCGAGGGGGTTGGTGCCCTCGACCGGACCCGCGGGGATGTCCGGGGAGTCGCCCTCCGTGACCTTGCGCAGCACCTGCACCGAGGACTCGCCCGGCACGCTCGCGCACCCGGTCGCCAGGACGAGCAGCGCGACCAGGACGAGCACCAGCCGGCGGGTCACCGGTCGCCCCGCGGGTCCAGGACGGCCGGTTCGGCGGGCGCGACGCCCTCGCCGTCCCGGTCGTCGTCCGGCTGCCCGTCCCGCAGCTCCGAGGGGATCGGCGTGCCCCACGGGGGCGTGGGGACCGAGGCGGGCAGCGGGTGTGCGGTGTCCGGGTCGTCGCCCTCGGGCTGCAGGGGCAGCGGGCTCGACTCGAGCAGGTCACCCTCGTTGCGCGGGAGGGTGAGCCGGAAGGCCGAGCCCCGGCCCGGCTCGCCCCAGGCCTGCAGCCAGCCGCCGTGCAGCCGGGCGTCCTCGAGACTGATGGACAGGCCCAGGCCGCTGCCGCCGCTGCGCCGCGCTCGGGACTCCTCGGCGCGCCAGAACCGGTTGAACACCAGCCCGGCCTCGCCCGGGCGCAGCCCGACGCCGTGGTCGCGGACCACGACGGCGACCGCGTGCTCGTCCCCGGCCAGCGTGACGTTCACCGGCCGGCCCTCGCCGTGGTCGATCGCGTTGGCGACGAGGTTGCGCACGATCCGCTCGACCCGGCGCGAGTCGACCTCGGCGTAGACGTCTCCCGGCAGGTCGAGGACCAGGGGTGTGTGGGACTCCTCGGCCAGCCCGCGGACCGCCTCGACCGCGCGGGCGACGACGTGCCGCATGTCGAGCCGCTCGGTGCCCAGCTCGGCCACGCCGGCGTCGAGCCGGGAGATCTCCAGCAGGTCGCCGAGCAGCGTCTCGAACCGGTCCAGCTCCGTGACCAGCAGCTCCGAGCTGCGGCGCAGCGCCGGGAGCAGCTCGTCCCGGGAGGCGTAGAGGATGTCCGCCGCCATCCGCACGGTGGTGAGCGGCGTGCGCAGCTCGTGGCTGACGTCCGAGGTGAACCGGCGCTGCAGGGCGCCGAACTCCTCCAGCTGGCGGATCTGCGTCTGGATGCTGCCGGCCATCTCGTTGTACGACTCGAACAGCCGCGCGACCTCGTCCTCGCCGTGCACCGGCATGCGCTCGTCGAGATGCCCCTCGGCGAACCGCTCGGCCACCTCGGCGGCCTGCCGGACGGGCCGGACGACCTGCCGGGTGACCAGGCTCGCGATGCCGGCGAGCAGCAGGATCAGCACCAGCCCGCCGACGATCAGGGTGCTCTGGACCAGGCCGAGGGTCCGCTGCTCGGCGTCGAGCGGGAACATCAGGTAGAGCTGCAGCTCGCGCCCGGCGGTACGCACGGGCTGCCCGACGACCAGGGTCGGGATGCCGTCCACGGTGGTGTACTGGGTGGACAGGGCGCCGTCGGCCACGGTCTGCCGCTGCTCGGGCGAGACGTGGTCGAGGTTGCCGGCCGAGATCTCCGGCCCGCTGCCGGTTCCCGTGGTCAGCGCGGCGCGGAACTCCCCCGCCGTCGGCGCGCCCGCCGAGTCCGCGGTGGACTGGTTGGTGAGCTGGTCCAGCGCGTTGTTCAACGTGCCCTGGGCGCCCTCGCGGTCCGGGTCGACGCCCGAGAGGTCCCGCTCGGAGATCACCCGCGCGGACTCGGCCTGGGCGATGGCCGCGTCGAACTTGCCCTGCAGCAGCCGGTCGGCGATCTGGGTCTGCAGCACCAGGCCCAGGACGAGCGACACGGCCGTGGACAGGGCGAGCGTGGACACGACGACCCGCAGCTGCAGCGACCGGCGCCACGCCGCCAGCGCGACCGCGCGAATCTCGGAGACGAGCACACCGGCCGACGCCGCCGCCCGCTTCGCCCGCCGGGCGAGCGGCAGCCGCGCGACCAGGGACCTCAGCGACACGGATACCTCAGCGACACGGATACCTCAGTGACACGACACCATGATGGGCCGCGCCGCCGTCACGGCGGGCCCGCCTTGTACCCGACGCCGCGGACGGTCAGCACGACCTCCGGGTGCTCGGGGTCCTTCTCGACCTTCGACCGCAGGCGCTGGACGTGCACGTTGACCAGCCGGGTGTCCGCCGCGTGCCGGTAGCCCCACACCTGCTCGAGCAGCACCTCGCGGGTGAAGACCTGGCGCGGCTTGCGGGCCAGCGCCACCAGCAGGTCGAACTCCAGCGGGGTGAGCGCGATCCGCTCGCCCTTGCGGGTGACCTGGTGGGCGGGCACGTCGATCTCGACGTCGCCGATCGTGAGCTGCTCGGCCGGCTCCGCCTCGGTGCGCCGCACGCGCGCCCGGATCCGGGCCACCAGCTCCTTCGGCTTGAAGGGCTTGACCACGTAGTCGTCCGCCCCGGACTCCAGGCCCAGCACGATGTCGACGGTGTCGCTCTTCGCCGTGAGCATCACGATCGGCACACCGGACTCGGCACGGATGGCCCGGCAGACGTCGATCCCGTTCATGCCGGGCAGCATGAGGTCGAGCAGCACGACGTCCGGGCGCATGTCCCGCACGGCGGGCAGCGCCCGGGTCCCGTCCCCCACCACGGCGGTGTCGAAGCCCTCGCCCCGCAGGACGATGGTCAGCATCTCGGCCAGGGCCGGGTCGTCGTCGACCACCAGAACGCGCGACTTCATGGGAGGAAGCATCCCACCCGGCACCGACAGTCCCGTCCCGGGCCTGGTCAGGCCTGACCAGTCAGCCCGCCACCACGCTCGCCGCGAGGAAGGTCTCCCCCGGCATCTCCCGGCGCAGCCGCCAGACGATCGAGATCGGCTTCTCCCCCTCGTGCGAGACGTAGTCGCAAGTGCCGAGGCAGAGGAAGGGGGCGGCGCCGATGTCGTCGTTCTTCGTCTCGCGCACGAAGAGGGCGACGTGCGTGCCGCGCTCGCGATGGTGCAGGTACCGCTGCCCGGTCTCCGAGGCGACGGCCGTCGCGTTCTGCGACTCCCAGTGGAACAGGTCGGGCCGCTGGGCGTAGTCGCGGTACATGGTGGTCGGGGAGAAGTCCCGCTCGGTCTTGCGCAGGTTGACGAAGAACGCGTCCGTCCGCGTCTCCGGCGCCCAGACCACCCCGGCCGCATGCCCGTACGCCTTGCGCTCGAGCGAGGCCCAGTCCAGCGCCGCGAGCACCTCCTCGCGCCGGTAGTGCGCGTGACTCTGCAGTGGCACGTGCTGCAGCCCCTCGCCCAGCGACCGCGGCACGTGCCGCGCCCGGTCCAGGGTCAGCGCGGTGAGCTCGCGCAGCTCGGCGCAGACCGCGGGATGGCGCCGGAGGTGGGCGAGGCCCTCCTCGTAGTGCGCGAAGCCGCCCCGGTCCGGCCAGATCAGGAAGAACAGCATCCGGGAGAGCCGGCGCTCGCGCCCGGTCAGGTCGGCATAGCGCGGGCCGGCGGGGTCGGCGAGCTGCGCGTACACCTCGGCCCGCTCCGGGTCGTCGACGTGGGTGAACAACGCCAGCCGCTTCAGCAGGGCGGCCTCGTCCGGCCCGGTGGCGGGAGCGGGCAGCCCGGCTTCGCGGCGCAGCGCGGTCCACGAGCCGCCGGAGCGGTAGACGTCGGCCAGGTCCCGGTCCGCCTCGCGCAGATAGTCCGCCAGCCCGACGTCCCCGTACGAACGGACGTCCGCCACCAGGTCGGCCTTGCGCAGCCGCAGCTGCACCTTCACGTTCTCGAGCACGGTGCGCCGCGCGACCGGGTCGAGGACCAGCGCGGAGCCGGCGGGCAGGTACGGGAAGCCCTGCTCGACGTCCTCGATCAGCCGGCGCCGGGAGCTGCCGGTCAGCGCCCGGTACCGCAGGTCGAACCGGAACTCGCGTCGGTGCTGCCCGATGAAGTCCAGTACCGTCAGCACCGCCTTTCCCGGCGCCCGGCGCAGCCCACGGCCGAGCTGCTGCAGGAACACGGTGGCGCTCTGCGTGGGGCGCAGCAGCAGGACGGTGTCGATCTCCGGGATGTCGAGGCCCTCGTTGAACAGGTCGACGGCGAACAGGCAGTTCACCTCGTGCTCCCGCAGCCGCCGCAGCGCGTCCTCCCGCTCGGGCCGCGGCGTCGCACCGGAGACCCCGAGGCTCGGGATCCCGGCGCGGGTGAACACCTCCGCCATGTACTCGGCGTGGGCCACCGACACGCAGAAGCCCAGGGCACGCATCCGGCGGACGTCGGTGACCTTGTCCCGCACCTGCCGGACGACCATGGCGGCCCGCAGGTCGTTGCCGGTGTAGAGGGTGTCGAGCGCGGCGGTGTCGTAGGAGCCGCGCTTCCACTCGACGCCGCGCAGGTCCACCTCGTCGGCCACGCCGAAGTAGTGGAAGGGCACGAGCAGGTCGGCGTCGAGCGCGTCCCAGAGCCGCAGCTCGAAGGCGCTGCGCCCGTCGAAGAACCGGCGGACGTCCGTGTCGTCGGTGCGCTCGGGCGTCGCCGTGAGGCCGAGCAGCTCGCGGGGGTGCAGGTGGGCCAGCAGCCGGCGGTAGGTGGTCGCCTCGGCGTGGTGGAACTCGTCGACCACCACCACGTCGAAGTGGTCGGGCGGGAGCCGGTCGATCCCGTACGCGTGCAGGGACTGCACGCTCGCGAACACGTGGGTCCACCGCTCGGGGCGCTCACCGTCGACGTACACCTCGCCGAACGCCCCGTCCGCCAGCACCGCCCGGTAGGTCCGGCGGGACTGCTCGAGGATCTCCTTGCGGTGCGCCACGAACAGCAGCCGGTCGCGTGGCAGTTCGCGGCGGAGCCGCGCGTAGTCCAGCGCCGCGACGACCGTCTTCCCCGTCCCGGTCGCGGCGACGACGAGGTTGCGGTGCCGGTCGTGCAGGTCCCGCTCGGCCGCCAGGGCCTCCAGGATCTGCGCCTGGTGCGGGCGGGCCGTGACCTCGAGCCCGGTGAGCGGGGCGACCTCGAACCGGTTACGGCCCAGCGCCCGCGCCAGTCGCTCGACGTCGGCGGGGTTCTCCGGGTCGTAGGGCACGAACTCGGGGTTCGCCCAGTAGCTGTCGAAGGTGGTCTCGAACTTGCGGATCAGGTGCCCCGTGCCGACCGAGGAGAGCCGGACGTTCCACTCGAGGCCGTCGACCAGCGCCGAGCGGGACAGGTTGCTGCTGCCGACGAAGGCCGTGTCGAATGTCGACCTCCGCCGGAACAGCCAGGCCTTCGCGTGCAGCCTCGTCGACGCGCTGGCGTAGCTGATCTTCACCTCGGCGCCGTACCGGCGGACCAGTTCGTCGATCGCCCGCTGCTCGGTCGCGCCCATGTAGGTCGTGGTGATCACTCGGAACGGGATGCCGCGCTCCCGCAGCCGGGCCAGTTCGTCGCCGAGCACCCGCAGCCCGTGCCAGCGGATGAACGCACAGAGCAGGTCGACGCGGTCGGCCGAGACCAGCTCCGAGTTCAGGGCCGCCATCAGCGACGGCTCTCCGTGGGCGTTGGTGAGCAGGGCGGCCGAGGACAGCGGCGTCACGGGCCGGACCAGCTGGTGGACGCCGGGCGCGACCTGCCGGGTCAGGACCACGAGCTGCTCGACCTCGTCCGCCAGCCGCTGGTCGTGCTGGGAGACCCGGTCGAGGAGGTCGTTGACCAGGGCCACCCGGCCCGCCTCCGTCGGGCTGGCGAGCAGGGCCCGCTCGACGGCGGCGGCGACGTGCCGCGCGAGCACCTGCGGCTGGTCCGCCTCCTCCACGTCGGCCCAGTACGGCACGAGCTCGGCGACGCGCGCCAGATCGGCCTCGAGCCCCGTCGTGCGCAGCCGCTCGTGCACGCCCTCGTTCAGCACACCGGTCCCCTGCCCGCGCCCGCCGGCGCACCCCTCAAGATCAGCGAGGCGGTCACGCTATCGGGTGACCTCGGACGGGCCGTGGGGGCTTCGCTACCGTCCCGCGGGTGGGGCGGCTGATCGTGATCGAGGGGCTGGACGGGTCCGGCAAGGCCACGTTGACCGCCTCCCTGGTGGCCGCGCTGCAGGAGCGCGGGGCCCGCGTCGCCACCCTCGCCTTCCCCCGCTACGAGGTGGACGTCCACGCCGAGCTGGCCCGGGACGCCCTGTACGGGCGGCTGGGCGATCTCGGCGACTCGGTGCACGGGATGGCGGTGCTGTTCGCCCTCGACCGGCGCGACGCCGCACTCGAGCTGCGGGAACTCCTGGCCGCGCACGACGTCGTCCTCGTCGACCGGTACGTCGCGAGCAACGCCGCCTACAACGCCGCCAGGCTCGGGCAGGGGGCCGACGGCGAGGTGGTCGGCTGGGTGAGGGAGCTGGAGATCGAGCGGTTCGGCATCCCGGTGCCGGACCACCAGCTGCTGCTCGCCACCCCACGGGAGGTGGCCGCCGAGCGCGCCGAGCGGCGGGCGGCGGGGGATCCGGGCCGGGCGCGGGACGCCTACGAATCGGACGAGGGACTGCAGGAGCGGACCGACGCCGTCTACCGGGAGCTCGCGAAGGCCGGCTGGCTCAGCCCGTGGACGGTGCTCGAGGGTGCGACGGACGCCGACACCCTCGCGAGGACACTCCTGCAGTCACCGCAGGTCAGCGGGGGTCGTGAGTGCTGACTGCCGTTCGCGGGGCAGTCGGCGCTCACAGGGCGGAGATGCGGGGCCAGGTGGCGGCGAAGCCCGGGTGCAGCTCGGGCCCCTCGGACGTGCCGAGCAGGGGCGCGGCGAACCAGCGGAACTCGACGCTCTCGCCGCCGCGGATCTCGACCGGCCGCGCCTCCCCGGCCTGCACGACGACGGTGGTGTAGCTCCAGCCGCCGTGGTCGTCGACGAACCGCGCGGTCTCGACGAGCGTCCCGGTGTCGAGCGCCGACTCCTCGGCCGCCTCGCGCCGCGCCGCCGCCTCCGCGGACTCGCCCAGGTGACGCGCCCCGCCGGGGATTCCCCAGGTGCCGCCGTGGTGGCTCCACAGCGCGCGGTGCTGCAGCAGGACGAGGTCGCCGGAGCGGACCAGCAGGCCCGCGGCGCCGTAGAGCCCCCAGTGCTTGTGGCCCTGGGCGCAGTACTGCCAGCCGTCGCCGCTGGCACCCCCGGGACTCGGCTCGGGAAGCGGAGCGGCGGTCACCGGCCAACCCTAACCGCCGCCGTGCGCGGAAAGTAGTGCTCCGGCACCACTCGCCGCGCACGGGCGGCGAAGCCGCTAGTAGCGGTAGTGCTCCGGCTTGAACGGGCCCTCGACGTCCACGCCGATGTACTCGGCCTGGTCCTTGGTGAGCTTCGTCAGCTCGCCGCCCAGCGCCTGCACGTGGATCTTCGCGACCTTCTCGTCGAGGATCTTCGGCAGCCGGTAGACGTCCTTGTTGTACTCCTCGTGCCTGGTGAACAGCTCGACCTGCGCGATCACCTGGTTCGAGAAGCTGTTGCTCATCACGAAGGACGGGTGCCCGGTCGCGTTGCCGAGGTTCATCAGCCGGCCCTCGGAGAGCACGATGATCGAGTGGCCGTCCGGGAAGACCCACTCGTCGACCTGCGGCTTGATGGTGATGCGGATGATGCCCTCGACCCGGGCCAGGCCGGCCATGTCGATCTCGTTGTCGAAGTGCCCGACGTTGCCGAGGATCGCCTGGTGCTTCATCTTCTTCATCGCCTCGACGGTGACGATGTCCTTGTTGCCCGTCGTGGTGATGACGATGTCGGCCCGCTCGATGACGTCCTCCAGGCGCGCGACCTGGTAGCCCTCGAGCAGCGCCTGCAGCGCGCAGATCGGGTCCGCCTCGGTGACGATCACCCGCGCGCCCTGGCCGGACAGCGCCTCGGCCGCGCCCTTGCCCACGTCGCCGAAGCCGCAGACCACGGCGACCTTGCCGCCGATCAGCACGTCCGTGCCGCGGTTGAGGCCGTCGATCAGCGAGTGCCGGATGCCGTACTTGTTGTCGAACTTGCTCTTGGTGACCGAGTCGTTGACGTTGATCGCCGGGAACAGCAGCAGGTCCTGCTCGGCCAGCTGGTAGAGCCGGTGGACGCCGGTGGTGGTCTCCTCGGTGACGCCGCGGATGTCCGACGCGACGGTGGTCCACTTCTGCGGGGTGGCCTTGAGCGAGCGGCGGAGCACGTCGAGGATGACGCGGTACTCCTCGGAGACGGTCAGGTCGTCGTCCTCGACCGTGGGCACCACGCCGGTCTTCTCGAACTCGACGCCCTTGTGGACGAGCAGGGTGGCGTCCCCGCCGTCGTCGAGGATCATGTTCGGGCCCACCAGGTTGCCCTCGGCGTCCCGGAAGTTGAACAGCTGCTCGGTGGCCCACCAGTACTCTTCGAGCGTCTCGCCCTTCCAGGCGAAGACCGGCACACCCCGGGGCTCCTCGGGGGTGCCGTGCGGGCCGACGACGATCGCGGCGGCGGCGTGGTCCTGCGTGGAGAAGATGTTGCAGGAGACCCAGCGGACCTCGGCGCCCAGGCTGACCAGGGTCTCGATCAGGACTGCGGTCTGCACCGTCATGTGCAGCGAGCCGGCGACCCGGGCGCCGTGCAGCGGCCTGGCCTCGGCGTACTCGCGGCGCAGCGCCATCAGGCCCGGCATCTCGTTCTCGGCGAGCCGGATCTCCTTGCGGCCGAACTCGTGCAGGCCCAGGTCGGCGACGGCGAAGTCGAGGCCGTTGCGCTCCTGCAGCCGGCCGTGCGGGTCGGTGATGCTGGCGGTCATCGTGACGTGTCTCCTCGTGCTGCGGTCAGGGCAGACGGGAGGGACCCGCGGTACCGGCGGTGGTGGATCGGTGGTGGATCGGCGCCACGCTCGACACGGACACGGGCCTCCTCCCTGGGATGGTGGAGGCGCCCTTCTCGTCGTCAGGCCGCGGACCGAGCGTGGCGGACGGATCCGTCCGCTGCAGCGCCTCTCGGTCCCGCGGTGCGTGCGCCGTCCAGGATGGCACGCACCCCGCCCGGGCTCAACGTGACCCCAGCAGGTGGTCGCGCAGCAGCGTCTCGGCCGCGGCGCACCGGTCGTGCGCGGCGAGCAGACCGGCCGGGGCGAGCGCGAAGTCCGCGTCGACCAGCACGGACGCCGACGCGAGGACCGGGGCGAGCACCGGGTCCTGCTGCAGGGTGCCGACCACGGCGCCGAGCCCGGCCGCGTCCCGCTGCCGGAAGACCCCGCCGGAGAGCACGACGAGCCCGACCGGGCCGGGATCGACCTCCTCGCCCTCCCGGTCGACGTCCTTCCGGTCGAGGTCGTCACGCAGGTGCCGGCGGGCGGCGACGACGGCCGCGAGCGCCGCGATCCGCCGGTCCTCGGCCGCACTGCCCGGGTCCCGCGGGACCGAGCCGACCTCCGCCGTCATGCCCCGGACCGTCGCGGTCAGCAGATCGGCCTCGACGGGGTCGACGATCTCCTCGGTCTGCGCCTCCAGCAGCACGCCCTCCGCCGCGGCCCGCACCCCGAGGTCGCCCTCCACGGTGCGGCGGGTCCGCCGGCCCGGCCCCGCGGAGTGGACGTCCGTGGTCGCGCAGCCGACGTCGACGACCAGGACCCGGGTCCCGCAGATCCGCGCCAGCTCGGCGGTGCCGCGGTGCACGGCGTCGGGCGTCATGAACCGGACCATCCGGCGGAAGCGCGGGGCGGCGGCCGGCGCGCGGCCGCCGAGCACGTGCTGGGCGAAGACCTCGGCGAGCGCCGCCCGGGCCGGCCCGGGGACCAGCTCGCCGGGCGCCGGGGCGACGTTCGCGCAGGCGACGACGGTGCGGCCGGTCGCACGGAGCAGGGCGAGGGCGTCGTCCCGCGCCTCCGCGTTGCCGGCGAGCACGATCGGGAAGCGGACGCGGGCCCGGGCGAGCTTGCCCGCGTTGTGCAGCAGGACCGAGGGGTCGTCGCCGTCCGCCCCGCCGACCAGCAGGACGGCGCCGGGCCGGTGTCCGCGCAGCACCCGGACGTCGGCCGGCTCGAGCGGGCCGGCGTGGACGTGCACGACGTGCGAGCCCGCCGACCGCGCGACCCGGTGCCCGGCCTCGGTGGAGATCAGCTTCTCGGTGCCGACGACCGCGAGCCGCAGCCCGCCCCCGGCCGACGAGCAGGCCAGCACGTCCGGCTCGGGCTCCCGCGCCGCCGCGGCGGTGACCCCGCGGACGGCGGCGTCGACGCCCTCGAGCACGTCGTCCGTGGTGGTGCGGTGCTCGGCGAACCCGGCGAGCCCGCCGTCGGGGTGCACGAGGACGGCCTTGGTCCAGGTCGAGCCGACGTCGAGACAGACGGCACCGGTCCCCGGAGGCGCCCCAGGGCCGCCCGGCGCAGCCGCACCCGTCATGGACGGGGAGCGTACCGGCGGTGACGCTGCGGGGTCCCGTCCCGAGCGTCGGATCTGTCCCGGTGTCGGGGTCCCCCGGTACGGTGATCGTGATCCACGCGACACTCCTCGGGAGCGACGATGCTCGGACTGATGCAGGACCGCCCGCTGGCGCTGCCCCACGTGTTCCACCGTGCGGAGCAGCTGTTCGGACACAGGAGGCTGATCACCGCAGAGACCTCCGGCGAGCGGGTCACCACGGTCGCGGACTGGGCCGTGCGCGTGCGCCGGCTCGCGACGGTCCTCGACTCGCTCGGCCTGTCCGCGGACGCGCGGGTCGGCACCTTCTGCTGGAACACCGACCGGCACCTGGAGCTTTACCTCGCCGCGCCGTGCACCGGCCGCGTGCTGCACACGCTGAACATCCGGCTGTTCCCCGAGCAGCTGGTCTACATCGTCAACCACGCCGAGGACGAGGTCGTCTTCGTCGACCGCTCGCTGCTGCCGCTGCTGTGGCCGCTCGTGGACAAGTTCGAGACCGTGCGGCACATCGTGGTGATCGACGACGGCGCGGACCACGAGATCCCCTCGGACCCGCGGGTGCGGGACTACGAGGAGCTGCTCGCCGCGGCCGAGCCGTTCGCTGGGCGGTTCACGGTCGAGGAGGAGAACAGCGCCGCGGCCATGTGCTACACCTCCGGCACCACCGGCAACCCCAAGGGCGTGGTCTACAGCCACCGCTCGGCGGTGCTGCACTCGCTGATCACGCTGACCTCGGACGCGTTCGCGCTGTCCGAGCGGGACGTCGTCCTCCCGATCGTGCCGATGTTCCACGCCAACGCCTGGGGCATCCCGTACGGCGCCCTGCTCGCCGGCGCCGAGCTCGTCTTCCCCGGCCCGAACATGACGCCGGAGGCGATCGTCGGGCAGCTGGAGCGGCACCGGGTCACCGTCACCGGCGGGGTGCCGACGATCTGGATGGGCGTGCGACCGCTGCTCGCCGACCACGACCTGTCCTCGCTGCGGGCGATCATCTGCGGCGGCTCCGCCGTCCCGCGGTCGCTGTCGGAGGCGTACCGCGAGGCGATCGGCATCCCGATGCTGCACGCCTGGGGCATGACGGAGACCTCGCCGATCGCCAGCGTCTCCTCGCGGCGCTCGCACCAGGAGGCGTGGAGCGAGGACGAGCGCGCCGACGCCCGCGCCCGGCAGGGCCAGCCGGTCCCGTTCGTCGACCTGCGGATCGCCGACCCGGAGAGCGGCGAGGAGCTTCCGTGGGACGACCGGGCCACCGGCGAGCTGCAGGCCGCCGGCCCGTGGATCGCGAAGGAGTACTACCGCGGCGAGGGCGGCGGCACCCAGTTCACGCAGGACGGGTGGCTGCGCACCGGCGACGTCGCCTCCGTGGACAAGTGGGGCTTCGTGCGGCTGGTGGACCGGACGAAGGACCTGGTCAAGTCCGGCGGCGAGTGGATCAGCTCGGTCGACCTGGAGAACGAGATCATGGCGCACCCGGCGGTCGCCGAGGCGGCGGTGATCGCGATCCCGCACGAGAAGTGGACCGAGCGGCCGCTGGCGTGTGTGGTGGTGAAGCCGGGCCAGTCGCTCACCGCCGAGGAGCTGATCGAGTTCCTGACCCCGCGGGTGGCGAAGTGGTGGCTGCCCGACGCGGTGGAGTTCATCGACGAGGTGCCCAAGACCAGCGTCGGCAAGTTCTCCAAGAAGACGCTGCGGGACAAGTTCGCGGGCTACACCCTGCCGTCCTGAGCCTGCCCGCTCCTGACCGCCCGGTCGCGGCCCGACCGCCCCCTCGCCGGGCCGCGCTCGGGGCGGACGGGTCAGGCCTGCTCCGCGACCGCCCGCCCGTAGCCCGCCCGGCCGGACTGGTCGATGCCGTGCCGCTCGTCGGTGTAGAGGTGGTGCTCGTGCCCGTCCGGGTCGTGCACCACGACGAACCAACCGAGCGTGGCCTCGGTGATCGGCGAGTGTTCGGCGCCCTGCTCGTCGAGGTGCGCGACCCACCCCTCGAGGGCCGCGCGATCCCGCACTCCGAAGAACACCTCCAGCCCCGCGATCCCCCTGGCCTCCGGGTTCTCCCGCAGCGCCAGCCCCGTGTAGCCGCATCCCGGGAGGTCACCGGCCACGCCGCGGACCACGCCGTGCTCGTCGGGGAACTCGAACGCGGGCTCGAAGCCGTAGACCCGCCGGTACCAGTCGACGCTCTTCGGCAGGTCCGTGACGGGCAGCTTCACGCACCGCACCCCGGTCAGCTCCGGCATGGCACACACACCTTTCGTTGAACTGGTAGTGCATCGAATGCGTGTAGAGTGCACCTCATGTCCGAGCAGGTCAAGAGGTCGTACCGGTCCCCGTTGCGTGAGGAGGCCGCACGACGCACCCGCCGGGCGATCCGCGACGCGGCGACCTCCCTGTTCGTCGAGCAGGGTTACGTGCGCACCACGGTGAAGGAGATCGCGGCGGCGGCCGGGGTCGCGCTGCGCACGGTGCACGCCGCGTTCCCGGGCGGGAAGGCGGAGATCTTCCACGAGGCGCTCGACGTCGCCACCGCCGGCGACGAGGAGCCCGTCGCCGTGGCCGACCGCCCGGAGTTCGCGGCGGCGCTCGAGGACCCCGACCGGCTGCTCCCGGAGCTGGCCCGGCAGGGCGCGGAGCTCCTCGACCGGGCGGGTCGACTGCTCACGGCGTGCCAGGAGTCGTCGGGGGCGGACGCCGAGATGCGGGAGCTCGACGAGCTCGGGGCCCGGAACATGACCGCGAACATGCGGACCGTCGCCGAGGCGCTGGAGCGGCACGGCATGCTCGCGGTCCCCGTCGACGAGGCCACCGACGTGTTGCTCACCCTCTGCAGCCCGCAGGTCCACGACCTGCTGCGCCACCGACGGGGGTGGAGCCGGGAGCGCTACGCGGCCTGGCTGGAGCGGTCCCTGCGGCTGCTGCTGCTGACCCCCGCGGATCAGCGATAGGCCTCGGGGCGCCGCTCGGTGAGGTGGGAGAGCCGCCGCCGGGCGGCACCGAGCGAGGCCTCGACGTCGATCTCGGCCACCGCGATCCCGGCCTTGGCCCAGGTCCGGGCGAGCACCTCGCCGTCCGGCCCGACGACCTTGGCCTGCCCGAGGAACCGCATCCTGCCCATCGAGCCGGTCTGGTTGGACGACACCAGCACGATCTGGTTCTCGGCCGCCCGGGAGCGGTCGTAGAGGTCGAAGAGCCGGGACTGCCGGTCCTGCGCCATCCGCGGCGCCCGGTTCGTGATGCTCGTCGGCCACGCCGAGAGGCAGGCGACGATCTGGGCGCCGTCGAGGGCGAGCGCGCGGGCGGACTCGGGGAAGGTCTTGTCGTAGTCGACGAGCATGCCGAGCCGGCCGACCGGGGTGTCGAAGGCGCCGAAGCGGTTCCCCGCCGCGTACACCCGCTCCTCGCCGACCGGCTGGTGGACCTTGCGGTGCAGGCCCAGGACACCGCTGCCGTCGACGCAGGCGGCGGTGTTGTACCGGACCCCGCCGGGCCCGGCCTCGCACAGCCCGATGCACACGACCATGTCGCCGGCCAGGTCGGCGACCTTGCGCAGCTCCGGGCCCTCCGGGTCGAGCGCGGGCGGCAGCTCGGACTCCGCCTCGGCCCCGAAGTCCGAGAGGTAGCCGCCGAGCGCGGCGTCGGGCAGCACCAGGAGGCCGACCTGCGACCGCCGGGCGTGGTCGATCAGCGTCGCGACCCGGGCGAGGGCGCCTTCCAGGTCCCGGCCGAACGCGGCCGCCACGGCACCGATCCTCAGCGCACCCACGCGTCCCTCCTCGCGCCCCACCGGCTCCGACAGCTCCGTCACCTCGACGGCGCGCGCAGCTCGGGCCGCCCCGGACGGGTCGCCGTCCGGGCAGCGTACGTGTCGGGACGGCGGTCGCGAAGGACCCGGACGCGGACCCGCGCCGCGTCCACCGCGGCCTCCCCGTCGAGCATTGCCATCCGGCCTCCCCGCGCGAGCGAGGGGGAACGGTCCCGGGGGCGTCCGGGACCGTTCCCCCTCGGATCAGGACTGCACGAACGGCGCCCTCGCTCACATCTAGTGAGCGAGAGCGCCGTTCGTTCCGGTCAGAGCTGGTAGGTGGAGTTGATGATCGCGCCCTTGCGGGCGTAGTGGATCAGCGCGTCCTGGACGTCGAGCGGGTGCGTCGGGATCACGCCCTCGATCA